>CAYSFB010000023.1:0-1057 GCA_964430735.1 uncultured Planctomycetia bacterium | reverse complement strand
GGGGTGAGGCCTTTCAAGGCATTATGAGGTCTATAGGAGTTATATTTTTGGAGAGCCTTTTTAAGGTCAATCCTTAAGGCGCCAATAGAATCAGAAAGAATGTCCTTCCTGGCATAGAACTCCTCTCTGAAGATACGGTTTCCCCGCTCAACGCCGCCATTCCACTGAGGTCTCTTGGGAGGAAGGACGTAGAGGTGGATGTTGAAGTCTTTACAAGCTTCTTCAAAGTCCTTCATAAACTCTGAGCCTCCGTCCACTTGGATAGAGACTATCTTAAAGGGAGCAGACTCGATGAGTTCTTGGAGGAACCTTTTAGCGGTCTTACTCTTTGCATTGGCATACACATTGGCATAGATAAACTTTCCAATGGGGCTCCAGGCTTGAAAGTGCTTTACATGAAGCTGGTTCTTAGACACAGACATATGATCAATCTGAATGAGTTCTCCGAGCTTGTTGGCCTTCATCCCATAGACCCAGGGCTGGGCATGACCCTTATGAAATCTTCTCTTTCGTTTAGGCCTAGAAGCAGAAGGAGAGATTAAGATGAGCCCTTTCTCTTTCAGAGATTTAATAATTCGGCCTACGGTACTTTCACTTAAGGTGAGGCCGTGATCCCTTTTAAGGAGAACTGCAATCTTAGCTTTGCCATAGGTGGGATTCTCTCGCCTGAGCCTCAGAACAAGCTGTTTCTCGGATTCCCCCCATAACGGTTTCCTAAAAGTTTTAGGCCTCTTTGTGGGAGGAAGAATCCCTTTTGTAAGCCTTCCAAGAGCACGCTTGTACCGGAAGTAAGTGGCCCGAGAGATACCTGCTGCATACTGACATGCCCCATCAGATACCCCTTCCAGCTTCAGCTTTTGCCACTTTCGAAAGGGCTTCTCATACTTTTTTCGATGCTCCTCACATTTTTCTTGAGACAGGGTATAGCTATTTAGTTTATAAATATTACTGTGTAGACACTTAATCTGCATAAAAAAGACCTCCTAGGTTATGCGTTTAACAAACATATCCTGAAGGTCTTTTTTCTTATCTGCAAGGGGGATTTCGCTTCGCTATT
>CAYSFB010000022.1:0-1151 GCA_964430735.1 uncultured Planctomycetia bacterium | reverse complement strand
CCATTATCCCTCACTACGGAATGCTGAGTAGATGCTTCTCGTTCTGGAGCAGACACATGCGCGCTTTGGTTTGCAGATGCAGCTTGTTCATTAGAAGCAGCACCGACAGCAGAAGCGTGCGTTATATCCGCAGCAGCTCTAGCATTAGTGTCACTGCTTCTCCCCTGTTGCTCACCACCACCTTTGCGCGCAGCAGCCTCAACCTCATTCGTAACTCTAGCTATCTCATCAGCTCTATCTTGTGCAGCATTAGGAGTACCAGTGCTGCCATCTAGTCTAGAAGCTCCTGCTGAGCCCATAGATTTAGCAAGTCCAGCTGCGCCTAGAGCATGATGATCATCCTCAGAAGATCTACCTTGCGTTTGGGTCTTCTCACTATTCCCTGCGCCTTTATCACCTTTGCCTTCTAGCTTTTCATTCAGCTTGCTCTCTAAGTCCTTTCCTTCCTTATCATTTCCAACCTCTTTTCCCTCCACCTTCTTTCCCTTAGGACTCAAGACAGAACCTGTAAGCCCTAAATCCTCGAAAGTGCCTCCTTTGCTTTCAGTAACTCTCTCAGTCTCTACCTTTTTGCTGGTATTCTCATGAACCGGATCTTTTTCTTGCTCTCTTTCTTCCTGCTTATTTAATTTAATCTCATGTTTCAGCTCATTCTTCTCTATGCTGATTTTCTTTGTCATTAATTCTTCTATAGTCTGCCCACTTAAGCTTGTCTCCCCTTCTGGTCTTTGTATAACAATTTCCTTTGGAAACAATGTCTTATTTGTAGATTCCTCAATCTTTATCACATCATAAATAGGCTGGCCATCCTTACCTAATTTAAGATTCCCATCCTTATCAACTCTCGGAACTAAAACATATTGTTCTTCCTTAAGAGTCTGTAGTAGAGTCTTATGATCTAATTTAATCTTACCATCTTTATCCACCGTAAATAATGATTCTTTGCTCTTAACATCAGCAACAATCTCTCCTAGCTTCTTTAAACTTAGCTTATCTAAAGCATTGTCCTTAATTAATACTTGCAGATGTTCTATATCATTCTTTCTTAAAACAACAGGCTTCTTAAGCGATTCATTTAAATCTTTTAAATGTACCAACTTATCTTTAATTAGCTTTTGTTCCTCTAAACTTAACTTACCACTCCGCAACCC
>CAYSFB010000021.1:0-1226 GCA_964430735.1 uncultured Planctomycetia bacterium | reverse complement strand
CTTGCTGAAGTCAGGAGGGTTTAGAAATCAGCTACACCCTTAAATGCGAAGAGCCCGTAAACAATTGTTCAAAGTCACCAGGCGTTGCGAGGCCGGACCGGCGCAAGTGGTAGGAAATATCGATGTCGTCATCGGCTATCCAGCTTGGCCCTGTTAGGGATGAATGCAGGCGGCTGCCAAAAGGGAAACGAAAGCGTTCGATATCACCAACGGTATCTACCAGGCGCTGCAGGAATTTCGCCTCATCGGAACCTTTCGGTATCTTATAGATGCCAAGCACGGCGATGTGCATAGGCGTAGTTCTCTTTTCGGTGAAGAGAAATGCGGCACTTGTTGGATCCAGTGCTTTAGACTTGTTCATGTCGAATATCCATATGGCACGATCGAAAGTTCGATGGATCCCTACTTAGTGCTTAGATGGTCAATCGAGAAGAGCTCGGCGCCACCTTCTTCGACAGGCTCTTGGATAACCTCACAGGGTGGAGCCTCCGTCCATGGGTAGGGATAGTTGCCTTCTATAGTGTTCTTAAACAATCTGGTGCAGAGGCCATTTGCAAAGCGATACAGCCCGTCATTTACGAAGCCCACAACCGCAGAGTCATCATCTTGCATGCCATCCTTGGTCACTGATTGACTATTGATGTGAGCTCCCACGTCGATTGCATGGTCCTCCTCTAGATAGTTCAGTTCAAAAGCGTCCAGGTAACCATCTATCCACTGCTCGGTGGAGCTGGCCCGCTCCAACAGGTCCTGATCGCTATTTAGGTACCATTCGATGCTACGGGGACTGGTCTTGAACTGCTCGGCGACAGTTACTACGTCAGACTGTTGGATAGCTCTGGTGTCGACCATCCTATGCATTAGTTCATTGCCCCAGCGATAAATCAGATCGCCGGCGAACTGGTCTTGAGTAGGGCGGTGTAGGTAAGGAATCAATAACGCATAATGACTAACGGGTTGCACTGCCACTACCGTGTGGTACGGACTATGGCTTTGACTACTTGTGATTAGATGACATTGCCAGCTCACCACATCCTCAGTATTGGCGATCCGCTGCGCGCCGATAACGTCACTCCCCCTGCGCATGAGCCTTGGCAAATCCATCCCCAGCCATCGACTGAGATCATGAGAAATAGAGAGTTGGACAATCATAGCTTCTGACTAGTTAGTTCGGTCGCGTCCGTCAAGGTGGTGTAATTTCGGCTGTGGCCGTGGGCCATCGTCAG
>CAYSFB010000020.1:0-1272 GCA_964430735.1 uncultured Planctomycetia bacterium | reverse complement strand
GAGGCTGTCAGAAGGTCTGTGTAAGTTTGAAGAAAAGTTGTAAATAAGAAGGAAGAATTTACAACAGAGATAACTTAAAACTTATGGAGATATAAAATGACGAAACGCATGAAACTAAAATCAGAAACGTTGGCCGATATATTGTCGCACTACAGCAAGCCTGAAGACCTGATGGAGGTGTTGGCCGGGCTGAAGAAAGCGGTTATCGAGAAGATGATGGAAGGGGAGCTCGACCATCATCTAGGGTATGGGAAACACGAGAAGAGTGTGGGCAATAACTGTCGTAATGGGAGTAGTTCCAAGACAGTATATACGGACACAGACGTTCTTGAGATTGAAACGCCCCGAGATCGGGAGGCAAGCTTTGAACCTCAGGTTATCAAGAAAGGGCAAACCAGATTCAATGGGTTTGATGACAAGATCATCTCTATGTATTCCCGAGGGATGAGCATGAGGGAGATCCAGGGGCATCTCCAGGAGATGTACCATGTGGAGGTATCTCCTGAGCTGATCTCAACGGTTACAGACAAAGTCATTGACGATGTGATTGCCTGGCAGAACAGGCCCTTGGATAGCGTGTATCCCATACTGTATCTGGATGCCATGGTGGTAAAGGTCCGAGAGAATAATCAGATTACCAATAAGTCTTTGTATATTGCCATAGGCGTTAATATGGATGGCCATAAGGAAGTGTTAGGACTCTGGATGGCAAAGAATGAGGGAGCCAAGTTCTGGATGTCTATCATTGCAGAGATTAAGAACCGAGGGACTGAATCTATTTACATCGCTTGTGTAGACGGCTTAAAGGGGTTTGGGGAAGCTATTAATGCTATATTCCCTCAGACAATTGTCCAGAGGTGTATTGTGCATATGGTAAGGAACAGCCTGAACTATGTTCCCTGGAAAGATAAGAAAGAAGTAGCCGTAGATCTAAAGAAGATCTACACGGCAGCCAATGAGGCCATGGCCCGAGAATCTCTTCATACCTTCCGAGAGAAATGGGATAAGGACTACCCCACCATTGCAGATTCTTGGGAGCGAAACTGGCAGGAAATTATCCCCTTTTTAGCTTTTCCTGCAAGCATCAGGAAGGCCATTTATACCACCAATGCCATAGAGGCGGCAAATCGTCAGATCAGGAAAATCCTTAAAACCAAGGGTTCCTTCCCCAATGACGAGGCTGTCTTTAAATTGGTCTTTTTGTCCTTGCAAAATGCCCAGAAAAAATGGACTATGCCTATCAGGGATTGGAAGTTGGCCTTAAACCAATTT
>CAYSFB010000019.1:0-3755 GCA_964430735.1 uncultured Planctomycetia bacterium | reverse complement strand
AACACTCCTTAAATCACAACCTCAAATCTGTGCCATAGGGGCTGACGGGGAACACTCTTTGGCCCCTCTGATATAGACCATAGCGTTGATGGACGAGGAGCCGCCCAAAACTTTTCCTCTAGGTTGGTAGCCAATTCGCCCATTCAATCCAGGTTGCGGTACCGTTTCAAAACTCCAATTGTGAGAGCCCTTGGGAACGGTAAAAGCAAAATTGAATGGAATCGAAATGAGTGGATTATTATGAGTTCCGCCTGCCTCAAGGAGTGCAACTGAGTACTCTCCATTTTCCGAGAGTCGGCTTGCTACTGTGCAGCCCGCTGAACCCCCGCCTACCACAACATAGTCAAACCTCTTCATTCCAAGTTTCCTATTTTAGCGCGAGGGCAAGGCCATCAGTCCAACAAAGAACATGGCATCTGCCACTATATAAAGCAGCTGAACTGGCTATCACTTAAAAATAGGCTAGAATGTCTGTGTAGATTTGGTCATTGACATTTTGCGGGTTTCTGTCGTCATTTTCGCTCAAATTTGTACCGATAACACTGTCGATCGAAGCGACTAGACAAAGTCAAATTGTTCGAATGAATTAGCTAAATTTACGCGTGTGTTTCTTACGCCATGCTCCAGGAGAGCACCCAGCCTGACGCTTAAATGCGCGACCAAAGCTGCCCGATTCTGAATAGCCCAGCGCATATGCTATCTGATCAATTGTCATGGTTGATGACAGCAGCATTTGACTGGCGCGTTCATGTATCACTTCCGACTGTATCTGCCGAAATGTGCAATCTTCCTCGTGCAACCTGCGGCGCAGCGTGCTGGTCGAATGTCCAAGGGCAGCACAGACAGCTGGTTCAGTGGACAATTTCTGATCCGACAGATTTAACAATAAGTCTCTGACCTTGTTGCTTACGGTGGAACGTCTTTTTTCCAACGTTGTTTCAAGTTCATTTTCCGACCGCATTCGCGTCCATCTATTCCTAAATTTCAATGGCTCGGCAAACACCGATCTTTCGAAAGATATCGAATATTGCTTGGCCCCAAACTGAATTCCCTGCCCAAAACATTTTTCAAATTCCTGAGCATCGACAGGCTTGGGTATCTTGAATGTGCAAGTGACAGGCATGACCGCCCGTCCAATCAATTCGTTCACCCATACCACCAATGCTGCCATGCCTCTGGTTGCAAGAAAATTCTGCGAATACTCGGGCAATCTATGGCCCAGAATAAGAAATTTTATCGTGTCACCGTGCCTGGCTACATCCACGTCATTTATCCAAAGAGAGATATTGTTGAATTTCCCTGCAATCTCCAACGCATGCAGAAGGTTTCGACAAGACATCATGGCAAAACCAAGAATGCCATAGCATGTTAGATGCTGCTGCAATCCAGACATTATACCAAGGGATGCGTCACCATCTCTCTCTACCAGATTCTGAATTGCCACTAGCTCTTGCCAGGCCTCGATTTCAAAATAGGGGTCGCTCAGGTCAGCTTCAGTCACTTGAGTGCCTTCAAGAATATGTGGTGTCGAAACCCCTCGTTTGTCGGCGACGTCAAGCAATAGCCTCAAGGCGGTGGCTTCTCTTTTTCTAGAAAAATGCTTAATTATCAAATTGTTATTGGTCTTCTGCATGGTTCCTGACTAACAAATTGATCGAAAATGTCAATAATTGAAGGCTGGCGGCAATGGGAGAATGCTGACGGATCGTCAATACTGCTTCGGAGTTTGGATCACCTAATCAAGGGAAAACGCAATGAGCGGCGAATCAGGTTACTACGGAAAGCGACGGAAATGGCACAGCTGGGGCTATGAGGATGAAGGTATTACGCCTGCAGAAGTCAAAGAGATGGCGGAAAGGGTGGCTCAACGGCTCAATATCGATGAGCCGGTTATTCTTCCAGATCCTACACTAGAAGAGCTTGTGCTCCGTGAGCCGCGGATCAAAATTCCGGCTTCTTTGCAGCCATTTTGTACAACCGACAAATGGGATCGCGTTTTCCATACCTATGGCAAGAGCTTTAAAGATCTAACCAAGATTTACCGCCGCGATTTTGACAATGCTCCTGACGTTGTGGCCTATCCAAAAGATGAGGCAGACATTGCTGCTGTGTTGGATTGGTGCGGCGACAAGGGCTACGCCGCTATTCCTTTTGGTGGCGGCTCTAGTGTGACCGACGGATTTGGTTGTCCAGAAGACTATCCGGGCGCAGTGATTATTGATCTAGGCAATCTCAACAAGATTCTTGAAGTTGATGATGTTTCTAGATGCGCCTTGATTCAAGCCGGCATATTAGGCCCAGCGCTGGAAGAACAATTAAAGCCTAAGGGGCTTACCTTGCGGCATATTCCGCAATCGTGGGAATTCTCGTCTCTTGGTGGTTGGATTGCAACACGCTCTTCTGGACATTATGCCACACACCTGACCCATATTGACGAATCGGTTGAAAGTCTGCGTGTAGTCACGCCAAAGGGTACAATTGAAAATCGTCGCCTGCCTGGTTCTGGTGCTGGACCAGATCCAGACCGCCTGTTTATAGGGTCTGAGGGCTCTTTGGGAATTATTACAGAGGCTTGGATGCGCCTTCAGGGGCGGGTCAAATTCCGCGCCAATGCAACCATTACTTTTGACAGTTTCTATCAAGGTGCTGGTGCCGTTCGTGAAATCACTCAGGCTGGCCTCTTTCCTGCCAATGCGCGCTATCTTGATGAACAGGATGCCAAATTTTATGGCGCCGGCGATGGCTCTAAATCGGTGTTGCTGTTGGGCTTTGAATCGGCCGATCATCCGGTCGACGCATGGTTGGAGCGCGGCATTGAAATTTGTAAGGACCATGGCGGCAGCGTTGAAACCAAAACTGGCTCGGGCGGCGATGCGCTTCAATCCAGCCGTTCCGGGGCTCAAGGCAACTGGCGCAAGCAGTTTCGCTATTTGCCGCGAATGATGCATACGCGTGCAGCGATGGGCGTGGTTAGCTTTACCTTCGAAACCGCGTACACTTGGGATAAGTTCGAATCCATCGATACCGAAGTTATTCGCCGCCTCAAAAAGGCACAGGAAGAGATCACAGGCGGCGGTATTGTTTGTCGGCGCTTCTCATTCCTCTACCCGGATGGCCCGGCGCCATATTATACAGTTGTTGCGCCTTCAGATCACAGCAGGAGTTTGGAAGATTATCAGGCACTTTCAGATGTAGCTTCTGACGCGCTTACCGAGCTTGGCGGAACGATTACGCATCACCATGCGGTGGGTAGGAGCTTCCGTCCTTGGTACGACAAAGAAGTGGATCCGTTGTACCGCGCAATGCTCGCAGGTGCGAAGAACACGATCGATCCAAATTGGATTATGAATCCTGGCATGATTCTTGACCGACCAGCGCACTTCAAGATGGTCGGCTGATTAGAGTATTGGAAAGTTACAATGATTGAACTGTTCTTCTGGCCGACACCAAATGGCTACAAAGCAACTATTACTCTGGCCGAGCTGGGGTTGTTGGACAAAGTTACGCCAATTGATATTCTGTCTGGAGAACAGTTTGATCCTGCATATCTTGAACTCAACCCCAATAATAAGGTGCCTACGATCATTGATCACGATGGTCCGGGCGGAAAGCCAGTTACGATATTCGAAAGTGGAGCAATATTGCTCTATCTAGCGGAAAAAACAGGGAAATTACTACCCAAATCTGAATTCAAGCGCTTAGAAGCTATCCAGTGGTTGTTTTTTCAGGTGAGCAGTATGGGGCCGATGCTGGGC
>CAYSFB010000018.1:0-6375 GCA_964430735.1 uncultured Planctomycetia bacterium | reverse complement strand
CAACGGCCGCCACGGTCGCCCGGTGCTCGGCGCCGGCAACCGCCCCCTCAAGTCCCTGAGCGACATGCTCAAGGGTAAGCAGGGCCGTTTCCGTCAGAACCTGCTCGGTAAGCGCGTCGACTATTCCGGCCGCTCGGTCATCGTCGTCGGTCCTGAGCTCAAGCTGAACCAGTGCGGTCTTCCGAAGGAAATGGCGCTCGAGCTTTTCGAGCCGTTCATCATCAAGAAGCTGCGGGAGAAGGGCTTCGTGCACACGATCAAGAGCGCCAAGCGCATGGTCGCCAACATGAAGCTCGAGGTCTGGGACATTCTGGAAGACGTCATCAAGAACCATCCGGTGCTTTTGAACCGCGCCCCGACGCTTCACCGTTTGGGTATCCAGGCGTTCGAGCCCGTGCTCATCGAAGGCCGTGCCATCCGCATCCATCCGCTCGTCTGCGCGGCGTTCAACGCCGACTTCGACGGTGACCAGATGGCCGTCCACGTGCCGCTGTCGCCCGAAGCCCAGATCGAGTGCCGGACCCTGATGCTCAGCGTCGCGAACATTTTCTCGCCCGCCAACGGCCGTCCGATCGCGACTCCTTCGCAGGACATCGTGCTCGGCTGCTATTACCTGACCAAGGCCCGCAAGGGTGCCAAGGGCGAGGGCCGCCGCTTCTCCTCGTTTGAAGAAGCGGATTACGCCTTCGAGGACGGTGCGGTCGCGTTGCACGCCCTGATCAAGGTCCGCGTGAAGGGCCAGCTCATCGAAACCACCGTCGGCCGCCTGCAGTTCAACCAGGCCCTGCCCGACGGCGCCGCCTACGTCAACGAAGAGCTCAACAAATCGCGCCTCAACAAGGTGATCGCCAGCTGCTACAAGCTGACGGGCCACCACCGCACGGTTCAGCTGCTCGACGATCTGAAGAAGCTCGGATTCAAGGCCGCGACTCGCGCCGGAATCTCGATCTCGATCGACGACATGCAGATTCCGAAGGTCAAACAGACGATCGTCAACAAGGCCCTGCAGGACGTGTCGAAGATCGACGAGCAGTACCGCCGCGGCGTCATCACCGACGGCGAACGCTACAACCAGGTGATCGATATCTGGACCCGGGCCACGGAAGAAGTCGCCGAGAGCGTTTTCTCGGAACTCGACACCTTCAACCCCGTGTTCATGATGGCCGACTCCGGTGCGCGTGGTTCCAAACAGCAGATCCGTCAGCTGTCCGGTATGCGCGGCCTCATGGCCAAGCCCTCGGGCGAAATCATCGAGAACCCGATCCGCGCGAACTTCCGCGAGGGTCTGACGATGCTCGAGTACTTCATCTCGACCCACGGTGCGCGCAAAGGTCTCGCGGATACGGCGCTGAAGACCGCCGACTCCGGTTACCTGACCCGCCGCCTCGTCGACGTCGCCCAGGACGTGATCGTGACCAAAGAAGACTGCGGAACGCTGAACGGCATCTATGCCGACGCGATCGTGGAAGGGGACGACGTCGTCGTGGCCCTGAGCGAACGCATCACCGGCCGCGTGGCGCTTACGAACATCATGAATCACATCTCCGACGAGATGATCGTGGAAGCCGGACAGGAAATTTCCGAAGACGCAGCCAAGAAGATCGAGGAAGCCGGATTCGAAAAAATCCGCATTCGCTCGGCCCTGACCTGCGAACTCGAATACGGCATCTGCGCCAAGTGCTACGGCCGTAACCTCGCCACCGGCCGCATGGTCGAGCTCGGCGAAGCGGTCGGTATCATCGGCGCCCAGTCCATCGGTGAACCCGGAACGCAGCTCACTATGCGTACCTTCCACATCGGAGGTACCGCGTCCCGTACCGTCGCCCAGTCATCCATCGCCGCCAAGAACACCGGTATCGTCAAGTATCACGGCATCAAGTCCGCCAAGATCAAGGGTGATACGTACATCGTCCTCAATCGTAACGGCCAGGTGTCCATCCAGCAGGAAGACGGACGCGAAATCGAGCGCCACGTCATTCCGCACAGCGGTTTGCTGAAGATCGCCGACGGTGAAAAGGTCGAAAAAGGCCAGGTGTTCGTCGAATGGGATCCCTACACCTCCTCGATCATCTCCGAAGTTCAGGGTGTCGTGCGCTATGAAGACGTTATTGAAGACGTCACCATGCGCAAGGAGCTGGACCAGACGACGGGCAAAGAAGAGCGGGTCATCATCGACTACAAGGGCGATTACCATCCGCAGGTCATCATTTACAACGAGAAGAACGAAGTGCTTGGCTTCTATCCGATTCCGACGCACGCGCACATCGTGGTCCGCGACGGCGACCAGGTCACCGCGGGAACCATCCTGGCGAAGACCCCGCGCAAACAGACCAAGACCAAGGACATCACCGGCGGTCTGCCGCGTGTCGCAGAGCTTTTCGAAGCCCGCAAGCCGAAGGATCCCGCGATCATTTCGGAAATCGAAGGCATCGTCGAGTTCGGTCAGACCCGCAAGGGTGTCCGCCGCGTCATCGTGCGCAACCCCAAGACGGGCCTCAAGAAGGAATACAACATTCCTCACGGTAAGCACCTGAACGTTTACAAGGGCGACCTGGTCAACGCGGGCGAGCAGCTCGTCGACGGTCCGGTCGTGCTTCAGGACATTCTGAAGATCAGCGGCGAACGCAAACTTCAGGAATACCTGGTGAACGAAATTCAGGAAGTCTACCGTCTGCAGGGCGTGACGATCAACGACAAGCACATCGAAGTGATCGTTCGTCAGATGCTCCGCCGCGTGAAGGTCGAGGAAACCGGAGATTCTCCGTTCCTCGTCGGCGCGCAGGTCGACAAAGCACTTTTCGGCAGCACCAACGACGAGCTCCGCAAGAAGGGGAAGAAGCCCGCCGTCGCCCACTCCGTGATCCTCGGGATCACGAAGGCCTCTTTGGCGACTGACAGCTTCATCTCTGCCGCGAGCTTCCAAGAAACCACGAAGGTTTTGACGGAAGCGGCTGCAAGCGGTAAAGTAGACACCCTTCGCGGACTCAAAGAAAACGTGATCATGGGTCATCTGATTCCTGCCGGAACCGGATTCCAGGGTCAAAAGCGCAATGAAATCGTCCGCCAAGTCCAAGAGCACGTCGCGGCCACCAGGACCAAACTGGAAGAGGCCAAGGCGGTTCTGGAAGGCGTTTCCGAATCAGAAGGACAGGAAGAAGACAAAAACGATGCCAACGATTAACCAGCTGATCCGCCTTGGGCGGGAAAAGATCATTTCGAAGACCAAGTCGCCGGCGCTCGAAAGCGCGCCCCAGCGCAAGGGCGTTTGCCTGCAGGTCAAAACGCAGACTCCGAAGAAGCCGAACTCGGCGCTTCGTAAGGTCGCACGCGTGCGCCTGACCAACGGCTTCGAAGTCACCGCTTACATTCCGGGCGAAGGCCACAACCTTCAGGAACACTCGATCGTCACCATCCGCGGCGGTCGCGTGAAGGATCTCCCTGGCGTTCGTTACCACATCATCCGCGGCATGCTGGACACGTCGGGCGTCGCCAACCGCCGTCGCAGCCGCTCCAAATACGGCGCCAAGCGTCCGAAGCAAGGCGGTAAGTAAAAATGAGAAGAAGAACAGCCGATAAGCGTCAGGTCAATCCGGATCCCAAGTTCAAGAGCATCCTGGTTTCCAAGTTCATCAACATGATCATGGAGCGCGGCAAGAAGTCCACCGCCGAGCGGATCATGTACGACGCGATGGACCTGGTGACGCAAAAAGTCGACAACACGAACGCCGTCACGATCATCGAGAAGGCGCTCGCGAACGCCCGTCCGCTGCTGCAGCTCAAGTCCCGCAGAGTCGGCGGCGCGACCTATCAGATTCCTTGTGAAGTCCGTGAAGACAAAGGCATCACCATCGTGATGCGCTGGATCCGTGACGCGGCCCGTGCGCGCAAGGGTCGCAGTATGCAGGAGCGGCTGGCAGAAGAGCTCAAGGACGCCTACAACGGTCAGGGCACCGCGGTTAAAAAACGCGACGAAGTGCACAAGATGGCCGAGGCGAACCGCGCGTTCAGCCATTATCGCTTCTAGTCTCATCCCTAGGCGGCGAGGTATTCGGCGCCTTCGTGTGATCGCATAAAAAAACAAAAAAGACCGTTGCATTCTGACGGTCTGCATGTTATACTTTTCGCTCTTTACCCGGATTTTATCGGATATTGTGTGTTTGTTTTCCTTATAAATAAAGAACGGTTTTAACTTTTATGGCAAGCGAATATCCTCTCGAAAAAGTACGCAACATCGGAATCTGCGCCCACATCGACGCCGGTAAAACGACGACGACGGAGCGCGTGCTCTATTACACCGGCAAGGTGCACAAGATCGGCGAAGTGCACGACGGTACGGCCACCATGGACTGGATGGAGCAGGAACAGGAGCGCGGCATCACGATCACGTCCGCCGCGACGACCTGCTTCTGGCAGGACCACCGCATCAACATCATCGATACTCCCGGCCACGTGGATTTCACGATCGAAGTCGAACGCTCGCTCAAGGTACTCGACGGCGCCTGCGTCGTGTTCTGCGGCGTCGGCGGCGTGGAGCCCCAGTCGGAAACGGTTTGGCGCCAGGCCGACCGTTACAAAGTTCCGCGCATCTGCTTTGTGAACAAAATGGACCGCACCGGAGCCGACTTCGAAGTCGTGCTCGGACAGATCCGCGAGCGTCTCGGCGCCCGCGCGGCCGCGATTTTCCTGCCGCTCGGCCGGGAAGACAAGCTCAAGGGAATGATCGACGTCATCGCCCAGAAGGCGATCGTTTATCACGGTGACGATCTCGGGGCCACGTACGAAATCGTGGACATCCCCGCCGATGAAGTCGAACGCGCCAAGGCCGCCAAGACCATGCTCATCGAGACCGTCTCGGAAGCCGACGACGAGCTCATGGAAATGTTCATCAACGGCAAGACCCCCAGCGACGAACAGCTTAAAAAGTCCATCCGCAAGGCCACCTGCACGAACTCGTTCATCCCGGTGCTCGGCGGATCGTCGTTCAAGAACAAGGGCGTTCAATTCCTTCTGAACTCCGTCATCGACTATTTGCCCTCCCCGAAGGATGTTCCTCCGGTGAAGGGGACCGCCCAGAATTCTGACGACGAAATTTTCCGCAAGCCGGAAGAGACCGAGCCCCTCGCGGCGCTCGCGTTCAAAATCGCCTCCGATCCTTTCGTCGGCAAGCTGACCTACGTCCGCGTCTACTCGGGTGTTCTTGAGAGCGGCACGTACGTTCTCAACTCCACCAAGGACAACAAGGAGCGCATCGGCAAGCTGCTTCGCATGCACGCCAACAAGCAGGAAGTCATCCAGCGCATCGGCGCGGGCGACATCGGCGCCGTCGTCGGTTTTAAGAAGACCGAAACGGGCGACACGATCTGCGGCGAAGACAATATCATCGTCCTTGAGCGCATGCACTTCCCCGAACCCGTTATCTCGATGGCGATCGAGCCGAACTCCAAGGCCGACCAGGAGCGCCTGGGTATGGCGCTCGGCCGTCTGCGCGAAGAAGATCCGACCTTCCACGTGAAGTACGATCCCGCGACCGGCGAAACCATCATCAGCGGTATGGGCGAACTCCACCTCGAAATCATCGTCGACCGCATGAAGCGCGAATATAAGGTCGAAGCCACGACCGGCAAGCCTCAGGTTGCGTACAAAGAAACCATCACCAAGGGTTCCGAAGTCGTCGGTAAGCACATTCAGCAGTCCGGCGGTCGCGGTCAGTACGGTCACTGTGTTCTCGTCATGGCCCCCGGAGAGCCCGGAACCGGCGTCGTGTTCGAGAACAAGATCGTCGGCGGCGCGATTCCCCGTGAATACATCCCCGCGGTCGAAGACGGTGTCGAAGAAGCTGCCAACAGCGGCGTGCTGGCCGGTTATCCGGTTACGGACATCAAGGTCACGCTCATCGACGGATCATTCCACACGGTCGACTCGTCAGAAATGGCGTTCAAGATGGCCGGCATCCTCGGATTCAAGGAAGGCATGCGCCAGGGCAGCCCGATTCTTCTCGAGCCCATCATGAAGGTCGAAGTCACGACGCCCGAAGAGTACATGGGTGACGTCATCGGCGACTTGAGCTCGCGTCGCGCAAAGATTGAAGAAATGACCCAGAAGGGGAACGTGAAGGCCGTTCACGGCCACGTGCCCCTGTCAGAAATGTTCGGATACGCGACCGCGGTTCGCAGTTTGAGCCAGGGCCGCGCGACCTACATGATGGAACCTGCTTACTACCAAGAGGTTCCCAAGGCCTTCGCGGAAAAAGTCGTGAAGGGCGCGCAATCGACCAATAAACCGGCAAGAACCACCCGATAAACGAGTCAAGGCAGGAGCAAGATCATGTCAAAAGAAAAATTCGAACGCACCAAAACACACGTCAACGTCGGCACG
>CAYSFB010000017.1:0-8021 GCA_964430735.1 uncultured Planctomycetia bacterium | reverse complement strand
GCGGACGGTTCGACGATCCGAGCACGGGGCGGCGGCAGCGGCCGTTGTCGAACAAGGCGTCGACCGACTGCTGCAGCATGCGCTTTTCGTTGCGGATGATGACTTCGGGAGCCTTGAGGTCGAGCAGCTTCTTCAACCGGTTGTTGCGGTTGATGACGCGGCGGTACAGGTCGTTAAGATCGCTGGTCGCAAAACGTCCGCCGTCCAGAGGAACGAGCGGGCGCAGATCCGGCGGGATGACCGGCACGGTGTGCATGATCATCCACTCCGGACGGTTGCCGGAACCCAGGAAGCTCTCGGCGATCTTGAGGATCTTGAGAGCCTTGCGCTGGTTCGTCTCGCCTTTGGCGGTCGCGAGTTCTTTCTGGGTCTTCTTGACGAGCTTGTCGAGATCGACGTCCTTGAGGATCTCTTCGAGAGCCTCGGCGCCCATCTTGGCGACGAACTTGTTCGGTCCGAAGCGCTCAAGCGCTTCCTGATACTTCTCTTCGTTGAGCAGGTCGCCCTTCTTGAAATTGGTCTCACCCTCGTCGAGCACCACGTACTCTTCGTAGTACATCACGCGCTCGAGTTCGCGCATGTTGAGGCCGACGAGCGCGCCGATGCGGGACGGAAGGGACTTGAAGAACCAGATGTGGGCCACCGGAGCCACGAGGTCGATGTGACCCATGCGCTCGCGGCGCACGCGGGAGAGCGTGACTTCGACGCCGCAGCGGTCGCAGACGACGCCCTTGTGCTTGATACGCTTGTACTTGCCGCAGTTACACTCCCAATCCTTGGTCGGACCGAAGATCTTTTCGCAGAAAAGACCGTCTTTTTCGGGCTTAAACGTGCGGTAGTTGATCGTTTCGGGCTTGCGGACTTCCCCGCGCGACCAGGACTTGATCACGTCCGGAGACGCGATGCGGATCGAGATCTGGTCGAACGAACTCGTGTTTTCGTTGATCATCATGAGTTCTCAGTCTCCGTCTCGTTGGTTTGATTCTTTTCCATCCGCACGTCGAGGCACAGCGCCTGCAACTCACGCACGAGCACGTTGAAGGATTCGGGGACGCCGGGGCGGAACGTGTTCTCGCCTTTGACGATGTCCTCGTAAATCCGGGTGCGGCCCTGCACGTCGTCCGACTTGACGGTCAGAAGCTCCTGCAGGGTGTAAGCGGCGCCGTAGGCTTCGAGCGCCCAGACTTCCATTTCTCCGAGACGCTGACCGCCGAACTGGGCCTTACCGCCCAGGGGCTGCTGCGTGACCAGGGAGTACGGTCCGGTGGAACGCGCGTGGATCTTGTCGTCAACCATGTGGGCCAGCTTCATCATGTAGATGTATCCGACCGTGGTCTCCTGGTCGAACGCTTCACCGGTCAAGCCGTCAAACAGACGGGTCTTTCCGTGCTTCGGCAATCCGGCCTTGCCCATGTATTCCTTGATGGTCTCTTCGCTCGCGCCGTCAAAAACGGGGGTGGCGAGGTTAAGACCGAGCGCATGCGCGGCCCATCCGAGATGGGTTTCGAGCAGCTGACCGACGTTCATGCGCGACGGCACACCCAGCGGATTCAGAATGATGTCCACCGGGGTTCCATCGGCCATGTACGGCATGTCGGCGGCGGGCATGATGCGCGCGATGACGCCCTTGTTTCCGTGACGGCCGGCCATTTTGTCGCCGACCGAGATTTTGCGCTTGGAAGCGACCTGAACGATGACTTTTTTAAGGACGCCGGGAGGCAGCTCGTCGCCGCGCTTCACGCGGTCGATCTCGCGGCTCTCTTCGTAACGAAGCTCGTCCATCTGGTCCGAAAAGATCCGGACGACGCGGCGGACTTCTTCTTCCAGCTCCTCGTTGCCCTCGAGCTTGATGCCGTCGAGATCGCACTCGACGATATCCTTGAGGTCGGACTTGAGGATCTTCTTGCCGGCTGCGATCACGGTGTCGCCGGAGTCCTGGTGAACCAGGGTCGAGGCGAGCTTGGCGCCGAGCAGAAGGTCGCCGAGCTTTTTCTCGAGGGTCTCACGGCACTTTTCGACCTGGGAGCCGTAGGTGGACTGGATCTTGTCGATCGCGTCCTTTTCCTGCTTGCGCTCTTCGCGGGACTTGGAGGCCGGACCCTTGCGGGCGAACACCTTGGTACTGATGATGACGCCGCGGATGCCGGGCGGAACGATGAGCGAGGCGTCGCGGACGTCTCCGGCTTTTTCGCCGAAGATCGCGCGGAGGAGTTTTTCTTCCGGAGACAGCTCGGTCTCGGACTTCGGAGTGACTTTGCCGACGAGGATGTCGCCGGGCTTCACTTCCGCGCCGATGCGGATGATGCCGTCTTCGCCGAGGTTGCGGAGGTCTTCTTCGCCGACGTTCGGGATGTCGCGGCTGATTTCTTCCTTGCCGAGACGCGTGTCGCGGGCTTCGACCTCAAACTCCTCGATGTGGACCGAGGTGTAGACGTCATCGCGCACGACGCGGTCAGAGAGAATGATCGCGTCTTCGAAGTTGTAACCGCGCCAGGGCATGAAGGCCACCAGCACGTTCTGGCCGAGCGCCAGTTCCCCGTCCTTGACGGCGGGACCATCAGCGATAACCTGGCCCTTCTTGACCTTGTCGCCGACCTCGATGATCGGGCGCTGGTTGATCGTCGTGGAAGCGTTGGAACGGATGAACTTCTTCAAAGGATACTTGTGACCGCTGACGACGATTTCGTTCGCATCGGCCGCCGTCACGACGCCCGCTTCCTTGGCGACGATGGTCGCTCCGGAATCGGTCGCCACCCGGCCTTCCATGCCGGTGCCGACGAGCGGCGACTGGGGGAACAGCAGGGGCACGCCCTGGCGCTGCATGTTGGAACCCATGAGCGCGCGGTTCGCGTCGTCATGCTCCAGGAACGGAATCAGGCCGGCAGCGACGCTGACGAGCTGTTTCGGCGAGACGTCCATGTACTGGATGTCCTTGGCGGCCATGAAGGGAAAATCGCCCTTGTGGCGGCAGGAGACTTTTTTGTCCAGGAAGTTGCCGTTTTCGTCGACGCGCGCATTGGCCTGCGCGATGACGTAGCGGTCTTCGAGATCGGCGGAAAGATAATCCACCTTCCCCGTCACCTTGCCGTCGACAACCTTGCGGTACGGCGTTTCGATGAAGCCGTGGTCGTTGATGCGGGCGTAGGTCGACAAAGACGCGATCAGACCGATGTTCGGACCTTCAGGGGTTTCGATCGGGCAGATGCGGCCGTAGTGGGAGTGGTGCACGTCACGGACTTCGAAGCCGGCGCGCTCGCGCGACAGACCGCCGGGTCCGAGGGCGGACACGCGGCGCTTGTGCGTGAGTTCGGACAGCGGGTTCGTCTGGTCCATGTACTGGGACAGCTGCGAACGGCCGAAGAAGTCGCGGATCACGCTCGAAAGAAGCTTCGAGTTGACGAGGTTGTGCGGCATCATCGTGTCGAGTTCGTAGATGCCCATGCGCTCGCGGCAGGAACGCTCGAGGCGCGCCAGACCGATGCGGAACTGGCCCTGCAGCAGCTCGCCGACGGTGCGGACGCGGCGGTTGCCCAAATGATCGATATCGTCGACTTCAGCGTCGCCGTTCTTGATGCGGAGCAGGCGCTTGATGACTTCGATGACGGTCTTGGAGTCGAGCGCGCGCTCTTCGAGGCTGACGTTGACGCCCAGCTTGCGGTTCATCACGAAACGGCCGACTGCGGAGAGGTCATAGCGCTTCGGATCGAAGAATAGGCGTTCGATCATGTTCTTGGCGCTCTCCAACGTGGGAGGGTCGCCCGGGCGCAGGCGGTGGTAAATGTCCAC
Source organism: uncultured Planctomycetia bacterium (assembly GCA_964430735.1). Taxonomy (GTDB): domain Bacteria; phylum Omnitrophota; class Gorgyraeia; order 2-02-FULL-51-18; family JAGOUK01; genus JAGOUK01. The sequence goes on along the minus strand of CAYSFB010000017.1, from coordinate 4,235 downwards.
ATACGCTTCGTCCGCGTTGTGGGTGTGGTCCTTCTTCAGGGTCGCCACGATCTCCGGCACCTCGGTGCGCGTGATGAAGATCGTCTTGATGTTCTTGCCGGCCAGCTTGAGGAGCGTCTCACGGGTGAGCAGCGTCCCCTTCTCGATCACGACCGCCTTGGTCTCCTCGTCCACGATGTCTTCGGCGACGGTGTGGTTGACGAGGTTCTTGGGATTGTAGCGGTTGATGTTGTCGATTTTTTCGATGCCGCAGAAGGCCTTGATGATGTCCTTGTCTTCCGAAAAGCCGAGCACGCGAAGAACCGTGGAGGCGAGGATCTTGCGGCGGCGGTCGATGTAGGCGTACAGGACGTCATTGATGTCGAATTCGAATTCGAGCCAGGCTCCGCGGTTCGGGATGATGCGGGCCGAGAACAGGATCTTGCCGTTCGGATGGACGTTCTTCTCGTAGGAAACGCCGGGCGAGCGGTGCAGCTGGCTGACCACCACGCGTTCGTCGCCGTTGATGACAAAGGTGCCGGTTTCGGTGATGAGCGGAAGTTCGCCCATGTACACGTCCTGCTCCTTCGTCTCCTTCGGTCCTTTGAGACGGAGCTTGACCTTCAGCGGCGCGGCGTAGGTCAGGCCGCGGCGGTAGCACTCTTCCAGAGGGAACTTGGGGTCGTTCAACGAGTAGGAAACGTACTCCAGGGTGTATTGCCCGTCATAGCTCGTGATCGGGAACACTTCCTTGAAGACTTCCTGCAGGCCGGTGTTGGTCCGCTTGGACTTGGGCACACCCAGCTGCAAAAACTCGTAATAAGACTTGGTCTGGATTTCCGTCAAATCCGGAAAATCCATCACTTCCGTCATGCGACCCGTGGACTGCCTTTTAATCGGCATAAATACCCCTTAGCTGTTGGAAATGCTGTAAGGACAAAGCGCTTCGAACGATCTGGAACGAAACGGCAAAAAGCGAACGGAGCGGCCCTCCCGTTAAGGGAGAGCCGCGGTCGGAACTACTTGAGTTCGACCTTGGCTCCGGCGGCTTCGAGCGTCTTCTTGATCGCTTCGGCTTCCTTGATCGCAACGCCTTCCTTGACGGTCTTCGGGGCGGCTTCGACCAGGTCCTTCGCTTCCTTCAGGCCGAGGGTGGTGATCCCGCGGATTTCCTTGATGACGCCGATCTTGTTCGCTCCGGCGTCCTTGAGGATGATGTCGACAGTGTCCTTCGCTTCTTCAGCGACGGCGGCACCGGCTCCGGCACCTGCGCCGGCGGCCATCATCATGGGGGCGGCGGCGCTGACGCCGAATTCCGTTTCCATGGCTTTGACCAGCTGCGAAAGCTCAAGAACGGACATGTTCTTGATCGAGGTCATCACCTCGTTCTGCTTGGGGTTGAGTTGAATAGTTGCTTCTGACATGTTGCCTCCACTTTACCTTGTTACGATGAAGATTGTTCTTTTTGCTTGCGGACCGCATCCGTGACGTTGACCATGCTGCGCAGAATCGAAGCCATGGTGTTGACCATGCCCGCGATCGGCGCGTTCATTCCGCCGCACACCTTGGCCAGGAGCTCCTGACGCGGCGGCAGCTTCGCGAATTCCTTGATCTGATCCGGACCGTAGACCTGACCGTCAAGGTAGAGGCCCTCAACGCGAAACGTCTCGTTTTCTTCCGCAAACCCGACCAGGATTTTAGAAACGGTGGACACATCCCCCATGGAAAAACCGAGGGCGCACTGGCCGTCGATCTTGGAGGAAAGCGTTTCCTTCTTGGCGCCGGTCAAAGCCTTGCGCGCAACGGTGTTCTTGACCACCCGAAGACGCGTGCTGCCGGTTCTCAGACGCTTGCGCAGATCCGAGAGGCCGTTGGAGGAAAGCTTCGTGAACGAAGTGACAAAAACCTGCTGGGAGTCGGCGGCATCTTTTTCCAGACGGCCGAGCATCAGCTTCTTAACGAGCGGACCAAAGGACTTATTGCTCATCGTCGGCTCCTTCGCGTACGATTTCGGACATCTCGAGCTCGACGCCGGGACCCATCGTGGACGAGAGGTGCGCCTTGACGACGAACGTTCCCTTCACGCCTTTGGGCTTGGACGCGACGACCGAGTTCATGAACGCACGGGCGTTGTCGGCGATCTTCGCGTTGTCGAACGAGAGGCGGCCGATCGACGAATGCATGTTGGACTGCTTGTCCATCTTGAACTCGACGCGGCCCTTCTTGATTTCTTTGACGGCTTCAGCCAGGTTCTCGGTCACGGTGCCGGCTTTGGGCGACGGCATGAGGCCGCGCGGACCGAGCACTTTACCGAGCTTGGCAATATCCTTCATGAGGCTCGGGGACGCGACGACGACGTCGAATTCCATCCAGCCCTGCATGATCTTCGTGATCAGGTCTTCTCCGCCGACATGGTCGGCGCCAGCGGCCTTGGCGGCGTTGCCGGCCTCGTCCTTGGTCAGGACGACGACGCGGATCTGGCGGCCCGTGCCGTGGGGCAGCGCGGTCGTTCCGCGAACCACCTGATCGGAGACGTTGGCGTCGGCGTTGAGCTTCACCTGGATGTCGACCGAGGCGTCGAACTTGACCGGCTTGGCCTTCTTCAGGATAGCGACCGCCTCGTCGAGCTTGTACGCGCGACCGTTCTCGGTCAGCTGCATATCGGCCTTGCGTCTTTTAGTCATCTTCACGGTCTTGATTCCTTCTTTGTATTCGGAGCGCCTAGTCGGCGATCTCGATGCCCATGCTGCGGGCCGTTCCTTCGATGGTCCGAAGCGCCTGTTCCATGCTGCCGGCGGTCATGTCGACCATTTTGGTCTTTGCGATGTCGCCCAGCTGCTGACGGCTCACCTTGCCGACCTTGTTTTTGTTCGGTTCGCCAGAGGCTTTGGCGAGACCGGCGGCCTTCTTGAGGAGGACCGAGGTCGGGGCGGTTTTGACTTCAAAAGTGAACGAACGGTCTTCGTAAACCGTGATGATGGCCGGAAGCACCAGCCCGTTGTCCTGCTTCGTGCGTTCGTTGAACGCCTTGCAGAACTCCATGATATTCACGCCGTGCTGACCCAGCGCCGGACCGATCGGGGGCGCAGGATTGGCCTGACCCGCGGGGGCGTAGATCTTGAGCGTTGTTTTGATCTTCTTCTTTGATTTTGCTGCCGGGGCTGCCATTAGAGCTTCTCCACTTGCCAATACTCGAGCTCAACCGGGGTCGTGCGTCCAAAAATGGACACCATGACTTTGAGCTTACCCTTATTGGGGTTGATTTCTTCGATCGTTCCGTTGAAGTTGACGAACGGACCTTCCTTCACGCGAACCGATTCACCTTTTTCATAGATCGTCTTCGGGGTCGACTTTTCCTGCTTCTCTTCGCTCGCGCGGATGATGGCTTCGACTTCCTTGTTGTTCAGCGGAAGCGGCTTCTTGCCGGATCCGATGAAGCCGGTGACGCCCGGGGTGTTCTTCACCAGGTACCACGTGTCGTCGTTCATCTCCATCTCGATCAGGATGTAACCCGGAAAAAACTTGCGGTTCGTGATCTTCTTCTTGCCCGCCCGGACTTCGGAGACCTTCTCCGTCGGGATCACGACCTGGGCGATTTTCTCTTCCATTTTGAGCTGCTGCAAACGGTGGTGCAGGTTCTTGCGAACGTGCTCTTCCTGGCCGGTCTGCGTGTGGATGGCGTACCAATGCATCAGAATTACCTCAAAAACGTATGGACGAGACGCGCGAACACAAAATCAACGATGCCCAAAAAAAGCGCCAGAACAATCATGACGACCAGAACGATGACCGCCGAGTGGATGAGCTCTTCGCGGGAGGACCAGGTGACCTTGCCCATCTCCGTTTTCACTTCACCGAAAAACTTCGTAATCTTACCGATCATTGGACGTTCTTCCCTTCCCTCTATTGGCGCGAAGCCGGCGAATCAAATCCAGGCCAGGAGGGATTCGAACCCCCAACAGGCGGTTTTGGAGACCGCTGCTCTACCAATTGGAGCTACTGGCCTAAAAGTGTAACCCGATCCGAACAGGAACTATTTGAGTTCCTTATGGGGGGTGTGCTTCCGGCAATGCCGGCAGTACTTCTTCAACTCCAGCCGCCCGGTGCTGGTCTTTTTGTTCTTCGAGCCGGTGTAGGTCTTTTCCCGGCAGGTCGTGCATTCGAACTCGATGAATTCTCTCATGATGATTTTTCTCGAAGAATTACTTCAAGATCTCCGTGATAACGCCCGCGCCGACGGTCCGTCCGCCTTCGCG
>CAYSFB010000016.1:0-10096 GCA_964430735.1 uncultured Planctomycetia bacterium | reverse complement strand
CTGCCACGGGTGTGGATCTCGACACCACCGTCACGAACCTGACCGCCACCACGACCGGTGCTGGCAATATCACTATCGACGAAGCCAACGGTGCGAATGTCCTCAATGTGGCCGCCGCCAACGGTGACGCCACCGTCACGTCCGCAACCGGCAACCTGAACGTCACGACCGTCTCCGCTTCCGGAACGGCCACACTGACTGCCACGGCCGGTGCTATTACTGACGGCAACGCCGCCGCGAACAACATCACCGCGACTTCTTTGGTCGCGACCGCGAATACCGGCATCGACCTCGACACGACTGTCACGAACCTGACTGCCGTCAACACCGGCACGGGCAATGTCACGATTGACGAAGCCGACGGCATGAACATCGACAACGTTTCGACCGGTACCGGTGATATCACGCTCACGACCGCGACCAATGACCTCAACGTTGGAACGATTGCTGCCTCGGGTACGGTCAGCTTGACTGCCGCCACCGGCGCGGTCACGGATCTCAATGCCGCCGCGAACAACATCACGGCGACCTCGCTCGTCAGCTCGTCCGCGACGGGCACTGACCTCGATACGACCGTCACGAACATCACTGCGACCAATTCCGGCGCGGGCAATATCACCATCGACGAAGCCGACGGCGCCAACCTGCTCAATGCCGCAGCCGCCAATGGCGATACCACCGTCACAACTGCGACCGGCAACTTGAACGTCACGACGGCCTCGGCCTCGGGAACGGTCAACCTGACCGCCACCGCCGGCTCGATCACCGACGCCAACGCCGCCGCGAACAACATCACTGCGACCTCGCTCGTCGCTTCAGCAGCCACGGGTGTGGACCTCGACACCACCGTCACGAACCTGACCGCCACCACTTCCGGTGCGGGCAACATCAATTTGAACGAAGCCGACGGAGCGAACGTGCTTAATGTCGCCGCTTCCAATGGCAATGCCACCGTTACGTCGACCACAGGCGACCTGAACGTCACCCTGCTCGCCGCCACCAACGGCCTTGCGACTCTCACCGCCACCGCCGGCGCCATCACGGATGCCAATGCGGGCGTGACGAGCGTCACCGGCAACGGTCTTCTGGCGACTGCCGCTACAGGCATCGGAACCAATGGGGCGCGCCTGGAAACAGCTGTTTCGAACCTTGAAGCCTCGGGCGGTCTGGGCGGCGTGTTCATCTCGAACACCGGCGGCCTTACCATCGGCGGCATCAGCGGCATGAACGGCGTGAGCGCCACCGGTTCCGACATCAAGGTGACCGCGGCCAGCCCGCTCACCGTGAACGAAGCCGTTTCGAACACCGGCGGCGGCAACGTCGTCCTGGCCGCACTCGGCAATGCCGCGACCGACGATTTGACCGTTAACGCCAACGTCTCCACGACCGGCGGCAATGGATTTGTGACTTTGGGCGCCGGCGACAGCATCGTCCTGGCCAGCGGAACGACCGTTTCGACTCAAGGGACCGGCCCGATCAGCATCGTTGCCGGCGAAGACCTGACCAACTCCGAAAACGCCTTTAATCAGGATGGTAACACCGGTGCGGCTGGCGGCAGCATCACGATGGGCGCGACTTCCAACGTTGAGACCGAAGACGGCAACATCCTGCTTGATGCAGCCTCCAGTGTAGCCGTTGCGAACGTCAACGCAGATTCTGATAACGACAACATTGAGGGCGCGATCACCGTTACGGCCCGCGCAGGCGCTCTTACGGACGCTAATGGCGATAATGTGAATTTTACGGGTGATTCTGTTGCATTGAGTGCCGGCGCCGGCATCGGGACTAATGCGGATAGAATTGAAACCACAGTCAATAAGCTCAAGGCGAGCGGCGGTACCGGCGGAGTGTTTGTCGAAAACAGCAAGGCGCTTGAGATCGGTAATATTCCGACGTCGTCCTTGGTCGGTGTTTTGGCCACCGGATCTGATATTAAAGTATTTTCGCGCGGCGCGATGACGGTCACGGAATTGGTGACTAATACCGGCGGCGGCAACATTGAACTGGCCGCAAAAGGCTCTTCGGCCGCTGAAGATGTCACTTTGAATGCCAGCGTCCAGGCCATGGGTGGTGACGGTAATGTAAAGATCGCTGCAGGGGATGCGATCTTCGTTTCTGACGGATTTGAGGTTTCGGCCGTTGGAACCGGCAATGTGACGTTGGCTGCGGGAGAGAATTACACAGACGAATTGCTTGACCGTGACGGTGATGCGGACGGCGACATTACGATGGCCCTCAACGGTTCTGTGAAGACGGAAGACGGCAACATCCTGCTTGATGCACGCCGTGACGTCGTTCTTTCAACCGCCAATGCAAATTCCGACGGTGATGCTACGCGCGGCACCGTGACCGTCAACGCGGTTACCGGCCAAATCACCGATGCCAACGGCGCATCCATGAATGTCACCGGCGCAAGCCTTCTTGCACGGGCCGGCCAAGGCGTTGGAACGGCGGCCGACCTCATTGAGACGACCGTTGCGAATTTTGAAGCGACCGGCGGAACCGGCGGCGTCCACGTGATCAACACGGGCGCCCTGGTGATCGGCGGCGTCGATGCCGGCGTCACCGGCGTTTCCGCGACGGGTAACTCCATCGAAGTTTATGCGCAGAGCCCCCTGACCGTAAACGAAGTGGTCACGAACACGGGTGGCGGTAACATCACGCTCGCTTCTTTCGGAGCGGCGGCGACCGATGACCTGACCTTGAACGCCAACGTCACAGCGACCGGCGGGAACGGCACGATCCTTCTCGTATCCGGCGACTCGACGATTCTGAACGCGGGCGTGACCGTGAGCGCCGTGGGTACCGGCGCCGTGACGGTTGCGGCTGGTGAAGACTATTCCGATTTCTTGATCACCAATCACAATGGCAATACCGGCGTGGGCGGCGGCAGCATTCAAATGAATGCAACATCTTCCATGACCACTGAAGACGGCAACATTAATTTGGAAGCTGCAGATTTTGCGGCGATTTCTATTCTGAATGCCGAAAGCGATACAGACAGCTCTTTGGGTAACGTGACGGTTCGGACTATCGCCGGTTCGATCACTGACGCTAACGGCGCGACCCTGAACATCACGGCAGACAAGCTGTTGCTTGACGGTAAAACCGGCGTGGCGGCTTCCGGCGACGTTATGGAAACGAATGTGAATATACTCGAAGCGGCCGGCGGTATCGGCGGTGTTTTTGTGGCGGATCAGAACGATCTGATCATCGGCGGCTTCACCACCGCGGACGGAGTCTCCGCTACCGGCACAGGCAACATATCGGTTGTTGCGCAGGGCGCATTAACGGTGAATGAGGCTGTGAATGCCGCGGACGGCAGTATTCTGCTCACCTCTCAGGGACCTTTGACGGTGAATCAGACGGTTGCGAATACCGGAACCGGCGCCATCGATATGTTTGCGCTGGGCAACGATGCGACGCGCGATTTGTCATTGAATGCGAATGTTTCGTCAGGCGGCGGGAATATCCGGATCGTATCGGGCGACACGACGCAGATCAATAACGGTGTGGTGGTTGCGACTACGGGCACCGGCAACGTGAATGTATTTGCGGGCGAAAACTTCACCGATTTGGACCCTGATCAGGACGGTAACGCAGGCGGTTCCATTCAGATGGGTTCGAATGCCGAGATCCGGACCAACGACGGCAATATCATTCTGGATGCACGCAACAACACGCAGATTGCCGTTGCAAACGCGAACTTTAACGGCGACGCGACCCGTGGAAACGTGGACATCCGGGCTCGCAGCGGTTCCATCACCGATTCAAATGCAGACGACATCAACGTGACCGCCGGAGGTCTCGCAATGCAGGCGGCAGCCGGGATCGCGACCAACGCGGACCGTCTCGAAACGTCTGCGAACAACCTCGACGCGTCAGGTGGATCCGGAGGCGTGTTCGTCAAGAACGACAGCGATCTTACGATCGGTGGCGGCGCTTCGACGCTCGGCACGTCTCTGGCAGGCGTTTCGGCGACCGGATCTGATATCAAGATCACGGCAGCCGGCGCGTTGTCGGCTTCCGAAAATGTGGCGAATTCCGGCGGCGGAAACATTTTCCTTCATGCCAACGGAACGACCGCCGCTTCAGACCTTTCCTTTAACAGCGGCGCGGACATCACCGCAACCAATGGCAACGGCAATATCCTGCTGACCGCGGGGGATTCAGTCAACATGGGCGCTGGTTCGATCGCAAGCGTCGAGGGTGCGGGAACCGTCACGGTCGCCGCAGGCGAAGATTATTCGGACGAAGTGCTCGACCGGGACGGTTCCGCGACCGGCAACATCACTATGACGGCCGGCTCCACTCTGCAAACTGCAGGCGGTAATATCTTGATGGACGCTCGGCAAAATGTTCAGGTGGCGACTGCGAATGCGACGGCGGCAGGGGATGTTACGATCCTTGCGCGCGGCGGTGCGGTGACGGACGCAGACGGTGCGACGCTCAACATCACCGCTGACGATCTGACGATTCAGGCGGCTTCCGGTGTGGCGGTCGACGCCGACCGTCTCGAAACGCAGGTGGCCAAGCTTGAGTCCAATGCCGGTACCGGCGGACTCTTTGTTTCGAACACCGGTAATCTTGAGATCGGTAGCGCCTCCGCGAGCTTCTCAGGTATCACCGCAACCGGCTCCGACATCAAGGTCACCGCGACCGGTTCGATGAACGTGACCGAGAACGTGGCTAACTCCGGCGGCGGCAGCATCCTGCTGGCCTCCAACGGTAATGCCGCGTCAAATGATGTCACCATCAATGCGGATGTGACGGCCACCGGCGGCAACGGGAACATTCTGATCGCCGCAGGCGACACGCTGGACCTTGAAGCGGGCCGCACCGTCAGCGCTGCGGGCACTGGCAATGTGAACCTGCTGGCGGGTGAAAACCTCACCGACTCCGAAACCGCTTTTAACCAGGACGGTTCGGCGACCGGTGACGTCAATCTCAAGGTGAACAACATCCTTCTCACGGAATCGGTCGTGAAGTCCGACGAGGGCAATATCCTCGTTGACGCGGCCCGGAACGTCCTCGTCTCGACGGTGAACGCCGACGGAGATGCGGACAGCACGCGCGGCGACGTCACGGTGCGCGGCCGTGCCGGTTCAATCACGGATAACAACGACGGCATTTCCGCGAACAAGCTCAACATCACGGCTGACGGCCTCCAAATGGAAGCTGCGACCGGTATCGCGACCAATGCGAACCGGATGGAGACCCGGGCTAATAACCTGGAAGCCTCTGGCGGCACGGGCGGTCTCTTTGTGGAAAACCAAGGCGCCCTGACCATCGGCGGCGTCACTCCGGCGGATTTCCCGGCCAACGCCTCCCTGAGCGGCCTGTCCGCAACCGGCAATGACGTCAAAGTCTTCACGACCGGTTCGATGACGATCGATGAAGCGGTCGCCAACACTGGCGGCGGCAACATCCAGATCGCGACCAAGGGCGCGACGGCGGCCGAAGACATGACGATCAATGCAAATATCTCTGCAACCGGCGGCAACGGAAGCATCATTCTGGCCGCAGGCGACACGATCACCCAGGCTGCGGCGACCGAAGTGTCGGCTGCGGGTACAGGTGCTGTGACCCTCGCCGCAGGCGAAGACTACACTGACGAAACGCTTGATCAGGACGGCAGCGCCACGGGCGACATCCTGCAGGCTTCCGGCGCGGTCGTTTCCTCGCAGGAAGGCAATCTGCTGCTCGACGCAGCCCGCAACGTGAACCTCTCGCTGGCCGACGCCGACCGCAATGCGAACGCGACGCTCGGAAACGTGCGCGTGCTGGCCCGCTCCGGCGCGATCACCGATTCCAACGCCGCAGCGCTCAACGTTTTGGCCAACACGCTCGAACTGCAGTCGGCTCAGGGCGTCGCCGCGGATGCGGACCGTCTTGAAACGACCGTGAACAACGTCGAAGCCACCGGCGGCACCGGCGGCGTGTTCATTCAGGAATCCGACGCGCTGACCATCGGAGGCGTGACCGCTTCTCTCAGCGGAGTCTCCGCTTCGGGCAACGCGATCAAGATCACGTCCGAAGGCGATATGACGATCAGCGAAGCCGTCTCGCAGACGACATCCGGTTCCGACATCCTTCTGGCGGCCCGTGGCGCCGGAGCGAACGTCAATGTGAACGCGGCTGTTTCGGCGGCGGGCGGTAACGGCAACGTGACCGTCGCGGCCAACGAAAGTGTCGCAATGAACGCGTCCGGCTCGATCAGCGCTGCCGGTACCGGCGCGGTGAACGTGCTGGCTGGCGAAGACCTCACGGACTCCGAAACGGTCTTCAATCGTGACGGAAGCGCCACCGGCGACGTCACGATGAACAGCGCCTCTTCGATCAATTCTCAGGACGGCAACATCCGCGTGGATGCGCAGGATTCCTTGACCTTGAGCACGGTCAACGCCAACTCGAACGCCGATGCGACGACCGGAAACGTGGCGCTTCGCGCCCGCACCGGCTCGATCACCGACACGAATGCGGCGACCCTCAACGTGACCGCGCAAGACCTGCTCATGCAGGCCGGCACGAGCATCGCGACGAACGGTGACCGCCTCGAAACCTCCGCGGCGAACCTTGCTGCGGTCGCTGACGGCGGCGGCCTGTTTGTCTCGAACACGGGTAACGTGACCGTCACTCAGCTGACCGAGATCGCGATGGCGGACGGCCGCGTGATCACCGGCCTTGCGGCCAACGGCGGAGCGGATCTGGTTGCGACTGCGACCGGTTCCATGACGGTGGATCAGAACGTGACGGCCGACGGCGGGTCGATCCTGCTGGCCTCCAACGGCACGGCCGCGACGAACGATCTGACGATCAATGCAAACGTCCAGACGACTGGCGGCGCCGGCAACATCACGCTCGCGGCAGGAGACAGCGTCCTGCTCTCCTCGACGCTTCCGGCGACCGTTCTCAACAGCGGTACCGGCAACATCAACGTTCTCGCCGGCGAAAACCTCGCCGACTCCGAAACCGTCTTCAACCAGGACGGCAATGCGGGCGGCGACGTGACGATGCAGGCCGGCACCGCGATCCGGGCCAACGACGGCAATATCCTGATCGATGCCCGTGACAACGCGGCCATCACCTTCGTGGATGCAAACTTCAACTCTGACGCCACCGTCGGCGACGCGACGATCCGCGCCCGTTCCGGCGCGATCAGCGACGTGAACGGAGCCGGCGTTAACGTCATCGCCGATGACCTGTCGATGACGGCTGCCACCGGCATCGCTTCCGCGGCGGACGAGTTCGAGACCGTCGTCAACCGCATGGAAGCCCAGAACGGCACTGGCGGCATCTTTACGAACAACACCGGCTTCCTTGAAATCGGCAACGCCGACGCGGCGCTCACCGGCATCCAGAACGCCGGCGGCGATGTCCGGATCATCGGGAACCGTTCGATCACCGTGAATGAGGCGATGGCCAACACGGGCGGCGGGAACACGACCATCACCGGAAACGGCGCAGTGGCGGGCGACAGCATCATCGTCAACGCGAACATCGCGAACACCGGCGGCAACGGCAACATGACGCTGAGCGCGGGTGACGAGATCCAGGTGAACGGCGGATCGGTCGTCTCGGCGGCCGGAACCGGCGCCATTGCGGCGACCTCGGGAACCGGCAACGCCGGCGGAGATATTACGATGGCGGCCGGTTCGGCCTTCCGTTCCGAAGACGGCAATATCACGCTGACCGCCGACGGCGACGCGAACATTGCGGAAGTCAACGCCGACAGCGACGCGGATTTCGCGCGCGGCGACGTGACGGTCAACGCCAACGGCAACGGCGGTGCGAACGGCGACATTCTCGATACGAACGACGCGCCGCTGGTGACGAACAACATCACCGCGGGAACGTTTGCGGCCACCGCTGCGGGCGACATCGGGGCGCCTGCCGATCCGATCGAGGTTAATGCGGCGACGGTCGGACCTCTGACGACGGGTGGTTCCGCCAACATCAATCTGACGTCAGGAACGACCACCACGCTTCAGGATGCGAATATCACCGGGGCCTTGAATCTCACCGGTGCCGGCAACCTGATCATCGAAAACAACAATGTCGGCGGAACAGCGGTTCTGGATATGTCGGGTTCGATCTTCGGCGGCACCCGTCCGTCCGATGATTTGAGCGCACAGTACATCACGCTGTTCGCCCGCAACGGCGTTCTCGGAACCCCGGATCTTCCGCTGCACCTGATCGCACGCGGAGAAGCGATCTCGATCTTCGCTGCTACGGAGATCGCCGGAAATTCCGTGAACATCCACGGCAACGTCACACGCGACGGTATTCAGTTCCTGAACACGCCTCCCGGCATCGTTCAGGTGAATAACGGAATCGCCGGCGGCGAAAACCTGCCGTCCTTCAACAAGTCGATCTCGGGTAACTACGAGCTGTTCCTGGCCGAATCCCAGAACTTCGGCAACTTCGGTCAGGTGAGACCGCAGGAGACGGAAGTGTTGCCCGCGGTGTTCATGAACCAGGACGAGCATGGCCGTACGATGGCCGTGCCGATGACGGAGACGGACGTGATCTCGGATATCGAGGTGATCACCGCTCCTGTGATCGATCAGGAAGAAATCCGCCGCAAGGCCGCCGCCGAAGCCGAAGCCCGCCGTTTGGCCGAAGCCGAAGCAGCGCGCAAGCTGGCCGAGGAACAGGCCCGTGTGCTGGCTGCCGAAGCCGAGCGTGCCCGTCAGCTCGCTGCCGCCGAAGAGGCCCAGCGTCTGGCTGCCGCTCAGGAAGCTGCCCGTCGCCTGGCTGCCGAAGCCGAAGCGGCCCGGATGCTGGCCGAACAGCAGGCTCGCGACCGCGCGGCGCTCGAAGCTGCCAGGACGATCCCGGCGGTTCAGCAGCCCCAGGTCACGGTTCAGCCCGTTGCTCAACCCGTGGTTCAGCCCACGGTTCCGCAGCAGCCGGTCCAGCCGACCCTGCCGCAGCCGACTCAGCCGAACTTCAGACTGCCCAATCTGCAGCAAATTCAGGGCTTCTTCCGCCCCGGCTTGCGTCAGACCCAGGTCGAAGAAAAAGCCCTGCCGGCCGGAGCCGATCAGAATCAGGCCTCGGTTCAAGACGCGAACGGATCCTCGAACTAAAGGAACCCGTTCCGAATTTAAGACCCCTCGAATGCCTTCGGGCGTTCGGGGGGTTTTCTTTTTAAGGGATGGTCAGGATCAGTACTTGAGATTCCAGTCGGGCCGGCCGTACTTCTCGAGGACGAGCGCCTCGACGGCGGTATGAGGGATGCGGGCAGGAGAAATGGGGCGATCGGCCGACCAGGATTCCCGTAAGACGCGCCGCAGATGCCCGGGCGTGGAGGGGAAGAAGGTCACGAAGTCGCGATGGGGCCGGTCGTTGCGGTAATCGGGCCGATCCGCGGGCATGCGCAGGTAACGCTCCAGGAGCGCCGCGTCCAAGCGCGTCAGGATGGTGCCGTGAAAGAGCAGGAAGCGCCGTTTGCGCCGCTGGGCATTGCCCATGAACTTTTGATCGGCGATGGCCAGGTCCGTGATTCCGCGCAGAGTGACCGAGGGGATCAGGGTCTGCAGCGCCGCTTCGTGCCGGCTCATGATCTCCCGGTTGGAGCCGGTCAGGCTGCGAAGCCCGGGCCGGGTATCCATATCGAGGATCAGCGCGTAATTGAAGCAGCCAGGCGCTTGCAAGACGGTGCCGCCTCCGGACGCCCGCCGGTAAACCGGCACGCCGTCGGCTGAGCAGTTTTCCAAAAATACCTCAGCCGCCGCTTTTTTGCCGTATCCCAAAACGACAAATGGCTCAGCCGGCTCCCAAAAACGCAGCAGCTCCGGGCCTCCGGTCGTTTCGGCGGCTTCGAGGAGCGCCTCGTCGAGGGCCAGGTTCTGGGCGGGGGCGGGGAGCGTGAGATCCAACCATTCCATGAACGCAGTATAACTTAGTTGATAGAAGCCCTCAAATCGTGTAAATTGGGGCGCTTGAAAAGCATTTTGGGCCCTCAGAAGGCCAAGTTTTTCACTCATTAAAATAAGATGAATCCCACACCCAGTTCCAAAGAGCCTGCGGTAGCAGGATCCCCCAATTCGACGCCCAACGGCGCCGCCGGCGCCGCCTATTCGCCCGAAGC
>CAYSFB010000015.1:0-23512 GCA_964430735.1 uncultured Planctomycetia bacterium | reverse complement strand
ACCGGCGTGCGCACCCCGATCGGCATCAAGGTCCTCGGCGCGGACCTCGCGACGATCGAGGAGATCGGCGTGCGCGTCGAAGCGGCGCTCAAGGATGTGCCGGGCACGCGCAGCGTGTTCGCCGAACGCGCGGCGGGCGGGTACTTTTTGGACGTGGACCTGGACCGGGGCAAGCTCGCGCGGTACGGACTTTCGGTGGGCGAAGTGCAGGACGCGGCCGCGGCCGCGATCGGAGGCGAGAACGTCACCGAGATCATCGCGGGCCGCGAGCGGTATTCGGTCAACGTGCGTTACCCGCGCGAGTTCCGCGACGACCCGGACCAGATCGCCCGCGTCAAAGTCCGCACCCCCGACGGCAGGGAATTGCCGCTGTCGCATTTTGCCAAGGTCGAGTTCCGGACCGGTCCCTCCATGATCCGCAACGAGAACGGCATGCTGGCCGGCTACGTGTTCGTGGACGTCGACGGCCGCGACATCGGCAGCTATGTCCGGGACGCCAAGCGCGCCGTCGCCGAAAAAGTGAAGCTCCCCGAAAAGTACTCGCTCGCCTGGAGCGGCCAGTACGAGAATATGATCCGCGTCCGCGAACGGCTCAAAATCGTCGTGCCGATGACGCTCCTCATCATCCTGCTCCTTCTGTACTTCAACACCAAGTCGTGGATGAAGACCGCGATCATCGCGCTGGCGGTGCCGTTTTCGCTCATCGGTGCGGTCTGGATCCTGTATTTCCTGGATTACAACCTGTCGATCGCGGTCTGGGTCGGCATGATCGCCCTGATGGGGCTGGATGCCGAAACGGGCGTCTTCATGCTCATGTATCTGGACCTGTCGCTGGACGAAGCCAAGCGCAAGGGGAAGCTGGTCACGAAGGCCGACTTGGAAGAGGCGATCGTCCATGGAGCCGTCCGCCGGATCCGGCCCAAAATGATGACCGTCATGGCGGCCATGCTGGGCCTGTTGCCCATCCTTTGGGGGCATGGGGCAGGGGCCGATCTCATGAAGCGGGTCGCGGCCCCGATGGTCGGGGGATTGGCCACTTCCTTCATCCTGGAACTCCTGGTTTACCCGGCGATCTACTCCCTCTGGAAGTCCCGTCAGCTGTGTTATAATGGCCCCCAAATTCCATCTAAACCCCCCGTCAATCCGGGATCTTGAAAGGAAACGGTAAGCCGTATGCTCACTTCGGGACGCTCCTCCAAAACCGTTCTGACCTCGATTCTTGCCTCCGGCATTCTGTGCCTCGGCCTGTCCGCCTTTGCCGGCGGCACGGACCCCTACGGGAATGAAGACCCCAACAAGAAGATCCTCAAATCCGGTCTGCTCGGCGCCGGCACCGGCGCCATCGCTTCAAGCGCTTCCGGCGGCGACGCCGGCAAGGGCGCCCTCATCGGCGCGGGCACCAATGTGGTCGGCGGAGCGCTGCTCGACATGCTGACGACCCCGAGCCAGCCGGCCCAGCCCCAGTACGCTCAGCAGCCCGTTTATCAGCAGGCCCCCGCGCAGTATGTCCAGCAGCAGCCCGTTTATGACAACCGCCAGCCCGTTTATTATCAACAGCCGGTGTATCAACCGGTCCAAGAAGACCCCAATAAGAAGATCCTCAAGTCGGGTCTTCTCGGCGCCGGCACCGGCGCGATCGCGGCCTCCGCTTCCGGCGGCAAAGCCGGCACGGGCGCCCTCATCGGAGCTGGTACGAACGTGATCGGCGGAGCGCTGCTCGACACGCTCACGACCCCGAGCCAGCCCCAGTACGCTCAGCAGCCGGTCTATTACCAGCAGCCCCCGCAACAGCAGCAGTATTACCAGCAGCAGGGCGGTTACCAGCAACAGGCCGCGCCCAAGAAGAAGATCGTGCGCAAGTACGACAGCGAAGGCAACGTTGTCTCCGAAGAAGAGTTCTACGAGTAGCCGTTTGCCGAAAAATGGCTGTCTGCGGCGTTGCTCCTCGTCGGCGTGCTGTTTGCACGCCTTCCTCGTCGCGCCTTGCATCCAGCCATTTTTGGGCAAACGGGTTTAATTAAATGGAGCTTTTAGATATGGTCACCTTGACGCCCGCCGCCAAGCAGCAGCTCATCAAGCTTCTCCAGCAGAAGAATGAGCCGGGCTTTTTCATGCGCGTCGGCGTCAAGGGCGGCGGCTGTTCCGGTATGTCCTACAGCGTCGAGCTCGACAACGCGGTCGGCGAATGGGACAAGACCTTCGGCGACGGCGAAGCCAAAATCGTCGTCGACCAAAAAAGCCTCGTGTACCTGAACGGAATCGAAATCGACTTTTCGAACGAGCTGGTCGGCGGCGGTTTTCAATTCCGCAATCCCAATGCCACGGGCAGTTGTGGTTGCGGCACCTCCTTTTCAGTCTAAAGCTGGAAAAAGTTTGAAGCGGACCCGTTCCGCGCGAGCTTTTCACTCATGAAAAAATCCCCCATCTACATGGATTATCACGCGACGACGCCGGTGGACCCGCGCGTCGTGGACGCGATGCTTCCGGCGCTGCGCGAAAACTTCGGCAACGCCTCGAGCGTCCACCATGTCTTCGGCCGCGCCGCCCAGCAGCCCGTCGCCGCGGCGCGCGCATCCGTGGCCGCGCTCATCGGCGCACGCCCCGAGGAAATCGTCTTCACCGCCGGCGCGACCGAGTCGAACAATTTGGCCCTCAAAGGCGTGATGCGCCATTATCGTGCGCAGGGGCAGGGGGATCATCTGATCACCTGCGTCACCGAACACGCGTCGGTGCTCGAAGCGGCCAAGCAGCTCGCCCTCGAGGGCTTCCAGGTCACGCTGCTTCCGGTCGATTCCGAGGGCCGGATCGTTCTTAAGGAACTCGAAGCCGCGATCACGCCGCAGACGGTGCTGATTTCGATCATGGCCGCCAACAACGAGATCGGGACGATCCAGCCCATCGCCCAAATCGGCCGCCTCGCGCGTTCGCGCGGCGTGCTTTTTCACACCGACGCGACGCAGGCCGCGCCGTGGCTTCCGATCGACGTCCAGCGCGATTCGATCGACCTGTTATCTTTATCGGCCCACAAAATGTACGGCCCCAAAGGCGTCGGCGCGCTCTATGTCCGGCGCGACCATCCGCATGTGCGGCTGGAGCCGATCCTGGACGGCGGCGGACATGAGGACGGTCTGCGTCCGGGCACGCTCAACGTCCCCGGCATCGCCGGCTTCGGCCGCGCGGCGGAGCTGGTGCGGGCGGAACGGGTTCAGGACGCCGCAAAAGCGGCGGGCCTGCGCGACGAGCTCATGAAGTCGATCCTGTCGCGGCTTTCGGACGTGCGCGTCAACGGCCCGGCGGCCGCGGACCTCCGGCTTCCCAACAATTTGAACCTCAGCTTCGCCTACATCGAAGGCGAATCGCTGCTGAAGAGCTTCGATTCCATCGCCGTGTCGTCCTCGTCGGCCTGCACCTCCGCCAATCTGGAAGTATCCTACGTGCTCAAGGCCGTCGGCCTTCCGGCCGACCTCATCCACGCGACGATCCGCTTCGGCCTCGGCCGCTTCAGCACGCCGGACGACGTCCGGACCACCGCCGACGAAGTCGTCCGCGTCGTTTCGGCTCTGCGCGAGCGCTCGACCCTGTATCAGATCGCCAAATCCGGGGCCGGCGACTTCCGGCTGGCCAAATTGCCGGGCGACGCTCCGGCGTCCGGGTCCGGACCGTGCAAAAAGTAGCCAAGACTTCGGAGATTCCGGTCGGCGGCGCCAAGGTGGTTCGGGTCGGGGACCGGCAAGTCGCCATTTTTAAGGTCAAAGAAGGCGAGCTGCATGCGATCGACAACATTTGCCCGCATCAGGGCGCGCCGCTGGGCGAGGGCTATCTCGACGGCCACAAAGTGACCTGTCCCTGGCATGCGTGGGAGTTCGATATCCGCAACGGGGCTTGTACGACGGTCCCTCAAGACCGGATTAAGTCATACAAAATCAAGCTCGAAGGCGACGACATCCTGATTTGACAGGACGGGCTCAAACCCGACCCTTAGCGGTATAATAAAGCCCTTATTTTCTAGGAGAAAAACACCATGGCTTTGACTCAGGAAGAAATTCAGCGGTACAGTCGGCATTTGATACTCCCCGAAGTCGGGGTTGAGGGACAGGAAAAGCTTAAAGCAGCGAAGATCCTCATGATCGGCGCGGGCGGGCTGGGTTCGCCGCTGGCCCTCTATTTGGCCGCGGCCGGCATCGGCACGCTCGGGATCGTCGATGACGACAAGGTCGACTTTTCGAACCTCCAGCGCCAAGTCGCGCACGGCACCAAGGACGTCGGCCGCTACAAGGTCGAGTCCGCCGCCGAATCGATCAAGGACATCAATCCGAACGTGAAGGTGGTTCAGATCAAGGAACGTCTGACCCGCGAGAACATCACGAAGATCCTCGCGGATTACGACTTCATCATCGACGGCACGGATAATTTTCAGACGCGCTACCTCGTCAATGACGCGAGCGTGTTCGCCAAGAAGCCGTTCGTGTACGGCTCGATCTACCGCTTCGAAGGGCAGAGCACCGTGTTCTGGCCGGGCAAAGGCCCGTGCTACCGCTGTCTTTTTGCCGAACCGCCTCCTCCCGACCTCGCGCCCAGCTGCGCCGAAGGCGGCGTGCTCGGCATCCTGCCGGGTCTGATCGGCGTCATCCAGGCGACCGAAGCGATCAAGCTCATCCTCGGCAAGGGCGACCTCCTCATCGGCCGCCTCCTTCTCGTCGACACGATGAAAATGGAATTCCGCCAGGTGAAGTTCCGCAAGAACCCGAATTGTCCCGTGTGCAGCGACAAGCCCACGATCACCGAGCTCATCGACTACGACCAGTTCTGCGGCATCGGCCGCGGCAACGAAGCGCCGGCCAAGGGCGCCGCGGCCGCCGGTTCCGGCGCGTCCGCGGACGCGATTGAAGAGATCTCCGCCAAAGAGCTCAAGGCCCTCGCCGCTCAGAAGCAGGACCTCGTCATCCTCGACGTGCGCGAAGAGACCGAGTTCAAGATCTGCCGCATCCCGGGCGCACGCCTCATCCCGCTGGGCCAGCTGCCGGAATTCTTTTCGCAGCTCGACCCCGCCAAGGAAATGGTCGTGCATTGCCATCACGGCGGCCGTTCCCGCCGCGCGATCCAGCTGCTCAAGACCAAGGGCTTCACCAAACTCAAGAACCTCGCCGGCGGCATCGACGCCTGGAGCGCGGACGTGGACCCTTCGGTTCCGCGGTACTGATCCGGGGACGAATGGCGGAAGAGCCCAAGATCTTTACGGTCGAGGAAGCCGACCGGCTCGTGCCGGCGCTCAGCGCGCTTCTGCCGCAGCTCCGGCGCCTCCGCGACGCGATCACGAAAGAAAAGGACCTGCACGACGTCGAAGAGATCGCCTCGCACGGCACCACCGGCAAGACCGCCGAGACGGCGCGCGAGACGATGGACGGGCTCAAGAAAAACATCCGGAAGCTCGAGCGGGAGTTCGAAAAGCACCTCGGTTTTTTCGAGCAGCAACACTGCGAGCTCAAGGGCATCGATCCGGGCCTCGTTGATTTTTATTCGGACCGCAACGGGGAGCTCGTCTATCTGTGCTGGATGGAGGGCGAGCCCTCGGTCCGCTTCTGGCACCCGTTGAGCGGCGGCTTCGAAGGCCGCCATCCGATCGAAGACTAGGAAAAGGGCAGGAAAGATTTTTTGGAAAACACCGAAGCCGTCCTTCAGAAGATCGAAGAGCTTAAAAAAACGCTCACGCCGTTCAAGCGCCTGGTCGTCCTGACCCACGATAACCCGGACCCGGACACGATCAGCTGCGCGCTGACGCTCCAGACCATCGTGACCCACGTCTGCCAGATCCCGGTGACGATGCGGTACAGCGGCATCGTCGGCCGCGCCGAGAACCGCGAAATGATCCGGCTTCTCAAGATCAAGATCCGCCCGCTCGGCAAGAAGGACATCCGATCCGGCGACGCGGTCGCGCTCGTCGATTCCCAGCCGCTCACCGGCAACGTGACGCTGCCCAAGGGCGTGAAGCCCGCGGTCGTCATCGACCATCACCCGCTGCGCAAGACGACCAAGTCCGCCTTCATCGACCTCCAGGTCGAGTCCGGCGCCACGGCCACGATCCTGGCCGAATACCTGCTCGCCTCCGGCATCGAAATCACATCCCAGGTCGCGACCGCGCTCTGCTACGGCATCAGCTCCGAGACCCAGCACCTCGGCCGGGGCGCGACGCCCCGCGACGCGGCCGTCTACTCGGCGCTTTTTGTTTACGCGAACAAAAAAATCCTTTCGCAGATCGAGAACCCCAAGCTGCCGCGCGATTACTTCAAGACCCTGAGCCGCGGCCTGCACCAGGCTGAGCTGTACAAGCACGCGATCGTCTCGAACCTGGGCGAAATCGGCACGCCCGACTTCGTCCCCATCGTCGCGGACCTCCTGCTCAAGTGCGAGCGCGTCAGCTGGTCGCTCGTTACCGGCCGTTACAAGAATCGTATCCTCGTCTCGGTGCGCACGACGCGGCCGCACGGCGATGCCGGGCGCTTCCTGCGCCAGGTGGTCGGGAGTCTCGGCACGGCCGGCGGGCACGATATGATGGCCGGCGGTCAGGTCCCATGCGCGTCGACGGACGACGCCGCCTGCGACGGCGCGGAAAAAGAGATTCAGGCACGGTTTTTAAAAAAGCTCGGATTCAAGGAAGACGGCGAGCTTGTTCCGCTGCTTGTCGACCTGAATCCGGCCGGTTAATTTTTTATCCCCCAATCAGGCCCGTCCGGGCCTTACCAGGAGACCTTCATGCAGCTCATCGCCGCCGCCTCGTCCAAAGCCTCCGCCAAATCGGAAGCGATCGTCATCGGAATTTTTGAAGGCGACAAGGGGCTTCCGGTCGCGTCCGTGCTGTTCGGCGGCGCGGAGTCGAAGGCCGTTTCCAAAAAACTCCTCGAAAAGGAATTCAAGGGCGGCAAGGGCGAGAACCTGACCGTCCACGGCGGCGGCTCGGGCTCCGCGACGATCTGGGCCGTCGGCCTGGGCAAGCGCGAAAAATTCACGGTCGAATCCGCCCGGCGTTTCGGCGGCCTCGTCCTCAAGAAGGCCAAGGCCGAGAAGTGGGCCACGGTGCGCCTGGACGGCGAGGAAGTGCTCGCGGCGGCCGGCAAGGACGGCGTGCAGGCGCTGTTCGAAGGTCTGCGGCTGGCCGACTATCGCTTCGACAAGTACTTTTCGAAAAAGAAGAACTCCAATCCGGCCGTCGACAAGATCGAAGTCGTGTTCGCCGAAAAGTCGGACGCGGCCGACGCACAGGAAGCGGCCCGCGTCGCGGCCGTGATCGCCGAAGGCGTGACGCTGGCCCGCGACTTCGCGAACGAGCCGCCCAATTACATCTATCCCGCGTCGTACGCCGAGCGCATCCGCAAGGCCTGTGCCGGCACCGGCGTGACCTGTCAGATCTTTGACGAGAAGAAGCTCACGGCCATGAAGATGGGCGGCATCCTGAACGTCGGCAAGGGCTCCGAGCGCAAGCCGCGGCTGGTCGTTCTGGAGTACGCGCCGGCCGGCAAGTCCGCGCAGGCGCCGGTCGTGCTCGTCGGCAAGGGCGTGACGTTCGACACGGGCGGAATTTCGCTCAAGCCCGGCAAGTCCATGGACGAAATGAAATTCGACATGTCCGGCTCCGCCGCGGTCGTCGGCGCGGTCATCACCGCCGCCAAGCTCAAGCTTCCGGTCCGCGTCATCGGCATCACGCCGCTCGCCGAGAACATGCCCGACGGCTCCGCCCAGCGGCCCGGCGACGTGATCACCATTTCGAACGGCAAAACGGTGGAAGTGCTCAACACGGACGCCGAAGGCCGCCTCATCCTTGCGGACGCGCTGGCTTACGCTGAGCGCTTCAAGCCGCGTTATCTCGTCGATATCGCGACGCTTACCGGCGCGTGCTCGGCGTTTTTCGACAACGTCGCGTCGGGCCTTATGTCCAACGACCCCGAGCTGGCTGCCAAGCTCAAGGCCGCCGGCGAAAAAGCGGGTGAGCGCCTCTGGGAGCTGCCGCTCTGGGACGAGTACGAAGACTTCATCAAGGGGACTTACGGCGACATCCAGAACATTTCGCGCCGCCAGGCCGGAACGATCACGGCCGGCATGTTCCTCAAGCATTTCGGCGGACATTCCAAGTGGGCGCATTTGGACATCGCGGGCTCCGCGTGGGGTCAGGCGTCGCGCGAATACAACGCGGTCGGCGCGACCGGTCTTGGCGTGCGGCTCTTCGTCGAATTCCTGCGCAAAGGCCTGTAATCGCCGATGAAAGCCTTTCGCTTCGACCATCACGGGGATAGTCCCGACGTTCTGAAGCTCGTCGAGCTTCCGGATCCCGCGCCCGGGTTGGGCGAGGTGCTGGTCGACCTCAAGGCCGCGGGACTGAACCATTTGGATATCTGGGTGCGCAACGGTTTACCCGGCGTCAAATTGCCGCTGCCGCATATCCCGGGCTCGGACGGAGCGGGGGTCGTAGCCGCGGTCGGTGCTGGCGTGACGAACGTGAAGCCCGGCGACCGCGTTATTCTGTCGCCCGGCATGGGTTGCGGCGTTTGCGAAAAGTGCACCGGCAACTGGGATTCGCTCTGCGATCAATACCAGTTGCTCGGGCTTCAAATCGACGGAACGTATTGCGAAAAAATTGTCGTGGCCGCGCGGCGCGTCCTCAAGGTCAGCGAAAAACTGTCGTTCGAGGAGTGGGCGGCGTCTCCGCTCGTGTTTTTGACCGCGTGGCATATGCTGCACACGCACGGCGGGCTCAAGTCGACTGACCGGGTGCTCGTGCACGCGGCCGGCAGCGGCATCGGCCAGGCCGCGATTCAGCTCGCGCGATTGGCCGGAGCCGAAGTGATCACGACGGTCGGGTCGGACGAGAAGGCCGCCAAAGCCAAAGCGCTCGGAGCGCACACGGTGATCAACTATCAAAAGACCCCCTTCGCCCAGGCCGTGCTCGATGCGACCGGCGGCAAGGGCGTGGACCTTTTGTTCGAGCATATCGGGCCCGAGACCTGGACCGACAATTTAAAGTGCCTGGCCAAGGGCGCGCGCATGGTGACCTGCGGCGCGACTTCGGGCCCGAAGATCGAGATGGACCTGCGCTTTTTGTACATGCGTCAGTTCACGATCAAGGGTGCGTACATGGGTTCGCACGCGGAACTCCTGGAAGTCGTGAAGCTGCTCGAAGCCGGCAAAGTGAAGCCCGTGGTCGATTCGGTGTTTCCGCTGGCGCGCGTCCGCGATGCCCAAGCGCACATGGAATCACGCAAGAATTTTGGAAAGATCGTTTTAAAAGTAACCTGATCAATTCCGGGGACATGTTGGCGGTCACGCCAACGTGTCCCCTTGGGGGGAAAATGGACATTCAAAATCTCATCATCATCGGCTCGGGACCGGCAGGGTACACGGCTGCGATTTATGCGTCGCGCGCGAACCTGAAGCCGCTTTTGTTCGAAGGGCTCATGGCCGGCGGTCAGCCGGGCGGACAGCTCATGCTTACGACCGACGTTGAGAACTATCCCGGTTTTCCTGAGGGGATCACGGGGCCGGAGATGATGGAGCTCTTCAAGAAGCAGGCGGAGCGCTTCGGCACGCAGCTGCTCCGGCAGGATGTGGACGCGGTGGATTTTTCCAAGCGTCCGTTCAAGGTGACTTCGGAGGGCAAGGACTACTTTGCTAAGGCCGTCATCATTGCGACCGGCGCGACGGCCAAGTGGCTCAATATTCCGTCCGAAAAGGCGCTGCAAGGCTTCGGCGTGTCGGCCTGTGCGACCTGCGACGGCGCGTTCTTCAAGAACAAGGACGTCGTGATCGTCGGCGGCGGCGACACCGCGATGGAAGAGGCGAATTTTCTCACGCGGTTCGCGTCCAAGGTGTACCTGATCCACCGCCGCGAAGAATTCCGCGCGTCGAAGATCATGGTCGACCGCACGCGCAAGAACCCGAAGATCGAATTCGTCCTTAATTCCGCGATCGAAACGATCAACGATGTCGCCGCCAAAAAAGTGACGGGCGTCGTACTTAAGAACTTCAAGACCAACACCACGAGCACACTGGCCTGCCAGGGCGTCTTCGTCGCGATCGGTCACGAACCCAACGTGAAGCTCTTTAAGGGCGCGATCGACCTCGATGAAAAGGGTTATATCGCCCTCAAAAAAGGCACGCGCACGAATATCGAAGGCGTGTTCGCCGCCGGCGACGTGGCCGATCACGTCTACCGCCAGGCCGTCACCGCCGCCGGTTCCGGCTGCGCCGCCGCCCTCGACGCCGAACGCTGGCTGGCCGAGCACGAATAACCTTTTTCATGACGATCATCACCGACACCATCAGTGTTCTCGAGCTCAAAAAGCTGGCGGAGAACTTCTTTGGCGACATGGTGAAAGGCGTTGTGGATATTGAGTTGAGGACGCTGGCTCTGGATGCGGAACTTCATGCGGACCTGGAATCCTTTTTGCTTCAGAACGGATCCTCCCAAAAAAATCTTTGGGGCATCAACTTATATCCGGATTTGAAGGGAGATGCCTTTCTTGAATTTGACTCCATGATCAACATCCGACCCTCCCAAAATAATCGCACGCGCGGTGTGGATGACCCGGCAATCCGGGAGACGATCCGCTCGATTGTGATGGAAAAAGTACGCAGATGACGGTCCGGCACAAGGAATCAGCGGCGGGCCGGTGGAATGAATTCACGCTGGTGGAGCAGATGGCGCATATCGGCAGCGAAGTCCAGCGGACGATCGGCTGGCGCCGCAAAAACCATCCGGACCAGGCGGTTAAGGCCTTCGAACGGTCGCTCGAGCTTTTTGATCTGACGCTGGACTGTTCGAGGAACGGTATCCGCAGCCGTGAAATCGCCCGGGCCCGCGAATGCTGGGCGGATTTTATCGCCGGGACCAACGAATACGGATTTTCAGAAAAATTCTGGGAAGATTATTTTCTGCAGTTCGGAATCGCCGCCCGTCGCCATCATAATTAATGAATCACATCCCGGGCCCGGAATCCAAACGCCTCCTTAAAAAACTCCATCGGGTCGAGCCGCCGCATGTCACTTACGGGGATGCGGACTTTCCTGTTTTTATCCAAAAAGCTTCCGGGACTCGGGTCTGGGACGCGGACGGCAACCGCTATCTGGACCTGACGGCGTTTTTTGCCGTGAGCGGGCTCGGGCACGGTGCTCCGGTCATCCGCAAAGCTGCTGAAAAAGTGCTCCAAGCCGGGTGGCATGCGATGGGCGACGTGCATCCGCACGCGCTCAAAGCCGAAGCGGCCGAAGCGATCGTGTCGGTGTTGCCGAAGTCTTTGAACCAGGCGTGGTTCTCCTGCAACGGATCGGACGCGGTCGAGACGGCGCTCAAGACGGCGTATCTCGCCACCGGCAAGCCGGGCGTCATCGCTTTTGACGGCGCCTATCACGGGCTCGGCTACGGCGCGCTGCAGGTGACGTCCCGAAAGTTCTTCCGCGAGCCGTTCGCGGCTCAGGGCGGCGCGTTCGGCGAGTTCATGCCGTTTCCGATGGAAGGCGCATCCAAGCGCGGCCAAATGGACCAGCTCCTCGGATGGATCCGCACGCGCCTTCGTTCCTCCAAACCCCGGCCGGTCGGCGCCGTCATCATCGAACCGATTCAGGGCCGCGCAGGCGTGCGTCCGGTCGATCCTTACTTCCTGAAAAATCTTGCCGCCATCGTTCGTGCCGAAAAAGCGCTGCTTATCTTCGACGAGATCTACTCCGGGTTCTGCCGGACCGGCAAATGGTTCGCGTTTGAGCACACCGGGGTCACGCCGGACCTGATCTGTCTGGGGAAGGGGATGTCGAACGGATTTCCGATCTCCGCTTGCGTATCCTCGGCCAAGATTTTCAGCGCGTGGGGCCCGTCGCGCGGCGAAGCACGGCACACAAGCACCTTTTTAGGACACCCGATGGGCTGCGCGATGGCGTCGGCCACGATTGCCGAGCTCAAGCGCGGCCGGTACGACCGAGTCGCCGCCCAAACCGGCGCCGCGCTCCGCCTCGAACTCGAAGCGCTCGTCCCCCGGCATCCCGACCTGCTCGCCGGCGTCCGCGGCCGCGGGCTCATGCTTGGCCTCGTCCTCCGCAAACCCGGCTCCGGCGGCCGCCTCATGAAACAACTTCTCAAGCACGGCATCATCCTGCTCCCGTCCGGCGAACAGTCGGACGTGCTGTCGTTCTCGCCGCCGTTCACGCTCCAATCCGCCGAGATCCGTGAAGCCGTCCGCGCCATTTCCGAAACGCTGGACTGAAAAAGCTTTTCGGCGCCTGGCGCTGGAGCTTTTTGAATTCCAACAACGGACCAACCCGGTCTATGCAGCCTATTGCCGCCAAAGCGGCGTGACGGCGGTACGGCGCTGGCAGGATATTCCGGCGTTGCCGGTGTCGGCGTTCAAATTCCACCGGGTCGCATGTTTCCCGAAGGCCAAAACGGTCCGGACCTTCATGACCAGCGGCACGACGCGCGGGACTTTGAGGGGAAAACACGACTACGCGAATCTCCAGGCATACGACGACACGGTCCGAACGCTTTTTAAGGAATATGTCCTTCCGGATCTGGCTGACGCCGCGAAGATCCAGACTGTGTTTCTCGTTCAGCCGCCCGCCGAGCGGCCCGAGAGTTCGCTGAGCTACATGGCATCCCGCGTCCAAAAGGAATTCGGGGCGGGACCGGCTTTTTGGGCGCTGGGAAAAAAGGGGATTCGGGACCGGGAGCTGACCGCGCGCCTGCTCCAAGCGCGCCGGCCGATACTGATTTTTTCGACGACGTTCGCGCTGGCGGATTACCTGGATTTTCTCGAAGCCGGCGAAATCCGTTTTCGGCTTCCGCCGGGTTCGAGGATTCTCGAGACGGGCGGCTACAAGGGCCGCCGGACCGAAGTGGCCCGGCCGGCGCTGCTGAAGCGGATTGCGTCGCTTCTGGGAATCCCGCCGGAGCGGGTCATCAACGAATACGGTATGACCGAACTCACGAGCCAATTTTATGACGTGTCGCTCCGGCGGAAGCGGCCGACTTCAGTCAAAGGCATCGCTCCCTGGATGCGGGTTCTCGCAGTCGATCCGCGGACCGGCAAACCCGTCGCGCCCGGCAAGCGGGGTCTGATCCGCGTCATCGACCTGGCCAACCGGGGATCCTGCCTGGCTGTGCAGACCGAGGACGAGGGCCGTCTCGTTCCCGGCGGCTTTGAGCTCCTCGGCCGCCGCAAAGGCGCCGACCTTCGCGGTTGTTCCCTGACCTTTGAAGAGATGAAGGATCTGGGGGCATGAGCCTGGTTCGATTACGCCAAAAGATCCGACGCCATCCCGTTCTCGGCAAGGCCCAACGCTGGGCTTGGGTGGCGCCGGGGAATGTGCCGGACCCGATCGTGTTGGGAGTGACGGCGGCGCGGGTGGCGGGGGCGGAGTTGATTCTCAAGCTTTCGCGCCGGAATGAAAAGCTTGGTCGAGCGCTGGTTCGCAAGCACGCCTCGAAGCGTCAAAAAATCCGGATTGTGACCGGTTATTCTGCATTCAAAAAATTTGCCGCACACGCCGACGCCTGGGTTGTTTACGGCAGCGACGCGACGATTGAAGCGATGCGGAAGATCGCGCCCAAGTCTGCCGGGTTCGTCGCTTACGGCCACCGGATCAGCATGTCCGTCGTGTTCCGGTCGGCACTCACCCAGAACTTCAAGTGCATCGTCGACGGTTGTGTGGCCGATATCCGGACGTATGATCAAGCCGGGTGTCTCTCGCCCCAGATCATCTGGGTCGAGGGAGACGCGGAGCCGTTTGCCCGCGCGTTGCAGGAAGGGCTTTTGCGGTCTGCCCGGAGCGGCGGATCGATGCGCCGCGATCCGGAAAACGCGAGAATCCGCGCGGCGGTTGTGGGTGAGTTGACCGTGCGCGCATTGAATTCTTCAGAATTGGAGCTCATGGCTCCGCCGTCAGGTCCGCTTGTGTACCGGTTGAAGCGCGGAAAATTTTTGAGCCCCGCCGTCGGGCAGGTGATCGCGGTGAAAAGCTTCAAATCGATTTCCGATATCCACCGGGGCATGAAAAATTTTTCCTCCCGGCTCCAGGGGATCGCTTTCGCCGGGACCGCGGCGGACCGCACGCGGTTCCAAAATGCCTTTAAGGGCTCTTCGGCCGTATATTTTCCCTCCATAGGTGATTTGCAGCGCCCCCCTCTCGATTGGCAGCTATAAAGCATATCTTTTTTAGTCTAAGTTGACATATCTATACATAAGTTGCTAGA
Organism: uncultured Planctomycetia bacterium; assembly: GCA_964430735.1. GTDB lineage: Bacteria > Omnitrophota > Gorgyraeia > 2-02-FULL-51-18 > JAGOUK01 > JAGOUK01. The sequence continues at coordinate 9,285 of CAYSFB010000015.1, read as the reverse complement.
ATTAAGCATACTTATGTTGAGGAAGCTTCTCGCCCCACAGTCCGTTGTGCCCGCTTTATTGGGACTTATCTTGTCTCAAGGGATTTGTTTTGCCGGAGCGGACGGAATGACGGTGGTAGAGGGCGATGCGACGATCGAGCAGATTTCCGCGACGGAGACCGTCATCACCGCTTCGGACAAAGCGATTCTTGAATTCTCCGACCTTTCCGTCAACGCGTTCGAAACGCTCCGTTTCGTCCAGCCTTCCTCCGAATCCAATCTTCTGGCCCGCATCACCGGCGCGCATCGCACGGATATCTTCGGCCAATTCATCGCCAACGGCGGAGTCATTCTCGTCAACCCGAACGGCGTGTATGTCGGCGCGACTGCGGACGTGCGCACCGGCTCGTTTGTCGCGACAACACTCGACATTCAAAACGAACTTTTCCGGACGGGTCAGTTGGTGTTCGAAGGAAACTCTTCCGCCTCCGTCCGCAACGACGGCTCGATTCAGGCGCTGAACGACAAAGGATATGTCGCATTACTGGCTCAACAAGTTGCCAACGGCGGCGTGATCGAAGCCAAGCTCGGGACCGTGGTGCTGGGTTCCGCGAAAAAGGCGACCCTGTCGCTGGATCCTGCCGGCCGCGTGAATTTTGTGATCAACGAAGCGGCCGAGCGTCAGTTGGGTCAGGGACCTCTGGCTTCGAACACCGGAACGATCGAAGCCGGACGCGTTTTGATGGACGCCAAGTCCGTCAATAAGACGCTCGACGTCATTCTTCAGAATTCCGGAACCATCCGCGCAACCCGGCTTGTCGAAAAAGACGGTGTGATCGAACTGGTGGCGGATAATGGGTCGGCTGAAGTGGCGGGTTCGCTGGTGTCCGATGCCGGTGCCCGTGTTGCGGCTTCCGAGGATATCGAAGTGACTCAGGATTTGACCGTGGAAGGGGATTTGACGCTCGAAGCCGACAGCGACAGGGATGGCGAGGGTTCGGTGTTTCAGGGCGCGACTGCCCAGGTCTCGGTCACGGGTGACCTCACCCTCCAGGCCTCGGGACAGTCCGAGCTGGCGGATCTGACCGTTGGCGGAACCCTTTCGTACCTCTCTTCCACGCCGGGCGCCTTATATAGGGAAGCGGCGGGTTCGGCTGTCCGCGCCGGATCGCTCGTCATCGGCGAAGGCGTGACCCTCGAATCGATGGTCGCAGCCAATCTCCCGGGCTTCGACGTGTACTCTCAGGAATCGCTGTTCGCCGTTCTCGGGGACTGGATCAACTCTGGTCTCTTCATCGCCGGCCATTCCCGGGTGGAGCTGATGTCGACGGCCGATGCCCGGGTCACCGGGAACAACGACTTTTTTGACTTTTACGTTCTTGCGCCGGAAAAAACCGTCTCCTTTGAGGCTGGATCCAGCCAGCGCGTTCTGGGAACCCTGGCGGTTCAGGGATCCTTTGGAAAGCTCGTGACCCTTCGGTCGACCCAAAATTCGGTTCCGTGGATGATCTCCATTCTGTCCGATTACCAGCTCGAATTTGCCGCGATTCAGGATGCGACGTATGTCTATGCCCATGGCCCTCCAGCATTGGACCTCACTCACTCGAAGAACCTCGGCAACAATTCAGGTTTTTCCTTCCAGGCCTCCCGCTACACGGGCCTGTCGTCCACCTTGTTTGACGACGCGAATAACTGGTCCGCTGGTTTCGTCCCCACCCATTTCGATAATTTTGAAATCCTCACGAGTGTTTTGCTTGCCAATAACGCTTCCTTATATGTGACCTTTGAGGCGGGAAAAACCTACTCTTTTCAGGGGCAGGTCAAAATCAAAGGTTTGCCCGACCAAGGGGCTGATGAGTTCCATATCAAATTGCGATCCGCTCAATCGGGCGCCCCCTACTTCCTGGAGTCCGCGGGCCCAGGTTCTGAAGCCTCCTTGAATAACTTTAATTTTGATTTGGTTAACATCCAGGACATCACTTTTGTCCATCACCAGTTCATCCCGCACGGGGTTGATGCAGGCAACAACTCCAATGTCCTGATCGATCCGACCTGGGATGGTGGCGGCGCGGACAACAATTGGTCTACCGCCAATAACTGGAGCGGCAATGCCGTTCCCACAGGAACCAACGCTGTCCTCTTCGACGGCACCTCCACCAAGGACGCCACCATCGACAATGTGGGAACTTGGTCGGGCGGTACATTCACGATCGCTTCCGGTTACACCGGCACCATCACGCAGGCAGCAGCGTTTACCGCCAGCGACTTTAGTCAGGCGGACGGCACATTCGCTGGCGGGTCCCAGGCCATCAACGTCACGGGGAATTTTGTCCTCTCCGGTGGAACCTTCACCTCGACCTCCGGCACGCTCAACGTCTACGACAACTGGACCCACACCGCCGGCGGGACGTTCAACCACAACAACGGAACCGTACTGTGGGCGAACGGTTCAAACAACAGCACTTGGAATGTGAATACGACCGAAACGTTCAATATCCTGACCGTCAGCCGCGCTTTTCGGCATTTTATCGTTCCGAGCGGAGACACCCTGATCGTGTTAACCACGTTCAACCAGACCGGCGGCTACATCGACACAGGCACGATCGAGGTCCAGGGGAACATGTCCGTCGGCACCAGCGTCAATGCGAACGGCGGAGACGGGACGATTTCGTTTCTGGTGGCGGGGAACCAGACGATCACCTCCAGCGGCGGGGCGACCGCTTATCTCAACATCAACAAGCCTTCCGGCACGGTGGATGTCAGCGGCACGGATCTCTCAATGGCAGGCATGACGCTCACTTCGGGAACGTTTCAGGCCCCATCAGGAACGTTGAACATGGGCTGGAACGACGGCAATGGGAATGGATACGCCGGTAACTGGACCCAAACGGGCGGCACTTTTACCCACAACAGCGGCACGGTCGTTTGGGGGAACGGCGTCACCACGAGCACGTGGGATTTTAACACCTCCGTGACGCTCTACAATTTTACCGTGAACCGCGCCGCCCGCACGCTGACGATCGCTTCCGGAGACTCGGTGATCGTCGCCAACACGTTCACGCACACGGCGGGATCCATCAATACCGGAACGGTAGATGCGCGTGGCAACGTGAACATCGGCGCGAGCGCGGAAGGCGGCACCGCCCTGCTGCTTTTTAGCGGTACCGCGAGCCAGACTTACACCGACAGCGGCGGCACCAAAACGTCCGGCACGGTCACGGTCAACAAGGCATCCGGCACGGTCACGCTGGCTTCGAATATGTCCTACAACACGGCGGGTCAGGACCTCACGATCACTTCCGGAACGCTGGATCTCGCAGGTTACAACCTCACGGTGAACGACGTGTTCACGCTGGGCGCTTCGGGCACCTTGCAGCTGCAGGGCGGGGAGACCGTTTCTACGATCGATACCGTGACCGCCGGTTCCACGGTGATTTACAACGGCACCGGTTCCTACACGACGTCACTGGCTGCCGGGAATACGTATTCCAACCTCACGTTTAACGGAGCCGGCGGCACATGGGAGCCGAACGGCGCCGTCACCGTCGGACAGGCGCTTACCGTCACCAGCGGAACGTTTAATGCCGACGGACGGACCGTGGGCGTTACGGGCCTCACCACGGTCAACGGCGGAACCTACCAGACGTCCACAGCGACACAAACGCTGGGCGGGGGGCTTACTGTCTCCTCCGGTACTCTCACCGGCTCTTCCGGAACGGTGGACGTGAACGGAGATTTGACCTTGAGCAACGGAACGCTGACCGCTCCGTCCGGGACCATGACCGTTTCCGGCAACTTTGCGCATTCGGGCGGAACGTTTACCCATAATTCCGGCACTGTCACGCTGGACGGGACCAACCAGACGGTGAGCGGCAACACGACCTTCTATAATCTGACCAAAACGGACGCGTCGAACAACAGCACGGATGTGGTATTGACGTTCGCCGCGGGGTCCACGACCACGATCAGCGGCCTTCTGACCATCACCGGCATCGACGCGGACGACCGCGTCAACCTGGTGTCGAGCTCCTCACCGACCGAGTGGAATCTCGTGACAAACGGCACGCTGAGCCTCAGCTGGTTCGAAGTCACCGATTCCGACGCGACCGGCAGCACAGCCATTTCCCATTCCAACGCCGTCAACGGGGGCAACACCACCGGCTGGAGTTTTGGCACGACGTACACTGGAACCGTCTACACCGATGAGGGCGTGACGAATATCGGATCCGGCAAAACGATCGCCATCTCGGTGAACGGCGGAGCCGCCGCGACGGCCGACACGAACGGTTCGGGCGTCTACTCCATCCTGGCTGCAGCTACCGTCAGCGGAGACATTCTGACGATTTACATCGACGGAGAAACCGAAGTCGGCGTCACCATCACCATCACCGACGGCTCCACCCTCACCGGCTTCGACATCTATCAAAACCGCCTCATCCTCCGCCACGAAACGGCCGGACCCGTCACCAACACCACGCTCGACACCGCCAACAACAACGGCGATACCGATATCGACGCGCTTTACACCGTCGCCGCAGGGGTGGTCACCATGGCCTCAGGCAAAGAGCTTTTTATTCGCTCCGGATCCACCTACACCCCCGGAGCTGCCGTGAACGTGGACGACATCGACATCAACGGCACGTTCACGATGGGTGCCAACACGGTCACGGTTACGGGTACTTGGGACGCGACGGGCGGATCCTTCTCTTCCTCCGGGACGGTGAACTTCACCTCATCTTCCCCTGAAACGATCACGTCCAACAGCCAGAGCTTTTCCACGCTGACGGTGAACGGCAGCGGAAGTTGGGCGATTCAAGACGCTCTTTCGACCTCAGCCGCCCTCAACGTCACTGCTGGAACGCTCAATACGAACAGCCAACGCCTGACCGTGACCGGCGCGTTTACGGTCAACGGCGGGACTTTTACCGGATCCTCCGCGAGGGTCGACGCCAATGGGAATCTGAGTATTTCCTCCGGAGCCTTTACCGCTCCTTCGGGGGTTCTATCGGTCGCGGGCGCCTTTACCCACTCGGGCGGTACGTTTACTCACAACTCCGGCTCCGTGGTTCTGGACAACACCTCTGACCAGAATCTGTCGCTCTCAGGAGGAACGACCTTCAACAACCTCTATATCAATGACGGACTGATCGGATATTGGAAGCTTGACGGGGATCTGGCGGATGCGTCTGGATATGCGAATGCAGGAACGGCTAACGGCAACGCAGCGCCTACGGCTACCGTTCCATCGACGAATTATGGTAACCCCAATGCCTATGCGTTCGACGGGACGGGTGATTACATTTCTTTGAGCGACAGCGCTTTTCCTTCCGGTACCCAGGCCTCGACCCTCGCGGCCTGGATTTACCCGACCACGGTTTCCGAGAATAACATCATTTTTTACTATGGAACTGCGGGGAACGGACAAGCTCGGGGACTAGAAATTCTAGCCAATGCAAATTTCCGAGGCTTTGGCTTTAACGCAGATGTGGATTCGGGGTTGGCCCTTGCTGTGAATCAATGGTCGTTTGTGGCTCTGACCTATGACGGAACCACTCAGCGGACTTATGTGAATGGGGTCGCAGGCAGCACCGGTACTGCGGCTTGGAATACGGTTCGGAGCGCGGCCTACATAGGCGCTGATATTCCTCTAGGAGGAGCCTCGCGGGATTGGAAGGGAAATATCGACGACGTCCGCATTTACAACCGCGCCCTCACCGCCCAAGAAATCCAAGCCCTTGCCGTGGGCAATAACCCCGGCACCAGTGCCGCCACCACGACCCTGGAAGATGCCTTGGACGTAAACGACAATCTGGTGATCAACTCCGGTACCTTGGACACCAAGTCAGGGGAAAACAACTCCATCACCGTAGCCGGAAGCTTCATCAATAACGGTGGAAAATTCACCCCCCGTTCCGGCACGGTGACTTTGGACGGAACAGCCGCCTCCAAAGAACTCCAGTCCGGCGGCCAGTCCTTTAACAATCTCACGGTCAACGGCACCGGAGGCAGCTGGTCCTTAAGAGACAGGCTGGACGTAGACGGTACCCTCACCATTACCAACGGCACACTCGATGTCAGAGGCTCCCTCGGAGCCGCCAACGCCGACTATACGATCCATGCCGGTACCTGGACCCAGACCGGAGGCACCTTTACCGCCCGTAGCGGAACAGTCGTCCTGGATAAAGTCACCAATGGCACCTTCACACCCTCCTCCGCCTTCAATATCCTCCGGATTGAAGACCCCACCGAGAATGGTCTTGTGGGCTACTGGAAGTTCGACGAAGAGAACGGAACCGTCAGCTACGACCAATCAGGCAGCGGCAATAACGGCACCCTGACCAATACGCCCTTTAGGACTGAATCCGTCGGCACCGTCGGATTTGATGATCCTTATGCACTGAGCTTCGACGGGACGAATGACAGGATTGAGATCAGTACCAGCAACGCCTTTACGACTGCTTCAGGACTCACGCTGAGCGCTTGGGTCAAAATCAATACAATCGGCAACAACCATACATTTATCTGGAAGGACACCGTCTTTCAATTCCGCTACGACAGTTCAAATAGGCTGAACTTCAGAATGGGGGACGGATCTTCCTGGGAGCCGTCGGCCGACCTGACATCGTCCACGGGGCTTCTCTCAACCGGCACTTGGTACCACGTGGCGGCGGTTTATGACAGCGCGACGGATGCCAGGACGATTTATCTCAACGGCACGTCTGTTGCCACGGATATTGATGCGGGCGCTTCCGGAGGCACGAACAACACGAAGCTCCTCGCGATCGGTGCGAACAAGGACAACACGTTTGACCGCTTCTACTTGAACGGTTATTTGGACGATGTTCGGATTTACACAACGGCATTAGGGTCTACTCAAATCGCCAACCTCGCCGCCGGCCGGTACGCATCCGGTTCCTCCAGCACCGCCACCCAGACCCTGGGGGGCAACCTCACAGCCGCCACCCTGGCTCTGGACAGCGGAAACTTGAGCACCTCGACTTACACAGCCGCCGTCACCAACGCCTTGACCCTGGCCAGCGGCAACGGTTCTTTGACCCAGGGTTCGGGCACCATGACCCTGACAGGCGGTCTTACTGTTTCTGGAGGAACTTATACCGGCGGTTCCGGCCGACTCGACATCAACAATAACTTCACCTTAAGCTCGGGAAGCTTCACCGCCCCCTCAGGCACCCTGTCGGTATCAGGTGCCTTTACCCATTCCGGCGGCACTTTTTCTCATAACTCCGGAACCGTGGTCCTGGATAACACCTCCAACCAGAATCTCACGCTTGCAGCAACCACGCAGTTCAACGATCTCTATATCAATGACGGACTGGTGGGGTATTGGAAATTCAACGGGGATCTGACGGATGCTTCGGGATACGGGGCAAGCGGGACGGGGAGCGGCGCCGCGGGTGTCAATAACACGCCCCAATCCTCCACGTCGGTTCCCACTGTCAACTTTAGTGACAGCGGCAGCTACAGCTTCGATGGGACGGACGATACCATCAGCATCACCGATTCGAATCAATTAGACATTTCCGGAGCGATCACATTAGCGGTCTGGCTCAATGCCGGAACCGCCACGGGTGGCTACGAGGTTCTTATTGGCAAGCGTAACCTCGGCGGCGGCGAGACGAACTATCAGATTTTTCTGAACACGGGAAATCGTCGTTTCGGGTTTTATAACGGCACTAATATTGCTGTGGGAACTTTTGCTCCGACCGTAGGTCAGTGGGTCCATTTGGCGGCCACCGTGACGGGAGCGACAGCCCTCTTGTACGTAAACGGTTCGCTGCAGGACACGCTCGCGGTAGCGGCGGGCATCGGCGCCGCCAACGCACACAATCTGCTGATCGGCTCCAGGCCGGGAGGCGAATACTTGTCCGGCTCCCTGGACGACATCCGCATCTACAACCGCGTCCTGAGTCAGCAGGAAGTCCAAGCCTTGGCTTTGGGCAACCAGCCGGGAACCTCTCTTGCCACCACGACGATTGCAAGCAACCCTCTGGATGTTAACGGCAACCTGGTGATCAATAGCGGCACACTCGACGTCTCGGCATCGAATTACGCCGTTGCTGTAGCCGGTAACTTGGATTTGAACGGAGGCAAGTTCACCCCCAGGTCCGGAACGCTGACTTTAGACGGCACTTCCGCAGGAAAAACCTTAATTTCGGGAGGCCAATCCTTCAACAACCTCACCGTGAATGGAATAGGGGGAGGGTGGAATCTCTCCGGAAGATTAGACGTCGACGGCACTCTCACCATTGCCAACGGAACGCTGGATGTCCGTGGCTCCCTCGGAGCCGCCAACGCGGACTATACGATCCACGCTGGCACCTGGACCCAGACCGGTGGAACCTTCACCGCAAGATCCGGCACGGTGGTTCTCGACAAAGCGACCAACGGCACCCTCACTCCCAGCTCGGCTTTCAACATCCTCCGCATCGAAGACCCTACCGAGAACGGTCTTGTGGGTTACTGGAAGTTCGATGAGGAGAATGGATCGCTGGTCTATGACTATTCGGGTAACGGCAACAACGGCACTATGACCAACACGCCCTTCAGGTCCGAAGCGCTTCCCACGGTCGGATTTGACGATCCTTACTCGATGAGTTTTGATGGAACGAACGATTATGTCGTTTCTGCCTCGAACACCGGGATCTCGGGCGACGCGACATTTACGATTGCGGGATGGATTTACTGGAATTCCGCTTCCTGGTCCTCGAATTATCCGTCATTTGCCGGTAGCGTGTTCCCTGCAATTACAGACCGGGGAATTGCGGTCACGCTTAAAGATGGTCAGCCGGCGCTCGATTTTGTGAATAACCGATATCGCGCTACGAGCGCGCTCAACGTCCAGACCTGGTATCACATCGCCGTCACAAAAACCGCCGGCGCGATCTCGAGCACGAGTAAAGTGTATGTGAACGGCGTCGAAGTGGCGGCCGCGCTCGAAGGATCCAACAACACGCCCAATATCACCAATGCGCCGTTCGAAATCGGCCGGCTTGATGGGTCGCGCTATTTCAACGGGTATATCGACGACGTGCGTCTGTATAGCCGCGCACTTACTTCCACCGAAGTCGCCAACCTCGCCTCCGGTCGCTACGCCGCCGGCTCTTCCTCCACAGCCACCCAGACCCTGGGAGGGAACTTAACCGCAGCCACTTTGGCCCTAGACAGCGGAAGCCTCAGCACCTCGACCTACACGACTGCTGTCACGAACGCCTTAACCTTAGCCAACGGCAACGGTTCTTTGACCCAGGGTTCGGGCACCATGACACTCGCTGGCGGCCTTACGGT
>CAYSFB010000014.1:0-53769 GCA_964430735.1 uncultured Planctomycetia bacterium | reverse complement strand
CCGGCTGGTGGACCGTACGGGGATTGTCCATTCCGCCCTCGAAGTAGCGGTCGAAGCGGATCCAGTGCATCTCGCGTCCCATGAGGACATTCTTCTTACCGACGACCGGAATATTGTTCTCGGACTGGCAGGCGATCGTACAAGCGTCACAGCCGATACAGGTATTGAGATCGATCGACATCGCCCACTGATTTTCACCCTTCAAGTGCTCGCCCGGCTTGTACAACGTATCGTTGGCTTTGGGCTCGTGGACCATGTGCTGGGCGAAGTCCGGATGCTTGGCGTATTCGGCCGCGGTCGTTTCGCGGACCAGATGACGGCCTTCCATACTGCCGTGATCCTGCGTCGAAGCGATGCGGAGCTTCTTACCCGTCTTGGCGAGTTTGAGGCCGGAGGCGAAGCCCGCGGCAAAAGTCGTGCGGATGGCGTAGGCATCGTATCCGATGCCGGTGCCGATGCGGCCGGCCTGCCGGCGGCCGTAGCCCAAAAACACGGTCACGGACTCGGCGGCATGTCCCGGAACGATCCAAATCGGAGCCTCGACCGAACGCTCTCCGAGTTCCAGCTTGACGACGTCTTCATTGGAGACGCCAAGCTTCTCGGCCGTGGCGGGCGAAACGGCGGCGACGTTGTCCCACGTTGCCCGGGTAACGGTCTTGGGAAGTTCCTGCAGCCACGCGTTGTTCGAGAATTCGCCGGAACCCACGGTCGGGTCGGGCATAAAATTGACCTCAAGGCCTTCTGCTTGAACGGAGGGCGAAGACTTGAGAATGACGTTCGCAGCCGGATTTGCGCTTTTTTCGGCAAAAGAAGTTCCGGCTATGATGCCGTCGTGCAGACTCTTGTCCCAGTTGAATCCCGCCGGGCCTGCGGATTTCCAGAATTCCTGAACGACCTGATACCCGGAAACGCCGGAGCGACCCTCGAGAACGGCGGCAACTTCCACGGCGCTCTTACCTTCGTACAAAGGATGGATCAGCGGCTGAATCAAGCTCACCGTGCCGTCAAAAGCGCGGGCATCGCCCCAGCTTTCGAGCGTGTGAGTCGCCGGAACATGCCACTGGCAGAGACGTCCGGTTTCGGCTTCGTACAATCCCAAGTGGGCGCGGAACGCCGCGCGCAGAATTTTTTCACTGAAGAGAAGATCGGCAGGAGCGTCATACACCGGGTTGACTCCCAGGATGAAGAGATCGCTGACTTTGCCGGCTTCCAGATCGGCGGCCAATTCACGCAGCGCGGCGGTCTGATCCTGCGACACGAGTTCGATCGGATCGGTGTACACAACCGTTTTGCCGGAATTGCCGAGCGCGCGGTTCAAGGCATGCGTCAATGTGTGTACGGCGGCCGGCTGCCGATCTCCGGCGATGATCAGTGACTTGCCTTTGTTGGCCTTCAGATCTTTGGAGACGGCTTGGATCCAGCGTTGTTCGGTCTCGGAGAAAGAGACACCCTGCTGAAGCGGGGCTTTGACGCCCAGCTGAGCCGCCACAGCCGTCAAAAAAGCTTCGATCTTCGACGAAGCGAGCGGCAAATGGTGATCGGCGGTCGTTCCCGTGGCGGACGGAGTGCTTTCGACGGAATACAAGCGGTTCATTTTTCCGCTCAGGACCTTGCCTCCGCGGGCGCGGCGGCGGGATGCGAATTCCTTGGCGTAGGCCAGCGATCCGGGTCCGCCGTTCAAAAAGTCGGAATCCAACGCGAGGATCACGTCGGCCTTGGCCACATGGAAACGGGCCGCGCGGTCTTCGCCGAAGAAGCGGAGGGCGCCCTCGCGCGCGTGGTCGCGATTGACCGGGCTGTACTGAATCCACTTGGCCTTGGGGAATTGCTTGAGGGTATTTTGAAGCTGGCTGGCCAGCGTCGGAGAAACGACGGTTCCGGTGAGGATCCGCAGACCTTCTCCGCCGGCAAACTTGACGATCTCCAGGCGCTTTCCGGCAGCGGCCACAAAGGCCTGCCAGGTGCTGGGAAGACCATTCTCGAGGACCGTCTTGGAGCGGTCGGGGTCGTACAGATCCAGCACGGAGGCCTGGGCAAAAATATCCGCGGTGCCGTTACCGTCCGGATGAGCGGGATTGCCTTCGATCTTGGTCGGGCGGCCCATGTGGCTCTCGACCAGGACGCCGCGGGCAAAGCCGTTGTAGTTGACCGCGGTCGCGAAATAAAGCGGACGGCCCGGAACGAGGTCTTCGGGCTGTTTGACGTAAGGGATGATTTTTTCGTCGGGCTGGCGCGTGCAGCCGGCGAGGCCGGCGAGCGCGATCATCGATCCCATGAGCTGCAAAAAGTCGCGGCGCGTCGTGCCGCGGTCCCAAACCTCAGGCTCCTGGGGGAATTCGTGCTTGGCCCAAGCCTTGAACTCCGGAGTTTCGGCGGCCTGCTCGAAGCTGCGCCAGTACTCCTGACCGGATTTACCCTGAAGCTTTTCGCGAAGCGCGGAAATGTCGATGGGATTTTTTTGTTCTGGGTCTTTCATTATCTGTGACAGACCGAGCAATCGGTCAGCTTCTTTATTTTATATTCTTTGACGAGACGCGCACCCATGGTCTTCTGATTCTCGGTCGGTTTCCAATGGGGGTCGAACACATGCTCCTTGGGAGTCACAAAATTCTCGGGGTTGCGATGGCATGAGAGACACCATTCCATGTGCAGCGTGTTCTGCTTCATCATGAGCGGCATCTGATCCACCTGGCCGTGGCAGGTTGTGCAAGACACGCCCTTGGCGACGTGGATGCTGTGGTTGAAGTAAACGTAATCCGGAAGATCGTGCACCTTCACCCACTCCATGGGTTTACCGGTCTTAAAACTCTCGCGAACCGGCTCCAGCATCGGCGCATCCGCAAAAATCTGCGAGTGACACTTCATGCAGGTGGTGGTCGGAGGAATTCCGGCGAAGGCGCCTTTTTCAACACTCGTGTGACAGAAACGGCAGTCGATGCCGACGCCGCCGACGTGATGCTTGTGGCTGAACGGAACTGGTTGTTCGCGCGGAATGCCGACTTGCGTGTAATACGGTGCGCGTGTCAGGAAGCCGCCGAGGAACATGGCGCCGATGACGAGACCGAGCCCTCCGACGATGGAAAGCTTGGCGATGGTGTTGATGCGTTTAGGAAAAAGTTGGCCCATGTTTGTTTTGCTATAAACAGTATATTAAATAATCCGCACATTTTACATGATTGTTTTGAACATGCGAGATTTTTTTTGGATTTTTGGACCTCTAATCAGACTGTTTTGACCTGCTTTGATGCCGCGAAGCTTGAGTCCGCCGCTCCGATGACATAGAATTGCCGTCATGCCGCTCTTCAATCGCAAAATCGCCGTCATCATCCCGGCCTACCGGGCCGCGCACTCGCTTCCCGCGGTTCTCGGCTCCATTCCCGCGTTCATCGATCACATTGTCGTCGTGGACGACGGTTCCGGCGACCGGACGGCCGATGCGGCGCGTGCATTTCCCGACCCCCGCGTGACCCTCGTCGTACATGAGGCGAATCAAGGGGTGGGCGGCGCCGTCCTTTCGGGTTACGCGCGGGCCCACGAGCTCGGCTGCGCCGTATTTGTCAAAATGGATGCGGATGGACAGATGAAGCCCGAACATCTGCCGGAGCTGCTCGCGCCGATTCTCGAGGGGCGGGCGGATTACGCGAAGGGGAACCGCTTCGCTCACGCCGATCGCCTCCAGGCAATGCCGCTGCTGCGCCGCCTGGGGAATACAATCCATTCCTATATGACAAAGTTTGCGACAGGGCATTGGCACATCTTCGACGCGACCAACGGTTACACCGCGATCACCGCCGAGACGTACCGCAAGCTGGAACACGACTATCTGGCCAAGGGGTATTTTTTTGAGACGAGCATGCTGTTCGAGCTGAACGTGGCAGAAGCGCGGATCGTCGACGTCGACATTCCGGCCGTTTACGAGGGGGAACAGAGCCATATCCGCAGCCATCAGATCACGGTCCGATTCCCTCTCCTGCTGATCCGCGGCTGGGTCCTGCTGATCCACCGGCGCCACTTCCGCCGGAAGCGGCGCCGTTAAAGGCTAAACCCGGGAACCGGTCACGTCCGAAATGTGGCCGGACAGGAATTGCGCGATCCGGGCCGAATCGAACGGCCAGGCGTACTCGAACCGGACGTGCGGAAATTTTTCGCGGGCGGCCTGAACCTCGGCCGGAATTTCTTCCTCGGAATGGTTGCCGCCGCGCGTCATCATCGGCGTCACCACGATCACACGGTCGGGCCGCTTGCCGGCCGCGATCGCAAAAGCCTCCTGGAGGCTGGGCGCGCAAAATTCGTTGTAACCCAGAATCACCTCGTTCCCGCTCGACCGCTCCAGATCCTTCGCCAGCTGCATCGCCGCTTCGTTGTATGCGTCGTTCGTCGCGTTGCGCGGCCAGCGGCGCATTTTGAGGTCGAGCGCGTCGTGGCGCGCGCGCTGATCAGCGGTCAGCCCGCCGGCGTCAACCTGCGAGTGCAGCTTTAGGAATTCTTTTTTCTCGTCGAGCGGAAAGTCCTTGGGCGTCATGCCGTGCATCGCGAGCACAATGATCGACTTCATGCTTTTTTCCCCAACAGTTCCGTCAGAGCTTTTTCCAGCTCCGGGTGTTTGAACTTGAATCCCGAATCCATCAATTTTCTCGGCAGCGCCCGCTGACCGCTCAACACCACTTCCGCCGACTCCCCCATCAGCGCCTTGAGCACGAATCCCGGAACCGGGAGCCAGGAGGGGCGGCCTATGACGCGTCCGAGCGCCGCGCAAAAATCCGCCATCGGCTGAGGATGCGGGGCCGTGACGTTGACAGGACCGTTCAGCTCATGTTTTTCGAGTATGTGCAGAATCGCGGCAACGGCATCGTCGACGTGAATCCACGGCAGCACCTGGCGGCCGGAACCCAGCGGCCCGCCGATATAATTCTTGAACGGCGTCACGAACTTGGGCAGCGCTCCTCCGCGCGTACCAAGGACAACGCCGAAGCGGGCAAACACGGTGCGGATCCCGAAGGCTTCGGCGGTCTGGGCCGCTTTTTCCCACTGGACGCAGGTGTCGGCCAAAAATCCCGTTCCATGCGGCCGCGATTCGGTGACCGCCTGATCCGGCGCGACATCGCCGTAAAACCCGACCGCCGACGCCGTGATCAGCGTCTTGGGCGGAAGCGCGGAACGCACCGCCGCTTGAACCAGCGCCTGCAACGGCTGGGTGCGGCTCATGAGAAGTTCCTGCTTGCGTGCATCGGTCCAGCGTTCATCCGCAATGCCGGAACCGCACAAGTTGATGATCGCCCGCGTCGACTCGACCTCCGTGGCCCAGGCCCCCAGCGTCTTTCCGTCCCACGCGACCGGCTTGAGCTTGGCGTGCTTGAGGCGCACGTCCGCCGGACGCCGGGTCAATAAAATGACCTCGTAGCCAGCTTCAAGAAGTTTTTTGACCAGCGGTGTTCCGATCATCCCGGTACCGCCGGCGACGACAATGGTTCCCATCGACATAAAAAATCCTGTGTTGATCGGTCTGTTCCGAAGCGTTCGAGACGCTACAACTACGACGTTATTATAACACCCCGCCCAAAAATCCCCTTCTGCTCTTGAAAACCAAAGATTGATAATGTATGCATATGAATAGATAGAAATACTTAAAATATGATGTACTATAATAGAATCAATGAGATAAAGTTAGATGTTAAAAAACTAAGATTACTCTTAGTGGCGATACCGGTTGCTGTTCTGATGAACCAATTCTTCAATCCCGGAACCTTTGATTCGCGCGCCTTCGGACCCGTCCAAATCCAAACCGCGCCCCGTCTCCAGATTCATTCCCGCGACATCAAACTGCTGTGGGCCCTGAACCGGCAGGAGGCCAGCGGCAAGTCCCGCATCCATTCGAGATACGAACCTGCATTTTATAAGCGCTATATTAAAGGAAAGGCTAAGTATGCGCCGCTCGAAGCTCGATACGGCGCACGAGCCGTCGCTTCTTCCTACGGCCCCTGGCAGATCATGTACCTGACCGCCTACGAAATGGGCTACCGCGGAAAGCCCGAAGACCTCGGCAAAGCCGAAGTTTCGCTCCCCTACGTCCTGAAGTATTTGGATTTTTTGAGAAAAAAGCTCGGCCAAAACGACCGTGCCGTGATCAGCGCCTACAACGCCGGCCCCGGCGGCGTCGGCACCAATCCCGCCTACACCGCCAAAGTCATCGCCTACCTCAAAAAAGCCCCCGCCGACTGGCGCGTGCACGGTACCTCTTAAAAATTAAACTCGCTCGATAGCTGCTGTCGGGAGAAGCAGGTCTTCGCAGGGGCTTTTTGTCCGAGGAGGCGTCCCCGCCGACGAGGACAAATGGAGAAGGCGCGCCTCGTCTCCGACAGCGCGCCTTCGGCTATGCCCCGGAGAAGACCTGCTTCTCCCGACAGCACTAACCGGTCGATTTCATTCCGAAGGAGATGCCGTTCGTCGTGAGGAGGAGGATTTCGCCGATCTCGTTCTTGGTTTCGTCGCTCAGGCGGTCGTAGCCCGGGTCGCGGAACTTGGCGAGGTAGCGGAGCTGGATGAAGTTGAGAGGGTCGACGTACGGGTTGCGGAGCTTGATCGACGAGCTCAATACCTGCAAACGCTCGAGCAACCGGCGCTGACCCGTGATCTGGATCACTTTTTCGACGGAGCGGCGGTGCTCGGCCAGAAGCCGCTTGTGGATGTCGTCGCGCAGCTTGGAATCCTGGACGAGCTGGGCGTACAGGCTCGCGATGTAAAGATCGGCCTTGGCCAGCGAGATCTGGACGTTGTCGATGAGTGAGCGGAAGAACGGCCATTCGGCGTACATCTGCCGGAGGTCACGCAGGCCATCCCCTTTATGCTCCTTGATGAAGCGCTCGAGTGCCGTGCCGACGCCGTACCAGGACGACACGATGTAGCGCGACTGCACCCAGCTGAACACCCATGGAATCGCGCGCAGGTCTTCGATCCGGCGCGAGGCGCGGCGCTTGGCGGGACGCGAACCGATCTTGGTCATCTCAATCACATGAATCGGAGTCGCCTGGTAATAAAAATCCAGGAATCGGTCCGTCTCAAAGATCAGCTCTCTATAAAACTGGTGCGAGGTCGTCGACAGGAATTCCATTTTTTCTTCCCACTGCCGGACCTGCGGAGTCGTTTCGCGCGGTTTGGACGCGACATTGGTCCACGCGACGGCGGTGATCAGCTGTTCGATGTTGCGGCCCGCGATGGTCGGGTTCGTGTATTTCTGCGACACGACCTCGCCCTGCTCGGTGATCTTGATCCGGCCGCCGAACGCGGCGAACGGCTGGGCCAGAATGGCGCGGTGCGAAGCGCCGCCGCCGCGGTCCACCGTACCGCCCTTGCCGTGGAAGAACCTCAGTTCGACTTTGTGGTGCAGCGCGGTCTCGGCGAGTTTTTTCTGAGCGACGTAGAGCCGCCAGTTGGCCGTGAGGTAGCCGCCATCCTTGTTGGAATCCGAATAACCCAGCATGACCTCGTGCAGATTCCCCCGCGCGGCGACGTAGGACTGGTAAATGGGGATGGTGAGCAGGCGGTCCATGATGGCCGGCGCGGCCGCGAGCGCGTCGATCGTTTCGAACAACGGTACGATGCCGATGCGCGCCTCGCGCACCTGATAGTTTTGGACATCAACCAGGCCGGTGAGCTTGCAGAGGAAGAAAAATCCGAGCAGATCCGACGGCTTTTCGGACATCGAAATCAGGTAGTTCTCGACCATGCCGCTGTAGGACTTTTCGGAGAGCTCGCGGATGGTGTGGAGCTGTTCGAGAATGTCGGCTGCCTCGGGCGAAAGTTCTTTGGGAATCCGGTGCAGGTCTTTTTCGAGGATCTGCTTGATGAGTTCGTCCTCGTCCGGTTCGGCGCCCAGGATCTC
This sequence comes from uncultured Planctomycetia bacterium, assembly GCA_964430735.1. Classification (GTDB taxonomy): domain Bacteria; phylum Omnitrophota; class Gorgyraeia; order 2-02-FULL-51-18; family JAGOUK01; genus JAGOUK01. The sequence continues at coordinate 45,890 of CAYSFB010000014.1, read as the reverse complement.
GCGGACGGCCGCGCGGATCTTCGTGCTATGGTCACGGAAATCGAGCCGTGCCATATGAAACCCAAATATCCTCACCTTATCGACGAGGCGCTGCAGGTCGCCGCCGGCCGCGTGGCGGCCGCGGTGTTCCTGGAGACTGCGGACGACGACTTCGAGGTCTTTGGCAAAATCTTCGGCGGACCCGTAGCCATACCCTTCGCCGGAGAAGGTGTTCTCGAGCTTTTTATGGACGAGCGAGAACTTTTTGCGGTACATCTCGGTCGATTCGTAGCGCTTCATCTCGCGGGCGAGGTCGGGAAGCTTTTCGCAATCCGCTTCGATGGACTCGAGAATCTCCTTGGAAACGGGAATGCGCACCGTCGACTGGCTGAAGCGGCGGATGAGCTCCTCGACCTCGGTCAGGTACGTCTGGGACATAAGCGCGCGATGCTCGGCGGCCGTCTTGCGCGTGACGTCGCAGGTCACGAACGGGTTGCCGTCGCGGTCGGCTCCGACCCAGGACCCGAAGCGCACGAACGGCGGCTCGGTGAATTCTTCGCCCGGGAACGCGTGGCGGAACTCGTGGCGGAGCTTTTCGTGTATGGCCGGAACGAGCCTGAGGATCGTGCGCTTAAAATAAAAGATCGTCTGCTCGACCTCGTCCATCACGTTCATCTTGCGCTGACGCACTTCGGACGTCTGCCAGAGAACTTCGAGCGAACGCTTGATGTCTTCGAGGAGCAGCTCCCGCTCAAAAAAAGTCCGCTCGGAACGATTGATCTCGGTGAGCGCCGTATCGATGCGCAGCAGGTGGTCGAGCACGGTGCGGCGCTTGGCTTCGGTCGGATGGGCCGTGAGCACGGGTTCGACTTCGAGCCGCGACAACTGCTCACGAACGTCCTTGCCGGACATCCCCCGCTTCTTCAGGTCGTGCAGCAGTTTGCGCAGGGACATGTCCTGCATCCGGGCCGGATCGCGATCGTAGTCGCGGATGCGGCGGACGCGCTGCATTTCTTCGGCGATATTGACCAGCTGGAAAAAGATCGTAAAGGCGCGCGCGACTTTGTACGCGTCGTCGAGCGAGAGGGAGTCGATGAGCTTCTCAAGTTTTTTGACGAGCCGGGGATCGTGGTGCGTGCGGATCGCCTTGGACGTCTTGCGGATCTCTTCGATGATGTCGAAAAGACGCTTCCCTTCCTGCTCGCGGATCACGTCGCCGAGCAGCGTCGTCAGGAAACGTACGTCCTTGCGCAGGCGTTCGAAACTCGAGAGTTTGGCGGATGTGTCGTACGCGGGTTTCATAGGTCAAATATCATACCAACCCCGAGGGGGATGAAAAAGCGAATTCGGGCCGGTTATTTTTTTCTGGATCGCCAGCGGGAAAATCGACGGACAGCCAGTCCGAATCCCGTAAACACCAGGAGTGCCGCTCCGGAAGCCCCGACGGCCATCAGGAGCTGCCCGGCTGGGCCCAGCAATTCCCCGGTATGAAGGTAGCGAAACCAGAAGCGCATCTTCCGGCCCAGACTTTGATTGGCAAAAGGGTCCCATTTGACGACCTGGCCGGTCTTCGAATCAAACGTCGCCTGCGAGCGCGCACTGACCGTACGGCTGGCTTCTTCGACTTGTACGGTCATCGGCGCATCGGAGGCTGTTGCGAGACGCAGGGTGATCACCTCCCAGCCCGGCGACAATTGGGCCGCTTCTTTAAAAATGGCGTCCAAGCCGGCTGCGGGAAGCACGGCCGGCATCGCGGCCTGGGCGCCGGACGCCGGCTTTTTTTGCGCCTGCGCCGGAGGCAGTTCGCTGCCGGTGACGCGGAACAGAAGGCGATTCGCCCAAGGATATGCCATCACCAGCCCGGTCACGACGATGACCAGCAGCACCGGCGCCAGCCAAAAACCGGTCACGTTGTGCCAATTCCAATCCCGCTGCTTGCCCTTGAGCCCGGGTTTAAAAAGCAGGATGGGCTTGAGGTGGGCGGCGGTCCATTTTTTGGGCCACCACAAAAACAGGCCGCTCACGATCAAAAACAAAAAAATGAACGCGGCTGACCCGGTCGCTTTTTTTCCCGCTTCTTTCGTCCCCAGCCGGCGGTGGATCCCCTCGACCCCTTCAAAAAATTCCCGGATCCAGGAAGGCTTTCCGAGAATTTCTGCTGTATACGGATCGACAAAAACGGTTCCCCCGCGGCCAAACGTCAGGCTCACCGACTTTTCGGGATCCGATTGGACGGCTATGGACGTCGGCAACACACCTTGTCGGACGGCGGCCAGCCTGGCCGTCAATTCATCCAGGGATAGACGCGCCTCGCCGGGCGCGACGCGGACATGCCGCACATTTTTTTCGACAGCAGCAACAATTTGCGGTTCAAACGACATCAGCACGCCCGTAACCGCCATCACCAGAATGACGGATCCGGCGGCGATCCCCGCGAACAAGTGGCACCAAAAAATGATTTTTCTCATAGTTCCGACCATTGCCTGAGCAGGTTGTTGTAAACACCGGTGAGCTGGACCGCGGACGGGTGACCCGGATGGTCGCGGCTGATCCGCTGTGTCGCCAGGTCGAGGTCGAACAGAATCGACCGCCGGCCGTCGTCGCGTACCAGGCTCTGGATCCAGAAAAAGGACGAGACCCGCGCGCCCCGCGTGACGGGACGCACGTGATGGAGACTTGTCGCCGGATACAGAATCATGTGGCCGGCAGGGAGTTTGACCGGTTTGACTCCGTATGTGTCTTCGACGACCAGTTCCCCTCCGTCGTAATCTTCCGGAGCGGTCAGAAAAAGTGTCGCCGACAGGTCGGTTCGGATCCTCCCGCCGGTGCCGGGCACCTGACGGATGGCGTTGTCGACGTGCGTGCCGAACTGCTGGCCGCCCTGATAGCGGTTGAAGAGCGGCGGGAACACGCGCAACGGCATTGCCGCCGATAGAAAAAGCGGATTCTTGACGAGCGCGGCGAGGATCATTTCGCCGACTTTGAGCGCAGCCGGGTGGCCTTCGGCGACCTGCTGGTTATTTTTGGCCTGAGCGGACTGAAAACCCGCGGTCACCTTGCCGTCCACCCATTCCGCCCGGTCCAAAAGTTCCCGGGCCTGCCGCACCTGATCGGAAGTCAAAACATCCGCCACGCTCACCAACATCCGCTCTTCTCCTGATTCTTCCCGCTGCCGTGCCGGTCCGTTTAGAACTTGAAGCTGGTGGTCAAGGTCGCCGAACGTCCCGCGCCCGGAATGTAGTGACCGCCGCCCACAAAGTCGATGTACTCTTCGTCCGTGACATTATAGATGTTCGCGCGGATTTCGACATTTTCGTTCACCCGGTACGCGATCACGGCATCCAGGAGCCAGTAATCCGGGGCGGAGCGGGGGTTCGAAAGCGCGCTGTAGCGGTCATCAACGTATTGAAGGCCGCCGCCGATCTGCCAATTCCACGGAAGGTCGTACGTCGTCCACAGACTGAGTGTGTACTCCGGTGTGTTCGCCAGATTCTGCCCGATCTCGGCCGCGTTTTTGGACTCGAGGACCTCGCTCTGCATGAGGACATATCCTCCGAACACGTGCCAGTCGCGCGTAAGGTCCCCGGATGCCCCGAACTCGATCCCCTGCACGCGCTGACGGCCGTTCAGCACGATCGTGTCAGTCGGGTCGGCCGGATCTTCGGTGCGCGCGTTGGTCTTGTCCGTCCGGAACAGCGCCGCGCTGATCGAGAGCCGGTCGCCAAAAAGATCCCACTTGGTGCCCAGCTCGTACGAACGGTTCTCCTCCGGATCGATGTTGAAGTTGTTTCCGCTCGTCGCGGTCCCTGTGGTTGTCGTCGCTGCGAGCGTCAGACCTTCCGAAGAGGGGTTGAACGACGAACCCACACCGAAGTAAACGCTGCCGTTCTCGACCGGTTTGTACACGACACCTGAGCGCCAGCTCAGCATGTCGTCAGTCCGGCTCAGCAGCGTTTCGGAGCCATTGGTGGCTGTGGAAATGAAGTTCGTCTGGACATTGTCGAGCCGGACGCCGCCGTTCAGCTCCCACTGCTCGGTGATCGTCGCCGTATCGAAGAGGTAGGCCGCGATCGTATCCACGTCGGTCTGTGTCTTGGCGCCGGTCCGGACCACCGAGTCGTTGAACGCCGAATAGGGGTCCGGGTTATAGAGATCCGTGACGGGGCCTCCCGCGCCGGTCACGTTGCGGGCGTAGTTCTCTTCGAATTCGTTGGAAAACTCCAGGCCTGTCACTAGCGCGTGTCCGATTGTTCCGGTGTAGAAGTCTAAATTCAGGTCGGTCTGATTGATCAGGATCGTGTCTTCCTGGTCACGGGATTTCCAGTCCGTGCGGCGGATATCGGTACTCCCGTTGGCGTTGAACCGGGGCGCGGTGATCAGCGAGTCCCGGAACACGCTGCCGTAGCGCGTCTGATTCTTCAAGCGAAGCGTTTCGCTGAAGTCATGCTCGACAAGACCGGTGAACAAATGAGTCCCGACATATTCGAAGTCGCGGTGGATCATGCCGTAGTAATTGCTCCGGTCCACGGGCACCGGCTCGTTACGGTAGTTGGCGAGCGCCGCGTTGGAATTCGACCCCCATGGCAGTCCGTAGTCCGGCGCGTTGTCCTGATTCATCTGGAAGTAGATCAGCGTGACCCGGGTCGGCGTGTCCAGGCCGATCTTGAGCGAGGGCGCGACACCCCATCGGTTGTTCTCAGCCTCGTCTCGCTCGGCAACCTCGGCTTCGTGCAGCATCGCGTTGACGCGCAGGGCCATGCCTTCCAGGCCGACTTCCTGGAGCGGCTGATTCATGTCGAGGGTATAACGTTGGTATTCGTCCGTACCGAACCCGGCGGAAGCGGAGCGCTCGATGTCCGCGTGCGGGGTCTTGCTGATCAGGTTGATCGATCCGCCGGTGGAACCGCGCCCGGAGGTCGAAGAGGAGGGGCCCTTGGCCACTTCCACCTGCTCAAGGTTGAACGGATCGCGGGAATACCCGCCGAAGTCCCGGACACCATCGACGTAAAGGTCGGTGCGTGCGCTGAAGCCGCGAATCGTCATTTGATCGCCCGCGGGAGTTCCGCCTTCCCCGGCCTGCATGCTGATACCGGGCGTGTTGCGAAGGACGTCGCGGAGGGTCGAAGCGCCCTGATCCTGAATCACTTCCTTCGGAATAACCGTGATGGTCTGGGGGATGTCGCGCAACGGCTCGGTGTATTTGGCCGACGCGACTTTTTCGGGTTTGTAGCCTTTTTTCTGCTGGCCCGTGACGATGACTTCGGGCAGTTGCGAAGCCGCGTCGTCGGGAGCGGGGGTTGCCGCGTCGGCGCGGGCGATGAGTCGGGTCAGGGCGAGAAGTCCGAATGCTGTCAAAAACGACAAGGGCTTCGCGCCGGATCTGAGGGTGCGCATGGTGATCTTCTCCGGGTCTGATCGAATGGAAACAAGTGCGATGTTGGCTGGGTCTGTTTCTTCGTCCTGAGAAGCGCGCCGCCCCTGGCTGATATGCGGCGCCTTTGAGAGTCGTTTACTTTGCGGTCATTTGGCTGAACAGCTGCGGATGGAACGGACCTGAAAAATCTGCTGCAGGAACCGGCGCGATCCCGCCATCTCGTCGCGCGGATCGGAACCCAACGCCCAGATCATTCCGGCGAACCTGCGCCGGTCGCTCAGATTGAGATCACGGACCATCCGGTCCGCGCCCGCCCGGTCGCAGGACTCGATCTCGATCACCGTGTCGTTGTGCAGAAGGCCCAGTAGCATCTCGATCCGGAGCGAAACGGGGTTCTCAAAGTGGCAGTACGCATGCGCCAGATTGTGGATGAACATTTCTGTCATCCGGTCGGCGGTCACGGGCTTGATGTCGTGTCCCGCATGCCGAAGCAGGTTGGCAAGTTCGCGCCATTCATAGGACGCCGCCAGACACGTGTCGAGCGAGACGCAATCCACTTCCCAGATACGTTTGCGGTCGAGGCTTTTGGCATTCATTTGGTCAAAATCAACTTTCCTTGACGGGTGATCGTCAGCCGGTACCAGTCCCCGCGGTGCTGGATCAGCACCAGCGAAGCACCTGCAAAAAGATCCTCCGAGCGAATGATACGTCCAGCCTTGCGGATCAAATCTCCGGCCGGTCCATCGAGCCTATCGTCCGACATCGCCGGCACCCCTTCTGATAATGAGACCGTGTCTCATCCTGAGGTTAAAAAAAATCACCGCGGTGTGCGAGTTTGGGAGCGTGTCGTCCTTAATTATGAGATTGATTCTCATTTGAGACTTATTCTTATCTTAAGCGGGTGGATTGTCAACAGGATTTTTCTTTTGCAGCGCCCCGCATCCTGCTTTGCAGCAAGCGCCGCCGGAGGTTTTCCGGTTCTTAAATAAATAACGGGCGATCAGATGCCACGCCGCGGCTCCCACCAAAACGAAGGCGAGGATTTCTCCCCAGTGCGTTCCGAGCCATTCGAAGATTTTTTCCATGCTCATCCCCACCCCAGCAGACGGCCGCCTTGGAACACGATGAAAGAGCCGATCCACGCCAACAGCGTCATGTAGACAACCATAAAAATCGGCCAGCGCCAGCTGTTCGTTTCCCGGCGGACGACCGCGACTGTCGACATGCATTGGCAGGAAAGGACAAAAAACACCATGAGCGACACCGCCACAAGCGGCGTATAGCGCGGAGCGCCGGTGACCGGATCCACCTCACTGCGCATCGCTCCGATCAGGTCCGTCGAATGCTCGTCGGCATCCTCGCCGACGTTGTATATGACGGCGAGCGTGCTGACGAGCACCTCCCGCGCGGCGAAGGATGCGATCAATCCCACGCCGATCTTCCAGTCAAAACCCAGCGGTTGTATCACCGGTTCGATCCAATGCCCGAGCTGTCCCGCGTAGCTGTTCTTCAGCTGCTCGGAGGCCATTCCAGGAACCGCTTCGGCGGATGCGGAGACGGCATGTTCCTGCATCCCCGCGGGCGGAACGGGCTGGTCGGCCTTGGGGTAGCTCGCAAGAAACCACAACACCACCGAAATCGCGAGAATCACGCTGCCGGCATTGGTGAGGAACAGCTTTCCGCGTTCCCAGGTCGCGATGAGAACGGTGCGCGCATGCGGAATCCGGTACGGCGGCAATTCCATGATGAACGGCGCTCCCCGCCCTTTGAACAATGTCCGTTTGAAAATGGCGGCGGCGGCCAATCCCGCCACGAGACTCAAAAAATACATGGACACCAAGACCGCGCCCTTGAGATTCAGCGGCCCGAAAAGCGGAACAGCCGGAATGAAGGCTCCGATCATGAGCGCGTAAACGGGAAGTCTCGCGCTGCAACTCATGAGAGGCGCGGCCAATATCGTCGCAAACCGGTCTCTGCGGTCCGCAATCGTACGCGTCGCCATAATGCCCGGAATGGCGCATGCGAACGAACTCAAAAGCGGCAAAAAGGCTTTTCCGTTGAGACCGGCCTTGCGCATGACTCGGTCGAGCACGAACGCCGCACGCGCCATGTAACCGAAGTCCTCCGCCAGCGCGATGAAAAAAAACAGCAGGAAAATCTGGGGTAAAAAAACCAGCACATTGCCCACCCCCGGAATCACGCCGTCGGCGATCAGGCTCCCGAATGCGTTGTCCGGAAGCACTCGCGACGCGAACGACGCCAGCCCATTCACACCAGCCTCGATCACATCCATGAACGGCGTCGCCCATGTAAAAATCGACTGGAACATCAGCGCCATCAATGCGGCGAAAAAGACCCATCCCCAAACAGCGTGTGTCACAACGGCATCGATACGGTCGGAGATGGTGACCTGATCGCTGGCGCCGGAGGGCTTGGATCTGGCGGCGATCAATTCGATTTGCCGATAGCGTTCTTCGGGGGGCGTCAGCCGCAGACTATGCGCCAGGGCGGCAACTGCGTCGGGACCCGGCTGAACTTTTGAGGATTTGCCGGCAGGAAGGCGTGTGAGCTCCCGGTCGAGCGCACGGACCAATTCCACGATCCCTTCCCGCTTGAACCCGACGGTGGGAATGCAGGGCACGCGAAGCTCGCGAGAGAGTTTGTCGGGGTCCGGGCGGGTGCCGCGCTCAGCGGCGGCATCCCACATATTCAACGCAATGATCACGGGCATTCCGGTATCCATGACCTGCAGCGCAAGGTACAGATTACGCTCCAAATTGGAGGCGTCCAAAACCAACACCGCCAAATCCGGGCGGGGTTCCCCCTCGATGCAACCCAGGAGACTTTGCCGCACGATCTCTTCATCCGGAGTCTTGGACAAAAGACTGTAGGTTCCCGGAAGGTCGAGCACACGTACGGCGCGGCCGTCCGCAAGCTTCAGCGTCCCCTGTTTACGCTCGACCGTGACGCCGGGATAATTCCCGATCGTCTGATGAAGACCGGTGAGGGCGTTAAAAATCGTGGATTTGCCCGCATTTGGATTTCCGATCAACGCGACGATCGGCGTGGCGGTGGCGCTCATGAAGCCTCACCTCCGCTCAGACGGACGCGGATACGGGCCGCATCCTCAAGCCGGATCGACAACCGGTATCCCCGGACCGTCAATTCCATCGGGTCCCCCATGGGTGCCAGGCGCCGCACCTCAACCCAAGTGCCTTGAACCAGCCCCATTTCGCGGAGCCGCTCGGTCGTGTCGTCGTTCGTCAAATAGTCCTGCACAATACCGGACTGGGAAGGCTTGAGCTCTGCAAGTGTGGTCATTGATTTACCTTTGTTCGTTTAAGCGGAAACGGACCGGAACCTTGACCATCGAGGCGACCGGAAGGGGGCCGAGCCGGGCCGGCTCAAAAATCCAGCGCCTGACCGCGTCGACCGCGGCGCGGTCCAGCCGCTCATATCCGGAGCTGCCGAAAAGCTCCACAGTCACCGGCCGGCCGGCTGGACTCACGTTCACGGCAAGAATCACGAGGCCCTCTTCGCCGTTTTTGCGCGAAGCTTCGGGATACCGGGGCGCGGGATTACGGAGATAGTTCGGACGTGCGGCGATTTGGGCGCCGCTGGTGTGCTGTGTGGTCAAGTCTTTGCCAGGCACGGCGGAGCTGCCATCGCTGACGCGAGCGACTGCCGGCACGACCGCGGGAGCGGCCGCGGGAGCAGGCCGGGCCGGTGCCGGCTTTTCAACCGGCTTCGGGATGGTCGGTTCGGATTTTTCGAGAGGATCGGGCTCGGCTGCGACCCATTCGGGCTGTGGAGCAGCTTCCGGCGCCGCGGGAACAGCTTCCGGCGCCGCCGGCGCGGCCAACAGCTCGACTTCCACGGCGGTTTCGCCGGCGGTGATCCCGTAGGAGATCGGTTTGACCCACAAAAATCCGCCGAGGAAAAAAAGGGCCGCGTGCAGGGCGATTGAGAGCGCCACCCCCTGAATCTGGCCGGCGCGTCTCGACGGCGGCACAAAAGAACGCGGAACGGAGGACCGGACTCCGGCGGTTCGCGGATGTTCCATCAAAACGCTCATGCCGACGGGCTCCGGCGGGTTTGAATCGAAATTTTTGTAATGCCGGAACGGCGGATTTGGTCAAGCGCCCGGACCGCGGCGCCGAACTGCGCGCCGTCGTCCCCATTCACGATCACGCTGGAACCGGGTGACGTGCGGCGCAAACGCTCCAGCCGTTCCTGCAACGCTTCTGAGCTGAGCTTCTCTTTTCCGATATAAAACGTTCCGTCAGCGGCAACCGTGACGGTCACCGTTTTGGCGCGATCGATCGAGGCGCTCGCAGACGCTTCCGGCAGGCGGACGGTCATCCCTTGATTCTTGACCATGGACAGGCTCACCATCACAAAAGTCGCCAGCAAAAAAAAGACGATGTCGATGAGCGGGACAATCTCGATCCTCGCCTTGCGGCGCGCGTGCGGACTCGATAGACGGATCATGAGGCGGTCTGCGGCCTCCCCTTTACCAGAATCTCCAGGTGGTTGGAAGCATCTTCCAGCTCATGACGCGCCTCGTCCAGACGCGAATTCAGATAATTAAAGGGAAGCAGCGACACGATCGCGATACCCAAACCAAAAGCGGTCGCAATGAGCGCTTCCGCGATGCCGCCCGTGATGGCGGTCGGCGCATCGAGCTCGCTGCCGCCCAGCAATCCAAACGCGCGGATCATCCCGGTCACCGTCCCCAAGAGTCCCAGCAACGGCGCCAGCGTGACAATGGTGTCGAGTGTCGGAATACCACGGCCGAAGCGCTTGAGCTCCTGACCCGCCGTCCGCAAGATCGCGCTCGACAGCGACGAATCGCGGTGCGCGAGTCCCGCCGCCAATGTACGGGCCACGAAGTCGGACGATCCCAGCCCGATCTTCGCCGCCGCGTCGAACTGCCCGCGCTCAGCCTGCTGGAGCATTCGTTCCACCACATCCGGCCGCCGATGCCGCCGCTCGCGCCAAATGAAGATCGCGCGTTCGAGAGTGACCGCCAAAGCGGTGACGGACGTGATGAGAAGCGGCCACATGATCGGACCGCCCTTGATAAAGATCTCCAGCATTTAGATCATCCCCACTTGTATTTGAAGCCGCCGTAAGCGCTGCGTCCGTCGGCCGGGTCGATCCCGTCGCCGCGAACCCGCGCAAAATATTGAGCGTCGAACAGGTTGTTGATGCCGGCGAACGCCGTCCAGGACGCGTCGATCTCCCAGTCGAAGGTCAGATCCCACACGCTGTACGAAGGCACCGTGAACGCGGCCGTGTTGGTGTCGTTGGCGAAGTGATCATCGACAAAAGTGCCGCCCAGCCGCACGCGGGCGCGATCGCGCCAGCCGGCTTCGACGCCGCCCTTCTGGATGAAGTCCGGCGCGTATTGCGGCGTCAGTCCGGTGTTCGGTCCTCCGACAAACTCCGCATCGAGGAACATCGCGTTGTAGAAAAGCTTCAGCGACAGGTCGCGCGCGGCCGAGCCGTCACCGCCGCCGACCGCGTCCAAAAAGTCCCACGCGTCCAATTCGCCGGTAAACTCGATACCCCGATGCCGGGCGTCGCCGACATTCTGGACCGAGCTCAAGCCCCCGACGAGCGCGGTCCCGATCTGGTCCTCGAATTCCATATAGAAGTAGCTCGCGTCCAGCGACAGGAAACGCGCCGGACGGCCGCGCACACCCGCGTCGGCCTGCCAGGAACTTCCTTCCTGAAGGTCGGAATTCACGACTTGGTTGGTCCCGTTGGGAACCGCCTGCGTGAAGATCATCGGACGATACCCTTGCGAAAAATTCGCGTACAACATCGCCCCGTTCTCCGGAAGGACGTCCAGTTCCCCGCCGACGCCGGCCAATGCGACGAAGTCATGGATGGACTCGTCCGCCAGCGGAACCGTCGTCTTGTCCAGGTTGATGTTTTCCGTGAGGTCCTGCCAGATATTCTCAAGACGCACGCTGGGCGTGATGCGCAGCGCGCCGAAGTCGAAGAGGTTTTCGGCAAACACGGACAGGTATTGCACGGAACGGTCGGCATCTTTGCGGACAACACCGTCCACCGCGTCGGACGCGGCACCGCGCTTGTCGATGCGGGGTGAATCGGTCTGATGGTACAGCGTGCCGAAGGTCAGCGTGTGATCTTCCTGGGAACCGAACGCCTGGTAATCACGGCGGATCCGCGCTTCGACGCCGAAGGTGTCGAATTCCTGATTCTCGATGTCATTCGTCGAAGCGGCCGCCCCGGTCGGCGCGGTGCCGAACCCGCCTCCGCGCTGACGCCAGCTCAGGCGCTCATAATGCACGTAATAGGCCTTGGTCTCCAGCCGCGTCACTTCGTCCAGATCCCGGTCATAAGCCAGCCAGCCGGCATAACGGTTGAGCTCGAACTGATCCGCGAGCTTGGTGGTCACCGACGGATCAAGATCGAACTGAGCCCGCGTCAACCCGCCCGGCTCCCCGTGCGCCTCTTCATAAAAGTCGAATCCCGCCGTCCATTTGCCGTCCAATCCGCGGTCCCAGACCAGCTTCATGCCAGCGTAGTCCACTTCCGACTGGCTGTTGAAGTCACGGAAGCCCTGCTGCTCGCGATGATGATAGTAGCCGTAATACCCGAGCGAATCGTTCGTCCCGCTCACCGAGGTGTAATTCGAAAAAAGGTCGTTCGCCCCCCAGCTGTTCTCGGTCAAAACGGAGAACGGCGAATCGGCGTAAGGGTCCTTCGTCACAAAGTTGAGTGCGCCGCCCGGCTGAGGTCCGTACATCAACGATGCCCCGCCGCGTAAAAAGTCGATTCGGTCGATCGTTTGCGTCGCCGGCACGTAATACGCCTCGGGGTAACCGAACATATCCGCATGGATTGGAATGCCGTCCTTGAGCAACTGTGTGAACTGCGCGCGGTGCGGCTCGAGGCCGCGGTATCCGACGCTGAACAGCGGCGTCGATTCCTCGCTCAACAGAAGCCCCGGGGTCTTTTGCAGCACTTGACGGAAATTATTGTTGACCACGGCCGGACTCTCGTCGAGCCGGATCACGGACGTCTTTTTTCCGGAGTAGATTTTTGCGCCGTCAACCGCCGGCAGCGATTCGACGCCTCTAGCGTTTTGGTCCCGGTCGGCCGACACGACGACTTCTTTCATCGTCGACGACTGAGGAGCTGTCGACGCCCAAGCAGTTGGAGCGGCGGCCAGCATGCCGGCGGCCAGCATCGGATACATTCCTGTCCGGACTATGTTTCGGATCAAAATCATCGAATCTCCCTGAATCAAATCGGACCGTTCGCTAGGTACTTTGCTTCAAGGACGCTTCCCATCCCTGGCGTTGTTTTTTTGGAAGCGTCTGATCGGAAAAAGATCTTTGTCCCGCCGCGTACGCGAACCGGCCGCGCAGCCGCGCGCTAAAAAAGTCGACAATCATCACGACGGCAAAGGTGAGAATAAGCGCGGCCATGAGCTTGCGGTACTCGAGCATCTGCGCGTAACCCATCATGTAGTAACCGATGCCGCCCGCGCCGACGAATCCCATGATGGTCGACGCTCGGATGTTGTACTCGAACATGAAGATGAGCTGGCTCAGCACTGCGTTGGCCGTTTCCGGCAGCACGCCGTGGCGAAACACCTGCAGCCGGCCGGCGCCGACGCCGCGGAGCGCCTCGAGCACTTCCGGATCCGCCGCCTCGAACGCCTCATAAAAAAACTTCGCCAGATAACCGACCGTGTACGCCGCGACGGCCAGGACACCGGCCTTGGGCCCGAGCCCGACAATCACGACGAACACGAGGCCGTACAAGATCGAGGGAACGGTGCGGACGGCGCCGATGACGAAACGCACCGGAACCGTGACTGCGGGAGGAAAAAGCGTCCTCGCGGCCGCGTACGCGAACGGCAGCGAGACAATGAACCCGATGAGTGTGCCGGCAAAGGCCGTTTCGACCGTCTGCAGCAGCGCGCGGACCAAATCGACGGACGGTCCGAAGTCCGGAGGAAAAAGTTCGGCGGCAAAAGCCGCGCCATTCCCGAACGACCGGCTCCAAGCCGAAAAATCCAGAAGCCCCAGCCGCCCGAAGACGACGAACGCCAATACCGCGACGACCCATCCGGCCCAAGCTCCGGTTCCGGGGCGCTTCATGCGATCACCCGGGCCAGCGCGGCCGCGTCCGTGCCGTTGCAATGCCGGTCGAGCACGACGCGGCCGTTCTTGAGCGCCACGACGCGGCCGCCGGCTTCGCAGGCGGCGTCCAGATGATGCGTCGTGATCACCCAGCCGGTCCCGGCGGCGACACTTTGGCGGACCAAGGCGTCCATTTCGAGCGACGTGACCGCATCCAGCTGAGAGACGAATTCGTCCGCGAGCACAAAATGAGGCTTGCGCATCAGACACCGGGCGATCGCAACGCGCTGGCGCTCGCCTCCGCTCAACCGGCCGGCAAGCTCCCCCGCTTTATGCGCCAGACCGACCCGCTCCAGCAGCGCCTCAGCCTCCCGGATATCGGAACGTCCGAAACGGGCCGACACGGACCGGAAAAAGCCCGTGCGATGCAGCGCACCGGCCAAAACATTTTGCAACGCAGTGGAATTGCGCACGAGACCCAGCCCTTGAGGAATATAAGCGCAGACAAGTTCCGCGGGCGTGCGGACGATCTTCCCGTGATGCGGCTGCAAAAGCCCTTGAAGGAGACGCAGCAGCGTGGTCTTGCCGGATCCGCTGCGCCCTACCAGCATCGTGAGCGAACCGGATTCGGCGGCAAGACTCACCTCATCCAAAATGACCGGACCGTCCGGATAACGGAATCCGACTTTTTCGGCGGCCAGCAAATACTTGGGAGAGGGTGCGGCGGGGTTCACTTTTTCTCCGTAAACTCCAAACCGGTACGGTCGAGCATTGCGGCAAGGCTCGCAAGGTGACGGCTGTCCGAGCGTTCGAAGCGCACAAAGATGCCGGATACGAACTTGCGCATGAGCGGACGATATTCATCGGAGCCCAATTCCATGAGCGCCGCGGCCAGCGCCTCCCGGTCTTCCGGAGTGAAGTCCTTCGAGACGACCACCGCATGCGATGGGATCGGCCCCTGATCCGCGATCACCCGCGATGCTTCGACCGCTTCGCGAAAAAGCTTTTCTGGGACGTCGCCCGCGATCACGGTCGCGTCCACCTGACCCGACCGCAGCGCCTCAAACGCCTGCGGATAACCGCCGGCAAAATACACATCGGAAAAAAACTGCTTGGGGTCCGCCGCGCGGCCGGCCGGAGCCGGCACCAGCCCGTCGGTCACCAGCTTGTCGAGCGGAGCCACGTATCCGGACGTCGAGATGGGACTCGGAAACGCCGCCTTCAGCCCTTTGAGTTCCGCCAGCGAGGAGACCGAACTGTCCTTGCGGACGATCCAATACGAATGGTAGTAGGGCGCTTCTGCTAATTTTCCGTCAACCATGACTTCGCGGACTTCGGCGAGCAGCACCTCGGCGCCGCCCTTGGCCTCGGCCAAACGGGCCGGCCAGGCGCCCATGAACGCCGCCTGCGCATGACCGAAACGCAGCGCCTCCACCACGCCGGCATATCCGGTCGGGAAAAGAATTTCGATATCGCGATCCAGCTTTTTTTCCAAAAAGGATTCCAGCTCTTTCGCCTGATCCGTGAGGGCGGCCGGCGTCGCCGTCGGCTGGACCGCGATCACCCATTTGGCCCGCTCAGCCGCTGCGGCCGAACCGGAGGACAAAAGCACCGCCGCCAACACCCAGATCACCATCGACTGCCGGTTCAAAATGTTCTTCATGGTTTTAAATTTTTCTCTTTGATCCGCTCACAGAAACTGTTGTTATTGAGACTCATTATCATCCACCGGTCAAAAAAGAAACTCGGTCGAATGCGACCAAGTTTCAATTGAGACTGGATTTTAACAGTCCCGCGCGACCTTGTCAATCGGCCGCGCGGGTGCTGCTATTGAAGAGACTACTCCGACTGCTGGGAGGACGAACGGCCCCCGCGACGACCGCGGTAACCTCCGCGGCTCCGGCGAAAACCGCCTCGATTGCCGCCGCCATTCCCCGAAGCGCCTTCGGGACGCGGACGCGCTTCGTTGACGTTGATCGCCCGGCCTTTGATCTCCTCACCGTTCAGCGCGCGGATCGCGGCCTGCGCCTCGGAACGGGAGTTCATTTCCACAAAGCCGAAGCCCTTGGACTGATTGGAGTGGCGGTCGCGGACGACGGTTGCGGAGCTGATTTTGCCATGAGGAGCGAACGCGGCGCGGAGATCTTCATCGGTCACGTCATAAGCCAGATTGCCGACATAGAGCTTGGGGATACCGGAATTGCCGCCCTGCCATCCGGAAGCGCTCGAACCGGAGGATTTGCCGAAGCCGAAAAAGGCTGCAATTTTTGAGAAGAAGGAGTCTGATGCCATGGTGTGTAGTTAGTCGTTCAAATATAATGGTCGGTTAGTGTGCGGACAACGGTAACAAACGAACTCGAACTTGAGGACGCGTGAGTATAGCACCCGGAATTCCGTGATTCAAGACAGGGCCGAAAAACTGCCGCGGAATACCCCCGCCAA
This sequence comes from uncultured Planctomycetia bacterium, assembly GCA_964430735.1. Lineage (GTDB taxonomy): Bacteria > Omnitrophota > Gorgyraeia > 2-02-FULL-51-18 > JAGOUK01 > JAGOUK01. Next base: position 29,969 of record CAYSFB010000014.1, on the reverse strand, counting down.
ATGAGAAGCGCCCCCCGAAAACTCGGGAGGCGCTCCAATAAAACCGGATAGATCGAGGATCTAGCGCGAACTTAGGCGCTGTGGTGGTGATGCCCCTGGTGGCCCGCCTTCTTGAGCTCTTTGGCTTTGGCCTTCTGCTCGGGGGTCGCGATGGCTCTCAAGTCCGCATAAGCCTTGACCGTCGTCTTGGCGCCCAAGGCCATTCCGGCCATACTGCTGTCGATCATCGATTCGATCGCCTGGACGTCGACAACGTCCTGGGAGAGCTTGTTCTCGAGCTCAAGACCGAAGATCTTCATTTCGGCCATGGCGCGGATGGAGTTTTTCTCAACTTCGAGATCCAGCGCCTTGATTTGGGCGATCTGCTCGTCGGTCAGACCCAGCTCATCCTTGTGCTCCATGATCCAGCAGACCTTCTGACAGAACTTCTGCGCAATCGGGCAGGGAGATGACGCATGCGAGGGGCAACCGCTCATCCCGCGCTTCATATCACAGGAACCGCCGCCACAGGCAGACTTCTTGCTGATGCCGCCCTTATCGCAGCCGCCCATTTTCTTCATGCCGCCCATAGGACAGGTCTTGCCCTCTTTGGCTGCGCCGCCCTCATGATGCGCGGCCAGCGCCGGAAGCGATCCGAGCGCAAGAACCGAAAGAATCAACATCGACGGTAAAAATATTTTCTTGAAGTTCATCTGTGCAGCCTCCGATTTTCAGGTTGTGGACCGGGTCACATATTAGCACACCGGACGCCGTCCCAAATCACAAAAAGGGACGCCGTCCATCTTTGAAAAAAGGGGTGTGTCAGGTGTTTTTGAGCTTTGCAGACGCACGCAATCTTGATATCCTTTAGCCAATCTTATGGACTTCATCACCGAATTTTTTTCCAAGCTCCATCACCTGGACGAGCTGATCCGCTGGGGCGGCTACACCGCCCTCACCGCGATCGTTTTTGCAGAAACGGGTCTTTTAGTCGGATTTTTCCTGCCGGGCGACTCGCTGCTCGTGACCGCCGGTGTCGTCGCATCCCTCGAGGGCACCCTGAACATCTGGATCCTCACCGGACTTTTGATCGCCGCCGCCATCATCGGCGACACGGTCGGCTACTGGATCGGGCGGCAGCTGGGCCCCCGCCTCTTCAATAAGGAAGACAGCCTGCTGTTCAGCAAAAGCCACGTCGTCAAAACTCAGAAGTTCTACGACAAGCACGGCCCTAAAACCATCGTGCTCGCGCGCTTCGTGCCGATTGTCCGGACTTTTGCGCCGACGATCGCGGGCGTCGGGGCGATGGATTACAAAAAATTCCTGTTCTACAACGTGATCGGCGGCGTTCTCTGGGTCGTCAGCATGCTGCACGGCGGGTACTGGCTCGGCCGCCTGGTTCCGGACATCGACAAACATCTGCACGTCGTCATCGCCGTCGTGATCGTCGTCTCCTTCCTTCCGATTCTCCATGAGTGGCGCGTCTCGCGCGCGCACCAAACTCAAAAAGCAAAGGGCCTTTCCTAACATGAAGCGTCATCCCCTCTTCGGACTCGCGGGTCTCGTCATCCTCGCCGGCCTTCTCGCCGCCGGCTGCGCGCAGCAATCGCCGTCCGCCGGGACTCCCGGCGCGGCTCCGGCAAAGACGGTCAAAATCGGCTGCGCGGCTCCGCTGACGGGAGACCAGGCGCAAATCGGAATCGACCACTGCCAGGGCGTCCTCATGGCGATCGAAGAAGCCAACGCTTCCGGCCGTATCGGCGGCACGAAGCTCGAGCTCCTCAAAATGGACGACCAGCGCAATCCAGCCCAGGCCGTCAACGCCGCCAAAAAGCTCGTATCCGACCCGGCCGTCCTCGGTGTCATCGGCCACTTCAACTCCAGCTGCACCCAGCCGGCTTCCGCAATCTACCGCAGCGCCGGCATGACCCAGATCACCGCCGCCTCCACCAACCCCGCGCTGTCGCAGCAGGGCTTCGAGACGTTCTTCCGCGTCGCGGCGACCGACGACGTCCAGGGACCCAAGGGCGCGCAGTTCGCATTCAACCAGCTGGGGGTCAAAAAGCTTTTTGTCATCGACGACAAAACGACGTACGGCAAGGGGCTGGCCGACGCCTTCGAAAAAGAAGCGGTCCGGCTCGGCATCCAGATTCTCGGACATGAAGGCATCACCCAGGGCGACAAGGACTTCAACCCCCTGCTCACCAAGATCAAGCCGCTCAATCCCGACCTCATCTACTTCGGCGGCATCTATCCGGAAGGCGCGCTGCTGCTCCGCCAGGCCAAGGCGCTCGGCATCACCGCGCCGTTCATGGGCGGCGACGGCATCGCGACGCACACGCTCGCCGAACTCGCCAGCCCCGAAATCGCCGAAGGCACCTACGCCACGATGGTCGGCGGCGACATGAAAAAAGTTCCGTCCGCGGCCGCGTTCGTCGCCGCGTACGAGAAGCGCTACGGCAAGCTCGGCCAATGGTCTGCCTACGGATACGACGCGGCCAACATCCTGATCGCCGCGATCGAAGCGGCGGGAGCCAAAGACCGCGCCTCGGTACTGGCGGCCATGCGGTCGATCCCCTCCTTTAAGGGCATCACCGGAGAAGTGATCTTCGACGAAAAAGGCGACAACCGCAACCAGTTCATCGGCATTTTCCAGCTCAAGGGCGGTGAACTCGTCTACATCGGTCCGGCGGAGTGATGATCCGGCGGTGAGTTGGGACGTATTTTTCCAACAATGCGTTAACGGCCTGACGATCGGCTTCATCTACTCGCTCATCGCGCTCGGTTACACCCTCGTCTTCGGCATCCTTCAGCTCATCAACTTCGCCCATGGCGAGATCTTCATGGTCGGCGCGTTTGCGGCTATCTTCGCGCAAAGCCTGTTCAAGTTCTTTCCGGCAAGCCCCCTGACGGCCATGCTCATCCTGCCCGCTTCGCTGGCCTTCGCGATGGCCGTCACGGCCGCGATCGGCGTGATGGCCGAACGCTTCGCGTACCGGCCGCTGCGGCACGCACCGCGCCTCGCGCCGCTCATCACCGCGATCGGTCTCTCGTTCCTGCTCCAGAACCTCGTCATGATTCTCTTCGGCCCCACGGACAAAAGCTTCCCCGACCTCATCCACGTCCACAAGTTCGCCATCGGCTCAGGCGGAGCCGGCATCACGAACCTTCAGATCCTGATCATGGCCGTTTCCGTCGCGCTGATGGCCGGACTGCACTTTTTTATCAAGAATACGAAGGCCGGCAAGGCGATGCGCGCGCTCGCCGACGACCGTGACGCAGCGTCGCTCATGGGGATCCGGACCAACCGCGTAATCGGAACCACGTTCCTGGTCGGGTCGGCGCTCGCCGGGGCCGGCGGCGTGCTGTTCGGGCTTTACTACAACACGGTGAACTTCCACGACGGTTATCTGGCGGGTATCAAGGCGTTCACGGCGGCGGTGCTCGGCGGGATCGGGAATATTCCGGGGGCAATGGCGGGAGGCGTGATCCTGGGCCTGCTCGAAGGATTCGGTGCGTCGGTGTTTTCGTCCGAGTGGAAAAATGTTTTTGCCTTCGTCATTCTGATTATCATTCTGCTCGTGCGGCCGAACGGATTGTTCGGGTCGCGGGTGGTGAAAAAAGTATGATCGGCGCCATCGATCAAGAACTCGTGCTGCGGAGCATGGACGGCTTCTCTGGGCAGAGCCGCTCGCGCGCCGTCAAAGACAATGCGCGCGAGCTCCTTGATCATTGCCTCCGAGGACGTCGGCAATGATCAAAAGCCCGACGAAGCCGTCCATGCTCCGCAATCCGAGTTATTGGATTTTTGTGATGGCGCTCTTTTTTCCTGTCATCGATCGGAATGCTTATCACGTCGATGTGTTGGTGAATGCCGGGATCTTTATGATGCTGGCGCTCGGGCTTAATGTGATCGTGGGCTATGCGGGGATGCTGAATTTGGGGTATGCGGCGCTCTTTGCCATCGGGGCGTATGCGTATGGCATACTCAATACGACGCTGGGCGTGCCCTTCTGGCCGGGACTGGTCATCGCGGGGTTTGCGGCGGCGGGAGTCGGGATGCTGCTGGCGTTTCCGGCGCTCCGGCTGGGTGGAGATTATCTGGCGATCGTCACACTCGGATCGGGTGAGATCGTGCGCATTCTGCTGAACAACCTCGACGGCTGGACCGGCGGTCCTAACGGCCTGCTCGGCATCGATCATCCGGCGCTTTTCTGGGGCTACGACTTCGGCGTGGAATCCATGCCGTATTTTTATCTGGTGATCGTTCTGCTCGGCGGAATCATCTTCGCCCTCAAGCGGCTCGAATGCTCGCGACTCGGGCGCGCCTGGATGGCGCTGCGTGAGGACGAGCTGGCGGCGGGCGCCATGGGCATCAACCTCGTGTGGACGAAGCTTTCTGCCTTCGGGATCGGCGGGTTCATCGCGGGCCTGGCCGGCGCGGTGTTCGCGGCCAAACAGGGCACGGTGTCGCCCGACAGTTTTGACTTCGTTGTTTCGGTGATGGTGCTCGCGATGGTCGTGCTCGGGGGCCTGGGCAACATCAAGGGCGTGCTGCTCGGCGCGCTGGTCCTGAGCCTGCTTCCCGAATTTTTGCGCGGATTTGAGATCTACCGGATGCTGATCTTCGGCGCGGCGATGATCCTCATGATGCTGTTCCGTCCCCAAGGCATCCTGGGCGAGTCGCATCACCGGGACGAGTACCGCCGAGAACGGCGCGTCAAACCCAGGGTCCGCACATGAGCCGCCCCTCCCCTTGTCCTGAACCGGCCATCTCCCAGGTGAACCTGCTCTCGCTCGAGGGTGTCACGAAACGCTTCGGCGGCGTCACGGCGCTGGACGATGTTTCGTTCTGCGTGAAGCGCGGACATATCGTGAGCGTGATCGGACCCAACGGCGCGGGCAAAACGACCCTGTTCAACTGCATCACCGGAGTCGCGGCGCCGGATTCCGGCAGCGTGTTGTTCGGCACCGGCCAAACCTGCCTGAACCGGCTGGCCCCTTACGCCATTTCCGCCCGGGGGATCTCCCGGACGTTTCAGACGATCCGTCTCTTCAAGCACATGAGCGCGCTCGAAAACGTCCTCGTCGGCGCCCACACCGAGCTCAGCGCCGGACTCTGGGGAATCCTGACCCGCGCGCGCTGGGTCCGCGTCGAAGAGGAGCGTGCCATCGGCCGCGCGATGCGGCTGCTCGAATTCTTCGGCCTGGAATCCAAGGCGCACGAAACAGCGCAGAACCTCCCCTACGGCTACCAGCGCAAGCTCGAGATCGCCCGCGCGCTCGCGTCCGACCCCAAGCTGCTGCTCCTGGACGAGCCGGCGGCCGGCATGAATCCCAAAGAAAAAGAGGAGTTGCTCGTCCTCATCCGCGCGATCCGGGACCGCGGCGTCACGGTCGTCCTCATCGAACACGACATGAAGTTCACGATGCCGCTCTCCGACCGCGTGATCGTCCTCGACTACGGTAAAAAAATCTGCGACGGCACGCCGCGCGAGGTGCAATGCGACCCGCGCGTCATCGAAGCCTATCTCGGCAAATGCGGAGACACGCCCCGATGATCCTCGAAGTAAAGTCGCTGCGCTCCGGCTACGGCAAAATCGAGATCCTCAAAGGGATCTCCCTGCAAATTCCCGCCGGCAGGATTGCGGCGCTCATCGGCTCCAACGGCGCGGGTAAATCGACTTTTTTGATGACGCTGTCCGGGATCGTCCGGCCCTGGTCGGGCGAGATCCTGTTTGAAGGCCGGCCGATCCACACACTTCCCCCGGCCGAGATTGTGGCCCGGGGCGTGATCCAGGCGCCTGAAGGCCGCCGGGTCTTCGCGCGGATGACCGTCGAAGAGAATCTCGACCTGGGCGCCTACACACGACCCAAGGGCGACGACTTGAGCGCCGACAAGGAGGAAATGTTCGCGCTGTTTCCGATCCTGAAGACCCGGCGGTCGGGGCTGGCCGGAAACATGAGCGGCGGTGAGCAGCAAATGCTGGCCATGGCCCGGGCGCTCATGGGCAAGCCGAAGATCCTGCTGCTGGACGAACCCAGCCTGGGCCTGGCGCCCAAGATGGTCGAAACGGTCTTCGAGCTCATCCGCAAGATCAACGCCAAAGGCATCACGGTTCTGCTCGTCGAGCAGAACGCGTACAAGGCCCTGGAGATTGCGGATACGGCTTATGTGATTGAGAGCGGAGAGAACGAACTGGAAGGCAGCGGGCGGGAACTGTTGAGCAATCCGAGGATCAAAGCGGCGTATTTGGGCGCTTGATCTGGGCCGTCACGGCGCGGACCGTTTCAAATAACAGCAGCGCGGCCAACCCCATCAGAATCACCGCGATCAGTCCGATCGGGTCCAGCGAACGCGGCGCGGCGGACAACTTGACGAAGAACGGCCGGGCCATCAGCACCAGCGACCAGACCGTCATCCCCAGCATCCACACCATCGGTACGGCGGCGACCCACCAGACTTTTTTGGACTTCCAGAGCCAGACCGACAGCACCATGAGCGTCAGCGCCGCTAAGAGCTGATTCGACGTTCCAAAGATCGTCCAGAACACCTTCCAGGCGGGAATGATTTTGCCGGCCGGATCGGTCACCTGGATCGACACACAGGCCAGCGGAACCACGAGCGACAGCAGCGTCGCGAGCATCCGCGTCGCCTTGCCCTTCCAGCCGGTCAATTCCTCGAGCAAATGCCGCGCCAGACGCGTCGCCACGTCCAGCGTATCGTAAATGAAGGTCGTGAAGGCCAAAAGCACGAAAGAACGGGCCAGGTCCTGAGGAATCCCGAGGTGCTGGACGAGACGCCCCAGCCCTTCGGCGTAAATCCGGTCCGGCGACGATCCGGTGAGCGCGCTGCCCTTCGCCAGGATCATCACGGTCGCCAGTGCGATCACCGCGACCAGCCCCTCAAGCAGCATGCCGCCATAACCGACCGCGCGGCAGTCCGTCTCCTTATTGATCTGTTTGGATGTCGTCCCGGAACACACGATGCCGTGGAACCCGGAACAGGCGCCGCAGGCCACGGTCACGAACAGCATCGGAAACAGCCCCATCCCCTTCTCGTTCACAAACCCGAGAAACGCCGGGTATTCGATCTTTTCCCCGCCCAAAAAAAGCCCGATGAGGCCGAACGCCAGCGTCACGTACAAAAAGAACCCGCCGAGATAGCCGCGCGGCTGGAGCAGAAGCCAGACCGGGATGACGGACGCGACGAAGCAATAGACGAGCAGCAGAACATTCCATTCCTGCTGCGCGGTGAGAAAAGCGACGTCCGGCAGCCGGACCGGGATGAAACGGCCGAACCAGACCGCCGCGACGACGAGCAGCAGGAAAAGCGGCGTCGCCAAAGCCAGCGGCATCCGGAACTTTTTGAGGGCGACGCCCATCGCCAGGCCGATCACGAGGTACAGGATCGATGAGGCGGCGACTCCCCCGCCCAGCTCGGGATCCACGAAGGAGCTGGACGTGATGTCAGTGAAGGCGGTGATGACATAGATGAGCGAAAGCCAGACGAAGAGCAGAAAAAAGTTCCGGCCGGCGGGACCGAGGTATTTGTGGACGAGTTCGACGAGGGAAGACGCGCCGTGCTTGACCGAGCCCGTCAGGCTCCAGAAGTCGTGCATCGCGCCGATGAAGATCGTTCCGAACACGATCCAGATGAGTACCGGCAGCCAGCCGAACCAGAGTCCGGCGAGGATCGGGCCGACGATGGGTCCGGCCGCAGCGATGGCCGAAAAGTGCTGTCCGAGGAGAAAGCCGCGCGGGGTCGGGATGAAGTCGACCCCGTCGTTCTTGGCGTGCGCCGGGGTGGCGCCGCAGGCATCGCTCAGGCCGGCCGCCCGCCCCAGGAATCGCCCGTACGTGAAGTACGCGCAGACGAAAATGAGGCAGACCGCGCCGGCCAGAACGAACAGGGGCATTTATTTGAAAACGGCGTACTTGATCACGACGCCCACGAACACGACGGACACCATGGCCATGAGCTTGAGCAGGATGTTGATGCTCGGGCCCGAAGTGTCCTTGAGCGGGTCGCCCACAGTGTCGCCGACGACCGTCGCCTTGTGCGCGTCCGAACCCTTGCCGCCGAAGTGACCGGCTTCAATATGCTTCTTGGCGTTGTCCCAGGCACCGCCGGCCGAGGCCATGAAAACCGCGAGCGAAAAGCCCGAGACCAGCGCTCCCATGAGCAGGCCGATCACGCCTTCGACGTTGAAGAGAAGACCGATGCCGAGCGGAAACACAACCGCGATGACGGCGGGCAGGATCATTTCGCGCTGGGCGGCGGCGGTGCAAAGCGCCACGCACGCGGCGTAATCGGGCTTGGCCTTGCCTTCCATGATGCCCTTGATTTCGCGGAACTGGCGGCGCACCTCCATGACGATGGACTGGGCGGCGCGGCCGACGGCCTTCATGGTGACGGCCGCAAACAGGAACGGCAGCATGCCGCCGACCAGAAGACCGATGATGATGCGCGGGTCCATCAGGTTGAGCTCGACGACGTAACCGAAACGTTCGGCGTCCGCTTTATAAGCGGCGATGAGCGCGAGCACCGTGAGAGCGGCCGAGCCGATCGCGAGGCCTTTGCCCGTCGCGGCAGTCGTGTTGCCCAACGCATCGAGCGCGTCGGTGCGGTGACGGACGATGGGGTCCTGTCCGGACATCTGGGCGATACCGCCCGCGTTGTCCGCGATGGGTCCATAGGAATCCGTGGCGAGCGTGATGCCGAGCGTCGAAAGCATGCCGACGGCGGCGATGCCGATGCCGTAAAGTCCGAGATGGTAGTTCTCAAGTCCGCCCGCCGACCAAAACGCCATCCAGATGCCGATGGCGACGATGCCGACGGTGACCAGGGTGGAGAGCATGCCGACCGCCAAACCACTGATAACGACCGTCGCGGAGCCCGTGAGCGAACTCTGGGCGATCGATTTGGTCGGGCTGTAGCAGTCGGATGTAAAAAATTCAGTCGACATGCCGATGAGGACGCCCGTGATCAGACCGACCAGAACGGAGCCGTAAACCCCCTGATACTCGGGACCGAGAATGGCGGTGATTACGAAATAGGAAGCGATGGCAATGACGCCTGCCGTAAAGAAAATGCCCCGGCGGATGGCGGACAAGAGCGACTTTTGATCGGCGTTTTCTTTGGTGCGGATCAGGAAAGTGCCGGCGATCGACGCGAGCATGCCGAGCGACGCGAGCACCATCGGCAGAATGACGCCCTGCGATCCGAGACCGGCCGCCACGGCGAGCACGACCGTCCCGACGATACCTTCAACGTAAGAACCGTACAGATCTCCGCCCATGCCGGCGACGTCTCCGACGTTGTCGCCGACGTTATCCGCGATGACGGCCGGATTGCGGGCATCATCCTCGGGAATGCCGTGTTCGACCTTGCCGACGAGGTCCGCACCGACGTCCGCCGCTTTGGTAAAAATACCGCCGCCGACGCGCGCGAAGAGTTCCTGGATGCCGGCGCCCATGCCGAACGACAGCATCGTGATCGCGATGATCTCGATCCGGTGGGACGCTTCCATGTCGGCGTAATGATGATTCAGGAACAGGTACCAGCCGGCGAGGTCGAGAAGACCGAAGCCGACGACGACAAAACCCATGACCGCACCGCCCGAGAACGCGACGCGCAGACCCTGATTCAGACTCTTCGACGCTGCGAACGCCGTGCGGCCGTTGGCCCGGATGGCCACCTGCATACCTACGAACCCGGAAAGTCCCGAACACAGACCGCCCGTCAGAAAGGCGAACGGCGTAAAAATGGAGACGAGGCCCATCTTGGCCAAGCCGTAAAAACCCACGGATGCCACGGCAAAAAAGATCGCCACCACCGTGTACTGACGCTTCATGTAGGCATTGGCGCCTTCAGCGATCGCTTTTTGAATCTCAAGAATCGCGGCCGGCCCCTTTGGCGCGCTCATCACCTTGAAGGCGAGCCAGGCGGCAAACAGCAGCGCGATACAGGCGCCGGCTGGTACGGTCCAGAACCAGTTTTCCATGGTTATATTTCCTTTATTGTCTTAGTGGGAATGCGCGCCTGGCGCATGAGTTTTTTTAACCGGCCAGATCATCGAAGCGGCGATCGACGCGGCAAGAACACCGAGGATCACTCCGAGCGACACCATGACCGGCATATGATACTGCTCTGCGATCAACATCTTCACCCCGACAAACACCAGGATGACGGCCAATCCGTACCGCAGATAATGGAACAGGTCCATGACTCCCGCGAGCGCGAAGTACAGCGACCGCAGACCCATGATGGCAAATATATTGGACGTATATGCGATGAAGGGGTCGTGGCTCACGGCCAGCACCGCCGGGATCGAGTCGACCGCAAAGATGAGGTCGGTCATTTCGACGACGACGAGCGCCACGAACAGCGTCGTCGCATGCAGCTTGCCGTTGATCCGGGTAAAAAAGTGACCGTGGTCGGCGCTGTGGGTGACGGGGATGAACTTTTTCAAAATTTTTACGCCGATGTTGTTTTCCGGATCCATCTTCTCGTCTTTTTTGAAGGCGAGCTTGAGGCCGGTAAATACCAGGAATGCTCCGAATACGTACATGATCCACGCGAAGCGGTGGATGACCGCGACCCCCAGGCCGATGAAGATGGCCCGCATGACGACGGCGCCCAGAATGCCCCAAAACAAGATCTTATGCTGGTACTTTTTGCCGACGTGGAAATACGAAAAGATAATAATGAAGACGAAGATATTGTCGATCGAAAGCGCGTATTCAATCACATAGGCCGTCAGGAACTCGGCGGCCTTGTCGGCCCCCTGCCAGACGTATACGCCGGTGTTGAAGGCGAGCGCGGTCAGTATCCAAACCGTCGTCCAGCCGAGCGCTTCTTTGAATTTGACCTCGTGCGAATTCTTGTTGAAGACGCCCAAATCCAGGGCCAAAAGAACGGTCACCACGACGCCGAACAGCGCCCACATCAATAAAGGACTCACAGAATTCTCCGGGATATGTTGAGGAAAACGGGGTCGGAAGGGGTCATACGTGCGCCTATTATACAGACTCTCAGGATAAACGCGATAGGAGTTCCGCCGCGCGATTGAGCTCGTCGGCGCGACCGAAAAGGATGAGCGAATCCCCTTCCTCGAGCACCATTTCGGACTCGGGGTTGTGAAAAACCCTGCCCCCGCGCTCGAGACCGAGAACGGTCACGTTGGTCTCGCCGCGGAGGTTGGTTTGGCGGATCGATTTTCCGATGCAGGCCGCGCCGGACCGGATGTCCGCCCGGCGGGTCGCCGCAGGTCCGATTCCCGATACCGGGGGCTTTTCCTTGGCCTTTTGACGGAGGTACTCGGAGGCTTTGCGAATCTGGTCCTTATCCCCCATCAACAGCAGCACATCACCGGCCTGGAGCGTCTCGTCCGGCCCCGGATTGGGGATCGAATCGTCTTCGCGATAAACTGCGACGACAGTGGCCCCGGTCGCGGTTCGCAACCCGAGCGACCGCAGGCTCTGCTGCAGCGCCGAGTCGCTGAACGGCACGACGAAGTCCATCACTTCCACTTCCCATGGGTACTGTTCGCGGATGAAGCGCACCAGCTCGTCCTGCGCCATGTGTGCCTTCGGCGACGGGGCGGTGTCGGTCTGTTTGTCGAAGACGCCGAGCACCACGTTCTCGACTTTGTCGTGCATTTGGCGGACCGAACTCCACAGCAGAACGCCGGAAATCACGATGAGTCCCGTGATGCCCACCCCGATCGGAGGCGTCGGATGAAAAAAGGATCCGACCAGCAAAAACAGCAGTCCGAAAAAAATCATCGTCAAAAAGCGGAACACGTTGTGAACACCGCGGCCGGCTTCCCCCGCCGGATCCATGCGGCCGTTCGCCTTCCAGATATTCAAAAACACCACATTCCAAAAAATCCGGTCGGCCGTGTGGGCCATCCCGAGCAGCACCGGAAACAGCGCCAGCCCCACGAGCGTCCAGAAGAACGGAGTCGCCTCAAGCCCGAAGCGGCCCAGGACCTGCAGCGCCGCAAAATAAACCACGGCCGCGATGAGCCCGTAAAAGGCCAGGCGCGGAAGGTACTTGCCGAGTCCTCTCCAGATCTCCGCCTTGCGGCTGCCTTCAAATTTGACGCCGCCGACATGGGTCAGCCAGGACGTGTAAAAGCCGGCGAAGTTCAGGACGCTTTTGGGCGAGAAACGGCGGATGGCGCCAATGATCATCGGCGTGTTTTTCATGAGCAGCGGCGTCGTCAGCGCCGTGATCGCCGACACCGACACGGCGATCGGATACAGGAAGGCGCTCGTCACGTTGAGCGTCTGACCGAGGCGCGCGATGATGAACGAGAATTCTCCGATCTGCGCCAGACCCAGACCGACTTTGAGCGAATTCGCGGCCGAATGGCCCGCCAGAAACGCGCCGAGTGAACAGGTCGCGATCTTGCCGATCACCGTGGCTGTGGTGATCACCATGATCGGAAAGGCGTATTCCGCGATGATCTTGGGATCGATCAGCATGCCGACCGACACAAAGAACACGGCGGTGAACATGTCCCGCAGCGGCTCCATGCGGCTGACGACTTCATGGGACTGACGCGTCTCGGCAATGACCGCGCCCATCAGGAACGCGCCGAGCGCCGGCGAAAAACCGGCTTTGGCGGCCAGGAGCGACGAACCGAAGGCGAGGCCGAGCACGGTGATCACCAGCGTTTCGTGGACTTTGAGCTTTTCGATGTACGACAGGAGCTTGGGCACCGTAAAGGCCGAAACGGCCAAGCCGGCCACAATGAAGGTCACCACGCGCATCGTCGAAACGCCGGCCTCGCTCCACGTGAGGTGGCCCGTCGTCGCGACTCCGGATAGGAGCGCGATGATCACGATGGCCAGAATGTCTTCGACGATCAGGATGCCGAGGATGATCTGGGCGAACTTTTCTTGAACCATCTTCATGTCGACCAGAACCTTCGCGATGATCGTCGTACTCGAGATCGACAGGATCGCCCCGAGAAAGAGACTGTCCATCGGCTTCCAGCCGAACGCGTTGCCGATCGCGTATCCGACGCCGATCATCAGCACGATTTCGAGCGTGCCTGCGAAGAGAGCGACCAGACCCACCTTCATAAGCTTGGAAATACTGAATTCGAGGCCGATCGTGAACAGCAGGAACACGACACCCAGTTCGGACAGCGTCTGGATGCTGTGGATGTCGTGGATCAGCGAATACGGAGGAGTGGTGGGGCCGATCAGAAGGCCCGCGAGCAGATAGCCGAGCACCGTCGGGATCTGCAGCCGTTGGAACAGGATCGTGATAAAGGCGCTGACGCACATCACGATGGCCAGGTCCTGCAGGAAAACGACGTGCTCCATGGCGGATTACCTTCCGGCGGCCTCCGGCTTGTCGACGAATCTGAGCCGGTAGATCCGGATGAGCGCAAAAAAGAGCGACAGGACGATCGGGCCGATAAAAATTCCGAACACGCCGTACTGCGCAACGCCGCCGATCACGCCGACCAACAGCAGCGCGTACGGAATCCCCGACCGCTGCCCGATGACCAGCGGCTGCACCACATTGTCGACAAAATTAATGGGACCGGCGCCGATGGCGAACAGAACTCCCGCGCGCGTCCAATCCTGCTGGACCAGCAAATACACGACGAAAGGAAACCAGACAGAGGCCGCGCCGACGATCGGAAGCAGCGAAGCAAAGAATGTGATTCCGGCGAACAGTGCGGGCAGCGGAAGACCCATCGACCAAAAAGTGACTCCGACCAGCGCCGACTTGATGAAGGCCGAAAGCACCTGGCCGTGGATCACCGCCGCGAACGTTTCCCGAAGTTGGTGCATCACATCGCGCTTACCCTCTTCCTCAAGCGGCAGGATATGCGTCACAAAAGCCACGATGCGCCCGCCGTCCTTGAGGAAGATGAAAAAGAAAAAAACCGCCAGCAGCGCATTCACAAAAAGAAGCAGGATATTTTTGGTGATCATCGCCGCCTGCGAAGCGGCGAAACGGCCCCAGGTCGCCATCGAATCCGATGCCCAGCCGCCGAGCTCCGCCTTCATCCGGTCGAACAGCCCCGTCGAGCGTGCCCGGTCCACGATCGGAAGTCCGGACAGCCAGTCGATGAAGGTGATGTATTCCCTGTTCCGGATCCACGCGGTGAGCCATTGCGCGCCGCGGATCGCCTCATCGCTGATCTTCCCGGCCATCCATACCGCCATCGGAATCACCGCCGACAGCACCAGCAGCGTCGTCACGAAGGCGGCGGCCGTTTCGTTCCGGACCGCGCGTCCGACCGCCTGATACAGCGGATAAAACGCAAACGCCAGGATCGCCGCAAAAAGAATCGGCCCGCTGAAGGGCGTCAGAATCAATAAAAAGTGAAAAGAGATGAAAAGAAGGATGGCGATGAAGAAAGCGGTGATCACTGTTGATTTCATAAATTCAATATCTCACAAGTCGCGTACATGCCGCAACCAAAACTGGAGATATTTGGACGCCGGACAAATGGCGTCAAAAAGTTCAAACGGCGGGTTGTGCAGCCTGAACCGGAAGCGCCTTGACCGCCTCGAGGTTTTCGGCGAAGAGCCAGGTTGTGAGGTAGCGTTCGCCGGTGTCCGGGAGGATGACGACGATCTGTTTGCCCTTGTTCTCGGGACGCCTGGCGACTTCGAGCGCGGCCCAGAGCGCGGCGCCGCACGAGATGCCGGCGAGGATCCCCTCTTTTTTGGCGAGTTCGCGGGCGACGCGGCCGGCGTCCTCGTCCTTCACCTGAATGATCTCGTCGATGATCGAGGTGTTGAGGATGGACGGGACAAATCCCGCGCCGATGCCCTGGATCTTGTGCGGAGACGGCTTGCCGCCGGACAGGACGGGAGACTTTTCAGGCTCGACGGCGATCGCCTTGAACGAGGGCTTGCGCTTTTTGATCACTTCCGCGACGCCGGTGATCGTGCCGCCGGTTCCGACGCCGGAGATCAGAATATCCACCTTGCCGTCGGTGTCGTTCCAAATCTCTTCGGCCGTGGTCTTGCGGTGAATCTCCGGGTTGGCGGGATTGGCGAACTGCTGGAGCATCACCGATCCGGGGATTTCTTTGACGAGCTCTTCCGCGCGGCGGATCGCGCCCTTCATGCCCTCGGGACCCGGCGTGAGCACGAGCTCTGCGCCGAAGATCGACAGGATCTGGCGGCGCTCGAGACTCATCGTCTCAGGCATCGTGAGGATCAGCCGGTAACCCTTCGCGGCGGCCGCATAGGCCAGCGCGATACCCGTGTTGCCGCTGGTCGGCTCGATCAAAGTCGAACCCGGCTTGATCGCGCCGCGCTTTTCGGCATCCTCGATCATCGCCGTACCGATCCGGCATTTGACGCTGGACGCCGGATTGAACGACTCGACCTTCGCCAGCACCTCCGCGACGCAGCCCTCGGCCATCCGGTTGATCCGCACCAGCGGCGTGCGTCCGATCGTCTTTGTGATATCCGAAAAAATGTTCGCCATCGCCGTCCCCTCCGTTTAAATCGAATAATCCGTGTACGCGATGCGCTTCGGGTTCACGTACACCTCTTCACCGCGCTTGAGCTTCATCTCTTGATAGACTTCCTGCGGAACCTCGACCTGGATCCGTTCTCCGGACTCGATCTGAACTTCGAGCTTCACCGAGGATCCGGCGACATTGAGATGGACGATCCTGCCCCTCATCGCATTGTCCGCGACCAGCGACCGGCGCACCTCGAAGTGATGCGGCCGGATATAGAGCTTCGCGCTCTTGGTTTGATCGCTCTCGCCCTTCGGCACTTCGAACGAGGCGTCTCCGACATAGGCTTTTCCCTCCTCCACGCGCGCGTGGAACAGGTTCACGTTGCCGAGGAAGTTCAAAACAAATGCATTCGCCGGCCGGTCGTACACTTCATCCGGCGTCCCGACTTGCTCGATCCGACCCTCATTCATGACGACGATGCGGTCGGCGACTTCAAGCGCCTCTTCCTGATCGTGCGTGACAAAAATCGTCGTGATCCCCAAATCGTCGTGAAAGCGGCGCAGCCACTGGCGCAATTCCTTGCGCACCTTCGCGTCCAGCGACCCAAACGGTTCGTCGAGCAGGAGCACGCGCGGCTCGACCGCGAGCGCCCGGGCCAGCGCGACCCGCTGACGCTGTCCGCCGGACAGTTCGGACGGGAAGCGCTTGCCGACCCAATCCAGCTGAATGAGCCTGAGCAACTCTTCGACCTTCGCGCGGATCTGATCCTCGGAAGGCCGGATCGCCTTGGGCTTCACGCGCAAACCAAAAGCAATGTTCTCGAACACCGTCATATGACGGAACAGCGCGTAATGCTGGAACACGAATCCAACGCCGCGCTCGCGCGCCTGGCGCTCGGTCGCGTCCTCGCCGTGGAAGTGCACTTCGCCGCCGTCCGGAGTCTCCAAGCCCGCGATGATGCGCAGGAGCGTCGTCTTGCCGGATCCGGAAGGCCCGAGCAGCGCGATCAGTTCACCCGACGCGATCTTGAGATCGACGCCTTTGAGCGCCTTGAATTCGCCGAAAACCTTGGTGATGTTTTTGACTTCGATGCTCATAAATCCCCGCTGCTCCTAGTGTTTCTTGAGACGGTTCGCCTGAAGTTCCGGCGACCGGTGTTCGATCACGGTTTTGACCGCCAGGGTTGCCAGCGCTAGGAGCGCCAGGACCGACGCGGCGGCGAACGCGCCGACAAAGTCGTACTCGTTATAAAGGATTTCGATATGCAGCGGCAGCGTGTTGGTGCGGCCGCGGATATGTCCCGACACGACCGACACTGCGCCGAACTCGCCCATCGCGCGGGCGTTGCAAAGGATCACGCCGTACAAAAGGCCCCATTTGATCTTGGGCAGCGTGATCTTCCAAAAAGTCTGCCAGCCGCTCGCGCCCAGCGTGAGCGCGGCCTCTTCCTCATCGGACCCTTGCGCCTTCATCACCGGGATCACTTCCCGCGCGACGAACGGAAACGTCACGAAGATCGTGGCGAGCAGAATCCCGGGCACCGCGAAGATGATCTTAAGGTTATGCTCCTGCAGCCAGGGTCCGATGAGCCCCTGCGCGCCGAACAGCAGCACGAACACCATGCCCGAGATCACCGGCGACACCGACAGCGGCAGGTCGATGAGCGTGATGAGCAGGTTCTTGCCCTTGAAGTTGAACTTGGTGATCGCCCACGACGCGGCGATACCGAACACCAGGTTCAGCGGCACCGCGACGGCCGAGACGAGCAGCGTCAACCGGATCGCGGCCTGGGCGTCCGGATTCTTGAACGCCTCGAAGTACAGCGGCAACCCCTTCTGGAACGCGCTGAAAAAAATCACCGCCAGCGGCAGCAGAACAAAAACCGCGAAGTACGCCAGCCCGACCGTCAAAAGCGCGACGACGACCGGCTTCGACTCCGTCTTGGTTTCGCGGCGGACCAGGGACATCAGGCCTCCATCCCCGCCCGGCGCGACGTCCTCGCCTGCAGGAAGTTGATCAGCAGAAAAAGTGAAAAGGAAATGACGAGCATCGTCAGCGCGATCGCCGTCGCGCCCGCGTAGTCGAATTGTTCGAGCTTGGTCATGATGAGCAGCGGCGCGATCTCGGTCTGATAGGGCATGTTGCCCGAAATGAACACGACCGATCCGTATTCGCCGATGGCGCGCGCGAACGCGAGCGTGAATCCGGTGATGAGCGCCGGAAACACCGCCGGAAAAATGATCCGGCGAAAAATCTCCCAGCGGCCGGCGCCGAGCGAGGAGGCCGCTTCCTCCACTTCGCCTTCGAGGTCCTGCAGCACCGGCTCCACCGCCCGAACCACGAAGGGCAATCCGATAAAGGAAAGCGCCAGCACGATACCGGCCGGCGTAAAAGCGATCTGGATGCCCGCCTTGTCCAAATACTGACCGATCCAGCCGGTCTGGGCATAGATCGCCGTGAGCGCGATGCCCGCAACCGCCGTCGGCAGCGCGAACGGCAAATCAATCAGAGCGTCGACGATGCGCTTGCCCGGGAACGAATACCGCGCAAGGATCCACGCGATCAGGAATCCGAACACCGCGTTGATGAGCGCGCTCACAAAGGCTGTCAGGAAGCTCAACCGGAACGCGGCGAGCGTCCTTTCCGCCGTCACGATCCCGAGGAATTCCTGCAAGCTCAAGCTGGAGCTTTTCCAAAAAAGCGTGCCCAGAGGGATGAGCACGATCAGCCCCAAGTAGAAGCAGGTATATCCCAGCGAGAGACCGAAGCCGGGGAAAAGACGCTTTTTATTCAAATTACCCTCGCGTGATCTGGTCGAAGATACCGTTTTCGAGAAAGTGCTTCTTCTGAGCCGCGTCCCATCCGCCGAACGCTCCGTCGATCGTGATGAGCTCCACATCGGCGAACTGCCCGGCGTACTTGTCCGCCACTTCCTTGAGGCGCGGCCGGTAATAATGCTTGGCGGCGATCTCCTGGCCTTCCGGAGAGTAGAGGTACTTGAGGTATTCCTCGGCGGCGGCGCGCGTTCCGCGGCGGTTCGCGTTCTTGTCGACGACGGTGACCGGGGGCTCCGCCAGGATGCTCAAAGAAGGCGTTACGATATCATACTGACCCTTGCCGATGGTATTCACGACCAGATACGCCTCGTTTTCCCAGGCCAGGAGCACGTCGCCGATCTTGCGCTCGACAAAGGTCACGGTCGACCCGCGCGCTCCGGTGTCGAGCACCGGCGCGTTCTTGAAGATCGCCCGGAGGAATTCCTTGGCCTTGGCCTCGTCCCCCGCCCATTTATTGAGCGCATAGCCCCAGGCCGCCAGATAATTCCAGCGCGCGCCGCCGGAAGTCTTGGGGTTGGGCGTGATCACCTTGATCCCCGGACGGGCCAGGTCTTCCCAGTCCAGAATGTTCTTTGGGTTCCCCTTGCGGACGAGGAACACGATGGTCGAGGTGTAGGGCGAGCTGTTGTCGGGAAGCCGTTCCTGCCACGCCTTCGGGATCAGATCCGCCCGCTCGTGCAGCGCGGTCACGTCATAACCCAGCGCGAGCGTCACGACGTCGGCTTCCAGGCCGTCGATCACCGAACGCGCCTGCTTGCCGCTTCCGCCGTGCGACTGCTGGATCACGATGTCCTCGCCCGTTTTTTCTTTCCAGTGCTTTTTAAACGCCTGGTTGTAATCCTCATACAGTTCGCGCGTCGGGTCGTACGACACGTTCAGGAGTTCGAGCTTTTTGGCCGCCCATGCGTCAGGAAGGGATCCGGTGACGACGGCCGCGAGAATCAGCAGAGCAAAAAGTTTTTTCATGACGTTTTATCCTTTTTCCGTTTATAAAAATTAATAGGCGAGCTGGAAGCGGCTCAACACCACGTTTTCGTCGGGCCGGTCGACCAGCGTGTCCAGCGGAGCGCCGCCGGTGAATTCCGTGTGCTCGAAGTTGAACTGGAGCTTCACATTCTTATTGAGGTACCAGTTGGTGCCGATGCCCCAGGTCTCCGCGCCGGAGATGGCGGAGTTCACGTTCGCGAAGGTGTTGTTCGCGTAATCGCTGAACAGCCTGTCGTCAACGTCCAGCTCATGGTAGCGCGCGGCGATTTCCCAGGCACCCCAGGTGCCGGCGGAGGGGTCGAAGTTCTTGAGCGGGGTCACGCCGCGGAACGTCGCGTCTTCGCCGGTCAGCACGTACGAGCCGGTGACCTGCCAGGCCTCGTTCTCGAACGTCCGGCGGAACGCGTTGCGGCTCAATGACTGTTCGGACGAAACATACTCTGCCAGCACGGCCGCCGGTCCGTAGTACCAGGAAAGCTGCGGCGAAAGGCGTGTGCGCTCACCGTCTGAAAAGACGCCTGTCGCATACGAAAAAGCCGACGCCTGGCCCGGGGACCGGAGCGTCGGAAGCACGGAAGTGCCTTCTTGGTGGCCATAGGTCACTCCCACGCCCGCCGAAAGACCGCGCAGGGCTTCGTTGTTGGTCAACTTGAACGGCGACACAAAGATACGGGCAGCAACTTCCTTGTCGCTGTTGGTGTCGGTGTCGTTGCTGGAACCGTCGGTCGTGCCGTTGGACAGCGCGACCGCATAATTGACCACGCCTTCCCAAATATCCCCCGCGACTTGGAATCCGGTGTCGTAATTGGGTGTGAGCGACGTCGGGTAGGCCGTTTCGATGAAGGTCGTCGAAGCGCTGGACTGCAGACGCTCAAGGCCGAACGGCGCCTTGAACCTGCCTGCGCGGAACTTGAGCTCCGGAAGATACCGGTATTCCAGGTAGGCGTCCTGCAGCGACGCAGTGCCGCTGTCGAACGAAGGCGCGATCACATAATCGAAGTACTTGTACACGGTCCCCTCGAAGCTCGGACGCACCCTGCGGAGCAGGAAGTTGTCCGTCGTGCCGGTCCCCGCAAACGATTTGTCGTTGTTGGTGAACAGGCGTGCATCCGTTTGCAGGTAGCCGCGTGCCCGGAACTTGAACGCGTCGTCCGGCGACTTGATCGTGATGCCGTTGTTTGCGTTGGCGGTGACCAGCGGGCTCTCGGCCGCTTTTTTGTCTTCGATTTCTTTTTGGACTTCGAGCTGACGCTTGAGCAGTGCGACTTCCTGCTCGAGATCATCCAACCGCTGAATGAGCGCGGCGGTGCTGCCGGGCGCCGGTTCCGAGGCCCGCGCGATACCGGGCGCCGGAAGGACCCCCAAAACGGCCAAACTCAATGTGACG
This sequence comes from uncultured Planctomycetia bacterium, assembly GCA_964430735.1. Lineage (GTDB taxonomy): Bacteria > Omnitrophota > Gorgyraeia > 2-02-FULL-51-18 > JAGOUK01 > JAGOUK01. The sequence continues at coordinate 9,321 of CAYSFB010000014.1, read as the reverse complement.
GACCAGAACTTCTTCATGACTGTCTTCCTTTGCTGTCGTTTGAATCCAAACTTCCGGAGGTCCGGTCAGTCACGGGGTTGTTGTTAAAACGAACTTTTTCTTTCCGTTCGATCTGGACCACTTTGGAATCGTGGATCACGATCTCGACGGAACCGAATTTGATGGCGTCGATCGCCGCTTTGACGGCGGTGAGGACGGGGTCATTGCTCATATGAAATACATCAGCTGTTTGTTTTCGCGCAGTTTTTCCTGCACCTGGATCACTTTGGCGATCGTCGCGCTGTCCAGAATGTTGGCGGTCGCGTCCCGGACCTCCTTGAACAGCACGTTAACGCCGGCATTTGCGTCGCCCCGGCACTCGGGACAACCGGCGTGGCGCGGGCTGGCGCAAGGAACCAGCGCCAGCGGTCCGTCAAAGATCCGGACGACTTCGCCGACCCTGATCTCTTCGGCGGCCTTGCCCAAAAGGTACCCGCCGCCCTTCCCCTTTTTGCTCTGCAAAATGCCGTAGTGCTTGAGCTCGAGCAAAATCGCTTCCAAAAACTTCTGGGGCATCTTGCCCTTTTGCGCAAGGTCCGATATCAGGACAGGTCCCTTTTCCTGCTTCTCACTCTCGGCCAGCAGCACCAGGGCTTTGAGCGCGTATCGGGTTTTTTGAGACAGCATGACGACCTCGTTGGTGAACTTTGATTGTCCAGTTACTCTATCGGATAGGTAGAGTATACGGATATGGGCTAAGAATGTCAAGCATCTGATTGAATTATTTTTCGGGGGTCAGGTTGTGTAAGGGGGATTTGCCCGACGTGGTCGCCAAACCCTCTTCGAGAAGCCGGGCCTCTTCGAAGCTGATCCACTTGAGCGCGAGTTTGGCGGCAAACGCATCGATGAGGACCACCTTGAAGCAGTGGCCCTTCATCCGAATGACTTCATCCAATTTAAAATCCGACGTGCGGCCCGAACCGGTCGCATCGATGGCAGCGCTCATGACTCCCCCTCCGGCCGCCCGCAGGCGGCCTGTTTACCGGCCGTGAAAACGCGTTTGAAGAACTTCGGCCAGCGCGCGGCAGGCGTCGACGGTCGTAAAGATCCCGACGAGTTTGCCGTTCTGGACGACGATCGCGGAGCCGAGCCGTTTTTCGGCCATTTCTTCGGCTACTTCGTGCAGCAGCGCGTCCGGACCAACGATGTAGGGCTTCGGATGGCATACGTCCGCGACCGTCACCTCAGCTGAATCGATCTCCTCGAATCCCAGTACAAGCTTCAGATCGCGGTCGCTTACAATCCCGACAACCTTGCCATTCTTCGTGACGGGAAGATGGCGCACGCCGACCTTGGACATCCGGTCGAGAGCCTTTTTGATACTCTCGGCGGACTCGATGGACTGGGGCTGCGTGGTCATGAATTTTTGGATGGTGGGTTCAGACTTGGACATGGTGTCTCCTTTATCAGTTATTTTTTCATTATATCTCTAATCTTCACCAGCGGCGTTCAAATCCGCCGAACCACGAACGGCCCGCGCCGGGGTTGAATTGCGCGGTGTCGGCGCCGTTCGCGTTGGTCACGATGCCGGTCGAGGACGCATAGATCTCGTCGGAGAGATTCTTACCCTCGACGAACCAGGACCAGCCTTTTTCCGCCTTCATCCCGAGTTTAAAACCCCAGATGAAGTACGTGTCGGCAAAATACGAATTGGCCATGTCGATCGGGTAACGCTTCGGCGAATGCTCGATGTTCGGGCCGAAGTACAGGCCCGACGGATGCTCGTACAACAGCTCCCCTTTAATAAAATGCTCCGGAAACGACGGCAGCCGGTTGTCGCCGTACGTCGGATCTCCTTCGAACCGGAAGTTGTTCCAGTTATAAAGAGTCCGCGCCGTCACACCTTCGAGCAGCGTCACGCCGGCGCCCAGCTCGATTCCCTGGTGGATCGTCTCGGACGGCGCATTGACCGTGCCAAGCGCATTGCCCAGCGGATCGTTGACCGACAGCAGCTCGTTGTCGAGTGAGGATCGGTAGAACGTGGCATCCCAAGTGAACCGTTCGTGCCCGCCGCGCGTGCCGACCTCGAACGTGTCGGCGACTTGGCCTTTGTTCGGCCTGAAGTCCGCCGCAGGCGTCGTCATCTCAGAGAACGAAGGCGGCTCGTAGCTGCGATTGTAGTTGGCAAAAAGTACGATCTCCGGCGTCACATCGTACAAAAGCCCGATCTTCGGGCTGGCCGACCGGTAAACCGTCTCGCCCGAATCGTCGCCGTTCACGAAATAGTAGTCCTGAACCTCGCGCGACGCGTACAAAAGCTGGATACCCGAAACGAGCGACCAGTTCTCGACGAAGCCGAACCGGTCCTCGGTGTACACGACGCCCTGCATCGCGATGTTGTCGAATGCGCCTGCGATCCCGACCGAATTTCCGCCGATATTGTTGTACCGGTCGTCATCGGACGTCCCGTAAGCGCCGTTCACGCCCACAATGAACTCATTGGGACGCCCCCACAACTCCGATTCATTCACATAACGGGCTTCGGCAAACCAGTCGTCGTTATCCTGATAGATCACGGGGCTGATCGGATGATAGAGGTCATACAGCGACCATGCGCCTATGAGTTCGAGCCGCTGCTCATCTTGGCGAAGGGTCGTCTTGAGTGCCGCGCGCATGTACTCGAAGTCGCGCTTCCGGTTCTGGGAAATGCTGGTCACGTTGCCCTGCTCGGGATCCTGAACCATCTGCCGCTTGGTCAGTCCGCCGCCGAGCTTGGAATGCGCATTGATGTAGGTGAAGTAGGCCCGCGTCTCGGCGCTGTCCGTCCATCGGTAACCGGCATTGGTGGTGACGGTGTAGTTGTCCTGATCCGTATGATCGCGGTATCCGTCCTGCTTGAACTGGCTCACCGAACCGTACGAGTCCCAAGGACCGGAGACATTCCCGAAGCTCATCTGAGACCGGATATAACCGAAGCTGCCCGCTTCGAACCGCGTCTGGAACGGATCGGCCGTGTGCCCGGTCGGCGACACGAAGTTGATCGCCCCTCCAAGCGTCGCCGCGCCGTAACGAAGCGCGTTGCCGCCGCGGAACACTTCCGTGTAATCCACCGCCAAAGGCTCGATGCGCTGCGCGTCGCCGCCGCCGTCCGCGTTATTGATCGGCACGCCGTCTTGCAAGAGCAGAATGCCGCGTAGGTGAAAAGTTCTCTGCAACCCCGATCCCCGGATCGACATCCGCGACTCGAGCGAAGCCGTGTCCCGCGCCTGCACATGCAGCCCGGGCGTCCAGCCCAGGATATCCTGCGGAGTCGTCGCCCGCCCCGTCGCGTAATCCGCCTTGTTGATGACCGAAACCCCGCCCGGCGTCTTCGCCGCAGCCGACTTCGCCTGCGCCGCCGTCGGAACCGTCAACGACTTCCCCTCTTTATCCGCGGACACCACGACCTCCGGCAGAGATGCGGCGCCGTTCGCCGCAAACGCCGGGCCCGCGCCCATGAGCACGGCCAATCCGATAGCGATAATATTTTTCATCAGATGATTTGTCCTAAAGGTTGATCCAAAAAGTTTAAGTGCCGGTCCGGTCCGGAGGTAAAACACCTCCGAAGAAAAACCGACGGCAAAACAGTCGTGCAGGATTAACGCTTAGGGACGGGAGAGGCGGGACTGAAAAAGATCTGAGCGGGAAAAACCGAAGCCGCGTCCGCAAAACGGCGGAGCGAAACATCGGTAAGAAGATTTTGACCGGCAATATCCATCTGCGCACCCGAGCCGGACGCTTGTCCGGTTTTTTCGACGCCGACAGATGTGGATGAGGTCATGTGGGTCTTTTGCCCGGATGCGCCGGCCGGGCTGGAGGCAATCTGCGCGGCGAATTGGGTCGAGCACATGTGGAACGCGCGATTGCCGCCGCACGCGGCTTCTTCCATCGACGGCGCGATGAAGGCGCCGAGCGGCTGGATCCACAGGAAAAAGGCGGCGAGGGTGAAAAGGCCGGATAAGTACCGCATTTTTTTATTATAGCAGCGGCTTTTATCTTGGGATAGGATAGCGCCCATGAACCTCTTCAAAAAGACCATCAATCCGATCCTGGGCCTCGTTCTCGTCATGGCTGTCGTCAACGGCGTCATCGCCTACCGCCTGTATACGATGGGTTATTTTAACAAGGGTGGCCAATTGCCCGTCATGGGAACCGCCCCGGAGTTCAAGCTGACCGAACGGAACGGAAAAGACATCGAGCGCTCGGGTCTTGACGGCCGGGTCTGGGTCGCGGACTTTATTTTTACGCGCTGCCCGGGCCCCTGCCCGATGATGAGTCTTCGCGCGCAGGAGCTGACTCGCGCGCTGCCGGATCTCACGATGGTTTCTTTTACGAGCGACCCGGAATTCGACACGCCGGAAGTCCTGGCCAAATATGCGGTCCAGTACAAGGCCAACCCCAAGCAATGGCTGTTCCTGACCGGGCCCAAGAACGAGATGAGCCGTATCGCCAAGGAATTCAAGTTCGGCGGGATCGACCAGCCGGACATGCACAGCACGCGCTTCGTCCTCGTCGACGGCAAGGCGCAGGTCCGCGGCTACTACGACTCCAACGACCCCGAAGCCCTCGCCCGCCTCAAGCGCGACGCCAAGTCGCTCCTGTAAGCTCCGGACTTATTTTTCTTTGATTAAATAGAGGCGGTTGTCTTCAACCCGATAGAGCATCGGGGCAACCGTGATCTTGGGATACTTCGTGCGGAGGCGGTAGGCCTCGCTCAGGATGAAGGTCTGCACGTCGCCGATGTCATGCATCATGCAGAACGTCGTGAAGTGCTCTTCCGCGTGCGCCCGGTCCCAGCCCGCCCGCTTCATCAGGCCTTCGACGAACTGCTTTTTGCGTCCGGCCACGCCGACCATGCCGCACTGGGTGTGGCCGATGAGCGCAATGTGCGAAACACCGCCGACGCCGATAGCGAAAGAAACTTTGAACTCGCCGTAACGCAGATTGGCGCCCGCCGTGCGGATGATGAACGCAAAGTTGTCGGGCATGTGCAGATGCTTGCGGTTGTCCATGCACATGCCGACCAGCATCTGGGCCTGTGTAAAAGTCTCGTAGGGCCGGTTCAGGTTGTGGTATTCGAGCAAAAGTCCGATCGGCGTGCCGCGATACGCCTTGGGGATGTCCTTGGCGCGGTCGATCGGTACAAGACGGCCTGTCATGCGCTTGCCCCCACTTTGAATACTGAGAACGCTTCGCGTGTCTTGAGCCGGTGACCGACGCGGCGCACCGTCCAGCAGTACGTGCCGGGCTCGCTCAAGAACTCGGAAGGAATTTCGATCCAACCCTGCCCCGGACGGACCTGGGCATCGTGAATCATCGCGTCCGCGTACGCCTGATTGCCGCGGAAGAGCCGGAAGTCGTCGTACCGGTGGTCGTCGCCGGCGATACCTTCGACGCTCCAGCGGAATTTGACCGCCGCATCCTTGACGGGCTGCACTTTTTCCCCGGGCTCGTACAGCCGCGGCGCCGCGCCAGCCCTGCCGCCGCGATTGATACCCGCTTCCGCCTGCACAGCACCCGCTGCAGACCAGACGATCAGGGCCGCCAGCGAGGCAGCTGCGATTTTTTTCAATTTCACGGCGTTCATGCGTTAAGCCGCAAGGTTCTTTTCAGCGAAGTCCCAGTTGAGGAGTTTGTCGATCACCGCTTCGGCGTAGGCCTGGCGGCGGTTCTGGTAGTCGAGGTAATAGGCATGCTCCCAAACGTCGACGGTGAGCAGAGGCTTCTGACCGTGGACGAGCGGAGTGTCGGCGTTGGCCGTCTTCACGATCTTGAGCGCGCCGCCGTCGGAGACGAGCCAGGCCCAGCCGCTGCCGAACTGACCCATCGCCGCTTCGACGAATTGCTTGCGGAAGGCGTCGTAGCCGCCGAACGTCGCATCGATCTTTCCTTTAAGGGAGCCGGTCGGTTGTCCGCCGCCGTTGGCCTTGAGGCTGTTCCAGTAAAAGGTGTGGTTCCAGATCTGCGCCGAGTTGTTGAAGATCGCGGCCTTGTCCGCCTTGCCGGCCGACTGCTTGACGACCGCTTCGAGCGACAGGTCGGCGAACTCGGTGCCGGCGGCGAGCTGGTTGAGCTTGTCGACGTAACCGGCGTGATGCTTGCCGTAGTGGAAGCTGATGGTGTTCGCGGAAATCACCGGCGCGAGCGCGGTGTCGGCGTACGGAAGCTTGTCGAGCGTGAATGCGGGAGTGGTGGTGGTCATGGCGATGGCTCCTTTGGTGATGGAAGACGATTCGATCCACAGCATCGCGGCGGTCGCCGCGGCTGTTTTGATAAAATTTCTGCGGCTCAGCTCAGGCTCGGTCATTCCCGGATTATAACCCGATTTGCGCCGTAAAAAAACCCTAGCAGGTTAAATTCGGATAGCGCAGGACGCGGTTGGTCCAGCCGGGCAGCCAGCGGGCTTCGTCGCGGCCGGCCGGGGCGTTGCGGACACGCCGCTCCAAAACCGTGACGGCGGCGGCCGAAAAAGCCGCGACCGCATCCGCCGGGTCAACCGGGTCACGCATGACCTCGAGCACCTGCAACAACCCCCAGCCGAAGCCCGCGTACCGCTCCCGCGCGTCCGTCCCCTCGCCCTTGAAGTTCACGTAATCGGTGATCGCGAAGACGCCCTGATACGACGACTCCAGAAGCCGGAAGCGGGCGGCGACCGCGTCCCGCGATTCCGGAGCCGCGTGCCTGAGCAGGGAGGGCAGCATTTCTGATGCGCGGGAAAAAATATGGCGGGCCTGCAGTTCTCGCGTTTCGAGCAAAAACCGCTCGAGTTCCTTCACGCGGGCGGAGTCTCGGTCGAGCAAAAATTCCTCGCGCGTCCGCCAGGGCGCATGCCGGCCCGGCAACGCCCGGATCCATTCGGGCAAAAGGATCTTCGATTGTTCGTAGTGTTCGAGCAGCCCCGGAAACGTCTCGACGAAGGGGCTCCGGACGCCTTCGGGGAACCAGATGAAGTGGCCGATCCCGAGCGACGGAAAATCCTCGTTGGGATTCCAGGAGATGAGCCGTTCCGCCTTGCCGCTGCATTCGTTAAAAAAAATCGTGTCACCCAGACAACGGAACTGATCCCGGGTCAGCGGTTCGCGGGCCGCGTCTGCCGGGCCGGCCGTCAACGCGAGGCCCAGAACCAGCACCGCCGCAGCCGCCGACCTCAACTTCATCGCGGCTTTTTGCCTCCGGAGCCGTGGCCGGAGCCGGCGGGGGCGATGCGGATGCCGTCGGGGTCGAGCGTGATGACGCGGTTTTTGTAGAGGGCACCGATGGCCTGCTTGAAGGTTTTTTTACTGACGCCGAACTGGTCGTAGATGGCTTCGGGCGTGGATTTGTCGGTGAGCGGGAGGAAGCCGCGGTTTTCCTGGAGCACGCGGAGGATTTTCATCAGGATGTCTTCGACTTTTTCGTAGCCGCGCTTCTGGAGCGAGAGGTCGATCTTGCCGTCCTGGCGGACGGCCTTGATAAATCCTTTTTTGCGGTCGCCGAGCTCGAGGGGCTCGAACACTTCGTCGGCATAGAGCAGGCCCCAGTGCTCGCCGTTCACGATCGCGGAAAATCCAAGGTCCGTCTCGCGCGCGATGAGCAGGTCGACCTCGTCCCCTGCGCGGTAGTGGTGCGGGGTTTTGTCCAGGAAGCGGTCGATCTTGGCCGAGCCGACGACGCGGCCCTGCTTGGGATCGAGATACACGCGCACGATCACGTCCCGCCCGGGTTCCATCCCCGGAATCTGTTCGCGGAACGGCACAAGCAAGTCCTTGCCCGGTATCCCCCAATCGACGAACGCGCCGATCTCGTTCATCTCCACGACGGGCATCGCCGCGAATTCGCCGACGATGGCCTTCGGGAAAAAAGTCGTCGCGATCAGCCGGTCTTCCGAATCGTAATAAAGGAAAACGTCGATCTCGCTGCCAGGCACGGCGCCCTTGGGGACGGCCTTGAGCGGCAGCAGAATCTCTTCGACGTTCGGACCGCCGTCCAGGTACACGCCGAAGCTGACTTCTTTGAGGATGAGGAGTTTGTTGATCTCGCCGATCTTGATCATTGGATTGGGCACCATGGCGCCCATTATACCGGCAGTCCGTTCGCCGTGGCGAAGTTCCTGAGCATCGGCGCCAGCGGCGCGCGAAAAAGCACCCGCTCGCCCGACCTCGGATGCATGAAGCCGAGTTCCGACGCGTGCAGCGCCAGCCGCGGGAGCTTGAGCCGCTCGATGATGCCGTCGTCGAGGCCGCCGGCGACATACCGCTCGAATAAGTGAAGGTCGACATAGATCTTGTCGCCGACGATCGGGTGGCCGAGGATGGCCAGATGCGCGCGGAGCTGATGCGTGCGGCCGGTGAGCGGCGTGAGGCGCAGATGTGCGTACTCCGCGCCGGTGGCGAGGACTTCGTAACGCGTGTGGGCCGGCTCGCCCGTCTCGGCGTCGCGGACGCGGACGGTCTGAAACCCTGAGGACTTGTCGTAACCGAGCGGATCGGTGATGTCACCCGACTTGGACGCCGGACAACCGAACACGATGGCCTCGTACGCCTTCACGATCTTGCCTTCCATGAATTGGCGGCCGAGATGGCCGGCGGCTTCGTAGGTTTTGGCGATCACGATCACGCCGCTGGTCTCGGCGTCGAGCCGGTGGACGGTTTTCATCGGCACGCCGGGCCAGCGCGGGTCTTTCATGAGCAGCGATTGCAGGTTGAGGTCTCTGTACATCCCGACCGGGTGCACCGCCAGCGGCGCGGGCTTGTCGACGACGAGGATCTCCGCATCGTCGTGGAGGATGCGGTAGTCGGTGTCGATATAAAAATTGTCGCGGACAAACTTGGGGGTGGTCATAAATCGGTCCCAAGGATAGCAGAAATCCGGGCTCCGTTTCCTGTTATAATTTGCGGACTATGACGAGTTCCCGGCACCCCATTTACGCCCTCCTCCGCGAGCGCATCCTGTTCCTCGACGGAGCCATGGGCACGATGATCCAGCGCTACAAGCTCACCGAAGAAGATTACCGCGGCGAGCGCTTCAAGGACTATGCCCATGACTTAAAGGGCAACAACGACCTCCTGTCCCTGACTCGGCCCGACGTGATCCGCGAGATCCATCTCCAGTATCTGGAAGCCGGCAGCGACATCGTCGAGACCAACACCTTCAACGCCAACGCGATCAGTCTGGCCGACTACAAGATGGAGTCGCTGGCCTACGAGCTCAATATCGCATCGGCCAAGCTCGCCCGCGAGGCCGTCGCCCAAGTCCAAAAGAAAGACCCGAAGCGCGTCTGCTTCGTCGCCGGCGCGATCGGACCCACGAACCGCACCGCCTCGA
>CAYSFB010000013.1:0-56237 GCA_964430735.1 uncultured Planctomycetia bacterium | reverse complement strand
GAGGTAGTCGTTGACCGTGATCACGTGGACGCCTTTGCCGTCGAGCGCGTTGAGGTAGGCGGCGAGCGTGGCGACGAGCGTCTTGCCTTCGCCGGTGGCCATTTCGGCGATCATGCCCTTGTGCAGCGCAATGCCGCCGATGAGCTGGACGTCGTAGTGGCGCATCTTGATGACGCGCTTGCAGGCTTCGCGGATCGCCGCGAACGCTTCCGGCAGGATGTCGTCCAGCGTCTCGCCCTTGGCCAGACGCGCCTTGAATTCCGGGGTCTTGGCCTGAAGCGCCGCGTCGGAGAGCTTCGAGTATTCGGCGTCCAGTTCGCCGATGCGCGTCACCAGCGGCGCGATTTTGCGCAACTGGCGGTCGTTGAAGGTGCCGAATACTTTTTTAAAAATCAGTCCGATCATCGTTTCTCCTTAGCCTTGGGAGCCCTGGGGCTTGCCGCCGGCTTCTTCCGCCTGCATTTTCAAATAAGCTTCCAAAAATTTGTCCAAATCCCCCTCGAGAACGCCGCGGGCGTCGGAGGTTTCGTGGTCGCTGCGGTGGTCCTTGACCAGGTTGTACGGGTGCAGCACGTAGGAGCGGATCTGGCTCCCCCACTCGATCTTATTCTTCGACTCGTAGCTCTTGCGGACCTTGGCCTCGCGCTTCTCGAGCTCGATCGTATAGAGCTTGCTCTTGAGCATCTTGAGCGCACTCTGCTTGTTCTTGAGCTGCGAACGCTCGTTCTGGCACTGGACGACGACGCCGGACGGCAGATGCGTGATGCGCACGGCCGAGTCGGTCATGTTGACGTGCTGGCCGCCCGCGCCGCCGGCCCGGAACGTGTCGACCTTGAGGTCGTCGGGCCGGATGTCGATCTCGATGTCGTCTTCGATCTCGGGGATCACTTCGACCGACGCGAACGACGTGTGCCGCCGCTTGTTGGAGTCGAACGGCGAGATCCGGACCAGCCGGTGCACGCCGTTTTCACTTTTCAGATACCCGAACGCGTAAGGCCCCCGGATCATGAAGGTCGCGCTCTTGATGCCCGCGCCTTCCCCCGGCAAAAAATCGGCTTCTTCGGTCTTGAACCCGCGGATGTCCGCCCAGCGCTTGTACATGCGCATGAGCATCGCCGCCCAATCGCAGGATTCCGTTCCGCCGGCGCCGGCGTTGATGCTCACGATCGCGCCGCAATGGTCCGCCTCCCCGCCCAGGAGCCGCTGGAACTCCAGTTCCGCGAGCCGCTTGTCGAGCGCGTCGAGATCGGCGCCCAGATGTTTTTGGGATTCGGTGTCGTCGGCGTCGACGATGCCCAGGAGTTCTTCGAGTTCGACCGCCTTCGCTTCCGCGTCGCGGAACGGGACGTACAGCCCCTTGAGGAGCTTCAGCTCCTGGATGACGGCGTTACGGTTGTCGTTTTTGGTCCAAAAGTCCGGGCCCGCGATCTGACCCTCGAGCTCCTCGATGCGCGACCGGCTGCGGTCGACGTCAAAGATACCTCCGCAAGTTCTCGATGCGCGCGCGGACGGGTTGAAGTTTTTCCTTGATATCGCTGAGCATAGCCGAAAATCTTACTCTCTTTTGAAGTAATCTTCAACGGCTTTGGCGGTCCTGGCGTCGAGTCCCGCGGCCTGGGCGATTTCGGCGGCGGAGCGGCCCCGGATCGCGCCGGTGGTCCGGAAGGCCTTGAGGAGCCGGGTGCGTTTGGCGGGGCCGACGCCGGGGATGCCGTCCAGCTCCGTGGCCTGCATGTCCTTGCGATGCAGCGACCGGTAAAACGTGATCGCGAACCGGTGCGCTTCGTCGCGCAGCTGCCGGAGCATCTGAAGCGCCGGCGCGGCCGGCGGCAGAACGAACGGCAGCTGGCGCCCGGGCTTGTAGAGGTATTCGTGCTGCTTGGCGATGGAGATGACGTCGAGGTCCGCCAGATTCAGGCGGTCCAGCTCTTCCTTGGCGGCGGCCAGATGCCCCAACCCCCCGTCGATCATCACCAGGTCCGGCAGCGGCTTCTGCTCGTTCAGGAGACGCTCGTAACGCCGGCCGACGACTTCGCGCATCATCCGGTAATCGTCGATCCCCTCGACGGTGCGGACTTTGAAACGCCGGTACTCCGACGGCTGCGGCCGGCCGTCGATCATCACGACCATGGATCCGACCGGGTTCTTGCCGTGGTTGTTCGAAATGTCAAAGCACTCGATCCGCGACGGGAAACGCGAAAGGCCCAGCGCCCGCTGCAGATCCTGCAGCGCCGAGGGCCGGTCCGCGACGACATGCGATGCCCGGCCCGCAGAAACCGCCGACAGCGCCTGCATCTGATCGCGGTAGGTCTTGGCCAGCTCGAACTGACGCTTTTCCGCCGCTTCCTTCATCCGCCGGGCGAGGCTCCGCGTGAGCGCGTCGCGCTTGCCGTCCAAAAAGTTGCACAGTTCTTTCACCGATGCCGCGTAACCGGCTTCGTCCGTATGCTGCGCGCAGGGCCCCGGACATTGGCCGATGTGATACATGAGACAGACCTTCGCCGGCATCGGCTCGCAGGTCCGCATCGGAAAATGCCTGCGCAGCATCGCGACCGCCTGCCGCAGCAGCCGCACGTTGGTGAACGGACCGTAGTATCGGGATCCGTCGCTCGGACGCCCGCGGACGACGAGGAGGCGCGGGTAGGTCTCTTGCGTAATCTTGAGATACGGATAGGACTTGTCGTCCTTCAGCAGCTTGTTGTACTTGGGCTGGTGGTTCTTGATGAGACTGCATTCAAGCAGGAGCGCCTCGGCTTCGGTTGCCGTGCGAACGAGGTCGATCCTCACCGCTTCACGCCGAATGAGCATCTCCTTGAACTCGGGATGGACTTCGGGGCCGAAGTGGCTCTGGAGGCGCGATTTGAGATTGCGGGCCTTGCCGATGTAAACGGGGACGCCGGCACGGTCCTTGATGATGTAAACGCCCGGGGTCACCGGACAGGTGCGGATGAACGCCTTGAGGTCGTCGAGGCTCATGACTTGGACCGGACGAAAAATCTCCGCACGCTGCGGGCCTCTTCGGATTTGAGGATCAGCGCGGCCGCCCAATAGGCCAGCGCGCCGGCCGCGACAGACAAAAGCAGCCGGAACAATGCCGCATGGCCGGAGCCGCCGCCGTCCGGAGCCGCTTCGATCGCGGAACGAACCCAGGGCCTGAACAGCCCCCAGCACGCCGCACCCATCACGACGGCTGCGGCGCAGGACTTGAAGATCGAGTTCCACGGCCGGGTCTTATGTTCGGGCCCGAGCCGTTTGACGAGAATCCAGTAGAGCACGCAGGCGTTGACCGTCGCGGCGAGACTCGTGGCCAGCGCCAATCCGCCGATCTTGAGCGTCCACATGAACGACGTGCTCAGGAGCACGTTGATCCCGAGGCACATCGTCGCCGTCTTCACCGGCGTGCGGGTGTCCTGCATCGCGTAAAACGCGCTGACCAGCACTTTGATCGCCGCGCAGCTGACCAATCCCAGCGAAAAATAAAACAGCGCTTCCGCCGTCACTCGCACCGACTCGTCGCCGAAGGCGCCGCGCTTGAACAGGATCTCGATGATCTCCGTGGAAAAAACCGCCAGGCCGACCGAAGCCGGCAGCGCCGTGAACACGGCGTTCTTGATCGTGAAGTCGAGCGAGGCGCTGAAGCCCTTCTGATCTTTTTCGGCGGCATGCCGCGACAGCGCCGGAAGCGACGCCTGGGAGAGTGAAACGGCGAAGATGGCCAGCGGCAACTGGAAAAGGCGCGACGAATAGTAGAGAGCCGACTGACCGCCGTCGCCGACGATGACCGTGAACGACGCGATGATGGTGTCGACGAACACCGAGACCTGATACACGGCCGTGCCCCAGACACGCGGCACGAGCAGGCGGAGCACTTTTTGAACGCCCGGATGCCAGATCGCATCCTTCGTCCACCGGACGCCGATCTTGAGAAACGCGCCGACCTGAAGCAGGCATTGCAGAAGACCTCCGAGCAGGACGCCCCAGGCGAGCGACTCGACGCCCCAATGCGGCACCGCGAACGCGAGCGCGCCGATCATCATGAGGTTCTGAACCGCGGGTCCGAGCGCGCTCGACCCGAAGTTCTGCATCGTGTTCAGCACGCCCATCAGAAAGGCCGAAAGCCCGATGAGGAAGATGAAGGGAAAAATAAGCCGGGTCAGCGAAATCGTGAGCTCGAACTTCTCGGGGTCCGCGGCGAAGCCCGGCGCGACCAGATGAACCACCGCGGGGGCAAAAATGACGCCGAAGGCCGTGATCAGGGTCAGCGCTCCCAGGATCCAGATTCCCAGCGCGCCGACCAGGCGCTTGAATTCCTCTTCGCCTTTGAGCGTCCGGGTCTCGGACAGGACCGGGACGATCGCCGCGTTCATCGCCCCCTCCCCGACCAGGTCCCGGAAGAGGTTCGGCAGCTTGAAGCTCACCACGAACGCCTCGGCGGCCAGGCCCGTTCCGAACCACCGGGCCATCAGGATGTCCCGGACGAAGCCCAGTACCCGCGAAACCAGCGTAAAACCGCCGATCACGCCCGCCGAACGGGCCAGTCCCGAGTGTGTTGACTTATGCTGGGCCATTGTTTAGAATTAGCGCCTCATTTTGGAACGACAACCTAACGGAGAACAGCAGTGGCAAATCGCAGAAATTCGATCAAAAAAATCAAAGCCGACGCCGTGAAGCGTGACCACAACCGCACGGTCCTCTCGGAACTCCGCACCATCGAGCGCAAGTTCGTCGCCGCCTGCACGGGCAAAAAACTCGCCGAAGCCAAGGAACTCAACAGCGCCCTTTACTCGAAACTCGACAAGGCCCTGAAGCGCGGCACGCTCAAAGAAAACGTCGTCAGCCGCACCAAGTCCCGGTTAACGCTGCAGCTCAACCGTCTCGCCAAGGCGTAACACACACGCCTCAAGCGCTTCGGTTTCGTCCAGCTCCCCCCGCTTCGTCTTCGCTTCGCATTCGATCAGCGCCAGGAGGTCTGACTTCAGACGCTCAGCGCTTAAGTTTCTCACCAAATCGCACGCCTGATTCGCCCGGTACGTATTCCGCCAGAAGAACTTTTCCGCGACGTCTCCCGCCCCCAAGCCCAGCGCCAGGCAGTTCTTCACCTTGAGCAGCTGCTCAAACTGGAACGCGATCGGGTTCAGCACTTCCTGGACCGACGCCCCTTCGCTGCGCAGCGACCGCACGATCCGGAGCGCCGCGCCCGCGCCGCGCTGCTTCAGCGCCGCGACGATCTCGAACGCGTTTTCTTCGGCCGAACGGCCCAGCAGCATCTCCGCGTCCGCCGCGGTCACCGACGGCGCGTCCTTGCGGTAAATCACGAGCCGCTCGATCGCCAGGTCCAGCTGCGTCAGACTGCGCCCCGTCCGGTCCATGAGTACGTCCGCCGTGCGGGCGTCCGCCGTTTTCCCCAGATCGCGGAACCGCTTCACGATCCACCCCTTGATGTCCCCGTCCCGGTACGGCGTCGCGCAATCGCGGGTCGCGCCCAGCGCCGACAGTGACTTGAGCCAGGCCGTCTTGGCCGCGCGCTCGTCAGTCATGAGCACCCAGACCGTTTTGTCCGAATGGTCGCGGATGGTCTTGATCAGAACTTTTTGGTCGGATTCCTTGAGGGCGTCGACATGGTCGACGAGGATGAGGCGACGCTCCGCCAGAAACGGGGCGGTCTGAGCGTGGTTCAGCAGATCGGTGAGTTCGTCCCGCTCGGCGTCCCAGCGGACTTCGTTCAGGGATGCGGAGCCGGGGTCGGGAAAAAGCGTCTTTTTAAGCGGAAGGACGAACTGATCCCGAAGAGCCGTCTCGCTTCCCAAAAGAAGCGTGACGGAATCTTTTACCATACTTCGAGGATGTCTTCGACGATGCGGCGGACGAGGTCCTTGAGGGCTGCGTTGACGGCTGCGTCTTCGCTGGTCGCATTGGGACCGCTGAGGAAATATTCGCTGTCTCCGGTGACTTCGTCCGCGGACCAGAGGACCTGACCCGTCTTCTTGTCGGTGAAACGGACGGACGCGGAAACGCGGATCCTGAATTCCTGGATCGTGTCGTTCGCGTTGTAGCGCAGGGGTTCGCGGTCAAAGCCGACCAGCTGGGCGGACAAAATCGCGTCGGACGACGGTTCGGCCGCCACGTGCAGATGACCGTCGAACACCAGACGGTCGACGAGCGCGCTGCGGAGCTCAACTTCAAGGCCGGGGCGGTAGACCTGGAACGGCCGTCCGCTCGACACTTCCGACGAGATGTCGATCTTGTTCTCGACGGCCGGCACGTGCACCGAGCGGATGTGCTCGGGCAGCGAAGTCTTGGTCGTGTAACCGCAGCCCGAAACAACGGCCATCAGAAAGAGCGGGAGAACGGCGGTCCGGATCGTTTTCATCGTTACAAAATCCCCAGGAATTTTTTGCGTTTGGGAGTGCCGTCCGCCTGGACGGTTTTTTCTTCAAGCTTTTCGGCGACGGTCGCCTCTTTTTTCTCTTTGTTCAGACCCACGACGTTGAGCATCTTGCCCACGACGCCGGGACGCGAACCGCCATTTTCGAGCGCGGCGTCCACCTGAACGATCCGTTCCTGGGCCTCTTTGGCAGCCGTCGTGTCGGGGAAGTTCTGGAGCACGTCGTCGTAGTACATCCGCGCGCTCTTCAGCCGGCCGCGGCGGTCGTAGAAATCGGCGGTCTTGAAGATCTGACGGGCTTTCTTCTCGCGCAGGGCCACGATCGCTTCGTCGGCCTCGTACTGAAGGCCGGACTGCGGGAACGCCTTCTTGAACCCTTCGTAATTCTGCAGGGCTTCGTCGGTCTTCTCCAAACGATGCTCTTCCTTGGTCGCCGCCTTGTAGGAGGTTTCGGCGATCTTGTATTTCGCCTTGGGCGCGTATTCGGAATTCGGATATTCGTCGATCACGGCCTGATACGCGCGCATCGCCTCGTCGAAGTTGCCGAGCGCGGTGTGCGCGTCGCCGAGGCGGTACTGGGCCACGGCGCCGTACGGGCCGTAGGGCGCCGACTGGACGATGTGCTGGTACAGTTCGGCAGCGGTGTCCTGGGCGGGGACGATCGCCATGCCGAGGAACTTGGACTTTTTGCCGTCCAGCATCGCTTCGGCCAGCTCGAACTGATGTTCGACGGCGTCGTTGAGGCGCTCGCTGTACGGATAGCGGTCGATCATGTTGCGGAAGGCCTCGGCGGCCTTGCCGATGTCGTTCATTTTTTCGTAGGAAACGCCGATGTGGAACTGCGCTTCGGCGGCCCACTTGCTCTGAGGAAAGGTCTTGATGAGCTTGTTGAACTCGTCGACGGCCTGCTTGTAGTTGGCCGCGTCATAGAATTGCATGGAATAGAGGTACTGGGCCTCCGGCGTGTCCTTGGCCGCGTTCTTAGGGTTGGTCCACTTCCCCGACTCGGGGCTCCAGATCCAGGCGGCCTGGACAGACGGGGCGGTGAAGCAAAGGACGGTCAAAACGGCGGCGGAGAGGGTGAGGATTTTTCGCATAATGCCGAGGATTATACCACTCGGACGGCGTTAAAAAGAGCTAAAAAACGGAGGCGGGTCCGGTCAGGCCAGCGTGATTTGCAGGGCCCCTTCCCGGTCGGTCCGGTGAACGCGGGCGGCGGTCCGGTCCAGGGCTTCGAGCGTCGTCGGGTGGGGGTGGCCGTAGCGGTTCTCGCGCCCGCAGGAAATGACGGCGACGGCCGGCCGGGCCTGATCCAGCAGCTCCCGGCCGTTCATTCCGGTCCTGGCGCCATGATGCGGAACCTGCAGGACGTCTATGTCACGGATCCGCCGGTTCATCAGCAGATCCGACAAACCCTTTTCCCCGATATCGCCGGTCCACAGCAGCTTTTTGCCTGAGGCTTCGACGAGAATCACCAACGATCGTTCGTTCACGTCTCCCCCGCCCGCAAAATACGGGGCCGGGTGCAAGATCCTCACGCGCGCGCCGGCCGGAAGCCCTGCGATCCGGTCTCCGCGTTTCAAAGTCCGGACCGGAACGCTTTTTTCCGCCGCCGCTTTGAGCGTCTGTTGAAAAAACCTGGCCTCGGACACATCCCCATTTGTCCAGACGCTCCCGATGCGGACTTCGCGCAAAAGCCGCTCCAGTCCTCCGGCATGATCGAATTGCGGATGCGTCACGATGACAGCATCCAGGCTCGAAGCGCCGATCGATGCGAGATAAGGAATGAGAATCCGCCCGGCGGCGTCCGCGTCGCCTCCCCGGCCCGCGTCGATCAGGATGCGGCTGTTGCCGATCTCGACCAGCGCGGCATTCGCCTGCCCCGCATCGAAGTGCGTGACCCGCAGCGCCGGCAGGACGGCAGCAGCCCGGGCTCCGTCCGCGCCGATGAGAACAAACATCACGGCGATGCTCAGCGCGACCCGCAGCGGACGCCGGACGTTCTTGCGGTTGCGGGCCATCCAAACCCACCACGCGCCGAACAACGCCCAAACGACGGGGTTCCACGAAGCCAGATTCCACGACGCTCCCGGCAGCCGGTCAAACGCGCCAACCAGCCACTTGAGCAGCCACACGTTCCATTCGATGGAAAAACCCAACAGCCGCGCCGCCTCCGGCCACGCCAGCGCCACGACGGAAAAAACCATCAGCAAAAAATTCAGAACCAGCGCGACCGGAACGAGCAGAATATTGACCGCCGGCGCGACGAACGAAAACCGGTTGAAGTGATGGATGAGGATGGGCGCCGTCGTCACCCAGGCCGCCAGCGACGTCAGCGCCGTGAGCGTGACCGCCGCCCGCCATTGGGCGGACCGGCGGTCGGACCGGGCGCGCCGGATGTCGTCGAGCGTCCCCCAAAGCGGAACGACGAGCGCGAGGCCCGCGACGGCCGCGAACGAGAGTTGGAACGCCGGATCAAACGCTTCTTCCGGATTCATCACGAGCATCAAAACGCCGGCGGCGCCCAGCCCCTGCAGCGCCGACGCCCGCGTCCTTAACAGATCGGCGGACATCAAAAAGCCGGCCATGATCACGGCCCGTACGACCGGCGAGTTGTCGCCCACCAGCACCGCGTAACCGGCGAGCAGCGCCATGACCAGCAGCGACTTGGGAAGCTTCGGGATGCGCAAGAGCGTGAAAAGGCCGAACAGAATCACCGCGACGAATCCCACGTTGAATCCGCTGATCGCAAACAGGTGCAGCGTCCCCGTATTGACGAGCGAGCGGCGGAAGTCCGGATCCAGCTCTGAGCGCTCCCCCAGATAAATCGCCTTCGAAATATCCGAAGCGTCGGGCGACAGACCCGCGTCCATGCACCGGATCCACTTTTCGCGGAGCGCCAACGCCGCTCCGCGCCAGCCGCGCGGCGGACCCGTCACCTCGAAGGCATCCGCGCGCATCACCGCATAAGCGCCGCGGGTCATCAGGAAACGCCGCCAATCGAACCCGGCCGGGTTGGTCCGGCCCGCCGGCACCGACAACCCGCCCGTGACACGTACCCGCTCGCCATACTTCGGCAGCGTCATGCCGGGCTTCAAGATCCCGGCGACGCGGACGCCGCCCGGAATCGCCCCGCTCAAGTCGTCGATAAAAAACGCGTACCGCTCCCGGCCGTACGCATCCGTCTGCACACGGCGGCCCTCGCTCATCGTCCCCTCGAGCGTGACCGTCCGGCCGGATACACCGCCGAGCGCCGCTTCCCACTTTTTTTCAAGAATCGGATGCGGAGAAGCCAGGCCGATAAAAAGTCCGAGAGTCATGCACGATAACAACAACGCTGCGGACGGGAAGCGGTGGCGGCCGGCCGTGAGCCAAGCCAGAACAAGAAGACCCGCCGTAACCGCGCCGGCGGCTGCCGGATGCACGAACGCCAAAAACTCCGTCCGGCCCAGCGCGATTCCGGTCGCGAGGACGAGGAAGAAGAAAAACAGGACGTGTTTCAACGTCAGGAAGCTCTAGGTCAGGAGGAGGATGAGGCGGAAGCGAGCGAGTTTAAGGGCTTGAAGTAGTGGGTGCGGTCCGTGATGCCGGTCTTGAAGAATCCGATTTTGCGTTCGCTGCACTTGTAACAGTCGCCGCAGTGCTGGTAGCCGCGCGGCGCGAGGCACGAGAAGCTGTAGTCGAAGCCGACTTCCCTCATGTCGTACACGATTTCGTCGCGGGTCTTTTCGATGAACGGCGCAACGATCGAGACGGGCTTGGCCAGCGTCTTGACGTACAGCTCTTCGACGAGCTTCATGAGGTCGGTGTTTTTCTCGGCGGGTCCGCGCGGCTTGAGATAACCGACCGCGAGCACATGCGCTTCGAACGCCACGGCGGAGAGCGCCGCGCGCGTGAGCATCAGCGACTCGCGTTCGGGCAGCAGGATGGAAGAGTACAGCTCCTTACCCGACGGCGAACGCAGTCCCGTGTTGGACCAATGGGTCATGTACACGTCTTTAAGGGGAAGATAAACGAATTGGAGCGGTTCGATGTTCTCCTGCTTGCGGTAGCGCAGGAATTTTTTGAGCCAAAAAAGTTCGGCCTCTTCCCAGCGGAAGCCGCTCTGGATGTACACCGGCACGACCGAGAGGTACTTTTTCGCGCAGTCGTCCAAAAGCGCATAACTGGTCACGCCGCCTGAGATCAGAACGACGCATTTTTGGCTTTTGGGTGATTTGGGAGCGGGTTTGGAGGCGGTCATGCGGACAAGTTACCCAATCATGCAGGTCTTGTCAATCTCGCCTGAGCGGAGGAAAAAGTTTATGCGGCCGACTGGATCGCGCGGCGGGCCACGGCGACAAAACTCAAGAATTCGTTGATCGTCGGGAAAATGGGACGAAGAGCAGCCTGTTGCGCATCGCCCATTGCTGCCTTCCCCGTGAGCATCCGGGATAGAGCGCCGGCAACCGACGACCGCGCCTCATTGCGTTTATCCACAACGAGCTCGACCAATTTATGATCCTTGAGCGAACCGGGCCGGTCGGACGAGACCAGGCGCAGCGCGGAAGCCCCTTCGACGATCAGCTCGATCCATCTGAATTCTGCGGTCAGATCCGGATGCTGCTCAAGCTCCTTCGGATCCGGAAGTTGGTAGGTCAAGAAGGGTTGACTAGTATCAACCGTCGAGTTTTGAGGGACGATCTTCAGCCACAGGATATCCGGATCATCCGTCGACGGGCGGATGACGGCGTCCACCCGCTTCAAGAGATCGGGACGCTTCACCTCAAGCCTCCCCCTCACTTCATCCGGCAGCGTCATGAAAAGCTGGATATTATGTTTTTTGAACATTAAATCCTGAGAATCCAGGAACAATTCGATCTGCGCAGCCAGTGCTTCATCCTGTCCGGAGCTTGCGGCTGTCAGGTTCGACCACGATGCGGGCGCAACCCACTCGGCGACCACCTGCTTCGATAATTCCGCAGCGGCATTCCCGCTCTGAAGCGTGCGCACGAGCCGATCGGCTTTTCGCTTGGCATCGGCTCCCTCGTCGGGATCGGTCGACTGAAGCGCCGGGATCGGCCGATCCATCATGCCGCCCGCTCCATCCGAAAAGGTCAACCGCGATCCAGACACCGACCACTCATGATAAACCGCCGGGCTTTTGCTGTTCGAGATCGCGTATCCATCCTTCGTCAAGCGTACTCCGGCTATCTTCTGAGCAACTCTCCGAGCCTCCGCATCATCCGGAAGCTCCAACCGGTCCGGTAGAACCAGCAAGCCGGTGAGCCGGGCCCCGGATGGGCCCGGAGCTTCGTCTTCCGCATTCCGCACCCGAACCGCGCCGCCGCCGACCTTGAAGCGGCCGCCGATACTCCCGCTCATCCTGCGCTCGAAGTCCTTGTTGGGAAAAACCGCCAGCCGGGAGCCTTGAGGCGGGTTTACCGACAATTCGTCCACAAGTTTGGCGGCCCGCTCTGTTTCGGAAAAAAACTCCAACTCGCGCTCGTTCACATAGCGCTCCACCCATCGCGGGCTTGCGACCGGCATGTAGAATTCGCCTTGTTCATTCCTGAATATCTGATCGTCCCACAACGCGACGCGGGCGCTGAAGTCCGACCGGCTCCGCTCCTCCGCCGTCATGCGCGCGACCCGCCGGCGCTCCTCGTGAACCATCATATCCAGCCGGTCCTTCCATCTCAAATAAGCCGCAAGACCTGTGTAAATATGCGTCTGTTTGAGATAACGGACTTCGTTCAGCATCGGCGGAGGGAGGTACGGTCCGCGGGGATGATTGACGAGACGTTCGATTCTCGCGCGCCACGCCTCTTCATACTCCGGGTTGAAGGCCATGGCACCCCCTTCATTCATGAGACGTTCGCGCAGAAGCGCCTCAACGACGAGGTCAAACGTACCGCCGGCGGCGACATACCCCGTGCCCGAAACGATCACGTAGGGGGTCGGTCGATAGCGAATGACTTCCTGCACCCGCCGCCCATTTTCGTCGGTCACAATCTTTCCGTCCGGTCCCATGCGGGTCTCAAGGCTCCTCATCGGACCGTCAGGGGCTTCAACAACCAACACCTCTTCTCCGCCCGCATGACGCAATAAATCCTCGCCGTCCCAAAAATAGACATAGCGGTTTTCTTCTGGGTCCTTGGGGTCCTTGGGCTCATCGACATGGAACAACTTGGTGTCCGGATGCAGATTCCCCTCCGCCACCATCTGCCGCCGCCGCTCCTCGAGCACCCGGATCTCGCTCGGAGGCAGTAAATATCGGAAGGCCTTGATACGCCGGTCGGGGTTGCTTCTTTTTTTGGTCAAAATAGCCTGCAGCTCCGGATCCACTTCGCCCGACGCACCCGGATAAATCTCCCGCGGCCAGTTTCCGTTCATTTCGGTGTCCGTAAAGTAGACCCCCGCCGCGAACCGTCGATTCTTGTCGAGAATGACCCAATCCATGAAGCGGCCGTAGAGGTCACCCGTGCGCGGATCAAAATAGTGATATTCGTGCTGGGGATCCTCGAGCCACTTCGCGATATCTTCAGGAAGATCGCCAGGGTTCATCAGATGCACAAAGGTCTGGTCGGCCTTGAGGTGGGGAATCGGAGTCTGGCTGACTTTGAAAAACGTGAAACGCTGGGACCGCTTAGGGTCGTAATATTCGCGCGGATCATGCTGGTTCGCCGGCCGGACAGCTGTCCTATAGACCACTTCAGGATCCGGCCCCATTGCCATTCCCGGAAGAATCATCGGCCTCCCGACCTCTTGGGCTGCAACCTTGACCGCCGTCGAGTTCGCGCTCGTGATCGCCGCCTGCGCCGCCTGACCGATCGCGTAGCGAGCATCCTCCCTCCACTTCTCGAGCTGCTTCCGGTTCTCGCGGATGCGGCGTCGGGCCACAATGAGGGATGAGACCGTGCCATCCTTATTATTTTGGAGTAACTCCAACCGCTCATCGACCAGCGCTTCCAGACGAATCCGATCCCCCGCCTCCAGGATCCGAGCCGGTTCAACGCCCAGCCGCCATGCCGTTCCGGCGGATTCCACCTCTTCCCAGTCGTCGAATTTTTTCAGGATCGCAGCTGCATCTGCCTTGCGAGCGGCAAGTTCCGCGGCACTCCGCCGATCGTCTTCCCCTTGAAGCTCCGACTCACGCATCAGCAGAATCGACTCAACGTCCGCGGAGTCCAATCCGCGGCGCATCCTTTCTTCTTCAAAATGACGTTCGGTCCCTTTGAGCCAGTCGATATGCGCCAGCATCCTCAGGCGGCGATCCATGTAGGCAATCGTCTCAAGGCGCCGGTGATTCAACCAATAGCCGCGGTAGGCGGGATCCATGGTGCCGGCAAGGTCCTGATACAATGCTTTTTTCTTCTCCTCATCCTTCTCGGAACGGATCTCGTCCCGTATCACCCGTTCTCTGGAACGCCTGACGCCCAGGTCTTTTTCCTCATAAACTTTCCGGGCTGTCCGGCGCGCTTCCGTCATCAACACGTCCCATCGCGCCCGAATCAGAGGCATATCCACGGCCAAATTGCCCTGCACGCGCGAAGCATGAACCCATTCGGGTAAGCGCTTCACAAACTCGTCGATCGTCCGGATGGAACGCAGTTCGACTTCTAGAATACTCTGCATGTCAGAACGGACTTCCGCTGCATCATTCGTCCCGCCGAGCAGGGCGGCGGTGGCGGCTGCGGCGCCGCTCTTTAAAATATTCCGACGTGACAAGCCGCCATCGGAAAGCCGAGATCCTTGTTTGGTATAAATGTAAATCCGAGTCTGCGGATCGATGTAGGGCTCGCCGAATCGGGACCGCAGAGCTTGCGCCGCCTCGGAACTCACATCCGACACCAGGAGCCGACCGCCGGGAGCCAGAAGCCGATCCATGTTTTGAACCGCGCGCGAAGTCACGGGATACGCCTGCACACGCACATTCTCCGGCTGTCCGTCCGATCCGGAAGATTTAAGCACGTTGAATGCCAAGATCAGACTGAAAGTCCCGTCGGGAAAAATTCCCTGCAGGTCGCCGTCAATCGACTGCCACAGCAACTGCACATCGCTAACCCCTGGCTTGGCCGGCTCAAACTCCACGTACCCGGTTCCGACCCTTTGCGAGGCGGCGGGCCGGGCAGGGCGGGCGATGGACGGCAAATTACCCAGATGACGATGGTTCGGCTCCAAAACAAAGAGTCGCTTGCCGTCGATACCCTCTTCGGTCACCAACGACCGAAGATGGTCGATGGACGGTCCGGGGCCGACTTCCAATAATCTAAATTCGTCCGACCTCCAATCTTCGAGGACCGATTCCCGGTCGCGGCTTGTCAACCTTGCAAGCGCGGCTAGCGCATTTTCAAGATTGCCGGAATTGATAATCGACTGCTCGTCCGCGGCCAGACGCGATCCGCTGGGAACATCCTTTCCGGAACGGGATTCGGGTAGAGCTATGGCGCGCTGCTGGCGCAAGGCTGCGCGGGCACTGCGGCGGGTATTTTGGAATTCCATCTCCTGATGAAGCGGGGGCGTGATCAAAATGATCTGCTCGCCGGATTCCGTGCGATAGATGTCGGTATCCAGAAAAATTTTCTGCCGAGCGGCGGCAGTCGGACCGCTCCGTCCGGCCCGGCTCAACTTTTGCGCTTCCGCGCGACCGTCCAAAAAGGCCTGATAGCCGGTATGCGCGACGACCGGACCCAGATGGTCGGCATTCAACGGCTCGCCGAACTTTTCATTCATCCGCCGGTCATACTGTTTAAGCTTTTCGTCATACTCCTTACTCGTCCTGAAATAGCCTCCGCCGCGCAGAATATCCTCCCACTCAATAATGTCCGGCAGCGGATCCATTGTGTTTCCGCCCGCATCCAGGGGCTCTCCGGCCGACCAGATGCCGGAGCCGTCGACATACTGGTACCGGGTCACCGAATAACGGACGGGCACGGTAATGCGCTCGCCGTTCCGCATCGCGTATTCCCAGCCCTCGATCGGCCCTTCGGCGTCGCGCCGGAGCACCATCCTCATGCCGCCTGCATGCCGGTTGAGCGGTAAACCGCTCATCAGGTACACGTCGTAAACGTCCGTTTGATCGGGAACCGTCTGAGCATGGAAGTACTTCGCGTTCCCCTGAATTTGGTTGCGCGCCCGCATCACCCGCTCCTGCTCCTCGATGTGTTTGAGCGCAGCCGCATCCACGCGGTAATAGAAGCAGGTGGTCAGGTTCTTGCCTGACTCGATCAATGCCTTGAGCTCGGGATCGTTCTTTCCCTTGCCGACGTACTCCACTTCTCGGTCGAACTTTTGAAGCCCGGGACTCCAGGACCGATGATAAACACGAACCAGCGGCTCGCCCTGCCCGTCCATCAGCAGATAATCTGCGTGATATCCGATGAGGTGCCCGCGGTCGATGTCAACGAAGTAGGGCCGGCCGTCCTCTCGGCTCATGTAGTTCTGAATGGCGGCCGCGGTCGCCTCGTCAAACTCCCCGTTCCCCAGGACCTGACCGCCGAATGAAAAATGGGTCCGCTCGCCGGTCGCAGGCAATACCGTCGGCTTGTTCACGAACGTCCGGTAACGGGTGCCTTCACGGAAATAATTGTCTCCTGAAAAATAGCGGTATTTTGAGACCTTGACGGAGCCGGAAGGGACCCATCGGCCGCCGCGCCAACGGACTTCCGATCCGATATTTTCCAAGGGCGGATTGTCCGAGTGATTGTTGGCCGCCATCAGCTGGGCGCCGGCGCGATTCCACAGATAGTCGGCAAACTTGCGCTGCTCGCGGACTGTCTCGCGCGACGACTTTTCCAGGAGAAGATAATTCTTGAGCCGGGGGGTCACCACTGCCGGACCGGCCGTTGCCAGCCGCAAACGGATGGCCTCCGCCGTGACGGGTGTATGTCCCTGATTTTTTTCCGATCGAATCCATGTAAAAAGATCGAGCTTCAGGTCCAGCGCCAGCTGCGCCAGCAACAGGGTGTCGATATCCTCGAATTCGGCGGCCTCCAACTCCTGATTTCGTTTGGCTCCGACTGTGCTCGTGCCGCGCACACGTGCCGTCCGAATTGAGGAGCGCAGGGCGATCAGCGCATCGATGGTTTGGGCGGAATGCTTCTCGAGGATGCGGTTGCGGCGAATCTTGCTTGCGGCGTGATCGAAGAGCGCGGGATTGGTCAGCCGTGCCAACTGATCATTCCAATCGGTCAGCGAATCCAGGCGCACGGCCTCCCCTCGGGACGGAACGTAATAGGCTTCCTCGAGCTCCGCGCGCCGGGCCGGACTCAAGTCTGTGCGCTTGAGCTCATCTTTCCGGGCTTTTTCCTCCTTTTCGACCGCCGCCCATTTTTCGCGGGAGGCATTGGAGATCAGAAACGCCCACAGGTCCTCCACCTTCTCCAGCGTTTGAGCGGAAGCTTTTTCCAAAATCCCGGCCCAGCCGGCAGAGCGCCGAAGGAATTCCGACCAGTCGCCGGCGCCCATGGCCTCTTCCAGCATCCGCGTTTCGGATGCGTCCGGCGCCGAAGCTCCGGCCGCCTTCGTCGATCCGGCCGCAACAGCGGCGGCTGCGGCCATCTTTAAAAAATCCCTCCGTCGCACCGGATTTCCCTTGTTCCCGGCCGCGTTCGCCAAACCGGTCAACCGCGCCGCGCTCAATTGGACCGCACGAGGCCGGATGGTCTTCCGAACAACGGCGTCCGCGTCCGCCAAAAGAACTTTTTCATACGCCTTGTGATCCGTCGTGTCCTCGACGCGCGGCATGAGCACCACGTAGGAGTAGCCGGCCTCGCGCAGAAGCCGCGTCAGATTTTGGGTGTGATAACCGCCGGCGATCAAAACAGCAGCCTGCGCCTCCTCGCCGCCCTCCAGGTACTCCGCGGCGCGCCGGACAAAGGCCTCATCCCGTGTCATGACCGTGCGATAAAACGCATCGATCGTTCCGGCGGCACGGTCCAACGACACGCGGTTCGGCACGAGGTTTTCTGCGTATCCCAGATCAAGCAACCGGCGGTTCAAAAATGCCAGCCATTGTTCGCTCGACCGCCCGCGCCTGAGCTCCTGCCATTCCCGGTAATCGAATGTCGAAAGCCGGAACCGGCAGGCCGCTTCGGACAATGACAGGAATCGGTCCATCGCGTATACGGTTCTCAATTCGGGTGTGAGAAGCAGCTTTTGGTATACGGCCTCCTCGAGCCGCCGCGCGTCCTCCATCCATGAGGCCGCGTCGATCTGCGCCGCGGCTCTCAAATAATCCGCCGTCCGCTCGAGCTCCGGATAACGGCCCGCTTCGACGCCGAGCTTGCCGGCAGTTTCCATCAGTCCGCGCAAAAAAGCATATCGGGCGGCCGGACCCGCCTGCCTGCCCGGAACGGGCGGAATTCCGATTGCGGAAGCAGCACGCAACCGGCCGATCAGCGCCTCTTGTTCGGCATTGGCACGGTCAAAATCGATCGACGCCTCACGGCGCTTGAGCTCGAGGTACTCACGAACCGCGGCGAACCCGCCGAGCCCGACCTGAGCGCCCTTCGCCAACGCCACCAGAGCATCCATACGGGCCGCAGCGTCCGGATCGGAATCGGCTGTCCGGCCGGATTCATACACAAGAAGATCTTTGGGGTATTCGCGAAGCTTGATGCGGTCAAGCGCAAGACGCATCGTCCGAATGTCCTCGAGGATGGTGCCGCGATCCCGCGCCATCGCCGCGTAATGGACCAGCGCCTCGTCGTACAGCCGCATGTTCTCAATGCCGAGAATCCGCATCGGGCGGTCGGAGATCAGATTCAGATATTCTTCGCCGGCAATCCGGCCCTTCATGAGTTCCCGGTACGCGATGCGTTTCCAGACCTCGAGGTCCGCCGTGACCCGCAGACCGTCGAGACTGACGTCCCGGTCCGCTCCTTCCACAAGTACGCGGTCGATCGCGTATCGGTCGAGCAATCCGGCCAAACCCGCGGCCAGGCTTTTTTGGCCGCTGAAGTTCGTGTGCGGATCCTGGATATGGAGAATCAGCTTCCCATTGGTTCCGGCATGCGTCTCACGGACGGTCAACTCGTCGGAGGGGGTCGTGAGCAAGGAGGGGTTGCGGACCAAATCTACGAGGAGCGCCGCGGGACCCGGACCCGGAGCTGTGCGCAGGGACTCGGAGCCGAAACTGGCGGGCGCAGCAGCGGCAATGTCCCCGAAGCCGAACGCCGTGATCAACACGGCCGAAACGGCCCTTAATATAAATTTATATCGGTGCTTCAAAGACATGGAAAGTTCAAAGCCCCCTCCCCGCATTCCAAGATTAAGCGATCTTAATCAGAAGTATGCAGTGGTTGGGGGGTGGATTCAAGGGCGAGCCGGAAAAGAACCGGCTCAGGAACGGCTGAAGCTGGCCTGGGAGGTGGGGGTTTCCCAGACGATGACGCGCTTCACGGGAAGGCCCGCCTGGACGGCCCGGTCGAAGATCAGCTTGGCCAGCGACTCGGCGGTCGGGTCGTCCGGCATCGTGACGAAAGGCTCGCCCTTTTTCTTGAGCAGCGGGATCATCTCGTCTTTTTCGTTCAGAATCATGCGGTGGTCCAGTGTGTCGTCGATCCAGGACTTGAGGGCTTTGGAGATGATGTCGAAGTCGATGAGCATCCGGTTGTCGTTGAGCTCCGGCCCCTCGCACACCACTTCGACCAGGCCGTTGTGGCCGTGGTAGCGCTCGCACTTGCCCTTGTGCTTGATCAGGCGGTGGCCGTAGGAAAAGTTGAACTGTTTGGTGACCTGATACATGGGCTTAAACTCCTTTGGAAACGAGTTCCAGAATTTTTTCGATGTCGGATTCCGCGACTTTTTTAAGACGGATGTTGTCGGGCATGATGAGCACGCTCGGGCCGTCCGCGCACACATCGAGGCAGCCGGTCCGGCTGACGCGGATGCGGTCGGCTAACCCGCGCGCCTTCACGAGGTCCTTGAGCGCCTCGCGGATGCGCAGCCCCGCCGGCATGCAGCAGGCTTTTCCGTCCGTGCGCTCGTTCTCGCAGACGAATACGTATCTGAGAAATTTGGATGCGACGATTTCCATTAAACCCGCTTCACTTTTTCCACTTGATCGAGCAGCCAACGGGCAGCGTCGAAGCAGGTTTGGGCGTCTCGCCGCTCAAGAGCGCGTCCAGCGCTTTACGCAGATCGTGTTGCTTCACCCGTTCCGGCCGGTCCCACGAGTCGTCGATCCGGCCGACGTAACGCAGCGCGCGCTTCTCGTCGAGCACAAACGCATGAGGCGTATTCGTCGCCCCGAACGCCCTCGCCACGGACTGATCGGCGTCGTGAAGATAAGCAAAATTGAAGTGTTTTTCCTGAGCGCGAACGATCATTTTTTCAAAACTGTCGTCCGGGTATTTGACCGCATCGTTGGCATTGATCGCGATGACGCGCACACCTCTAGCCGCATAATCGCTTTGAAGCGCTTTGATCCGTTCTTCGTAGGCGACCACGTAGGGGCAATGGTTGCAGCTGAAAATAACGACCAGCAGCTTTTCCAAAAAATCGGACAAGCCGTAAATGTTTCCATCGGCCGATTTTAACGGACCAAAACTGTTTGCAGTCTGTCCCAGTTGCAATGCCATGGTTCCGCCCCCTGTTGGCGGAAATTATATCACGCTGACTGACGGACCTGGCGGGACAGAAGTTCGTAGGTTTGAAGAAGGATCGATACATTGACCGGATGGAGCGCGATCGAATATGACCACGCTTTGCCGGGATCCTGCTCGAGGCCTGCGAGCACCGACGCAAACTCCGACGCGTCGGCGATCGGCCGGTCGAGCAGAACTTCATACGCCCGGCGCAGAGCGTCGAAGCGCGCGTCGAATTCGCCGAGATTCGTCCGCGCTTCAAACGCAGCTGTCGCGAGTGCGGCGCGGAGGTTGGGCAGCGCTCCTGACGTCATGCGCCGAAGAATGAGGCGCTTTTGCCCGGGGCGCAGCTTGGCCAGATCCGCCTTGCCGGCGACCACCGCGGTGCGGCCGACCCCCGGGTCACGGAACTCGGCCGGCAAATGATGTTCGGAACCGACCACGAATTCCTGCGACCGGTACAACTTCCGGGCCCTGCGCAGAACATGACCCACGCGCTTGGCTTTCCCCTTGAGAATGATCCGGGTGCTCGAGTCGGATAAGGCCTTGAGTTCATGAACCAAAAGGTTGGTGAACGGGCCCTCGAACTCACGTGTTGCCAGTCCGTCGAGATAAATCTCCAGCACGGCAGGCGACGCAGCCGCGGCCGGCGCCTGCTTCAGATGATTACGCACAGCGGAAGTTTGAGCATTAAAAACCGCCTGGACCTGCATCAAGAGCTCAGACTTCAGAACTTCAACTGAACCCGGGGCGCGTTTCCGGGGGGTGCTGAGCTTTTGGATCCGCAGCTTGATTGGGCGCTGCGTGATGCCGTCGACCATGAGGTGACGTCCGTCAGCGCTGACGTTGATGTCCAGAAGTTCGCCGCCGACCGCGATTTGACCGGTCCGTCTCTGCGCGTCATAGACCTTGAGGACAAAGCGCGCCAGATCCCCTCGCGCAGCCCGTGCCTCGGCCAGACGCGCGCCGGCTGGCACATCCGGACGGGTGAAATAGCCGCGGATCCAGTTTTCGGTGATGTGCGGGCCGAGAATCGGACGCAAAATTAGCGCCGCAGCACCCATGACGGGTCCGCTTAAAGAAGCTGGCGCTTCAAACGGTTGTCCTTGCCGTGTCAACGCGACCGCGACCGACAACTGGTCCATGAGGATAAAAAATTCGACGCGGAACCGGTTGTCGTTCTCCGAAGCATCGAGCATCCGATCAAGCTCTTCGAACCGGCGGGCGAAGTCCTCGAACAAAAACTTTGGCATCGGCCGGTTCTCATAGTGCGCGGCCAGCTTCCTGATGGTGCCGGGAAGCCCTGCGAAGGGCCCGCGCTGCGGGTCGCGGAAGCCGTTAACCTTACGCAACTCGCCTGCCATGTTGACGTTCCGTTCCCGTCCCAAAAGCGGCAGCCGATTGTATCCCGGGTAGAGCTGTGACTGCGGAATCCCGGCGGCAACCGCTTCGCCGGCGATGGACTTGCTGAGACTGAGAGCGATCGTCTCGTTTACGCCCGAGGCCTGCTGATATGAAGATTCGCCGGAGTTGTCTTTTGCCTCATCGGGTAAGACATAGTCCGCGAGCGCTCCTTTTTTGACGAGATCCGCATTTCTCTGAGCGGCTTGGATCAGATACTGCTCATCACGCACCTTATCGATCAAGGCATTCACCACGTCCACAGGCAGCCGGCCCTGAGGGTCGGCGTGTCCCCGGACCTGGGGCAGCAGATACCCGAACCACTCCTCGCCTGACTCCAACGTCCTGTTCTGGGCAAGGGCCTTTTGAATCATACCGGAGGCAGAATTGACGTTCTGTAAGAGCGGGTCCCGGGAACTTTGCGCTTGCGTTAGCAATTCTGCCAGCACCCGCGGATGCTCGGACTTCCGGCTCAAGTCGCCCATCGACCGGACGAACCAATGCCGATTAATCTCCATCAGCGTTTGGACGACACGGTCCGCCGGTGTTTCGTGCCCGGCGGCGGGCTGGAAGGATGCCTGCGAAGCGGCATCCGTCGCCGGGATATCTCCCGGCCGCGGAACATTGAAGTACGGGTTTGACGCAAGCCCTGCGTATCCGATTTCAAAACGGTCTGCCGGTGCGCTTTGCGGCGATGAGGAAGGATGGCCGGTCCGCATGATTTCCGTCATCGGCCAGGCACCGTTGAAGGCTTCGAGAATTCGGGGTATGACGACCGCGTGCTGCCGGATGTCAAAATCGATCGCACGGCCCATCGCCGCATGCATATCAGGTTCCAAGGCGCCCCAGCGGTTGAATACCGTTCTGAACGTTTGCGCGACCGAATTAAAATCGACTCTTTGCGCTTCTATGAATTCACGGTGCCGATCGCCGGTCGATACGGCCGGCGGACCCGCGCGGTCCGGGAACAAAGCCGCGACCAGCGCACCGAAGTGGGGCTCGCTCCGAGAAACGGAGCTCAGGACTATCGCGCGCGCCGCTTCAGCGTCCATCACATACCTGCCGTCGTACCGACCCTCCCGAAGACCGATCGTGTCAACCAGGCTGATCCAGCTCATCCAGAAAAACAGTCTTAATGAGATTTTTTCTTTGTCATTTCGGCGGAACATCGCGGGCGTGAAAACAACCGGACGCATTCCCCTGGCCGTCTCAAAGTTCTCCAAATACCCCGCGACGCGATTCCATTTCGCAAGCTTCTCGGCATCGACGCTTCCTGGAAAATGCCTGGCAAAAGTGTCGTTCGGCACGCGCTGCACGCGTCCGCGCGTCTCCTTATCCAAGATCGCCGCAACCTCGTCATTCAACATCAAAACACCGTTGCCGAGATAAGCCCCCCATTCCGCAGGCATCCATGTCCGCGCTTCCCGGTCTTTTTCAATCGTGTATTCCGTCGCCGCCAGCTGCCTCTGGTGCTCGCGCTGGATGTGGTGCAAGATCCAGTAGCATACCCCCTGATCCAGCGGGACTGTCATCCCGCCGACAAGCCCCTCGCTCTTCATGACGCCGTATATCGCCTGAACCTGGGCGTCTTGAACCTCCTGAGGATCAAATCCCGTGGCGATCAGAGCCAATCGGGTCGACCACCACGAGATCGGCTTGAGTTCCGATCCGGGCACGGCCTCCAGCATTCTCCGGGCAACTTCGGACCCGCGCCCGCTCAGCTGCTGCGGAAATTCCGAACGGCTGCCGGATTCAAACAATCGGATCATTTCATCCGTGATTCTGAATTGAAGCGGATGGGCGGCTTTTTGAGGGGAGACTAGCATCCGCAGATCCTCGGGCCTGATGGACAACAGCTTCTTGCCGCCGACCGAAGCAACCAAAATCCTCAGGCTGTCGGAATCCAATGCCCGCCTGATGGTTTGCGGGCTCGCGTCAATCCTGAGAACCGCAGCTCCACCGGCAAAGTCGGGCATATTCCAAACAAATTCATTATTTTTCCGCTCCATCACAACATCCATGCTGGCGTCATACAACCCGACAATCCGAACCTTTTTCAGATCAGGGTGCCCCAAATCGATCGGCCTGCCAGGTAATTCGAGACCGTCTGAGAGGATGCCGGCAATCTCCTTATCGCCCACCAGCCGCAGCATGGCCACCAATCGCCTCACCTGGTCAACGGTCATCGCATCCCCGTTTATCGCCTGGATCAGCTCATGATGAAGGGACGGGATGGTCTTGAGAGCGGGGTCATTTGCCGATCCTAGCGGCGGCTTCTTCCGACCGCCTGGTTTATAGGCGAGTAACTCGTCGACAATTTGCCGCATGAACTTCTTGTCGATGCCGTCGACACGCATCCTTCCCAAATTGTTCCACACCTGACGCACCACGCTTCTTTCCGACTCCGTTTGAGGAGTCAGCACCACGATCTCCGCGAGACCCGACGCCTCGGAGGAGGGTTGTTCCGGGCTGGATTCAGACGTTGACGCGGCGCTTTGCACGATTGCCTGCGCCGTTGCGTCGGCGTCAAGTTCTGGCGCAACGCGGCGGAGGAAGTCCGCCGTCCTGGCGCGTGCCGCGCTCAGCATCTCGGATGTGCGCAACGACTTTTCCCAGACAATCGACGTGACCGCATCCTGTTCATGCGGTATCGCCGAAATGCCCACCAAAATGCCCATGCACAAGATCTGATCAATCTCAGCCAGAGCCTTCTCATCCGCAAATCGTTCGTAGCCATACCCTTCGACGGTCCGCCTGAAGCGCGGCAGCCCCTCCGCGCCATTGGCCGCCGCCAGCGCGAGCAGCCGATAGCGTTCTTTGAGCGGCTGCTTCGCCATGTTCAAATCGGTTCCGAGATGGGCATAAAGCCGGAAGAGCGTGTCCTCGTATAACCGACGGGCTTCGCTCCAGACGAGTTCAGGATTTGTGCGGACCTCAATGGGAAGCGACTGCCCCCCTCCCCCGGAGGCGAGCCATTCGACGATCGACTCGCGTGCAACGGTATAGAGTTCGGGTTGTCCCTGAAGGTTTTTGGGCTGGTCCGGAGGCGGAAGCTCAAATACCTTGCGGCGTGGATTTCCGGAGATCATCCCGGCTGCCGCTATTCGGATCATGTGCTGGAACAGCTGAATTGAGAAGGTTCGGAAGTTATTCTTGATCCAATCCTGATCTAGGCCAAAATAGATGCTGCTCTTGTAACCGCCCACCAGGAACCGGTTGAAGTCGTCCAGCGCTTTTTGGTCCGGCTCCGCGGCCGCATCGGATCTATGCACCCGGCTCATCAGATCCGCGAACTCTTCAAGCGTCAGCGGCCCGACCTCGTGGTCCAGACGCTCTGCTGCGAATCCTTGCCAGGCGGGGTGATGGAACCAGATGCCGTTCGCGTAGAATCCAAGTGATGGATCCAGCAACGCTGAGAGCTCCTCCGACGGAAGCTCTTCGCCGATTTCCGACATCAGATGGCGGCCCTTGATCATCCTGTCATAGTATTCGCGCCCCGCCCCCCAGTACGCGTATTCGGGGCCCCGTTTATGAAGCGCGTCGTAATTCTCCAGCCCCGCATCCTTCCAGGCCTGGAGCTTGTTAACAGTCTTGCCGTCCGCCGCATGATCCCGGGTATACGCAGCAACCGCGCTGCGATGGATGTGACATCCGGTGGCGAGGGCGTTCTCGTAAGCCGCCGGATCGCCTTGCAGCGAGCGGAACAGGATCCAATCGGGCGGCAAAGAAAGCCCTGCAATTTTCTGTTCCGCATATTGGGATGCATATTTCTTCCACCTCGACTCCGAATCAGGTGTCGATGCGTTCGGATTGATTCCGGCGAGCGCCTCACCGATCTGCCCGATCACATCGGCATGTACTTTTTCGATGAACTTTCCGTACGGATCTCCGGAAAGACTTTGTCCCGAGTTGCGGACAAAAGCGGCATGCAGATTCAAAAAAACCAGCGTGGCCGGATGATAGTACGGACCGGATTTCCCCTGCCTGATCAAGGGGTGGGTCAAACCGCGGCTGACGGCTAGCGACCAAAACAACAGCTCATGAAGTGTCGGCGCGTGTCCCGCCTCGGCAAAATGACCGGCTTCACGGTATTTTTTGAAAAAAAGCTCGGTAAGCTCCGGTTGGATCACAAAATTTTCATCCTTCAGGGACTTTCTAATCAAAAAAACCATGAGACCCATTCGATTCTTTAACGAATCACCCTCAGCCGGAGCGCCATTTTCAGCCAGGTCACGCATATATTCTTTTTGGAAAATATCAAAAGCTGACACCGGCTCCTCCGCCATTTCAGTCACATCAACCTTTACATCTTGATTTAAAGGCAGCCGGGCCATCATCCGGGGATCTGTCACGCGCCGCACATGCATGCCCAACGCCATCAGCGCAACACTGGGCCCCTCAGCCTTCATGGAGGAGATCTGCAGGGCAATTTTTTCTAACTCTGTCGTCATTGCCCGCTCGGCGTTTTGAGCCACGTCCGCCCATTGCTTCTGCGATTCATGATCGGACGGTTCTCCGGTGTGCTCCAGGGCCGTAAGGCCGTTCAAGCGTCTGCGGATCGCCTCCAGCGCGGGGTACTTCACCAACTGACCCATGGCTTGCTGCGCCGCAACGAGATGATCCAGGACATCCGCAAGCTCTTGCCGCAAAGGACGAACCCGCGTCTCAACATCCTCGGCAACTTCCTGTCGCTTGGCGGCGACGAGTTCGGCGCGCTTCCGCGCTGCTTCGAGCGCCTCTATTTCGCGGATCGCCTGGAGCTCGGCGTCTCCAGCCAGCAGAACTTTGGGGTCCGGCGCCCGGCCCGTCCATTTCGCGATCGCCGCCCGATACATGTCAACCGATCCCGCGTCTTTCAACCCGAGAACCGCCCCCTCGCCCGAATCGGCGAGCACTTCAATACCTGTTTCCAACTGGAACATTTGACGCAGACCTTGGAACGCCTCGAGTTCCTCGGGCGTCACCCGGACCTCAACCGAAACGCTCGATCCGGTCTCAGCGGCCGCGAGGATCCGCTTGGGGAGCTCGACAAAAATCGCTTCCACGAGCCGTTCGACCGGATCCTGCGATTGAATTCCGACGGGAATCAGTTCGGCTGCCGTCATGAATTTGAGGCGTCGATCAGACCGGTACAAGAACCAGTCCGCGAACTTCGCAGCAAACTCAGGACCCGTCAGCGCGTCCGGCTGACCCTGGGACAACATTCGATACAATCCGTGGACCAACTGAACATTCGCTTCATCTCCGCGCTGATTGGCAATTGAGTAACCCAAGAGAACCTCCAGAACCGGTCCCAGCTGACCTGCCTGACGGCGCGCGTCCGACCTGCCCTCAAAAATCTCTTCCAAAAATCCGACGACGCGTTCGGCGAAGGTCGTGCGATGCAGATACTGACCCTCGGCGATCACGGGCCCCAGACCTTTTCCCGCCTCTAAAGCCCATTTTTCGACATGCACCGCCTTCACCATCATCTCAGCCGAAGCCAATCGGGCCGCGTTCGGCCCCAAGAAACCCTCCAGATCCCCGCCGGCGACCGTGCCTCCGCCCGTATTTTCTTCGATCGCCTGAGCTAGCGACTGCGCCTCCGCCGCCGCGGCCTGTTCATCGGGAGCGGCCCGGAACAGCGAGTCGATCAGCGATGCGTATAAAGAGCTGCCTGCCACCGAGCGAAGCCGCTGAGAGGCTTCATTGACGGGCGACTTGTCCCGGTGATAACGCCTGGGATTGAGGCTTCGGGCAATTCCAATCACATCCACAATCACACCGAGAATTCCGGCCCCGCCTTCCAATTGCGCTGCGACACGATCAACGTGCCCTCTGATTCTGCGGTGGCGCTCCTCCCGCTGCGGGTCGGTTTCGGATGCGGGTATCGGCTCAAGGGGCTCAATCGGACGGCGCTTCCGTGCGCTCGCCTCGACCTGCTCGGCTGTCGGCGGCGTCGGCGCCGCCGCAGGCGCTGGCGCCGTCTCTGCTTGGACCGGTGCCGGGACCTCCGCCGCCGCGCCGCCGGCCGGCGTCTCAAGTTCGAAGATCGGGGCGGCCGATCCAGCGGCCAGCGGAATGATGACCGGCTGCGTGTCGGCAGTCGGCCGCACCCGGCGCGAAATCCACTCAACATCCAGTCTCGTAATCAGCTCCTGCAGAAGTCTGTTCCACTCTTCGGCATTTTGACGCCTGTCGCGAAGACCCTCCTCGTCCAATTGAATCTCAGCTTCGGGGTCCTGCCTCATCTCGCGCATGCGCCGCAGCCATCCCTTGGAATGGTCACGCACCTTGATCAACAGGTCACGCAGGACAAAGAGCTGGTCCGACGTATACCGCTGGCGCAGGTGATATTCATCCAACTTTTTTTTGCAGGAGGCGAGCATCTCGCTCAGGGTGATCGCGTCATTCTGTGCCAAGCTCAGCAGAATACCCTCGGTGAGGATCGTGCCGAACGTCTGCAGATGCTCCGGCCGGGTCTCATACGAAATCGGCTTCCGGGTCCTTCGGTCCTCGGGCCGGGAGGCTTGGTCGACACTCTGCAGGACGCCGAGCCGGACAAGGAATCCCTCAAGGTACTGCGCATACTCGTCCAACGCCTCTCCTGACAGCGCATCCGTCCCTGCCCGAAGGTTGATCACAATGCTCTGCACCATCGCCAGATCCTGGGATTTCAGGACGTCGGGACCGAACGGTTGATTTTTGAGCAGCTCCGCGCTTCGGCGGACCATTGTATTGAGCAGCGTATCGACAGGCGTGATGCGGTAATCATCCCCGTGGCGGTAACCGGCGGGCGGCGTCAAAGGATGGTCGGGGTGCAGAACAATAAAATCGATGGGATGTCCGGCATTCCTCTGATTTTCGGAGACTTCCTTGGCAGAATAATACTCGATCAGCGTCTGACTGAAGTCCTCTCCGATATCGTCACCTGAGCGGAAAACCTTCACATCCAGACCGGCCGGCGTCCGGACAACGAGAGGCGGTTTGACATAGTTGCCGCTTTTATTCGTCACAAGAGGATCGGTCGCCAACCGCGGGCGATAAAAAATCTCTTTCGGGTTCTCGGCCAGCAAAATCGTCAAAACTGTTCCAGCCAGACGGAACACCTCGCCTCGCTTGTAAGGGATTGGCTGCCCCTGTCCGGTGTAGCCTTCCTCTTCGTCGGATGCGGCCCGTTGCGCCAGCTCGGCCTGCTCCAGCAGAGACCCGTGGAGATCGAGCTCGCCCCTGAAGTCCACAAGAGGCCCGAAGGCCTCCACCGCCTTGTCGCGAACTTTTCCGTTCAGGACCAGGTACAGCGTGATCAGCGGAAGCTTGGCGCGACGCTCGATTTCCCGGAACGGAACGGACGTCGCGATGTCGCCGTCCCAGTCGACCTGAAGCGATTTGTCCTTCACGACGCAGATCTTGACCCCGCGGCTCCCCCTGCCCCTGCCCTTGGCGGCATCGACAAAATACGGCACGATGTGAATCGTCTTCTGCTTGAAGCGCCAGAACTTGATCGGATACCGCTTCTTACCGTCAGAAATGTAGTAGGCCGGGCGGTTCAGCGCTTTTCCCTTGAGAGAGATCGCGTACTCCGGAGGCGTTTCGCGCGTACCCGCGAGCCAGGCCTTGTACTCTGCCGGAAAGTAGCTGTCGTCGGTCCAGGTCGGGTCTGATTCCATCACGACATGAAACTCGCGCCGCTTGTTCTTTTCAGGCATGTGACGCGACTCCGAAACATACCCCTCTTTACGAAGCGTTCTGACCAGATCCTGGAGGCCGACCTTTTCCGCGATCGATGTCAGCGTCGCCAAAAGGAGGTACATTTCGCTCGGGACAAAAAATTTGCGCGACGTAAATCCAAACTTGTCCAGGATCCGCCTTAACACCGGCAGATCCGAATCCGGCACGTCGATCGCCTTCAGCATCTCATCAAGACCCGGTCCATCGAGGGCTTCGGCCGGACCCTCCGGAACGGCATCACCCTCGCCGGCCGTGGCCATGCGGGCCCCCAGCGCAGCCGGCGTGCTGCCGACCTCATGCCAGAACCCGTCGGTGGCGGCAGGGCGAAGGTCTGATCGGACATAGGCCGTATTCAAGCGGTCGGCAGGCGCGGCCGAAGCGGCCGGCGGCTGCGGGGCCAGCGGACGCAGCTGGCTCAATAAAATCGATTCATACCGGACGATGTCCGTTTCGTGCAGGACTTGCGGGACGACCGAGATATAAGAGATGTTTTTCTTCTTGAGAAGGCGCTTCAGATTCGGCGCATGAAACCCGCCCGCGACCAGGATCATGAACGGCGACGGCTCAGCCTCGATCCGGCTCACAAATGCTTCGTCGCGGATCCCTGCCAGCTGATAGAACCGCATCGCGGCCGCGAGCAGCTCCGCAGCCGCCGGATCGAGAAATACGGCCTTCTCATGCCCGGCGTCCAGCCGAAGAATCTGCCGGTTCAGATATCCGGTGACGGTCCGGATCGGATCGGCCTGCCGGCTCAGCCGGTCAAACGCGTCCGGAGTCAGCTTGAGCGCGAACGCATCGGCGATATCGTCGATCCGCCGCGCCGAATCAAAAACCGCCTCAGCGGCGCCGGCCGGATCGAGCGCGCGCACGACTCGGCGCTCAAGCCGCTCAGATTCTCTGAGAAGTTCCTCCGGATCGAGCGACAAGATGCGGCGTTCGTGCGCGACATAATTTCTTAGATGCGCGTACTTCGATCCTGCGCGTGCGAGGTGTTCGGTAAGAAGGGCGGTGCGCGTCCGGCGCACGGCGGGATCTTTGGAAGATGCCGCGCTCAACAGCTGGGCGCGCTCTGTCTCCGGCAGCACCGACAATAATTCCGCATGTTCGCGTTCGACCGCTGCGGAGTCGATCGCCGCCTCATCCTTCCGAAGGCGCAGATACAAAGCCGCGTTCGGATACGCCGCTCTTCCCGCGCCCAATCCCGCAGAACGCGCGCCTTCCAGGATAACGATAAGCCGCTTGGAGTCGTCGCCGGAAGCGTTGAGCGCCCGATCCCATTCGAGCAGCTGCGGGGACAAGAGGCGCGGCTTGAGCATCTCCAGCAGCGAGCGCATTTTGGAGACGTGGGCCAGCATCGCTTCCCGTCCGGCAGCCATCTTGCGGTAGATCTCGATCGATGCCCGATACAGCTCCGGATCCTCGACACCGCGCAGCACAAAACGGCGGTCCGATGTCAGATCCAGATATTCGGCGGCATGCAGCAGTCCGCGCTGAAGATACTTGCTGGCGATGATCCGGCGTTCGGCAAGCGGCAGAAGCGGGCGCAGACCGCTCAGCCCCAGATCACCCTGCCCTCCTTCGGTCATGATAGGTACGGGCGCGGCCGATTCCCGAAGCGCGATCACATGGTCCAGAAGCTTGGCCTGGTTGAGTTGAGCGGACGCATTCGTGTGCGCGTCCTGGACCAGCAGGACAATGCCGCCCTCCCCCCGATGCGCATCCTCGATCCGGGCAACGGATTCAGGAATACCGGGCAGAGTGCTTTTCGCCCAATCCATCGCGGGTCGAGCGGACACCGCCGACGCGGTGCGCAACAAATCGGACGCCGCGAACGCCGCATCCTGACAGAGGATTGCAGCCGCCAAAGCCGCGGATGCGGCGCGCAGCACTGCACGTCTTATTGAGCTTTTAATAAATATTTGGTTAGACATCACACCCATGAGGTAAATGAAAATTGACCTAAAGTCTGCCCGGCGGCACAGGTTATTTCAAGAGCACGGCCAAAAATACATGCGTGAGTTTTTGATGAACTAATAATGACGTGTGCGCACCACGGGTATAATGTGCGTATGGATACAAAAGCCTTTCAAAATCGACTGATGGGGTGGTTTCGGAAAAATGCCCGTGACCTGCCATGGCGGCACAAACGCACACCCTACGCGACTTGGATCTCCGAGATGATGTTGCAACAGACCCAAGTTAAAACGATGCTGCCGTATTTTGATGCTTGGATGAAGGCCTTCCCCTCCGTTGCCGCGCTCGACCAAGCGCCTCTCGAAAAAGTTCTGTTGAAGTGGCAGGGTTTAGGCTATTACGCCCGCGCACGGAATCTGAAAAAGTGCGCCCGGGTGTTGATGGAGATGCACGGGGGTCGGATTCCGGCCGACTATGAGAAGCTGCAGGAGCTTCCCGGTATCGGACCTTATTCGGCCGGAGCGATCGCCAGCATCGGGTTCAACCTCAAAGCGCCGATCGTGGACGGGAATGTGCTGCGCGTCCTGGCCCGCGTGTACGCGATCGAGGAACCGGTCGACCGGCCCGCGACGCGGCAGCGGATACTCGAACTTCAGTCCTCGCTCGTCCCCCGCCGGGACCCGGGCGTCTTCAACGAGGCGCTTATGGAGCTGGGCGCGCTCGTCTGCACGCCTCAGAACCCGTCGTGCCCTCTCTGCCCCGTCGCCGCGCTCTGCGCGGCGCTCAAGGCCGGAAAAACGGACGAGTTGCCGCGCAAACAGAACAAGAGCCGGATCGTCAAAATTCAGGCCTGGGCCGTCGTGCTCCGCAAAAATGAAAAAGTCTTCGTGCATCGGCGGCCGGAAGGACAAATTATGGGCGGGTTGTGGGAATTTCCGGAAGAAAAATGGCGGCCGGGCCGGACGGTGCCTAATCGGCGGGAAATCGAAACAATCGCGCTGCGGGCAGGCGTCGCAAAAGAGTCGGTCAAAAAGATTTTTACCGTGAAGCGGAATTACACGCGCTTCGCCGAAACGCTCAACGTTTACTCCGCCGATGCCGTCTCCATCTCCAGTCGCTTATCCCGAAACTGGGAGAGCCGCTGGATCGACGTCACAAAACTCGCCGAACTGCCGCTCACTTCCGCTCACGCCAAGATCCGCTCCCGGCTTTAGTCGAGCGACTGGATCAATTTGATCAAACCGTCCGTTACTCCGTGGCCGGCGCTCACGATGCTTCCCTCTTTATCAATCAGAACCAGATACGGAATGCCCTCGACGCCGTACCGTTCGACCACCCGGCCGTCCGAATCCAACGCGACAGGATAATTCACACCGTATTTTTCGGCATGAGCCGCGACCCGGTCGCGCGGTTCACGCGAATCGATCCCGATCAACATGACCTCGTCCGGACCCAAAGTCTTCCTGAGCTGGATCAGCTTGGGCACCTGGCGCGTGCAATAGGGACACCAGGTCGCCCCGAAGGCCAGCAGTACGGGAACTTTGCCGCGGAAGGAGCTCAGCGTCAGTTTTTGCCCGTCGATGCCGGTCAGCGTGAAGTCGGGGGCGGGGCCTCCGGCCTGGGACAGGCCCGGCGACAGCGCCAGGACCAGCAGCACCGCGCAAATCTTCAGACGGTTGAGGATATTCATTCGGGAATCTGGAACGTGCCCTTTTTGGACGGCATCGGCGCGCAGCTGCCCTTGGCCATGCGGCGCAGCTGCCCGCACGCGGCGGCGATTTCGTTGCCGCGCGAAAAACGCACCGTCGCCGGGACTTCGTTGCGCTCAAGGACGTTCTGGAACGCCTTGATCTCGGGGTAGGACGGGCGCTCGTACGGAAATTCCGGGATGGGGTTGAGCGGAATCAGGTTCACCTTGCAATGCACGTCGCGGAGCAGCATCGCCAGCTCCTTGGCGTCGGAGATCGACGCGTTGAGGCCCTTGGCGAGGAGGTATTCGAACGTGATCACGCGGCCGGTCTTGTCGATGTAGTTCTTGCACGACGCGATGAGCTCTTTGACGGGCCAGCGGCGGTTCACCGGCATGAGCTTGCCGCGCACTTCGTCGTTCGCGCCGTGGAGCGAGATCGACAGCTCGACCTGGATCCCCTTCTCGGAAAAACTGTCGATCTTGGGCACGAGGCCCGAAGTCGAAACGGTGATCTTGCGCGCGCCGATCTCGAACGCCTTGGGGTCGTTGAGCCGGCGGATGGCCGCGAGCACCTCGCCGTAATTGTCGAACGGTTCACCCATGCCCATGAACACGATGTGCGAAATATCCTTGGTGTCCGACTCATCCCGCGCGCGCAGCACCTGAGCGACGATCTCGCCCGCTTTGAGGTTGCGCGCGAAGCCCGCCTGGCCGCTCGCGCAGAACACACAGCCGAATTTGCATCCGACCTGGCTCGACACGCACACCGTGCGCCGCTTGTCGCGAGGAATGTAGACGGTCTCGGCCATTTCCCCGTCGGCGAACTGGACGAGCAGCTTCACGCTGTCGTCGCCGTGCGAGGTGTTACGCCGGACCACTTCGCCGACGCCGACCGTAAATTCCCCCATCATGCGGGCGCGCAGCGGCGCCGGCAGGTTGGTCATTTTTTCGAAGACGTAGACACCGCGCTTGTAGATCCAGTCGACGACCTGGTCGGCGCGGTATTTGTCGATGCCCCGCTCCGCGAACAGTTCGCGCAATGCGGCCGGGTCGTAGTCCAGCAGGTCGATTCGGGTGGAGGTACTCATAAACGGGTACGGTGCCTTCGGTTATCTTCGGGTGAAGATGTTGTGGCGGCTCAGGTCGTTGGGACCCAGATGGCCGGTGTCGTTCAAAAGATGGATCTTCACGCGGTGCGGGTTTTTTTCGACCACGGTCACGCTCGTGTTGTCGATCCGCAGATTCAGCAGCGTGTGGTCGAAGCTCGACTTGAGCCAATGCGACACCAGCGACGCGATCACGCCGCCGTGCGTGACAACCAGCAGCGCGCCGGTCCGGTGCGCCGTCATGATTTCGTCGACGCAGGAACGGACGCGCGCGTTGAACTGGGCGACCGTCTCGGCGCCGGGAATCTTCATCCGCGTCGGCGACACGAGCCAGCGGTCGTACCCGCGCCGGTAACGCGCGTTCACCTCGTCAGTCGAAAGTCCTTCCCACTCGCCCAGCTTGATCTCACGCAGCCGCGGGTCGGCGTGCAGCTTCTGTCCTAGCTTGCCGGTGATCGCACGGCAGGTCGCGACGGCGCGGCCCAGATCGCTCGAATACACCTTGTCGAAGCGGTGTTTCGCCAGACGCCGCGCCACCTTCTCGGCCTGGCGCCGGCCGCGTGCGGTGAGACTGGAATCCGTATGGCCCTGGATCGTATTGGATCCGTTGGATTCGGTTTCTCCGTGGCGGACAAAAAAGACGACGAGCGATTCGGAGCCGGAGGACTGCATAAATAGTACGTGTCCCTGTTAAAAAATCGCGTTCAAGTCGGTGACGAACTTGACGCCCTGCGGGTGGACGAGCAGGTTCTCTTCTTTTTTATAAACGCCGGCCAGCTTCACGTAGTTGGCGGCGGATTCGCGCAGATGCTTGAGGTCGGCCGAGCCGAGCTTCCGCACGACTTTGCCGGGCGTTCCAACCACGAGCGACCGCGGCGGGATCTTGACGCCTTCCAGCACGACAGAACCGGCGCCGACGATCGAATATTCGCCGATCACCGCGCCGTTGAGGACGATGGCGCCGATGCCGATGAGCGCAAAGTCCTCGACCACGCAGCCGTGGATGTTCGCCATATGGCCGACGGTGACCGATGACCGGACGATGCAGGCCTTGGAGCGCTCGACGTGCAGGACGCTGTTATCCTGGATATTGGACCGGTCGCCGACGACGACTTTGTTGATGTCGCCGCGCAGCACCGCGCCGTGCCAGATACTCGCCTGACGCCCGATCGACACGCGGCCGATCAAATCCGCCGTCGGGGCGACGAACGCGCTTTTTTCGACCTTGGGCTTGTGCCCCATGAATGCCAGGATCATACGGGGGTGACCTCTTCGATTTCGCCGACGATTTCTTCGATTAGGTCTTCGAGCGTCACAAGACCCATGACCTTGCCGGATTTGGAACGGACGATCGCGATCTGGATCTTCTTGGCCTGGAATTCCTTGAGCAGCAGATTCACTTTTTTGTCCGGCGGCACGAAGTACGGAGCGCTCAGGAGGTCCTGGACATGGATGAGCTGCTGGTTTTTGAACAGATAGAGAAGGTCGTGCACGTGCAGGATGCCGACGATATTCTGCGGGTCCTTGTCGTACACCGGGATCCGATTGTGGCCCTTTTCCATGAGCGTGTTGGCCAACGCGTCCTCGTCGAAGTGGATGTCGATCGCCACCATCTTGTCGGCCGGCGTCATGACCTCGAACACGTCGATTTCGTCAAAGTGGAAGATCCGGTCCAGCATCTTGATCTCGTGGTCGGTGTAATACCCCTCCTCCTTTCCGAGGCGGATCATGAGCTTGATCTCCTCCTCGGTCACCAGCGGGATCCGTTTGCGGGACGA
Source organism: uncultured Planctomycetia bacterium (assembly GCA_964430735.1). Classification (GTDB taxonomy): domain Bacteria; phylum Omnitrophota; class Gorgyraeia; order 2-02-FULL-51-18; family JAGOUK01; genus JAGOUK01. Next base: position 20,682 of record CAYSFB010000013.1, on the reverse strand, counting down.
CTTGCCGCCCAGATTGATCACGAACGAGCTGACTTTGTTGGACATGAAGACAAAGGGCTTGAAGATCAGAATCAGAAGTGAAACGAGATGACGGATACTGAAGGCCACCATTTCCGGATGCCGGGTGGCAAAAATCTTCGGCGTCGTTTCGCAAAAGATCAAAAGCAGAATCGTCACCACCACGGTCGAAAAGAACACCCCCCACTCCGGTCCGAACCAGCGGATAAAAACGACCGCGCCGATGGCGGCGATCGCGGTGTTCACCATATTGTTGCAAACCAGGATGGTGGTGATGACTTCTTCCATCCGCCCCGTGAGCCGATGAACGTGTTCGGCGCCCCGCGCCTTCTTGTCGCGCATATGGCGGAGTCGGATCTTGTTAATGCCCAAAAAGGCGGCTTCGGTCGCGGAGAAGATGGCCGACATGACCATCAAAAATATGAGGAGGAGTCCCATTACGGCTGACATAGTTGCGCCAGTCTATATCAAACCTAACCGGGGCGCAAGAAATGCAGGTTTGGCCTATCCGCGGTCAGACTCTTGAATCCCCCGCTTCCATCCTTATACTCAGAATTATATGTATTTGAATACTTTTAGATACTTTTGTAGATTTATGGCACTGGCCGGGATTGCCTCGGTCCTTGTCCTAACAACGGACCCGCAATCCGCGGTCTCGAACCCTGACCGCGGCGCGCTCCGACTCAGCTGGTCCGGCCATCCTACGCCGCTCACACCCTTCGATTTGAAGATGATGGCGTCCGGATTTTACGAAATCTTGCCGCAAAGGCCTCCGGAAAACCGACGGACCGTCCTCGAAATTTTTAATCAGGCGGCGGCTTTTCAATACCGGCATGACAAAACCGGAGACGTCTGGCAGGATCCGGACGTCACCGAACAGTCCGGAACCGGCGACTGCGAAGATATGGCACTGTGGATTTACCGCGAGTTGATGCGGAACGGTTACCGTCAAGCCCGGATCATGGTTGGAAAATTCGAGGCGAAGGACGAACGTTATCACACCTGGGTCGTCTGCCAGCTGGAAGGCCGGGATGTGATCATAGATCCGGCGTTGCAGCGCAATGTCTGGCTCAGAACCGAGTTATTGCCCGATCTCTATCTGCCCGCCTACTCGTTCGACGGCCGCAGCAAATACGCTCACTCCGTCCGTTAACGGTTCTTCGGCTCCAGGCGCGTCCGCCGGTCGTCGATGGCAGCCGTCACCAGCCGGCCATCCGCTTTTTGCGGGATGAGCGCTTCGTGATGCACCGGATCGTAACCAATTCCTGCGGGACTCTGCAAACCCCCCGCCGTCAAAGACAGTGCTCCCTGCCCGCGGTCCGAAATGCGGTACAACTCGCCCTTCTGGGCGTCGGATACGAACAAGGCGCCGGTTCCGTCGATAAAAATTCCGGAGAGATGGCCCGCGTGTTTGCGTACCGCACGGACCCTTCCGCGCCGGTCGATGCTCACCAGCTGCCCCGGTTCTGCCGTCGCGGCAAACAGCTGAAGCGTGACGGGATCAAAAGCCAGTCCCCGGTTTTTTTTAAACGCACCAGTATGGGAATAGACCGAGACCGCGTCGTTGCGGGCCGTGTCGAACCGGAAGATCCGGGACGATTCCGCATCCGCCGCGAACAGCACACCCCGGCGTCCGACGGCCAGCGCCCCGAGCACAACGCCCGGCTGCTCGTCGATCCGGATCGTGCGAACCCACTCCCCCGTCGCGGTCCGATAAACCAGAACTCGCCCGCCGTCGGCTACATATAAAAAATCCCGGACAACCGCAAGGCCCTTTGGCGCCCTCAGTTCGCGCCCGCCGCCTTCCGCGCCTCCTTGAACGAACTTTTCGATCACCACGAGACGGTTGCCCGATATCTTGGAAACAAAACCCGGGGTGGCGGCCGGAACGGAAGGCGCGTCGGACGGCTCGACGGGCGCAGGCGCAGAAGCCGGCGGCGCGTTCGACACATAGACATCGCCGGTCACAGGATCGCAAACGGCTGATTCCGGCTGCAAAAATCCGCCAAATTCCGCCGCTCCGGCAGACCCACCGCCACATAGAACCGAGACCGCCAGCACGACCGGCGCGAGTTTTTTAAACGGATTGTTGAACGGCGCGCGGGGTTTCTGCGGCGGAAGACTGTTTTGAAACACGTTCGGGGATTTGGCTCCGGCGAATCCGGCGAGGTCTTCGACCAGCGCGGCGCAGGACCGCACGCGCAGGCCCATGCCCGCCCCCATGCGGCCGAGTTCGACGTCGTTCGACACCAGAACCCAGGACAGCCGCTCAGCCGGAGCCAGCCGGCCCATCCAGGCTTCCATCACGGTATCCGCGGAGCGGCCTCCCTCCGAAAATAGAATCTTCAGAACAGGTGTTTCTATGAACTCGTCGCTGAAACGCGTGCCGTCGATGGCGAGCGTCACGACCTGACCGTTGGCCGATGCGTAGTGTTCGAGGAAATAGGCGAGACGTTTGATATCAGGAAACAAGCGCGCGTGAGAAGACGCGCGTGCGGCGTAGAAAAGGTTGTAAGCGTCGACGAGGAGACCTTCCCGCATGAGAGGGCCAGTCTAACACACCCGACGCCGGCGCCGCATCCACGGCGGCATATAGCCGCTCGAGGAGCGCGCGAACCGATCGACGATTACGAAGCTTTGACGTTGAGGCCGCTCATCAAAAAGGTGTCCAGGACGTCCTTCTTGGACCGCCACCGACCGCCTACCTTGAATCCCGGCAGCACGCCCTTTTTGAGCCACCGATAGACGGTCATTTCGTGCACGCCGAGATACTTGGATATCTCCTGCGTCGACATCATGGGGGACCGCCCCTCGGGAGCATTGGGTACAGGCTGCTGTGCCATCGTGTTTTCCTTTTTAGGTTTACGCTTACTCATGTTGGGAGTATATAGCACGATTGGCCTATTTTCAATATTGAGTACCAATTATTATTATTGGTAACTTTTTATAAGAATTGCTAATTTTTGGGCTAGGACTGGAAGGCGGAAAGGATGGTATCGCGGAGCTTCTGAATGTCGATGGAGCCCTTTTCGAAGAATGCGAAGTAGCCCCTGCCTTTGAACTTTTCCTCGATCTCGTCCCCTCCCATTCCCGTCAAAACGATGAACCGAGTACGGGGATTGACCTCCTGAAGAACGGCGATGAGCTGGTCGCCGTTGAGCTGAGGGAGCTGGTAATCGAGCAGGACGACGTCGAAGGGTTTTTTCTTGCTGAGAGAGACCGCCTCCGTCGGCTTGTCAACGCAGGAAACGTTGAACGTATAGCCGCGGAAGACGTCTTTGAGGAGGTCCAGAAAGCCGTGGTCGTCGTCGACGATGAGGAGGTTCTTGCGTTCCGGCGTCATCGCGGAAGGGACCGGGTTATTTCTTGTCGATATCCTTCAAAAGCCACTGGTCGAGAACTTCTTTCTTCGTTCTCCACTGGCCGCCGATCTTGAAGCCCGGAAGCTTCTTCGTCTTGAGGAGACGGTACACCGTCATCTCGTGCACGCCGAGGTACTTCGAAATTTCCTTCAGGGTCATGATCTGCGTGCGCTGGGGTCTTTTTTGCTGCTGTTCGGCCATAACTACTCCTATGGTTGCGGTGAAAAATCGTGAGTCAAAAATAGCAAATCTTGATTAGATTGTCAAGATTAATCAAAATTATCATTTACTGAAGAATTTTAGAAAGGACCGGTCAATTCCGAGACGTGGAGTTGCGTTTGGACCAAAAATCTTTGGCCCACGCGAGCGCTTCTTCCTTTGTTTTCCAATCGCCGTTGAGCTGTTTCTCTTCGGCGGCCTTGAGGAGCGGGCCCATTTGAGGACCGGGCGGGATTCCGAGGTCGATCAGGTCACGGCCGCGCAAAAACGGTTCGGGCCGGATCTCTTCCTGGGAAAGGGTTTTGATCTTTTTGCGTAAAAAGCGCCAAATACCGAGCTTGCCGTGGCTGGCCAGGCAGTCCGCGCGGTGCTGCTCGAGCTCGGTCTCGAAGGTCCGGCGCTGCATCATGCGCTTCAACGTCGACGGCTTCATTTGAGGCGCATCCTTGAACTGCATATGCCATTCGACGCAGGCGGTCACGTCCTCTTTGACCTCGTTGGAGAACTTGAGGCGCGTCAGGACCGCATCGGCCATGCGCGCGCCGATCAAATCGTGCCCGTTGAAGCGGATGCGGCCGGTCTTGTCGGTCTTGGAGGTCTTGGGTTTGCCGATATCGTGCAAGAGCGCGCCGAATGCGAGCGTCGGAGTGGGTTTTTTGAGCTTGCTCAGCATGAGCCGGGTGTGTTGGTACACGTCCCCTTCCGGATGGAATTCCTTGGGCTGCTCGCAGCCCTTGAGCGCTTCAATCTCGGGCAGCAGAATCGGCAGAAGTCCCGACGCGTCGAGCCAGTCCAGGCCCTTGGCGGGGTCCGGGCCGGTAAAAAGCTTCACCAGCTCGTCGCGCACGCGCTCAGCGCTGACGACCCGGATCTCTTTTTTCATTTTCTGGATGGCTTTGAGCGTGGCGGGGTCGATCTTGAATCCCAGATTCGTCGCGAACCGCACCGCGCGCAGCATCCGGAGCTTGTCTTCTTTGAAGCGGTCGAGCGGCTTGCCGATGGTGCGGATAAGCTTGCGCCGCGCGTCGGCCTGCCCCCCGACCCAGTCCATCACCTTCCCCGAAACAGGGTCATAAAAAAGCCCGTTCACCGTAAAGTCGCGGCGCAGCGCGTCCGCCTTGGCGGTCGAGAACTTCACCCCTTCGGGCCGGCGGCCATCCTTGTACTCAAGGTCTTCGCGGAACGTCGCCACTTCAAACGATTCGTTCGCTTCACGGACGACGATGACGCCGAAGGCCTTGCCGACGGCGATTGTCTTGGGAAAAAGCTTTTCGACCTGATCGGGAGTGGCGGAGGAGGCGATGTCGAAGTCGTGCGGCTTGCGCTTGAGGACGAGGTCCCGCACGCAGCCGCCCACGAAGTACGCTTCATATCCTGCGGCCCGAAGCTTCCGGACAATGCCGGCCGCCGAGCGCCGCTTCTGGGCGGAAGTCGCTTTGGGTTCGGGCGTTACCGGTCCTTGCACTTCGTGAAGAGCTGGTCGAGGAATTCGTAGGACATCTGGATCTCGTCGTCGGTGATGTAGAACGACGGGGCCAGCGTGAAGATGTTCTTGTAGTAGCCGCCGACGTCGAGTACGAGGCCGTACTTTTTGCCGCGGTATTCGAAGCTGCCTTCGAGGCCTTCCTGGAAGATCTTGTCGGTGAGCTCGCGGTTCGGCGTAAAGCCGTCCTTGTGGCAGACCTCGATGCGCATCGTGAGGCCGAGGCCCGACACGTCGCCGATTTCCTTGTGGCGTTTCTGGAGCTTCTTGAGCATGGCGAGGAACTTTTTGCCCTTTTCCATGACCTGCTTGCCGATGTTCTCTTCTTCGAACGTCTTCATCACGGCCAAACCCGCGGCCGTGCCAAGCGTGTTGGACGAGAAGGTCGAGTGGGTCGAGCCGGCCGGGAACTGCTCGGGGCCGATGAGTTCTTCCTTGGCCCAGATGCCGGACAGCGGGTTCAGGCCGTTGGTGAGGGCTTTGCCGAAAACGACGATGTCGGGCTTGGCGCCGAAGTGTTCCATGGCCCAGAACTTGCCGGTGCGGAACATGCCGACCTGGATCTCGTCGTCGACAAGCAGGATGCCGTACTTTTTGAGGATGATCTGCAGCCGGCGGAAATACTCCGGCGGCGGGATGATGTAACCGCCCGTCCCCTGCACGGATTCCACGTAAAACGCGGAGAATTCGCATTCCTTTTTCTTCGAGTCCCAAAACGAGTAATACTCGGTCTCGAATTGCTTCTCGAATTGATCGACGCAGTAGTAGCCGCACGAGTCGAACTTCTTGCCGTACGGGCAGCGGAAACAGTAGGGGTACGGAACGAAGTGTGCGCGGTTCGGGAAGTTGCCGTACGGGCGGCGGTACCGGTAGCTCGACGTGAGCTCGGTCGCGGCGAGCGTGCGGCCGTGATAGCTGCCCTGAAACGCGAACATGCGGCTCCTGCCCGTGTTCTTGCGCACGAGCTTGAGCGAGTCTTCGACGGCCTGAGATCCGCCGACGTTGAAGTGCACGCGGCCCTTCTGGCCGTAGGCGTCCTGGGTGCGCTTGTTGATGGCGGCGGCCAAGTCGATCTTTTCGGCATGCAGGTACTGGCATGCGAGCTGCGGCAGGCGGTCGATTTGTTTCTTGAGCGCGTCGTTGACCTTCTGGTGGCCGTAGCCGAGGTTCACGGCGGAATACCACATCTGAAGGTCGAGATACGCCTTGCCGTGGATGTCGTACAGGAAATGTCCCTCGGAACGCTCGAAGATCTGGGGATTGTCCGCATAGTGGACGGTGTCGCCGTACGAGCAGTTGACGGATTCTTTTTTGAGAAGCTCTTTTTCGCGCTGCTTGGAATTCACGTTATGCCTTTCTCGGGTGGGCGGCGAGACGGTCCAATATTTCCGGCAGCGCGAGCGCCACGTCCTCGAGCGTCCGGTACGGGATGTGCGGAAAACCTTTTTCCTGACAATACTTGGCGAGCTTGCCTTTGGCGAACACGGTGTCGGCGGCCTTGAGGGCGCAGAGGTCGGACATGCCGTCGCCGGCAAAAATGATGTGGCCGACGAACGCGCGCGCTTCGTCCAGGGTCGCCTTCTTGCAATGGCCGCAGCGGCCGCAGGACTGCCCCTTGTGCGGGTAGGACGGGATGAGTTTGTTGCCCTCGTGCTTCATCTGATTCGAACGGAACGGCACGTTGCGGATGCCGTAACGGGCGAACACGCCTTTGATGAAAAGGTCGTACCCGTCGCTCAAAACGACGAGCGGAACGGACTTTTCGGCCAAATGAGACTGGAGGTGTTTGAAGCCGGGGTCCAGATTGACCGAATCCAGATAGTTCTCGAGCTCCTGGGCCGAGAGCTCGACGCCGGCCAGCTGCCGCGCCATGCACTCGTCCGAGCTGATCTTCCCCGCGGCCCACTCGGCCTCGACCTTGAGCCAGTCGTTGTTCTTCGAAAACTGCACCAGGGCGGTGTCGACGACGTCGACATCGGTGATGGTGCCGTCGAAGTCCAGAGCCACGGCGACGGGATGTTTTTGGGTAAAAAGTGTCATCATAAGCCGGCAATTATATCATGCGCGGTTGGCGCGGATGATATCGCCGTAGGAGCGGGCGGAAGCCTTGGGGGTGCGGGCGAGCGTCTCGCGGTCGACGGCGATCAGGCCGAATTTGGGTGAATAGCCGATCGACCATTCAAAATTGTCCAGCAGCGACCAGTACAGGTACCCCATGACCTCGGCGCCTTCGCGCATCGCGGCGCGCAAGGCGGACAGGTGGTCTTGGATGAAGCGGGCGCGCTGCTCTTCGTCGTGGGTGCAGATGCCGTTTTCGGTGATCAGGAGCGGCAGGCCGTAGGCGCGGTGCGCCTCCAGCACGACTTGGCGCATCCCCTCCGGATAAACGGCCCAACCCAGATCGTTTTTTTCGCCGGTCCGGTACGCCTCGTGGTTCCGGTCGACTTCGCCGATCAGACTTTCCCACAGCGTCTTTTGACCGGCGGCCCGGACGACCTCGCGGAAATAATAATTCACGCCGATAAAATCCATCGCACGCCCCTTCCCTGAGCATCCGGCCAGAATGACGAGCCAGTCGTGGGGCCTGCCGATCAGGAGACGGAGAAAAAAGTCGTTGTTGAAGAATTTGCGAAATGCGGCGGCGCGGCGGTCACCGGCCTTCCACGGATCCGAGGCCTGAGTGCACATCAGGTGCTGGGCCACCCCGACACGGCAGGCCGGCCAGGCCTGTTTGCGGTATTCGGCATGGATCACTTCGTAGGACCGGTAAGCGGCTTGAACCAGATGCCGGGCTGCGAGCCAGCCCGAGAGGATTGACCGCTTGCCCGGAGGCCAGGCGCCTTCGAGATACCCCTTGAAGGTCATCACGTTCATTTCGTTGAACGTGATCCAGAACCGGATGTCCGGACCGAGCGCCCGGACCATGACGCGCGTGTACGCGGCAAAATATTCCGCGGCTTTTGGATTTTCCCAACCGCCGATCTTGGAGAACCAGAGCGGCAGCGTGAAGTGATGCAGCGTCACAACCGGCTCCAGGCCCCGGGCTTTGAGCGCTTTTAAAACGTCCTGATAATGCCGGACTGCCTCGTCGTCCCAGCGGCCCTCTTCCGGCTGGACACGGCTCCACTCGATCGAAAGACGGTGGGCGTTGTGGCCGAACGACTTCGCCAGGTCGAAGTCCTCTTCGTACCGTTCCCAGCTTCCGCAGGCGCGGCCCGAGCGCTCGGTCGCGCGTCCCCGGTCCTCCCAGTCCCACCAGTCGTTGAACCGGTTGCCGCCTTCGATTTGATGAGACGACGTCGCCGCGCCCCATAAGAAGCCCTGCGGAAATTCCTGCGTCATTTGTTCCCGTTCCTCAGGGTTTTTTGGACGATCCACCAGGACCCTCCGATCGCAAACACCGCGAGCGCGATCACGCCCGCTTCCAGCTTCCAATTGCGGCCGCCGCCGGGCACCGTCGCGTAATAGGTAAAAAGGACCGTCGCCGGAAAAGTGCCCACCAGCGTTCCGAGCGCATAATCCGCGAACCGGATCCGCAGGAGCGCCGAGCCAAAATTCACAACGTTGAACGGCAGGATCGGCAGGATCCGGAACGCGACGATCACCGGGTAGCCGTGGCGCTCGACGGCGCTTTCGAGCCGCTCGAGCTTGTCGCCTTTGATCCAGGAGCGGACCGTTTCGCGGCCCATGGACCGTGCGAACCAAAACGCCGCCAGCGCCCCCAGATTGCAGCCGATCAAATTATACGCAACGCCGGGCCAAAATCCGAACACGACACCCCCCAGCAGACTGAACCCCACCGACGGCAGAGCCATCAAACTGCCGGCCATGAAGAGCAGGACGAACGCCGGAACGCCCCAGCCGGACGTGCGGCAGACCTCGATCCAGTTCTTCAGCGTGTCGCCTTTAAAAAAATGCGCCGCCGGTCCCCATTGCGACAGCACCACGCCGCAGATCACGAGCGCCGCCAACAGGACGAACTTAAGCGGCAGCGGCGGCTTTGAGGGCTTCACGGCAATAAAAACGGATGGATTTGGTGATCCGGTACTCCGGTTCCTTGAGCTCGTCCGGTGTGAACCAGCGGAATCGGTGATGCTCGCGCGCATGCAGGCGGACCTGGTCCGATCCGCTGACGGCGAAGTAGACGAAGGCGATGTGTTTGTGTTCGCCGTGAGTCTTATGGACGTCCATGAACGCCGGGGCCGGAATGGGCTTGACGCCCGGATGCGCGATGGCGGGCTTGGTCTGCAGCAGGCGGATCTTGAGCCCGCATTCTTCGCGGACCTCGCGCCACAGCGCCTCTTCCGGGTCCTCGTCGAGCTCGATGTGACCGCCGATCGGCAGCCATTCGTCATATTTTTTGTGGTGGATGAGCAGGACTTTGCCGCGTCTCACGATGAAAACGGAAATGACAAAGTCGAACAGACTATGTATGTGAGGCATGCGGAAGACCGGCGGTGGCGGTGATGGAAGACCGGCGGAGACGCTCCCGCCGGCGTATAAAGGCGATGGCCAGAATCACCGCAGCGGCGGCGCCGACAAGGTCAGCCACCAGGTCCGCCGTTTCAGAGCTGCGGCCCGGGATATGCCTTTGCGCGAATTCGATGCCGGCGCCCACAGCGACCGAGTACGCCACAGCCCAAAGTCCCCTGACCGTGCACTGTCTGGAAGAAAAATCGGGATATCCGAGCGATCGGAGCGCGAGCGCGGCCATGACGAAAAAGGCGGCCGCATGACGCGACTTGTCCCAAAACTGCTCGATCCAGAGAAGCTCCGGCATCCGGCGCGTCGCGTACCACACGATAAAAACCGTGTGGGCCGACAATAGCAGAAACGCGACCGGCCGGAATCGGGCTGTCACCGTTTTTCAGCAGACTTCTAAGCGGCGCACTCGCCCTTGCCGACGGCGACCTTGAACTGCGTGCCGGCGACGTCGCCGAGATCCTCGTACATCGTGCCCGCGTCCTTGCGCAGCGGTTCGGGATCGGTGAACGGCTGCATGAGCGCGCGCAGCGCGTCGGCACCGGTGCGGTCGACCCACTGGGGGAAGAGCTCGCCCGCTTTTTTGGAGGACTTGTACTGCGTGAGCAGCGCCTTGACGGCGTCCGCGATGCGGCGCGCCGGAATGAACGCGATTTTTTCGCCGAACTTCACGTCCTGGTGTTCGAGGCCCGTGCGGCCGCCGAGCATCATCTGGTAATGCGGCATCTGCTTGCCGTCGATGTTGCGCGACGCGCCGAAGAAGCCGATGTTGCCGATGTGGTGCTGGCCGCAGGAGTTGATGCAGCCGGAGATCTTGATCGTGATGTGCGAAAGCTCCGGGTCGTGCGCGAAGCCGTTGGAGAACACCTGCTCCGTGAGGTTGATCGCCAGCCCCTTCGAGTGCGTGATCGCGAGGTTGCAGGTGTCGGCGCCGGGGCAGCGGGTGATGTCGGCCACGGTCAGGGCGTTGTCGAGACCCATGCCGATCTTCTGCAGACGGGCGTGGACATACGGCAGCGCCGCGTCGGGGACCCAGCGGAGCAGGAGGTTCTGCGTGATCGTCGTGCGAAGACGGCCGCCGCACACTTCGCGGGCGATCGCGGCGATTTCGCGGCCCTGAGCCGGCGTTACGTCGCCGTAGAGGCAGCGGATGTAAGCCGAGCTGTAGCCCTTCTGCTTCTGCGGAATGACGTTGGTTTTTTTCCAGGCGTCGAAGCCGGGGCCGGCGACGGCGTTTTTAAACTTGTCCGCGTTGACCGCGGGCGCCGTTTCGCTTTTCCACTCCAGCTTGAAGCGCTCATGTCGGCCGGATGAGGTTCCGATCACGGCCTTGCGCTCCTCGATGAAACGCTTGCGAAATTCCTCGATCCCCCACTCCGCAACCACGAACTTGATGCGCGCGCGGTTCTTGTCGCGGCGGTTGCCGTGCCGGTCGAAGATGCGGATCAGGGCTTCGGTCGTCGCGATGAACTGGTCGAGCGGTGTGAACTCTTCGAGCAGGTGGGCGGCAAACGGCATCGAACCCAGACCGCCGCCGACATAGGAACGGAAGCCGTACTCGGTCTTGCCGTTCATGACACGCGACGTCGCGCGGAACCCGAGGTCGTGGATGCCGATGCGGGCGCGGTCGGACGTCGCGGTGCTTTCGAACGCGATCTTGAACTTGCGCGGCAGGTTCTGGGACACCGGGTTGCGCAGGAAATACCGGAACAGCAGGTCCGCATAGGGCTGCACGTCAAAAATCTCTTCCGGGTGCACTCCGGCGAACTCGTCACAGGTGATGTTGCGCACCGTGTTGCCGCACGCTTCGCGGCTCGTGAGGCCCGCTTCGTGGATGGTCTGCAGCAGCTCGGGCACTTCGCGGCGCTTCAGGTTGTGCAGCTGGATGGCCTGACGGGTCGTGACGTGGCTGAGCTTGGAAGGGGTGAACTTTTCGGCGCATTCGACGATGACTTCCAGCTGGTCGGCGGACATTTCGCCGAAGGGAAGCTTGATGCGGATCATGTGTTCGTCGGCGGTGCCGCGGATCCCGTAAATGCCGTTGTTGAGACGGAAGCGCTTGAAGTCGTCCATGTCGATCTCTCCCGCATCGAGGCGGGAGATTTCGCGGCGAAACCGCGCGATTTCGTTCTGCGCTTCTTCGGACAATTGGAAGGTCGGTCTGGTGGACGTGGACATTTTGGCGTTCTCCCTGTTATGGGCCTAAACCCGTGTAGGTTTAATCCTACTTTTAAGATTGGTTATGGTCAAGATTTTTGTTTATAAACCCGACTACTCTACTATGGTATTCATCGGGATAGGCCAGAACCGCCTGGGAATGACCCGCCTGCTCGGCGACCCAGAGGTCCGTGATGCCGGGGATCAGACGCCGCATCCGCTCGACGTGCTCGAGACGAACGTGATAATCCTTGCCGGCGTGAATCCAGAGCACGGGTTTTTTGAGTTTCGAAATAAACCGCTCGATCGAGAAAAAGTTCATCTGCTTGCGGATGCTCGCATAAGCCAGCGTCGCGTACGACAGGAAGTAATAAACCCAGTTGGGGACATTGTCCGCGAGCGCGCGCGGCGACACGTAGATGTTCACCCATTTCTTCATGTATTTTTGCAGCGTCAGGTGCGTCGAGAACGCACCGTCGAGCAGCACGGCCTTCACGAACGGGCTCGGCGCGGCGGCGGCGGCCAGCGTGGCGCCCTTGGAAACGCCGAAGAGGGCCACGTCGTAATTCCGCTTGTTGACGGCGACCCAGCTCAGGACGCGCTCGAGGCAGCGCAGGTCGCGCATCGACGGCCACTGGTACAACTCCTCCCCTTTCGCGTCGGACGCCTGACGCAGGAGGGAGACGGGCTTGAAGTCGAAGGTGAGGACGTCAATTCCGTCCTCGATCAAAAAATGTCCGTGCTTGTACCAGCTGTTGAGGTCCGCGCCCGTCTCGTGACAGAACACGACGAGTTTGTGGCCGTTGTTGGAGCTGCGGGCTCGGATGTACTGCGCCTGGATCGCGTTGCGCGTGTCGTACGGGATCTGAAAATTACGGACCTTGAGGTTCGCCGGAGGCCGGCGGTCTTCGGGGACCTGAATCCGGGGAACTTCGAACGCGTTGCGCTCGATGACCGGGATGTAACGGAAGATCATCACCGCGCCCACGAGGATGATCACGACGATCGCGGCCAGCGCCGACAGAAAAAAAGTCGCCATGGCCTAGACCTTCCCCACAATGAGCACGATGTTCTGGCCGCCGAAGCCGAACGAGTTGGACGCCGCGATCCGGACTTCTTTTTTGCGGGCTTCGTTGGGCACGTAGTCCAGATCGCAGTCGGGGTCCTTGTGGCGGTAATTGATCGTCGGGGGCACGACGCCGTCGCGCATCGCCAGCAGGCAGAATTCGAGCTCCACCGCGCCGGCCGCCGCGATGAGGTGGCCCGTCATCGACTTGGTCGAGCTGACGGCCAGTTTGTAGGCGTGATCGCCGAAGGCTTTTTTGATCGCGAGCGTTTCGACGGCGTCGTTGACCTTGGTGGACGTGCCGTGGGCGTTCAGGTAATCGACCTGGTCGGGCCGGATCCCCGCATCTTTGGCGGCCTGCAGGATCGCTGCGGAGGCGCCGACGGCTTCCGGATGGGAATCGGTGAGGCGGTACGCGTCGGCCGTCGTGCCGTAGCCGAGCAGTTCGCCGTAGATCCGGGCGCCGCGCTTCTTCGCGTGCTCGTATTCCTCGAGAATGACCGCGGCGGCGCCTTCGGACAGGACAAAGCCGCTGCGGGTTTCGTCGAAGGGGCGCGAAGCCGTTTCGGGCGCATCGTTGTTCATGGACAGCGTCGTGAGGAGGCAGAAGCCCGCGATGCCGAAGGGATGGATCATCGAATGCGATCCGCCGGAAATGCAGACGTCGGCTTCGCCGCGCCGGATCAGCTCGGTCGCTTCTCCGATGGCTTGGGCGGACGCCGCGCAGGCCGTGAGACAGTTCGTCGCCGGACCGCCGATCTTGAAGTGGCGCACCAGGTGGCGCAGCGTCGCGGCGGGCTCCTTCTCTTCCTCGGCGATACCGTGGCCGGCGGCGACGCGTTCGCGCAGGTAGTCGTTGACGTCGAATCCGTCCGGAGTTTTTTGGAACGACTTGTAGAAGGCTTTGGCCAGGTTGTCGACCGGCACGGCGCTGTCGCCGGCGGCGAAATAGCAGGCGCGGCGGAGCGGGTCGGTTGTTTCGAGCGACAGTCCCGAGTCGCGCACGGCTTCTTCGCACGCGGTGATCGCGAACTGGGTGTTGAGCATCGCCGGCTTGAGCTTGGGATCTCGTTTCACCGCGGCCGAAAAATCGAAGCCCTTCACCTCGCCCGCGATCTGGGACGGAAAACCGCTCGGGTCGAAGTGCGTGATCCGGCGGACGCCCGACTTGCCGGCCTTGACCCCGGCCCAGGTGGTCGGAAGGTCGTTGCCGAGCGGAGTGACCGCTCCCATGCCGGTGATGACGACGCGTTTACGCATCGAGACCTCCCGGTCCGCCGAGAACCATCGCGTGATGCGCGAGCCCGGCTTCAAAATGGTTCACGAGAATGTGTTGGACGCGCGCGCCGTCCGCGGCGGACGTGAGACGGAAGTCGCCGAGGAGCGGATGACCGTCGGCGGCCAGCGACGGGACGGAGCGGCCGGCGGCCAGACTCCGGGCAGCCAGCGCGACTTCGGTCGGCGCGGCCGCGTAGCCCAAAAATCCCGACAATCCCTTCGTCACGGCGAGCCGCGGCCGCCGTTCGGCCGGCAGCGAACCGAAAACCGCGCGGATCGCTTCGGCTTCGGCCCGGTCTTCGAGCGCAAGCCCCTTGGCGCTCACATGGATCACGTCGACGTCTTCGGGTTTGAGTCCGGCCGAACGAACCGCTTCACGCATCGCGTGCGCCATGCCGGCCGCGAGTTCTTTTGCGCCGCCGTCCGAAATGTCGCCCCCGGAGAAAAATCCGAGCAATTCCGCCAGCGGTTTGGCGGAACGCGCCCTGGCGTGTTCGAGCGATTCAAGCACGAGGATGGTTCCGCCCTCTCCCGGCACGATGCCGGACGAGCGGTCCGAGAACACCGGATACTCCGTCGCCGCGCCCGTCCCGTTCCTAAGCTCTCCGCGCGCCTGATAGCGCAGCAGTCCCGCGCCGTACAGGCGGCACTCGGCTCCGCCGCAGAACATGAGATCGGCCAGTCCGCGGTCGATGACGCGCGCGGACTCCTCGATGCTCGACATGGAGCCGGAGCTGTCGGCCGTGATCGTGTTGGACGGGCCCTGAAGGTTGTGCGCGATCGTGATGTGGCAGGCCGGCATGTTGGGAAGGTACTTGAGCAGCCACAGCGGAAAAAGCCTTCCCATTCCGGACGCGCCGAACTTCACGACGTCGAAGTGGGCGTCGTCGGTCAGCGACTCCTTGAAGCTGTCGGCCATTTCTTCGGGGTCGTGTTCGAAGACGCCCGCGCCGATGCACACGCCCGAGCGGGTCGGAACGATGGTCTCCGGGGACAAACCGGCGTCCGTGCGCGCGAGATACGACGCCACGACCGCCATCTGGATGTCGCGGCACATGACCTTGACCGACTTGCGGTTGGCGATGAATTTGGCGGGCTCGAAGTCGCGGACGAAGCCGGCGGCGCGGATCGGGATCGTGGGAAGATCGGACTCCGTCCGCGCCGTGATGCCCGAACGGCTCTCGGACGCCGACTGCCAGAGCGCGTCGGCTCCCGTGCCGCAGGGCGTGACCGCGCCGATGCCGGTCAGGACGATGCGGCGCCTCACGAGACGGCTCCCGCGCCGGCGGCCAGCGTCTCGCGGATCGCGAACGATTCCATGAAGTCCTTGGAAAACACGATGCTCTTCTTCCCCTCTTCGGCCAAATGGGCGAACAATCCGAAAAAAATGTTGGCGCGCGCGACGACGTTGCCGTCCACGCTGATCTGGCACTCGGTCATTCCGGCGTCGTCGCCGAGGTCGCCCATTCGCGCTTCGATCACGAACAGCGCGGGCGGCGTGACCGCCGATACGAACTCAGCGTCGGTGATTTTGGCGAGCACGACTTCCTTGCCAAAGTCGATCGTCGAACCGGTCAGGATCCCGCCGACCTGCGCCATCATCTCGAGCATAAGCGTGGGAGGCATCACCGGATAGCACGGATAGAGGTCCGACACCGCGCCTTCCGAGCGCGTAAACGCACGGACGCCGCGGGCATAACGCCCCTTCTCGATATGGGTAAATTGATCGACCAAAATCCAGCGCATGAAGGGGTTATTTTACCAAACGGGAGGGGCGGGTGCCATAGCCGTAAGCGAGGACCCCGGCGAGGCGCTGCCAGACGAACGGGTACAAGTCGATCCGGACCGCCCCGCCGCGGGGCCGGACCCAGCGGACCTGAAGCCGGCCTCCCCGCTTCGAGACCTGAAAATCCCGGAACATCCCCGGGCCGGACAGACTCTGCCCGACCGCTTTGGACGCCGCTTCCTTGGCGGCGAAGAGAAATGCAAAGGCCAGTCCGCGCCGCCGGGCACGGCGGAGGAGGAGATTTTCTTGGGGGGTCAAAAAACGAGCCACCCCGTCGGGGTGGCTTCGGACGAACCGCTCCGCCCGCTCCGTCTCGATCAGGTCGACTCCGACCCCGATGAGACGGCCGCGGCGAAGCGCCATGCGGAATTTAGGCGTTCTGGAGACGCCGCGTGATGTAGTCGAGGATCATCCGGACGGTGAACAGGTCCGGAAGCTTCGAGACGACCGGGTCCTTCTCGAAGGACTCAAACGGAACGGACGGAAGCTTTTCCTTGAGAACCGCAAGGCCTTCGGCGGTGATGCGGCCGTCCTTCACGTAACGGGGATCGGTGAGCACTTTTTCCGGAAACAGATCGTCGCGCGGGATCTTGATGGAAAAAGCTTTTTCCAGACGGAAAACGATGTCCAAAAAGTCGATCGATTCCGCGCCGAGGTCGGCGATGAGCTTCGAATCGACCTGAATGTCGCCGGCGCTGATCTGAAGCGCTTTGGCGATGCAGTCCTTGATCTTCTCAAAAATGTCGTTAACGGCGTCAGCCATGATGTCCTGCCTTCTCAAGTGATGTGTGGGATCGGAACAAAAATCGGAAAGGCCTAATTATGCACATTGCCGGTAAAAATGGCAAGGCGGCCGCCGCGGATCTCTAGGCGGCGCTGAGCTGAGCGAAGATCTGTTTGTTTTTTTGGTTGATCAACGGTTCGAGATGGGCGAATTTGGGGTTGGAATCGGCGATCGCCGAGGACTCCAGACGGAAACGGGCCGACGCGACCGTCTTCTCCCCTTCGATCACCTTGCCGCGCACGTCGTAGGTACAAGCGGCAGGGCTTGTGATCTCGACTTCGAAGTCGATCGTCACGCCCGGGCGGACGAGCTGGGTGTATTTGGCCTGCGAGCAGGCGGTCATCCGGACCTGCGAACGGGTGAACTGCTCAGTCGCGCGGACCAGCCACGACGCGGTCTGAACCATCCCCTCCAGCTGCAGAACACCGGGCAGGACGGCAAAACCCGAAAAGTGATCGATGAAGTATTCTTCCGACGGGTCCACGCGGCGCACCGCGCGGGCGGACTTGCCCGGCTCGAGACGGATGATCCGGTCGATGCACGGGAGCGGGACGGAGGGTTGAGTCGTCGGCGTCATTTATGTATGGTTCCGTTTTTGGTTTTTCATATTATAATGTCGGCCTATGAAGCACCAAGGGAAAAAAGTTCTCGTCACCGGCGGCACGCGCGGCATCGGCCGCGCCATCGCGCTGCGTCTGGCCTCTGAAGGCGCCGACCTCGTCCTCAATTACCTCGACAACAAGGCCGCGGCCGACGAAACGGCCGCGCTCATCGCTCAGAGCTCTCCCAAGTCCAAGGTCCATCTGGTTCAGGCGAACTTGAGCGACATGGACGAGGCCAAGAAACTCGCGTCCGAAGCGATCCGGCTTCTCGGCAACGTCGACATCTTCGTCCACAGCGCGGCGCTCGGCACGTTTAAAAAGACGTCCGAGGTCAAAGGCAATCAGTGGGACCTGTCGATGAACATCAACGTAAAAAGCTTTTTGATGATGGCGCAGGTGCTCAAGCCCCAGATGAAGCGCGGGTCGGTCATGATCGGCCTCTCGTCTTCGGGCTCCACCCGGGTCGTCCCCAATTACGGCGCGATCGGCGTGTCCAAGGCGACGCTCGAAGCGCTGGTCCGGTATTTGGCCGTGGATTATATTCCGGACGGGATCCGCGTGAATGCGGTCTCGGGCGGATTCATCGACACGAAGTCCCTCACCGCCTTCCCCGAATACGAGCGCATGAAGCAGGAAGTCATCAACCGGACTCCCGCCAAGGCGGTCGGCCGGCCCGAAGACCTCGCCGGCATCGTTTCCTTCCTCTGCTCCGACGACGCGTCCTGGATCATCGGCCAGACGCTGCTCGCCGACGGCGGACTCTCCCTCGTTTGATTCAATTCTGATCGCTCTGTAGAAGCGGGGCGGACAAAAAGCCTTCCGAATGCCGCCCCGCTTCTGCGGGCGCTTAGAATTTTCTCAGGTCGAGAACGCGTTTGAGTTTGCGGGATTGGCCTTTGAGCATTCCGGGAGCGCGGGCCTGAATGTCGAGCGTGGCCAGACCCTGGTCGATTCCGTTGGCGGCGACCTGCATCGGACCGCGTTTCATCGCACTCATGAGGTGCGCGCGCACCTCGGCGGCGGATGCATGGGATTCCGTTTCGATGCGTAACTCCAAATGATCTTTTCCGTTCGCGCTCGATACCGCCAGCTGCCAATCGCCGGCCCGGGGCTCGAGCAGCTCGATCGCCGGTTCGATCATCCAGGCCGCTATGTTGCCGACGCCGGTGACGACCATGTCGTCGGACCGGCCGCGGAGCTTCGCCAGGCGGATGGACGGCGTTCCGCACGGACAGGGTTCGGTGATGAGCCGGGTGATGTCGCCGGAACGGTACCGGACGAACGGCATGACGGTCCGGCGCAGCGTCGTGTAGACCAGCTCCCCGTACCCTTGCGCGTCGGCGTCGACGACTTCGGCCCACAGATCCATGTCGTTCAAGTGATATCCATCCTGGCGATGGCACTCGATGCCGATGGAGCCGAACGCCTCCGTCTGACCGTAAGAGAGGAGGAGTTTGGCCTGCCAGACGCTCTCGACGTATTTGCGGGAGGATTCGCTCAAGTTCTCCCCGCCCGCGATCAAGTGCTTCACCAGCCACGGGCCGCGCCGCTCGGCAACTTCGGATAATTTGACGAGCCAACCTGGATCGGCGACGAGCACGTTGCAGCCGTAGGGCTTCACGCGGTCATAAAATTCCTCCGGATCCATCCGTCCGGCTTCCACATGGAAGCACTTGAGCTGCGCGACGGCCGCCTTGAGCGTCGGACCGGACACCCAGAACGAATAGTCAAAGGACGAGGCGATCCGGTCGCCGGGCCGTATCCCCATCCGCCACAAACCGGCGGCGTTGACGCGGCCAACGTCCTCAATTTCGCGGTTCGAAAAAAACACCCGTTTCGGCTTTTTGGAAATCGTTCCGGTGGTCTCATACGCCGTGTCGGACGGGTTGCAGAGAAATTGCTCCGGCGGCAGCGTCTGAAGGTCCGACGGCCGGGTAAACAGACTGCCGAGGTCGGCCGGAGACTGGATGCGGTCGAGGTCGACGGGGTGCTCGCGGAACTTTTGGGCGTAAAAAGGCGCTTTTTCCCGCGCGAGCTTGAGCGAGTTCTTAAGGTTGATCAGCCGGTAACCGTCGATCCACGGCCGCGGGATCCGTTCGTAGACGGAGATGGCGCGGCCGGGGTTTTTCCAGAGCAATTCTAGCTGGAGATCGTCGAGCATTTTGGCAAACATTGGTATAGTATAACCAATCTATGATCCCCGTTTGCCTGAATATTTTTATCGTCTGCGTGCTGGCGGTTTGGGTGCGCCGGGCCGTCCTCATGGTCGGCAGCATCAAGAAGTACAGCATCATGCCCGTCCGCGCCTGGGAGGAATTGTGGCCTCAGGTGAAGGTCTCGGTCATCGTCCCCTGCCGCAACGAGGAACGGAACCTCCCCATCCTCATCCCGTCGCTCATGGCGCAGGACTACCCTCACATCGAATTCATTTTTCTGGACGACCGGTCGACCGACGGGACGCTCCGGCTCCTCGAGGAAGCCGCCGCCAGGCATCCACGGATCAAAGTCCTCCGGGGCAAACCGCTTCCCGCCGGCTGGACGGGCAAAAATCACGCCATGCACCAATGCGCCGAGGCCGCGACCGGTGAGTGGCTGCTCTTCAGCGACGCGGATACGGAGCACCTCAAGCATTCCGTCTCGTCGTCGCTGCGCTACGCGCTCGAGCGCAAGCTCGACCTCCTCACCCTCTCGGCGCGCTGCGTCTGCAAAAGCTTCGGCGAGCACCTGGTCCAACCGATGGGCATCGGCTGTTTTTCGGTCTGGTTCAAGCTCGAAGAGGTGAACGACCCGAACTCCTCGACACCGCTGGCCTGCGGACAGTACCTCATGATCCGGAAGTCAGTGTTCAACGCCGTCGGCGGAGCCGAAAGGATCAAGAACGCGGTCACCGAAGACCTGGAGCTTTTTAAAAACGTCAAATCGGCCGGCTATCGCTGCGAACTCGCCATCGGCGCCCATATTTTCGCCACGCGCATGTACCAGTCCTTTGCCGAATCCTGGATCGGCTGGCGCCGCATCTACCTCCACGCCCTCAACAAAAACGTCCCCTCGCTGATCCAAAAAATCTTCATGCTCCTCTTCTTCTCCGCGGCCCCGTTCTTCATCCTTGGTTTCGCCCTCTGGCAGTGGTCTCAGGGCGTTGCGGAGTGGGGTCTGACGGCAGCCTTGGCCGCCGGTCTCTGCGCATTTATTCTGTTCCTGCGCTCACGCTCCCACGCCGCCCTCAAAGCCTCCCAATGGTCCATCCTCCTTCACCCGCTCAGCGCCCTCGTCATCACCGCCATCCTCCTCGACTGCCTGAAGCACCATTTTCAGGGCCGCAAAGTCGAGTGGAAATCCCAACAATACTAAACCAGTTCGACTAGGCGCGTGGGCAGGAAGACCTGTCATCGCAGCGCTTTTTGTCCGAGGAGGCGTCCCCGCCGACGAGGACAAATGGAGCCGG
>CAYSFB010000012.1:0-63145 GCA_964430735.1 uncultured Planctomycetia bacterium | reverse complement strand
CCAGCATCAATTTCCAGGACTTGCAGGTCCTCACCGACTCGAGCATCAACTTCCAAGACTTCCAGGTGATGACAGATGCCGCGATCAATTGGGCTGATTTTGCTTACATGACCGGAAACGGCATCAACTTCACGAATTTGAACGGACTGTCGGTTGCAGGTATCAACTGGGATGACACGGCCCGCCAGACCGCTGCGGGTGTGAACTGGGAAGGATTGGGCGACTTGGATAGCACCATTGGCACGGTGAATACGAACGTTACTGCGGCACAAACGACAGCGGATGAAATCAATGACAAGATTGGTGAGCTCACCGACAGCCCGTCAACCGATTCTCTCTTCGGACGAGTCGGAAAAGTGACCGACACCACGCAGACGAAGTCGGTTTTCGGCCGCTTGAATAACATCAAGACGTTCACGCAGGATGCCTTTGACAAGATTCAAAAGCTCCGCAGAGAACTCGGCGTTGACCAGCCCGAGTTCGAAACGGATGAAAAGACCACAGCCTCTGTTTTCAAAACGGTGATTGAATTGAAGTCGATCGTTGAGCAGCTGGCAGCACAGACGGCCGAGATCGTTGACAACCGTCTTGACCCCGAAGAACTGACCCGCATGATCGTGAATGCGATCGCAGACCAGGGTACCCGCGAGGGCAAGGCCATCACCAGCCTTATCCAGGATCTGCACCTGGACGAGCTGGATCGGATCAAGGAGATCGAGGTCGTGAAGAAGATTACGAAGGAAAATCAGCGGATGCTGAAGTATCTGGTCGAATCGTCTGTCGGCGGAGCTCAGGTCGAAACCACTTGGGAAGCGGGCGAGTAATATCGGCTGACGCGGGGGGCTTTTGGCCCGGCGTCGCGTGACCGATCTGCCTCGTCAGACCCAGCCGTTCACCGGTCCGAGGTCGCCCAGACTCGATAAGAGGGGAATGTCACCGGACGAACATGTCAAACGGCAATTGTTTAAAACACAACAGGGTTGCTTCGACTGGCGTTGAGCGCTTCCTAAAATGGAGTTCGCTCAGGGCTATGGCCCCGTTCCTTGTTGCTGTAGCGTTGCAGACTGCAACACCTGTACCAGCCGAGGCAGCCGAGAGCCTGATCATGAATCTCAAGACGCAGAATGCGTCTACAGAGCCTCAGGACACTCCGATTGTTCAATACCTCCCTGCAGAGCTTTCTAAAGAAGACGTGTTGGACAGCGCCGGCCTTCAGATTCGCTACGATGACAAACGTTCGGCATTATTCCTGTACGGCGAGAATGTTTTACAGCCGCAGGAATCCAAGAATTACCGCGTTGTAGTCCGCGATATCTGGCAGATTCCCCAGGCGGATATCGATTTCTTGAAGAAGCAGACCCAGAGCCGTCTGGAGTTTTTAAAGGATACCGACGATTACCAGGCCGGTCAGCGCCTGGCGGACCAAACGATGAAGGAATTGGCTGACATCGAAAAGGCGCAGGCTGAAGAAATGACGATTCCGCAACGCATTGAAATGCACCGGATCGCATCCGATAAAATCGACCAGATCCGCAGCCGGGTCACCGTGATGACGGACTTCGTCAAGCAGGCCCGCTGGGCCGGCAGCATCGCCGAAACCGCCGAAACGGTTAAGATGGCGGTCCAGATTAAGAATCCGATGTCTGAAGAGCTGCATAAGCAAAAGGTCATCCGCTATCTCCCCAGAGGAGTCGCTCCGACCGACATCATCGACGCTCAGGGCTTCGAGGTGAAATTCGACCCCGAGCGTGAACTTTATTATCTGTATCGCGAAATGGATCTGAAGCCATCCGAGACGGTGTCTGCGACCATCGTTTTTAAAAATGCTTGGAAGATACCGTTAGAAAAGCTGGATCAGATCGTCAAGCTGGCTCAGAGCCATCAAGAAAAATTAAAGGGATCCCAGTACGAAGAAACCGGAAACAAGATATTCGCCGAGCTCGAACGGCTTTCCGTGCAGATCAAGGAACTTCAGGTCAAGTATGAGAATCCGGCGGACATGATCTCCAATTTCAGCCTGAACCTGACCCGTTTCAACGCGGTCGAGGACGCCGAGAAAAAGCTCAAGGAGCTCGTCAAGGAGATCGAGCATCCCGTTCCTCAAACGCTGCCGTACTACATCAAACCTGCGACTCCGGATGTGTCGACCACTTGGAAGATCATCTACGGATTCATCGGATTTTTGACGGTCCTGGGCCTTATGTTCTATGCGCTCTGGTGGGGCCAGTCCAAGGCAAAATTGAACCGCAAATACGAGGCGCACAAGGCTTAATATGTCATTTTTTAAATACAAAGAATTCGGAACCGTCGTCAGTAAAAAACAATGCGTGATCGTGGTCGAAGGTCTGGCGAACTGCATTTACGGACAGTTGGTGGACCTGGGCGGCGGGTCACGCGGCATGGTGATCGGCTTCACCGAAAAGTACGCTCAGGTCCTGATTCTCAAAGAGCGCGGAGCCATTGGCGCAGGCGACCGCGTTGCAACGACGCTTGAACCTTTCACGACCCCCGTCGGAAGTAATTTTATCGGCCGTATCACCACGGCGCTCGGCGAACCGCGCGACGGCAAGGGGCCGGTCAAGGCGGACGATCATTATCCGATTTTCCGCGACTCGCCTCCGATCATGTCCCGCGGACCCCTCGAGCGCTCGGTCGAAACCGGCATTAAGATCATCGATTCCATGATTCCCCTGGGATGCGGCCAGCGCGAGCTGCTCACGGGAGATCGTATGAGCGGTAAGACAACCATCGGCACGGACACGATCATCAATCAGAAGGGCAAGGATGTCGTTTGCATCTACGTCGACATCGGAAAAGCCGAGATGTCCCTCAAGCGCGTTTCGGCACTTTTCAACCGTCACGGCTGCCTGGATTACACCATCATTCTTTCCGCCGGCGCATCCGCTTCGCAGGGTGAGCAGTACCTCGCGCCGTATGTCGCCTGCTCGCTCGGCGAATACTTCATGTATCGCGGCAAGGACGTTTTTGTCGTGTTCGACGATTTCTCGAAACATGCTTGGGCGTACCGCGAGCTGTCGCTTCTCCTCGGCCGCCCCCCGGGACGCAACGCGTATCCGGGCGATATTTTTTATCTCCATTCACAGATGATCGAACGTGCCGCGCAGCTCGACGCCAAGCGCGGCGGCGGGTCGATGACTTTCCTGCCGCTCATGGAAACACTCGAAGGCGACATCACCAGCTACGTCATCACGAACCTGGTGTCGATGACCGACGGCCAGATTTGTCTGGATCTCAAGCTTTTTGCGCAGGGCTTCAAGCCGGCGCTGGACCTGGGGCTCTCCGTTTCCCGCATCGGAACGAAGGTGCAGTGGTCGATCATGAAGGCGATGACCAAGACCTACCGCCTCGACTATCTTCAATACCGCGAGCTGGTCGAATCCACCAAACTGTCGAGCGATATTTCCAAATCGGTTCAGGATCAGCTCAAATTCGGTTCAATCTTCGTCGAACTCATCACCCAGGACAAGGATAATCCGGTTCCGCAGGAAGAGCAGATCTTCATTTACTACGCGCACAACAACAAGATGCTGATGCCTTTGAATATGGATCAGGTCCGGGAGTTCAAGCGCGATATCTCCGGATACTTGAGGGAGAACGCGGGAGATCTTCTGCGCACGATTCGAACCGAGCGGAAGCTCACCGACAAGATCAAGGAAGGCATCGAAACGCATCTTCGGAATTACCTGACCCGCTTCATTTCGACCGAAGAAAAAGCCGCCGCGCCCGCGCCGGCAAAAAGCGGGGCCTGACGTGTTTGACCTGACGATCGTGACTCCCAAGCGGGTTATATTTGAGGACGCGGTGGAGCGGGTGCTGATCGACGGGGACGAGTCGGAATACGAGCTTATGAGCTTCCATTCGAAGACGCTGGGGCTGTTGCGCGCGGGAGACATCATCATTAACAACAAGATTGCGATTCCGGTCAAGGCGGGGATCGTAGCCTTCAATGACAACAAGTGTCTGATACTCGCCGAAGAGTTCGAGTCCGACGAACCGGCGGCCGGATAGCCGGGTTTTTATGGACATCATCATTTTGTTTCTGGTTACGACTGCGGCGATCCTGGGCCCTTCCGGAGTCGTCGCGATCATAGGTCACACGACCGTCAAGGCGCTCTCGCGGAACCCCTCGTCGGGACCCGTGATTCTGATCGGAATGGTGACACTGCTGATATTCAATCAGTGCCTCATCATCGTATCGTTGTTGGTTTTTTTCCAGTTGGTCAAACTCTACTAAACGGAGCCATATCCCATGCTGATTATCGGATTCGTCCTTGCCCAGATCCTCATCCTCGGTGTGGTGATCACCCTGCTTCGCCGTCTGATCTTTTCGGATACGAACAGCGCGATCAACCGCCTTACAAAACTCGACAATATGAACCGCGAGAAGGAAAAGTTGCTCGCGCGGAAGCTCGAACAGGCCCAGAAGCAGATTGACGAACAAAAGCAGGTCATCCAGGACGAAGAACAGCGCATCAAGGCCGAAGCCCGTCGCGCCGCCAACCAGCTGCACGAGGACATCATCCGCAAGGCCAAGGAAGAAGGGGACGACATCATCCGCAAGGCGCAGGCGACCAAGGAGCAGATCCGCACGGACGCGATGATCGAGGCCGAAGGCAAGATGATCGACATTTGCGCCGAAATTCTGAACAAGACACTTACGACCGTGGTCCAGGCCCAGATGAACGAAAAGCTCGTCGAGGAGTTCATTGCGGAGCTTGAGAAGGCGGATCTCACCAAGATCAACAGCGACGTCAACGAAATCGAAATCATTTCGAGCATGCCTGTGGCGGTCCACGATCAGGAAAAGATCAAGACTCTGCTTCAAGCGAAGCTCGGCCGTCAGGTCCGTCTGTACAGCAACGAAGATCCCAAGCTGCTCGGCGGTATTCTGATGAAAATCGGAACGATGGTCGTCGACGGAAGTCTCGCGGAGCGCGTCAACGAAAGCGCCCTGCAGATGAAACAGGGATTGACCTGGAAATACGCGGCCAAATAAGGCTCCGGACGTTTAACCAAAGGCGCTGAATGCCCACACTGCCGGTCGTCGCCAATGAGCGGTTCGTAGCGTCCAACATGAAGCAGATCATGGGGACGATGAAGGGCATCGCCATGTCGTCGTTCGTTGAGGTAAAAAAGAAGCGCGAAAAGCGTTTCGACCGTTTTACGACATCGTTCAACACTTTTTTCCAGCTGGCGGACCACTCCAAGACAAAAAGTTCATTCGTCCAGCCCGATTCGGGGGTGATCTGCATGATCGCGATCACATCCAACGAGTCGTTCATGGCGGGATTGAACAACAAGGTCATCAAGGTCGCCCGCGAAAAAGTCGAGAACCGCCCCTGCCATTTTGTGATCACCGGTCCGCGCATGATCGGGCGGTTAAAGCAGGAGCGTGTCCCATACACCATTTTTCCAGGATTCCGGGACAAGAACATGCACGAGGTCGCGACGCAGATCAAAGATTTTGTGACGCAAAAAGTCAGGGAAAAGGAGTTCGGAAAAGTGATCGCGGTTTACGCCGATCCGGTGTCGTTGTCAACCCAGGAAATCCGCGCGGTCACGCTGCTTCCGGCCCACGACGTTTATCCAAAAAACGAAGACACCCGGCCCGATAAGGACGAATTGTTCTGTCAGGAAACCCACATCGACGCGATCATGGAATACCTGTCGGAAATCTGGATCATCTATAAACTGATCGCCCTCTTCCAGGACAACAAGCTCAGCGAGTATGCCGCACAGGCCATGCAGCTGGACGGCAGCTTGCAGAACCTGGACGAGCTCGAGAAAAAACTCAAATTGCTGTTCGTCAAAACTCGCCGCGAGTTGATCGACGCCAGTCTCCGCGAGACGGTGACTGCGATGATGGTCAACGCGCCCGCCTAAGAGGACTTCACCATGACGCAACCTGACCCCGCATTAAAGGTAAAGACGGACGAAACGGCCGAACGGTACATGGAAGGCCGGATCATCAGCGTTCAGGGGCCGGTGGTCGACGTGAAGTTTGCATCGGAAAAGGACCTCCCGGGCATTGACTACGCGATTCAAACCAAGACCTTCGCCGGCAAAAACGTCCTTTTGATGGTCGCGGAGCACATGCCGGGAACGATCGCCCGCTGTATTTCGATGCACGAAACCATGAATTTGCAGCGTAATTCCAAAGCGTGGTGCTACAACAAGAAGATCCAGGTGCCGGTGAGCGACGAATGCTTCGGCCGCATCATGAATGCCATGGGTGAGATGATCGACGAGGGCGCGCCGATCGTCGGCGAGCTCAAGGACATCCGCACGCTCAAGACCGCCTATCCGGTCAAAACGGACCGCGCCGGCGGCGAAATCGAAGTCATGGACACCGGCATCAAGATGGTCGACCTGTTCTTCCCGCTCGTGAAGGGATCCAAAACCGGGGTTCTCGGCGGCGCCGCGTGCGGAAAGACCGTCGTCATTCTCGAGCTCATCAACAACATCGTTAAGCAGCGTTCCGGCGCCTGCGTGTTCGCCGGAATCGGCGAGCGTCTGCGCGAAGGGTTCGATCTGTTCAAGGAATTGGAAGAAGCCAAGTTGCTGCACCGCGTCATGATGGCGTTTGGTCAGATGGACCAGCCGCCGGGCGCCCGGCGCGAAGTCGTGTTCGCGGGTCTTACGCTCGCGGAATACATCCAGAACCAGAATAAGGACGTTCTGCTGTTCGCCGATAATATTTTCCGGTTCGTTCAGGGCGGCCAGGAAGTGTCGACGCTGCTGGGCCGCGTGCCTTCCGAAACGGGATATCAACCGACGCTGGCCTCGGAAGTGTCGGAAGTTCAGGAGCGCATCCGTTCCACGGAAAACGGCGGGTCGATCACGTCGTTCCAGGCCGTGTACGTTCCGGCCGACGACTACACGGACCCGGCGGTGGTCGCGATCTACAGCTACCTGGACGGAGTTATGTCGCTGTCACGCGACATGGTGCAAAGAGGTCTTTATCCGGCCATCGACATTTTGAAGAGCTCCTGTGCGAATCTCGATACGTCGATCGTGGGCCAGCGCCACTTCAACGTTGCCGTCGAAGCGAGAAAAATTCTGACCAAACTTCAGGATCTTAAAAAGATCGTGGCGATCATCGGCGTCGAAGAATTGTCGACGACCGACCGCATCACTTATTTCCGGGGTCTCAAGCTTCAAAACTACTTCACCCAGCCCTTCTTCGTCGCGGAAATCTTCACCGGCAAGCCCGGCGAATACGTTCCGCCCGCGGAGAGCGTGGACGACGTGGACGCGATCATCAACGGGGACTACGACGACCAGGATCCCCGCGACTTCTATATGATCGGTTCGCTCCAGAAGAAGTTCGGTACCCGGTCCAAGTAGGCCGGTCCTGCCCCGGCAACCCAGTATGCGTTCCGACATCCGTATCGACACCACGTTCGGCAATCGTCTGGTGGAAGAGGGGATCGTCAACCGGCGGTCGCTTGAGGAAGCCTTGAACCGCTCCCAAAAGACCGGCCGGCCCCTGATCGAGCACCTCTGCCAGGACTTTGGATCCCAGCCGGACGCTTTGTATCCCGTTCTGTCCCGCCAACTCAATATTCCGTACGAAACCCTTTCTGCCGTGCAGATCCCGCAAGAGCTCGTTCGAAGGATCCCGATCAAAGTTGCGGCGCATTATCAATTCGCCCCGATCCGGATCGAGGGCAACCGGTTGACCATTGCCTGCCACTATCCGGTCACGCTCAAGACCCAGGACGAGATTCGGATGCAGACCGGATTCGCCGTCGAGCAGATTCTGGCCAAACGCGAAGAGATCCAGGAGTTGATCCGCCGCGCGTACGGAATGGCGGCAGGAACCGTCGATCAGATCGTTTCCTCCTCCTATGCGGACACCCAGCGTGACGACGTCGAGGTCAACAGCATCGCCACCGCCGACCAGATGGCGGGCGATGCGTCGGTCATCAGTCTGGTCAACGAAATCATTCTCGAAGCTTATAAAAAGCGCGCCACCGACATCCATCTGGAGCCGTACCGAGGCCAGTTCCGGTTGCGTTACCGGATCGACGGCATTCTCAGCGACGCCAACCTGCCGGCAAAGGTTCGCGCGCTCATCCTGCCGATCATTTCGCGCATCAAGATCATGTCCAATCTGGACATCGTCGAGCACCGGCTGCCCCAGGACGGCCGCGCGATCGTGAAGATCGGGGACGAAAAACTCGATCTGCGCGTTTCGTGCATTCCCACGCCTTACGGCGAAAGCATCGTCGTCCGCGTGCTGAAGACCGAACTGACCTTCGACCTGGGCCGGCTGGGCCTCACGCCCGGAAACGTGGAGATCGTCAACGATCTCATCAACCGTCCGCACGGAATCGTTCTGCTCACCGGACCGACCGGCAGCGGCAAGACCACAACGCTCTACACCTGTCTCAATCAGATCCGTTCCGACTCCCTCAAGATCATTTCGCTCGAGGATCCGATCGAGTACGACATTCAGGGCATCACGCAGATCCAGGTCCAGCCCAAGGTCGGGTTAACCTTCGCCAGCGGACTGCGGAGC
Source organism: uncultured Planctomycetia bacterium (assembly GCA_964430735.1). Taxonomy (GTDB): domain Bacteria; phylum Omnitrophota; class Gorgyraeia; order 2-02-FULL-51-18; family JAGOUK01; genus JAGOUK01. Next base: position 54,600 of record CAYSFB010000012.1, on the reverse strand, counting down.
ATGCTGCGCCACGACCCCGACATCATGATGGTCGGAGAAATCCGCGACCTCGAAACGGCCGAGATCGCCATCCGCGCGGCGCTCACCGGGCATTTGATCTTTTCGACGCTGCACACCAACGATGCCGCGAGCGGATTCAACCGGCTGGTCGACATCGGCGTCGAACCGTTCCTGATCGCGTCGAGCGTTCAGGCCGTCATCGCCCAGCGCCTGGTCCGCGTGATCTGCCCTCATTGCAAGGAGGAGAACTCGTTTGAACCGCAGCCGATCCGGGACCGCATCCGCCGCGACCTTCGGCTTCCGGCAGGCGACCCGGTCAAGACCTGGGTGGGCCGCGGCTGCTCCGAATGCAATCAGACCGGCTTTTACGGCCGAACGGCCCTGCACGAAATTCTCACCGTCACGGATCCGATCCGGGAAGCGATCCTCCGGCAGGCGTCGGCCCAGGACATCAAGCTTCTAGCCGCTTCCGAGGGCATGCTCACGCTGCTGCAGGACGGATGGGGCAAAGTGCTGCAAGGCATCACCACCACCGGTGAGGTGATCAACGTCGCCAGCATAGGAACCGTCTAACGCGTGCCCGAATTCGAATACCTGGCCAAGGACGGTCCGACCCGTCAGGTCCAAGGGACGGTGGAAGCGGCGACCGAAACGGAAGCGATCGACCGGATCAGCCGCAAGGGCTACCTCCCGGTCCGGGTGTGGCCCAAAAAAAACCAGCCGGTTTCCCCCCGCTCCGCCGCCTCGGACCGCGGCGTCCGAACGCCGGTCCCCGCATGGCAGCGCAACTCGGGCCGCCGCGAGAAACAAGTCATCATCTTCAGCCGGCACCTGTCCGCTTTTCTCAAAAACCAGATCCCGGTGCTTCGGGCGCTCGAAATCATCCGCGACGAAACCCAGGACAAGGAATTTCGATCGGTCCTCGCCGACCTGCACAAGGACCTCAAGGAAGGCCGCACGCTCTCTGCCGCGCTCGAATCGCATCCGGAATATTTTTCCGGGATGTACGTGGCGATGGTCCGTTCGGGGGAACAGGGGAGCGTGCTGCAGGAGACGCTCCTTATCTTGAGCGAACATTTAAAAAAACACGAGCGGCTGCGCAGCACGGTTCGCCAGGCGATGGTCTATCCGCTCTTCTTGTTGGGTGCGGGCCTTGTGACGGTGCTCTTCATTCTGACGTTCGTCGTGCCGCGGTTGACCCTGTTGTTCCAAAACATCGGACAGGAGCTTCCGCTTCCGACGAGAATCGTGATCGCAGCGGGCAACGCCATGCGCTACGGATGGCCCGTCGTGATTCTGCTCGGATACGCGGCGGCCGTGTGGCTTCCGCGCCGGATGCGGCAAAGCATGGGCGATGAGGAATGGGACCGGATGCGCGCCGGATGGCCATTGATCGGGCCGTTGCTGCTCAAATCGGAGATCGCGCGCTTCTGCCGGGCGCTTCACATGTCGATGTCCAACGGCGTTCCGTTTCTTCAGGGGTTGGAAGTTGCCGGCCCGATCGTGAACCTGGCCCATCTGCGCGCCGCGCTCCAGGACGCCGCCGCCCGCGTACGGACCGGAGCCTTTTTTGGCCAGTCGCTCCGCCAGACCGGGGCGTTCCCGTTTTTGGTGACGGACATGGTCGCCGTCGGAGAAGAGTCGGGCAATCTTCAGAACCTCCTCGTGGAGATCGCCCAGGTCTACGAAGAAGAAGTCGAAGACCATATCCGCATGTTCACCTCCCTGTTGGAGCCGGCGATGATCGTCATCGTCGGAGGGATCGTCGGATTTGTGGTGCTCGCGATGTTGATGCCTATTTTTGAAATGGACGTTCTGCGGTGAGAAGGAGATAAATTGAAGAAATTAAAAAGTACGAGCGGATTTACGCTCATCGAAATTTTGCTCGTGGTCATGATCATCGGCGCTTTGGCCGTCATGGTGGTCCCGAGACTGGCGGGACGCGGCGAGAGGGCTCTCGTCACCGTTGCGCAAGTGGACATCAGCGCGAACATCGCTTCCGCTCTCAAGCTGTACGAACTCGACAATGGAATGTTTCCGACGACGGCTCAGGGGCTGGAGGCGCTGCTCGTCAAACCGACGTCGCCGCCGGCGCCCCGCAACTGGAACGGGCCTTATCTCGAAAAGAAGCCCATCGATCCCTGGGGCGAACCTTACCAATACGCCAATCCGGGCACGCATGGAGTCGGATACGACCTGTACTCGTACGGACGCGACAAGTCGAATCCGGATGTCTGGATTGCCAACTGGCAATAAGTCGCTTCGGGGGTTCACGCTCGTCGAAGTGCTGATGGCCATCACGCTTCTGGCCGCCGGTGCTTTGCTCGCGCTTCCGGCGCTGCAGCGGTCGTCCGATCATCTCCGCTACCTGTACCAGCGCGCTGACGCCGAAAATGTGCTGAATAACCTCATCGTCGATGCCGAATTCCGCTTCAAGGCGGACCGCAGCCTCCGCGCGCTTCCGCTCGAAGGAGAAGTCGTCGAAAACGGCACTCCTTTCCGCTACCGCATCGAAACGCTGCCCGTGAATCAGGCGGGGTCGCTTGTCGAGCTTCGGACCACGGTCAACTGGATGGGCGAGGGAACCGCAGGGCTTTCGCGATCGGCCTATGTCGCCAACTAACGGCCGTCCGGACCGTTCCGGATTCACGCTGATCGAACTCCTGCTCGCCTCCGCGCTCCTGCTCGCCTCCGCCGCGACGATTGCCGTTTTCATGACGCAGGGCATCCGCATGTTTTCCAAGCTCTCCGCGGCCTCTCAGGAGGAGGCGGCCGCCGTCGGCATGGTCAAGATGACGCGGGACCTGCGCGGCATGAACGCTTATTCCCTGATTCCTTTTGAAGGCGCCGAAGACCGGATGAGCTTCGCTTCGCTCGAAGATCTGTCGGCGGTCGCCGGTGCGCCTGACCCGTCGCCGATCCAGGTGAGCTACCGCTATGACGCGGAAACGGGTCGGCTGGTCCGGGAAGCGGTCCGGCCTCAGACGTTCGAAGTTCCGGAAGCGTCAAAAACCGAAACGGTGATGAGCCGGGTGAGCGCCGTCCGGTTCGAGTACGAAATGGAACCCGGTCAAATCCCGCGCCGCGTCAAAATTCGAGTGGATTACGAGGGCCGGTTCGGACCGCGGGTTTTGTCGCGCGACGTGCGGATTCCGGCCGCTCCTGTCGGGACGGAGGAAGCATGAGGGGGTCATGGGGCCGCCGGGGCAGTGTGCTGATCCTCGTCCTGTGGACGACGGCTTTCATCGCTTTTTTGGCCGTTACGCTGGCCGGTAAAGTACGGCAAAACGTGTTTTTCTTTCAAAAGCTCGATGAGCGCGAGCGGGTGCGACTGGCGGCGGAAGCCGGGGTGAAGTCGGCGATCGATCATCTGAGGGTGCGGGAGCCAGGAGCGCCGTTTTCACTGCAGGAATCCTATGCGGTCGCCCAGTATGCCGAAGGGGAGCTAAACCAGGCGATGTTCAAGCCGGTCGTGCCGCTCCCTCCTCCACCGGATGACCAGCAAAACCAAGCGGGTATTTCTGTATTTGAACAAAATCAGGCGGAAATTGACTCGAATAGACAGAAACAGACAACTACTTATGGTATAATGGACGAGTCTCGAAAAATAAATCTGAACCGCGCAGACAGGTTTTTTTTGATGCGTTTTTTGACGGCTGCTGGTCTCGACAGTGAAGCGGCCGCGGACCTCGCGGGTCAGATAGTGGATTATCGGGATGCCGACGATGCGGTGACCGCAACTGTCGGTGCCGGGGGCTCGGAAGAGTCCCGGTATCATGCGGCGGGGCTGAATTATCCGCCCAAAAATTCGGATTACGAGTTTGTGTCCGAGCTTCTGCGGTTGCCGGGAATGACCCGGGAGATTTACGCCCGCATCCGGTTTTATGTCACGGTCTACGGGGACGGCGCGGTGAACTTGAACTCCGCGGGCCCCGAGCTGATCAGTCTGCTGGATCTGCATCCCGGCGTCGGAACCAAGATTCTTGCGCTGCGGGCGGGGCCGGACGAAATCAGCGGAACGGCGGATGACGTTGTTTTTCAGAGTCAGGCGGATTTGGAGCTCAAACTCAAATCAGCCTTTGGCCTCAGGCTTCAGGAACAGGTTTCTCTGAGGCATGCGTTTGCAAAAAGATCAGTGGCCTTGAGTTCGAATTATTTTTCCGTCGTCGTTGAGGCGTCGGCCAAACAATCCCGCGGTCAGACCATGAGCGTTTACGGTCTGCGCCGCGGAATCCAAAGATGGATGGAGTCTTCATGAGCAATCTTCCGTTCCTGCGGCAGGATGAGCTGGTTGTGTACCTTGACGGCGTTTCGCTCAAAATGGCGACCGTCCGGACACAGCAGGGAAAGTCCGAGATCCAGCACGTATTTTATTCCGACGTCTCCGCGCTCGACGAAAACGGGCTTGTGGACGAGACGGTGCGCGGGCTTGCCGCCGTCCGCGCCGGGTCCGTGCCGGCCCGGGTCGTGGTGACCTCCAAGTTTGCGATCACCAAGAGCGTGGAAGTGCCTTCCTTCGATCCGCAGGAAATCGAAGCCATCGTCAAGCTCCAGTCCAGCCGTCATACCCCGTATTCCAAAGACGAAATCATCTGCAACCACCTCAATCTCGAAGAGGTGCTTGAGCGCTACACCAAGGCGCTCCTGGTCATCATTTCCCTGGGCAATATTCGCAAGCACCTCGATGTTCTGCGCCTGGCCGGGGTCGAAATCGGCAAGGTCGAAGTCGCGTTTGAGGGTGTGGCGCAAGGACTGGTCGAAGCCGGTCTGGTGGCCGATGGGGACGTCACCGGAGCCGTGCTGGTTGATGTGGAGCACGCCGACTTGATCGTCATGTGCAAATCCAAGCCGTTTTTCGTCCGCAGCGTCGGCATCGGCACCAAGCAGCTCCAGCAGGTCGCCAGCCGGCGCGAGCTGGCCGCGGAAATTCAGAAATCCATCGAGGCGTTTCAGTCCGCCGAACCCAACCGCTCGCTTCAGAAACTTCTGTTGATCGGGCCCGACTCGTCCGACATCGCCCAGCTTGCGGCCGAAGTGAAAAGTGCCTGCGGCCTGCCGCTCGAGCAGGTGCGCGCGGCTGATCACGTGGCCGCCACTTCCCAGGCCCGCGCCTCGGAATCCGAAATGTTCCAGTCGCCCATGGACGCGGTCCTGTTTCCGGCCGTTCTCCGCCGTCCGGCGGCGATGGATTTTATTCCGGACGACCTCAAAACCCGCCGCAGCTTCCGCGGGCGGGCCCAGCAGATCTTTGCGGCTGCAACGTTCGCGATGATCATCGCGGCGCTGCTCCTCGGCGTGTTCGTCGCGAAGGTCTACCTGAAGTCTTCCTACATCGGCGCGCTCGACAAGAACTTTGCGGCCAAGAACCAGCAGGCGGAACGTCTGATCGGTTTGTCGGACCAGAGCGCGTTGATCCGCCAGTTTGAAGCCAAGCGCGGTTCCGGTCTGCGCGCGCTGACTCAGCTGGAAACAGCCCTCCCCCGGGAGATGTATTTGAATGAACTGAGCGTCGACGCCGAAGGCAAGGTCGCCATCAAGGGCACTTCGGAGCTGATGTCGAGGGTGTTTTCGTTCGTCACCGAATTTGAGAACAACCCGGTCTTCAAGAACGTCAAAAACGATTATGCCAAAAGCCGAAAAGTGGATGGTAAGGACATGACGGACTTCGGCCTGAGCGCCAATTTAGAGGAGGTCTGATCCGATGGCGAACGCTGCCCCGACCGACCAAACGAACCCCGAAAAAACTGACGCAAAAGCGCCGGAAGCCGCACCCAAGCCCAAAGCCAATCCGCTCGCTTTTATCGCCAAGCTTTCGCCGCGGGAGAAGACGATCGCCGCAGTCGCGGCGTTCATCCTGATGTTTTTCGTGATGGATTGGATCATGTTCAAGCCCCTGGGCCGTCATTTGGACAAGCTCTCTGCGACGATCCGCCAGAAGGAAGACCTCATCCCGAAGAAGCTGGCCGTCCTGGGTAAAAAAGACCAGATCGAGAAGACCTACGAATCCCTGTCCGGCTATTTGACCGACCCCGCGCTTTCGCGCGAGGAGGAGATCGCCGCTTACCTCGGCGAAATCGAACGCGTTTCCCAGAGCGTCGGACTGTTCATCTCCAACATCAATCCCGTGCAGGCCGAAGAAGCAGGCACGGCTTACTCCCTTAAAGTCGATGTGGAAGGGGCCGGCAGCATCTCGAACATCAAGCAGTTCATGGCGTCTCTGGAGCAATCCAACCCCGCGATCCGGATCGCGGGATTCAGCCTGAGAGGGCAGGGCGCCGCCAACGACGAACTGCGTTTCAGATTTTCGATCGTGAAGCTGGGGCTCAAAAACCTGGCGTGACCCGCCTGATCGTTTCTTGCTGCGCCGCCGTTGTGCTGACGGCGGCGACACCTTCCTGGGCTCAGACCGACTTCTCCGCCCGCTCTTCCGTCCAAAGCATCTCCCCCGAAAACCGTCAGCGTGTCACCGCTCTCTACGAAAAGGGCAACCGCCTTCTCAACGCGAAGCGGTACGCTGAAGCGGAACGCGCGTTTATGGACGCGCTGGAGCTCGCCCCCGATATCCCGGCGATCCATCACAGCTTGGGTCTCATTTATGTCCAAACCCAGGAATACGAATCGGCGGTGCTGCATTTGGAGGAAGCTCTGCGGAGAGAGCCGGGTCAATCCAAGACGTTGTATACACTGGCCAAGGCCTATGCTGCGATCGGTGAGAACGACAAGGCGGAGGAGCGCTATCTGGAGGCGATCCGGATCAAGCCGTCTTTCGAAGCGGCCCACCAGGAACTCGCGGGAATCTATTACCGGAAAAAAAACTGGGACGCTGCGTTCGCGTCGCTTGAAAAGGCGCGGGCCGTGAATCCCGATTCTATGCGAACGCTCAAACTGATCGGTGTGACGGCTGTTTATGCGGGTCGGACCGACTTGGCTCTGGACGCTGTCACCGAGATGAGACGTTTGGGCCGGCAGGATCAGGCCCGGAGGCTGGAGTATCTGATCTATACGGAAAAAGCCAAAAACCGGACCGAAGCTTCTTAAGAATCGAACCGCTTCCAATCTACTTCAAACAGTCCGAGGCGCGTACGGGTCGCCGCCGAATCTTCCGCTGCGGCCTGCCGGATCATCTTCAGCCCGCGCCCTCCCAGATAATAAAGCCGCATCGCGACCGACCCGGCGAACCGACGGCCCATGATCACCGAGCGGTAAGTGGAAGGAGCTCCGGGCTTGGAGTCCTCAATCAGCAGCACCGAAACGGTGAGGGTCGGCTCAGCGACGGGCGTTTCGACGAGCTCGTTCCGAGCGTTGATCCGGAAAACGCTGACCGGCCGGCCGTTCACATGCTGGTTGCCCCGGATCTCGGCGTCCCAGGTTTTAAGGTTCAGCCGCACTCCGTTTGAAAAGATCACAAAGTCCCCATTCGCCGCGACCTGGTAACCTTCACCTTCGTAAAAGGTCGGTTTTTCACTCAACGTCCACAGCAGTTTGGTGTTTTGGGGCGTGGCCCGCGTGAGCAGGCGGCGGTCCACTTCATCCGGCTGTTCTCTGAGGTATTGTTCGAACGCCTCCGCCTTGCGGAAGTTCCACCGTCCGATGAATTCGAGAGCGAGCGCCTGTTCGATCATGTGGTTGTAGACGAAAAGATAGGCGGGAGGAGGAATGGCCCGGCCGTGCGTCAAATCCAGCAGCGCGTCCGCTTCTTCCGCGGTGAACCGGCGGGTCAGCTTGTCGTGCGCGTCCTTGCGGGAGAGCGGAAGCACGGAGCGGATGAGGTCGACCGAGTCCGCGATCGAAAAACCGCGCGCGGTCAAGTGATCCACCGCCGCGTTGCCCGAAATGTCGAGCATCCGGAGGATGCCCAGCGCGGCGCGTTCGGAATTTTCCAAAAAGAGATTCGCGGTCCAATAGGCCTGAGGCTCGTTCTGGCTCGACCCGTCGAATGTCACGCGCCGCCCGCCCATGGATGTCAGGAAATGTCCCGGAGACCACCAACTGGTGATGATCGCGTCCTCGGGTGTTTGGGTCCGGACCTGCGTCATCATCCGGTCCCAGGTCGTGTTGTACAGCGGGTAAAAATGGACGGTCTCAGCATGCGCGCGGACGCCGAGGAACGTCAGCGAAACGATGATGGCTGCCGGCCAGATCAGCCGGAAGCGGGCAGCGATCGCCTGCGCGGCGTGCGGGGCGAAGATGTGCGGCAACGCGGCGACGGCGCGTCGGCGCCATTCGTCCCAGGCGAACGGCATGGCCGCAGCCAGGGGCGCGGCCGCGAGAATGGCGAAGCGCTGGATCCGCACCGAGACGATGAGACAGACGCAGGTCGCACCCAAAAGAACGATCATCGGGATGAGCCGGGAAGGCTCTTTGTCCGCCGACCGGATTCGGCGCGCGATCGCCAGCGCGAGTCCGCCGACAGCGGCGATCACCCAAAGCGGTCCGCCCAATAGCTGGGTGAGACGCCAGAAGCCCATCGGTTTGAGCTCACCCACCGTGATAAAAACGTCCGGCCAGGGCTGGAAGCCCGGCTTGAGAAAACCGCGTATAAAATCGATGGCCGACGCCGCTTCCTGTCCGAGGCCCGTGAAGCCCCAGACGACGGTCAGTGCGGCGAGGGGAATGAGCCCGATGGGCAGGAGCAGCGCTGCCTGCAGCCGCACGGTCAGTCCGTCCGGTCTCAGGCGCCGCGGAACGGCCAACCCTGCCGCCGTCAGCAGGAACAGCACCAGGAACGGAATCAGCCAACCGCGCCAGAACAGAGCGTGCAGCGCGAAGGCCGCGCCGGCTCCGGCCGCGCCGATCCAGCGCTGACGCGAGGAAGCCGCCGGTCCGAAGGCGGTGAAGATGCCGGCGATGGCCGCCAGCGGAAAGAGCACGTTGTAGGGGTCGGTGTCGTACCATCCGACCAAGCTCCGCTTGAGAAACATCGGACACAGCATCAGATAAGACAGGCCCGCGAATCCGGCCCATCCGGTGACGCCGGCCGTGCGCCGGCAAAATGCGGCGAAGACCGCCAACGCCGCCAACGCCGCCAGGAGAGGAATCCAGCGGACGACGGCCACCGTGTCGACATTCGGAAGCGTAATCCGGACGATGCGGACGAGGCAGGCTCCGATCTGAGGATGCAGATCCATCGGATACCAATATCCGGCCGGCGCAAGCGTCATCAGATTCAGGAATTCACGGCCGCGGGTTTGCTCCGCCAACCGACCCGTTTTAAGAATCCGTTCGGTCTGGCTCAGGTAATAGTAGGGATCGACTTCGAGCAAAAATCCGCCACGGGTCTCAGCACGCATCGCGCGCTCGAGCGCCTGCGTCTGTCGGGCGAGAGCGCGTTTGAATCCGGCAGGGTCGGACTTAAGGTTCTGCGCGACGACCGCGTTCGCGCGGCGGAGCCGCTCGACGGAGGGCAGGCCCGGTTCGCGCCGCCCGATCGCTTCCGCGGCCGTCTGCCGCATTTTGGAGATGACCAGAACCTTCGCGTTGTTTTGGGACAGGTCGTGCGGAAAAACCGTCAGGGGATAGAGGCGGAAGTAAACGCCGGCGGCTCCGGCGACGAGGACGGCCGCCGCCCACGCGGCCCATGCGGGGAATCGCCGGGCCTGGATCACGCCAGAACCTTGAGCACCGCCGCGAGCGTGTCCGCGCCTTCGGGGATCACGATATCCGGCTGAATTCCTTCTTCAGGAACCGGTTTGCGGTTATGAAAAAATGTTTTGGACGTCACCAGCAGCATCGTCGACCCGTCTTCGTAGTCGAACATGCTTTTCAGATAGCAGGCGCCGAAAGTTTTTTGTCCGACGATCCGGGCGCCGAGTTTTTCTCTCAAAACTCCGGCGAGCGTTTCCGCGGCGCTGGCTGTTTTGCCCGAGGTGAGGATGACGACCGGTCCCTGGTAATGGGCGTCCGACATTTCGGACGACAGCAGCGCCGGTTGGCGGTTGCGCCGCGCGATGATGAAGAGCGGATCTCCGGGACGGGTGAACATGCCCAGGATTTCGCGCGTGGCCAGGGGAGGTCCGCCTTTGTTTTCGCGAAGGTCGATGATGATCTGGCGGATGTTCTGTGATCCGTAGGCGTTGATCGCCTCGGCGGCGTCCAGGCCGGTCTTCTGATTGAAGTGGTCGATCCGGAGGATGAAAATCCCGGGGATGCCGCTGTCGGGCGTCAGAACCGTCTCGGTAAAATAATCCGCGGCGGTCAGGACGACGTCACCCTTGCGGCCCGTCGCCGCAAAAAAAACGCTCAGCCGTACCGATGCTCCGACCTCGGGCTTCAGGAGGCCCTGGACGGTCTCGAGATCCAGCCCCGCGAGCGGTTTGCCGTCAACGGCCAGAACCGTATCTCCGCTTCGCAACAACTCGGCAAAGGCCTGGCTGTGCTTTTGAACTCGGGTCAGTTCGTAGCCGCGGTCAGTCGCCCGACCTTCCAAACCCAGATCGGTTCGTGCCGCGTACGCATCCTGCTTGAACTCCACCGCCTTTTTCGGCGGCACAAAATTCGAGAAGCGGTCGGTCGGTTTTTTAAGCTTCTGAACGAGCAGCCCGGCACCCAGGTGGACGAAGTCCTCGGTTTGGTGTTTTTGATCGTTCAAGCGCTTCAGTTGTTGAACGGTATAGGTGCGCAGATAGTCTTCGTAAATTTCCCGCGAGACCGGTTCATAGTATTCCTTGTCCATCGTGCGCCATACCCAGTCCAACACCTGGCGGAGGCGGGCTTCGTCAGACGGGGTGTCGGCGGCTATGCCCACACCTGTGAATAAAGGTAAGGATAAAAGACTCAATAGGAAGATAATACCTGGGGTCTTGAACCGGCTCATGGCGTCAAAAATACAATATTTTGCGTAAAAAGACCAATACTTTCCCAGATATGGTGCAAAATTTAGATTTTTCTTGGCGTGAATTTTTAAAAGTGACATAATAGCCCACCGGAAAAAACAACACGCGCCGATGCAAAAAATTCTAGTCCTTTTAGTGATGCTCCTGTGCCTGTTCGGCCCCATGGCCATCTTCGCATGGGCCGGAAACAAGGCGTTATCGGACTTTGGCCGCAGGCCCTCGGAAGGCGCGCGCGTGATGGTGCCGTTCATCTTCAAATTGATGGGCGCGGCGCTGGTGTCGATCGGCATTTTGATGCTGCTTCTTAAAGTTTTTGGACCCGGTAGCGGCGGTGAGCCGATTTACCGTTTTAAGGATATGGACTGGCGGATCATCAAGTGAGCCGTTTCGGGACCGGGTCCGCGTTGGTTGTTTTTTCGATTTTGTTTCTGTTCGCAAGCCAGGCGTTGGGGACGCAGGGCGGATATGGAGAGTGCGCGGTCATGCGGGCTGGGGAGCTCGCGGACCGCATCGCCGCGGGCGGCACGAAAACCGCCGGTTTTTTCTGGGTGGATCTCAGGAACGAGGCCGATTACCGGCGCGAGTTCATTCCGGGGTCGATCAATATTCCGTTCAAAAAACTCCCGTTTCTGGCCGAAAAGTTTTTTTCCAAATCCGACGAAGTGGTTTTTTTCAGCTACCCGGATTCGGATCACGTGAGCGTGAACGCGGTCATTTTTATGAAAAATAAGGGATTCGAACGCTGCTCGGTGCTCGAGGGCGGGATCGGATCCTGGACCGGCGATCTCGAGAAGGGCGCGCCGGCCTGAAGTTCTGTGCATGATCAAAGACACAAGGAGAACGTAAACACCATGGCTGGAATCCTCGAATCGGGACAGAAAAATTCAGTCCGCACGGCGGCAATCTGGTTCGCCGCGGCGCTGGGCGCGCTGGCGCTCGTGCTCATCGTCTGGAACATGGCCAGCCAGGGCAAACCCGGTTCGCTCAAGGCGATCGCGCAGGGCGGCGAAGCCGGCTCGGGCACGACGCTGTGGCAGGTCCTGGAATCGGGCGGCATTATGATGGCGGTGCTCGGGATCGTCTCGATCCTGACCGTCGCGCTTATCGTCTACGCGTGGATGCGCCTGCAGCCCGCGAAGCTCGTCCCGGAGGAATTCAGCCACGAACTCGTCCGCAACGTCGCCGAGCGAAAGTACGGCAAAGCGCGTCAGATGTGCCTCGAGAATGACAGTCTGATGGCGTCGATCACGCTCGCCGGCCTCGACAAGCTCGAGCGCGGACCGCGCGTCGCGCGTGACTCCGTGGAACTGGCCGCCCGCAAGCAGGTGCTCGGCCTCTGGCAGACGGTGAACTACCTCTCGGACATCACGACCATCGCCCCGATGCTCGGCCTGGCCGGCACCGTCATGGGCATGATCGAAGCATTCAACACCTTCGCGCTCAAATCCGTGATGGTGAGTCCGCTTGTCGTCGCCGGCGGCGTGTCCAAGGCGCTCATCTGCACCGCGGCGGGCCTCATCATCGCGATCACCGCGATGGCGTTTTACACCGTGTTCCGCACCCGCGTGCAGATCATCACGAATTCGGTCGAGGCCTTCACGACCGAGACCTTGAGCGCGCTTCCCCAGGAAGAGTCGGAGAAAATGTTCCGATGATCCGTCTGACGCCCCAAAACGAACAGGCCGGCTCTCTCCAGATTCCGCTGGCGCCGCTGGTCGACATTCTGCTCTGCACGCTGATTTTTTTCATGGCGATTTCGGTTCTGTACCAGCGCGAGACCGAGCTCGGCATCCACGTTCCCAAGGCCGAGAAGGGACAGGAAGCCGCCCGCGCCGCCGGCGAAATCATCATCAACGTCAATCAGGACGGCGGCGTGGTGGTGAACCGGAAACGCCTGTCGCAGGACGAGCTCCAGACGATGCTGGGCAAGTTGTCGCAGCTGTATCCGAACCAGCCGGTGATCATCCGCGCGGACAAGCGGACCTATCACGAGGCGGTCGTTTCGGTGCTCGACGCCTGCGCGGCGGCCAATATCTGGAACATCGCCTTTTCGACCTCGAAGGAAGGGTAGTTTTGCGCCGATGATGAACCGACCGACGGCCTTGACGGTGTGGTTGCTGGCGGCTTGGACATCCGTGTCCGCCGCCGAAGACGCTGTGAAAGCCGTTGCCCCGGCCCCGCCGGCCGAATCCACCCAGGCGCCGGCCGCCGCAACGATAGCGGCTCCGGCCGCTTCCGCTCCCGCCGCGGGCAAAACGCTTCGCGGCCGCCTGGATTTTGCCAAGGGTCTATACGCGCGCGACATGTACGACATGGCGCTGGAAGAATACGATTCCATCCTCAAGGACGCGGCCGCCAAGGATGCGGCGGCCGAGGCGCTGCTCGGCTCCGGCGAGTCGCTGTTTTTTCTCAAGCGGTATCCGGAAGCGCGCGAACGGTTCGTGACGTTTGCGGACCGGAACCCCGAGTCCCCCGAAGCCGACAAGGCAAAGCTCCGCATCGGCGAGACGCTTCTGTATGAGGATGAGAAGCAGGAAGCCTTTACGGTGTTTCACGGACTTCGCGCCGCGAAGGACGAGACGGTGCGAACCGCCGCGCGTTACTACGAAGGCAAAATCAGCTTCGACCAGGGCTACATGAACGCGGCGGCGACGCATTTCCGCGAGGTCATCGACGCGCCGGCCGCGGGACCTTACAAACCTTTTGCTCGTTATTACCTCGGCGAAGTCCTGCTGGCGCAGGAGATGCCCGAAGAGGCGGCGCGGCTGTTCGCCGAAGCATCGAAGACCAACGACACAGGCATGCGCCAGATGGCTTGGATGGGAAGCGGCAAGGCGCTCGCGGCGCTGGAGCAGCACGTCGAAGCGGCGGGCTATTTCAAGCGCGCGGCCAAGCCCGGTGCCGATGAATCGGTCGCCGAAGACGCGATCCTGAATTACATGAATTCGCTGGTCAACGCGGAGCGCTTCGAAGAGCTCGCGCAGGCGTCCGAAGCCTACCGGGACCGGGTGAAGGATCCGCAAAAGCAGGTCGAGTTCAAACTGCTGGCCGCCAAAGGACTCTCGCGCAGCGGGCAGAAGGACGCCGCCCAGGGCGTGTACCGCGAAGTGATGAAAGCCGAGGGGCTCAAGCCTGAAGAGACCAAGGCCGCCAAGCTCGGCGTCGCGCAGAACATGATCGCCCAAGGCCAGGCGGAAGAAGCGCTTGCGTTTTTGTCCTCCGAAGATGCGCAAAAAAATCTGGCTCCGGACGAAATTCTTTTTCTGCGCGCCGAAGCGTTCCGCAAGCTCGGCCGCAAGGACGAGGCGCTCGCCGAATACGAAAAAATCACCGCCCAAACGTCTTCGGGTTTCCGCGACGAGGCGATGCTCGCGCGCGCGTACCTGCATTCGGAGACCGGCGCTTTTAAGCCCGCCGCCGAAGCATTCCGCGCGTTTTTGGCCGCGTATCCGGCGGCGGAGCTGGCGCCCAAGGCGTTTTCGGACCTGATCCTCGCCGAGATCAAGCTCAAGGATTATGCGAAGGCGATCGAGGATTCCCAGCGCTTTTTGGACCGGTACCCGGAAGGTCCTGAGTCGCAAAAAGTGCATTTGCGGATGGCCGGCCTTTACACAGAATCAGGGCGTTACGACCTGGCCGCCGAAACCTACGACAACCACGTGCGCCGTTTTGCCGGCGCGGTGAATCCCAAAGAAATCGAAATGCTGCGGGCCGCCAACGCCCAGCGCTCGGGCGACACCCGCGCGGCCCTCAAGATCTATCTGAAGATTTCGGCCAAGGACTTGCCGGCGGAACGTTACGCGGAACTGCTCAAGAACCGCGCGTTCGGATACGTCACGCTGAGCCGCTATCCGAGCGCCGCGCAGGTGTATCTGAAACTGTTTCGTCATTACCCGGTCTACGCCGGCGACGCCGAAGCGTACTTGTGGACGGCCGATGTGTTCGCCCATTCGGGATCCGCGGCCAAGCTCGAGGAAACCATCCGGCTTTTTGAAAAAAAATTCGGTGCGGATGCCCGCCCGGCCGAGACCGCCTACTACCGCGCGGAAGCGGACCGTTTGTCGGGCCGTCTCGCGGAAGCGCTGGCTGGGTATGACCGCGTCCTCGCGGCCGACGGGGATTTGTCCGCGCGCGCTGCGCTCGGTAAGGGGCTCACGCTCGCCAAGCAGGGGAACGGACCCGCCGCGGAGGAGGCGCTCGAAGAGGCGCTCAAGTTGGCCGGCGACGACCACCGGTTGTCGGTGCGCGTCCGGATGGAGCTCGGCAACATGTACCTGGAATCCAAAAATTACAAAGACGCGGCGAAGACGTTTTTTGCCGTGGCGATCTTGTACGACGATCCGGAAACCGTCCCCGAAGCTTTATGGGGCGCCGGACAGGCCTTTGAAAAGGCCAAAGACACCGAAAAGGCTTCCCAAGCCTACCAGGAGCTCGCGGAGCGTTATCCGCAGCACGCCCGGGTGAAGGAAGCCAACCAACGCCTGAAAGCCATTTTATAAAAACCATGAAACGTCAGCAGATGGCCCAGTCTTCGTTCGCGATCTCCGCCGCGATTCACGCGGGGTTGTTGTGTCTTTCGCTGTTCTGGTTCCTCCCGGGAGCCAAACACCTGGTGACCGAAACCAAAAAAATGTTCGACCTGCGTCCCGTGAAGATCGATTCGACGCAAAAAGCGAAGCTGGTCCAGAGCTACATCGAGAACCTTAAAAATCCAGATCCCGATTCCAAGTCGCGCGCCTCGCTGCCGATCGCGCCCGTTCAGGTGGAAGATCTGAAGGCCCCGAATTTTGACAAGGCCTTCGATGAGAAGAAAACCCTGGTCGCCGGTTCCGGACCCTACCGGCCGAACGTTCCTCAAAAACTGCTCAAAGAAAACGCTCCCTCCGCTCCGCGCATCCTCGCCAAGAGCGCTCCGTCCCAGCACGTCATCGCCGACCAGACGTCCCCGGCCCCGGCGCTGCATTCTTCGATCGAAACGCCGGGCGCGTTCGGCGAGACCATGTTCGCATTCACGCCGCGTCAAGTGACGAATGTTCAGGACCCGGTGTACAGCATGTTCTCCGGTCTCGGGCCCGGCGACGGGACCGGTCAGCGGATGATCGACGAGTTCATCCAGGTCAAGGTGGCCCGGTACGAAGATCCCGCGGACGGTGAGAAGTATTACCGGATTTCGATTTCTCCAGGCAAGGACGCCGACAAGCTGCCGGTGATGCCGAAAGAAGTGATCTTCCTCATGGATGCGTCACTGTCGATCAAAAAGGATCGTCTCGACCAGTTCATCCGCGGCATCCAATACGCGGTGACGAACTTGAATCCCGGCGACCGCTACAACATCTATACGTTTAAGGACAAGATCACGCCGCTGTTTCCCAAGGCCGTTGAACCCACGAAGGAAGCGGTGAAGGAAACGATCTGGGCGCTCAACAAGCTGGAGCCCAGCGAGCGCACGGATATCTACGAAGCCTTTCTCGAAAGCATCCAAAAGCGTTCTTCGATGAATCCTTCCTATATCGTGTTTCTTTCGGACGGCCGCCCCACGCAGGGTCTGACCTCGACGACACGACTCATCACCGAAATCGCACGGATCAACCGGAAGGCGAGGTCCATCTTCGCGTTTTCGGGCGGCGCGCGCGTGAACCGATATTTGCTCGACTTTTTGGCTTACCAGAACCGCGGCTGGTCGGAATACGCGCTTCGGACGAGCGAGATCAAAAAACGCATCGCCGAGCTGTACGACAAGATCCGCAACCCGCTTTTGATCAATGTCCAGTACCAGCTGTCGGGTCTGAAGGAAAACGAAAGTTTTCCGCGCGATCTTCCTGACTTCTACCGCGATACGGAATTTGTGATTTACGGCAAATTCACCGGTGAAGACAAGTTCTCGGTCCGTGTCGTCGGCGAAATCAACGGTGAGCTTAAGGAGTTCATTTTTTCCCGGTCGCTGGCCGAAGCCGAGCCGGGCGGCAAGGACATCGCCACCAACTGGGCGTTCAACAAGTTCTACCACCACGTCAGCCGCATCACGCTCGACGGGCCCAACAACGAGGACGAGCGCGAGCTCGAGGCGTTGTCCAAGAAGTTCAGCATCCAGAACCCCTACGAAGGGGAATGATCCCCGTCCCTCCGGGATTTACAGCACCCTCCAAACCGGGTAGAATGACCGCCTCGTTTCGGACCTTTTGAATTTTTCGCTGGTGTAGCTCAGTCGGTAGAGCGACAGTTTCGTAAACTGTAGGTCGCCAGTTCGATCCTGGCCACCAGCTCCAGTTTGCTGAAAAAGCACCGTCTGCTTCGTTGCTCGACCCCTTGCGTGGCACTAGCCACGCGGCGGGGTCTCGCGCCTCGCATCCGGTACTTTTTGAGCAAACTGGGTTTGGGTAGTACTCTTTACGCGCGGCTGTGCCGCGCGCAGATTGGGTTGAAGCGCAGGAGGGATTTATGTCGGATTTGACTGTGGCGATTTCGGATGCTTCGTTCAAGGCGGAAGTGTTGGATTCGGCGGCCGTTGTTGTTGTGGATTTTTGGGCGCCGTGGTGCGGACCCTGCCGGGCGATCGCGCCGATTTTGGAGCAGCTTGCAGCGGAGTTGGCGGGCAAGGCGAAGATCGTCAAGCTCAACGTCGACGAGAACAGCGAATCCGCTTCCCAGATGGGCGTGATGAACATTCCGACTTTGATCGTGTTCAAGGGCGGCAAGGAAGCCGACCGCATCGTGGGAGCCCTGCCCAAGGATGCCCTGCGTGAGCGCATCCAGAAGCACCTCTAAAAAGAAATCAACCGCCGGGCCGCGCAAGCGGCTGGCGGTTTTTTGTTCGGGCAACGGCTCAAACCTGCAGGCCTTGCTGGATGCGGAGCGCAAAGGGTCGCTCGGTCCTGCGGAGATCGCGCTGGTCGTTTGTGACCGCGCCGAAGCGTTCGCTCTCGTCCGCGCGAACCGCGCCAACAAACCCGCTGCTTTGCTCAGCCCCAAGGATTTTGTGGACCGTGACGCGTTCGAAGAAGCCCTCTCCGGAGTGCTGCGCAAAGCCGGAATCGACTTCGTGATCCTTGCCGGGTTCATGCGCATTCTCGGAGCGAAGTTCGTTCAGTCGTTCGCCGGGCGGATGCTCAACGTGCACCCGTCCCTTCTACCTGCGTTCAAGGGCGCCCATGCGATCCGCGACGCCGTCGAGTACGGCGCGCGCGTCTCGGGCGTCACCGTGCACTTTGTGACGCCGGACCTGGACAGCGGGCCGATCATTTTTCAGGAAGCGGTCCAGGTCAGCTCCAAAGATACAGCTGAAACGCTTGCCAAGCGCATCCATGTCGTCGAGCACCGGCTCTACCCGCTGGCTGTAAAAAAGTTGGCCGAAGGCCGGGTTTTTGTGAAGGGCCGTCAAGTCACGGTCCGCTAGGAATTTTTGCGAAAAAGCTTTTTCATTTTCATCATTCGAAACTCAGAACAACGCCCGCAACCGCATAACAGGAGCCTCAAGAGAACGCCATGAAGCAAGCCAAGATCAAAAAAGTTTGGGCCCGCGAAATCCTCGACTCGCGCGGCAACCCCACCGTCGAAGCCGATTGCTGGCTGGCGGACGGTTCCTTTGGCCGCGCCGCCGTCCCGAGCGGAGCTTCCACCGGCGAATTCGAAGCGGTCGAGCTGCGCGACGGCGACAAGAAGCGTTATTTGGGCAAGAGCGTCCAAAAAGCGGTCAAGAACACCAACACCGAGATCGCCAAGGCGCTGCAGGGCAAGAACGCGTTTGACCAGAAGGCGGTCGACGCGCTCATGATCAAGCTCGACGGCACGTCCAACAAGGGCCGGCTTGGCGCGAACGCCACGCTCGCGGCTTCGATGGCGGTCTGCCGCGCGGCGGCCGCTTCCGGCGGTGTCTCGCTTTTCCGCCACATCGGCGCTTTGCACGGAAACAAAAAGTTCACGCTCCCGGTCCCGATGGCCAACATCATCAACGGCGGAAAGCATGCCGACAACAAGATCGACTTCCAGGAATTCATGATCGCGCCTGTGGGAGCCCCTTCCTTTTCCGAGGGCCTGCGGTGGATCACCGAAATCTTCCACGCCCTGAAGACCATCCTCAAGAAAAAGGGCCACGTGACGGCCGTCGGCGACGAAGGCGGATTCGCGCCCAACCTCGGCAACGAAGAATCGCTCGAAGTGATCATGGAAGCGATCGCCGCCGCGGGCTACAAGGCCGGCAGCCAGATCAAGATCGCGCTCGACTGCGCGTCGTCGGAGCTGTTCGACGAGGGCGGCCGCAAGGGTTATAAGTTCTGGAAGTCCAACCCCGGCCGCATCTTCTCGGCGGACGAGATGATCGGGATTTACGCGGAGTGGGTGAAGAAGTATCCGATCTACTCGATCGAAGACGGCCTCGACCAAAACGATTGGTCTGGCTACGTCAAGCTGACGAAGGCCCTTGGTTCGAAGGTCCAGATCGTCGGCGATGATTTCTTCGTCACCAATCCCGAGCGTCTCAAGAAGGGGATCGAAATGAAGGCGGCCAATGCCATCCTCATCAAGGTGAACCAGATCGGCACCGTGACCGAGACGCTGGAAGCGATCCGTATGGCGCAGAAGGCCGGGTACGGGGTGATTTCGTCGCACCGTTCGGGTGAGACTGAGGACGCCTTCATCGCGGATCTCGCCGTGGGTACGGCCGCGGGCCAGATCAAGACCGGGTCCCTTTCGCGCACGGACCGCATCGCTAAATACAACCAGCTTCTCCGCATCGAAGAGGAGCTCGGATCCAAGGCCGCTTACGCTCGGATCTAACTGGTCGACGCAAGATAGGTTAGGAGACTAAAAATAATGAGACGCCGATCAGTTCTAATCACAGTGCTGATCGGCGTTCTTCTTTTATGGGTCTTCGTTCCTATTATTGCCAAGATCACAAAGTTAAAAACACAAAAGTCTGATCTTCAGGTCGAAATCCAGCGTCTGGCGCTCAGAAATTTGGCCCTGGATCAGGAACTCCGCCAACTCAAGAATGACCCCGTCTACGTCGAATACATGGCCCGCCGCACCTTCGGGACCGCCAAAGAGGGTGAGGTCATCTACAAGATCGTCACCCCGGAAGAGCTCAAAAAGAGTCAGTAATAGCGGACTCCTGCATGTATTGACAGCCGCCTGTCGTTTTGGTACATTGGACCTTGCTCTCTTAAATTATCTGACAATTGGCAACCTAGTTTACGCCGAAAGAGGAGGTGGAACCTGGGTAATAGGTCTGAGGGTTGCCTGAAACGTTGCATCCGGCTCCTAAAAAGAGCCACGTTTCTCTAACTTCGAAAATAAAGCACTCGTAAGGAGTTACTTAAAATTATGAAACACCTCCGTATCCTCGGTGTTTTCGCCCTCGCGCTGGCCTTCACCGGCACCGCGTTCGCGGAAACCCAGACCGTTAAGGTCTCCGGTTCACTTGATGCCAAGTGGATCTACAAAGAGAACTTCGACCTCCGTGAAGGCAACGGCGTCGGCGTCGCCCCGACCGTCGCGAATGGCGGCGGTGCGGTTCCCGCCGGCCCCAACGCTGGCGTGACCTCCGCCACCGGCAATGACGCCGCTGACTGGTTCATGTCCACCGCCCAGGTCGAAATCGCGGCTGATCTCACCGACAACGTTTCGGTCGTGATCAACCTGTTCAACCAGCGCGACTGGAATCAGAACACCTATGACATCACCGGCGCCGCCGCCGCCAACGCGAACCAAGAGTTCGACCTTGGCGTTGACCTGGCCTACGTGACGTTGAAGGAAGCGTTCTACGCCCCGCTCACCCTGACGCTCGGTCGTCAGGACATCGAGTTCGGTCGTGGCCTGATCTTCGGAAACTTCCAGATCCAGGATCCCCAGGGCTCGATCATCGCCGATGAGTTCTCCGCCGTTACCTCGTATGACGCTGCCCGCGCTACCCTCGATTTCGAGCCCTGGACGCTCGACTTCGTGTACGCGAACATCGATCAGAACGATGCCAACGACGAAGACGATCGTGGTTTCTGGTGGTTGAACGTGAACTACCAGTTCTCCGAGTACAATGCGGAGTGGGAAGCCTACGCCTATTCGGATTCCGATCGCGGAACGCTTGACGTGGTCCCCACCGCTGCCGTGACGAACAAGACTCAGCAGACCTACGGTGTCGGTACCCGGGCTCAGTTTGACCCCGTGTCCAACATGACCCTCGGCGCTGAGTTCTCCTATCAGTTCGGCGACAACTCCGCTTCCACGGCGCGTGGAGTCATCGAGCGCGATATCGAAGCCTATCTCTTCGATATCTTCGGTGAATACCGTTGGTCCGATCACGCCTACAAGCCGTACGTCGGTCTTGAGTACTTCCTCACCACGGGTGACGATGCTACCAGCACCGGTACGTTTGAAGGCTGGAACGGCCTTTTCCGCTCCCCGACCTATGGCAACATCCACGATTATCTGGAGACCCTCTACCAGACCGCGCTCGCGGGCGACACTGCCTCGAGCTCGAACCTTCACACCTTCTTCGTCTCCGGCGGGTTTGCCCCGATGGAAGACCTGTCGATCGGTGCGAAGTACTACTGGTTCTGGTCGGACGAAGACATCATCAACGCCTCGAACACGGCCGGAACCCCGACCCAGAACGTCGGTTCCGACCTGGGTACCGAACTCGATGTGGATGTGATCTACAACTACACCGAAGACGTGACCTTCTCGCTCGGCCTTGCCTGGTTCTTCCCCGGCGAAGTCTATGAAGATGCTCTCGTGACGGCTGCTGGCGCCAACGGCGTCGGTGAAGTCGACGCGACTGCCTTCCAGACCGTGGCCGGCGTCAACGTTACCTTCTAATTAAATAGAAGCAACGTTCGGTTCTGTATTCAAACCCCTCGTTCCCTTACGGGAACGGGGGGTTTCCTTTTTAAGCCGGGAGTGCTACAATGCGCCTCTGTTTAGCTTTATAAAAAACGACGCGGGGTGGAGCAGCCTGGTAGCTCGTTGGGCTCATAACCCAAAGGTCGTTGGTTCAAATCCAACCCCCGCTACCATCGTGATACGAAAAAATGCCGTAAGGACAGCCTCCTTGCGGCATTTTTTGCATCGGGAGAAATACGCTTGAGACAGAATTACGGCGGCGACAAGAAGCGCAGGGAAGAAGCCAAACGCAAGTGGCAGGAAGAAAAGCGCAGTAAAAAGCTGGCCAAAAAATCCGATCCGGCTGAAGCGTCTCCGCCCATGCAGACCCCGGGCAGCCGAACGTCCGACCCTTCGATTCCTACCCCCGACCCTACGTGCTGACCGCGCCGCCATATTCCCTGCAGGACGAGGTCCTGAGCGGAATGGGCGGTTTTGTGGAAAAGCAGCTTTTTCTTCTTCACCCAATAGCGGACAGCTGGCAGCCCAGTGACTTGCTTCCGGACATGAGCCTGCCCGGATGGCAGGAGGCCGTGGCGGCGCTGCGCCGGGATGCGGCGTCGGTTCCGGATGCGTTGATGACGGTGCTGATCGGCAACCTCATCACCGAAGAGGCGCTGCCGTCCTATCAAACCTGGCTCAACCGGGTCAAGGGCTTGAGCGATGCGACCGGTGCGAGCTCCACGCCGTGGGGACGCTGGACCCGGGGCTGGACCGCCGAGGAGAACCGACATGGCGATCTTTTGAGCGGATATCTTTATCTGTCGGGCCGGGTGAACATGCATGCAGTCGAAATCACGACCCAGCACCTGCTCAACAATGGCTTTGATCTGAATTCGGGCAATGACGCCTATTTGTCGCTGGTGTACGCGTCGTTCCAGGAGCGCGCGACTAAGATTTCGCACGGGAACCTTGGGGGGCTGGCTGGAAGGGCGGGTGACCCTCTGCTGGCCCGCATGTGCGCGATGATCGCGGGGGACGAAGCTCGTCACGAAGAGGCGTATAAGCGCTTTTTCGGTCATGTGGTCGAACGGGATCCGTCCGGGGCGGTGATTGCTTTTGCGGCGATGATGAAGCGGAGGATCGCGATGCCGGCACGGTTGATGTCGGACGGAACGGACCATCAGATCTTCGAGCGGTACGCGGTCGTCGCCCAGCGGACCGGCGTGTATACGGCGAAAGACTATGCCGATATCATCGCCCATTTGGTCGAGTACTGGCAGATCGCGGGTTTGAGCCGGCTGTCGTCCGAGGCCCGGCAGAGCCAGGAAGAGGTGTGCGGTTTGGCCGCGCATTTTTTAAAAAAATCAGAAAAATTCGACAGGATTCTTTCCCAAGTGCCGCCGCAGCCCTTTTCGTGGATTTTTGGCCGTCCGGCTTGAGTGCTGGTCCGCAGTTGGTTCCGTCCGGCATTTTGACTTAAAATAGCGGCTACCGATCCATTTTTCACACCAACAGGGGGCTTGATCCAAAAATGTTCAAACTATCAGTCCGGTGCGCGCTTTGGGTTCTTGCGGGAATGATGGCGTTTCAGGCGACGGCATTCGCCGAGACGCTGGAAGGCCGGGTGGGGCGGATTTATCCCTCGGCGGTCGATCTGGTGGTCTATGATCCGAACGGTCATCCCTATCCCAACGCGCTTCCGCTCAAAGTGACGTCGGCTACGCGCTTCAGCGGCGTGTCGTCGCTCAAGGGCTTGAGAGCGAACGACGCGGTGGGCGTGACCGTACATCAGGAAGAATCCAGGGTTTGGACCGCCGATCAGATCACGCGGTTCAGCCAGGTGAACGCCCGTCCGGCGACTCAGAACCCTCCGCCCACGCTGAGAGACGTGCTCGGCAACCCGGTGGTCAAAGGCGCTTTGACCGGCGCGGCGACCGGTGCTTTGGCCTCAGGATTATCCGGCGGCAAGGCCGGCAAGGGTGCGCTCGTTGGCGCCGGTGTCGGAGCGGCTGCGGGACTGCTGGAAGGGTTATTCAGCCAGCCCGCGCCCCGTTCGTCCTCTTCCTCCCAGTCGTCCGACCCGGGGTATTGATGGAGCGCAGGATCGGCGGCATTCAGGTTTATGAGAGCGGGGCCGGCGCCGGCGTTCCGCTGATCCTGATTCACGGGTTTCCGTTCGATCACACGATGTGGCGGCCGCAAATCGATGCGCTGGCCGGCCCGCGGCGGGTCATCGCGTACGATGTGAGGGGTCACGGCAAAAGCGACACCGGCGACGGTCAGTATTCCATTGAACTTTTTGTCGACGACTTGATCGGGGTCATGGACGGCCTGGGTATTTCCCGTGCGGTCGTGTGCGGATTGTCCATGGGCGGTTATATTGCGTTGCGGGCGGTTGAGCGCCATCCGGACCGTTTTGCGGCCGTGGTGCTGTGCGATACAAAAAGCGAAGCCGACGGCAATGAAGCCAGGATCAAGCGCGCCGCGGCCGCTCAAGCGGTCAAAGCGGGCGGGTCGGCGAAATTCGCCGAGGGGTTCGTCAAAGGGGTGCTGGCCGAGAGCACTTTCCGGACGCGCCCCGAGACGGTCGAATATGTTCAAGGCATGATCCGTGCGAATACGCCGCTGGGCATCGCGGGAACGCTCCTGGCGTTGGCCGGACGAACGGATACGACTGAGGCCCTCAAAAAAATGAGCCTCCCGGCGCTGATCCTGGTGGGGGAGCA
The DNA here is from genome assembly GCA_964430735.1 of uncultured Planctomycetia bacterium. Lineage (GTDB taxonomy): Bacteria > Omnitrophota > Gorgyraeia > 2-02-FULL-51-18 > JAGOUK01 > JAGOUK01. The sequence goes on along the minus strand of CAYSFB010000012.1, from coordinate 30,227 downwards.
CGACACGCTGACCCCTCCATCGGCCTCTGAGGCCATGCGCGGGCGGTTACCGCAGGCCGAGCTGCGCTTGATCCCGCAGGCGGCACACCTTTCCAATCTTGAGAACCCGTCCGTTTTTAACCGCGAGCTGTCCGACTTTTTGAATCGGATCTGAAGCGTCTGATCGGGAGAACCGCTTGAATCTGATTTCTTTATCCATTCGCCGTCCGGTGTTCGCATGGGTGCTCATGTCGGGGCTCATCATCATCGGCGCCGTCTGCGCCGGCCGGCTCGGCATCAGTCAGCTGCCGGACATCGACTTTCCGACCCTGTCGATCGGGGTGACGTACGAGGGCGCCTCTCCGGAAGTTGTGGAATCCGAGCTCATCGAACCGATTGAAGAGCGTTTGCTCGGTATCGAGGGCGTCTCTCAGATGAAGTCATCGGTGCGTCAGGGGGCCGGCTCCGTGACGTTGGACCTCGACATCCAGCGCAACGTCGACGTCGCGCTGCAGGAAGTCCAGGCGGCTCTGAGCCAGCTGCGGCTGCCGCTGGGCGTGGATCCGCCCGTCATCCGCAAGACGAACCCCGAAGATCAACCCTTCATGTTCCTCGGCCTGACCTCGACCCGCCCCGCCGACGAGATGTTCCGCTGGATCGACGGATTTTTGCTCGACCAGTTCCGGCTGATTCCGGGCATCGGCGAAGTCAGTATCGGCGGTTATCCCGAGCGCAATCTCCGCATCTGGCCGGACCCCGACAAGCTCAAGGCGCTGGACCTCACGGTGCTGGATATCGCGACCGCCCTCCAGAGCCAGCATCTCGAAAGTGCCGCCGGCCAGTTCGTGAACGGGCGGCATGAGCTGCGCGTCCGCTGGCTCGGCGAAGCGGTGACGCCGGAAGAGGTGGGGGATATCCAGCTCCTGCGCCGCGGCGGGGAAATCATTCACCAGCAGAGCGGTCAGACCCAGATCCGGATCCGGGACGTCGCGCGCGTCGAAGACGGGCTGAGCGACGTCCGCCGGATCGCCCGCATCAACGGCGTCGACGGGGTCGGTATCGGTGTGCGCAAACAGCGTGGCGAGAACGAAGTGAAGCTGGCCGAGGCCGTCCGTCACAAAGTGGAGGAGATCCAGCCGCTTCTACCCGAAGGTTACAAGCTCCGCATCAACGTCGATCTGACGCGCCCGACCGAAGCCGTCGTGCACACGACCTACGAAAAGCTGATCGTCGCGGGCATCATCACGATCCTCGTTTGCTTTCTGTTCCTGGGAAGCTGGCAGGCGGCGCTGAATATCCTTTTTTCGATACCGACGTCGATCGTGGGGACGTTCATCGTCGTTTATTTTGCCGGTTTTACGCTGAACCTCTTTACGCTGCTGGCACTAACGCTGGCGATCTCGATCGTCGTCGACGACGCGATCATGCTGCTCGAAAACATCGTCCGCCATCAGCGCATGGGCAAGTCCGCCGCGCAGGCCGCTTACGACGGGTCGATGGAGATCCTGCCCGCCGCCGCGGCCGCGACGATGGCGGTCGTGGCGGTATTCCTGCCGGTGATATTTATGGACGGCGTGATCGGAAAATTCTTTTTCCAGTTCGGCGTCGTGATGTCGGCGGCGGTGCTTCTGTCGCTGGTCGAGGCCGTGACGATCACGCCCATGCGCGCCGCGGCGCTCATGGGGTCGGAGACCCGGATCAACCGTTTTGAGCATCAGCTCGAAAAGGTCTTCGGTCGCCTCGACGCGTGGTACGCGCGCCGACTTGATGCGACCCTGCGCTTCCCCAAACTCGTCGTGTTGGCGTCGCTGGTCCTGTTCGCGCTGTCGCTGGTGCTGGTCAAAGGCGTCCGGCAGGAATTCGTGCCGCTCCAGGACCAGGACTTCATCATCGTGAACGGTCAGACGGCTCCCGGATCCTCGCTCGAATTCACCTCGGCCAAGGCCCGCGAGATTGAGAACATTTTGAAGGACCATCCGCAGGTCGCCAGCATCATCAGTTCGATCGGCGCCGGCGGACCGGCGGCGGAGGTGAATCAGTTTTTTCTGCCCGTGGAGCTCAAGCCGCGCGAAAAACGCCCCGTGACCCACCAGCAGTTGATGGACGAATTCCGCCGGGAATTCAAGAAAGTCGAAGGCGTGCGGGTTTCGATGCGGGATTTTTCGTCGCGCGGTCTCACGTCGGGCCGGCAGTTTCCGGTTTCGTTCAACCTGGTCGGTCCGGACCTGGAGGTGCTGAACGGGAAGGCCCAGGAGCTGATCGGACGTCTGGATGCGGAGGGCCTCACGCAGGATATGGATACGGACTTCAAACTCGGACTGCCGGAATTTTTGATCCGTCCCAATCGCGCCGCCATGGCGCGCCGCGGCGTTTCGATCGACGCGGTGGCCCAGACGCTCGGCGCGACGGTCGCGGGCATCCGCCAGGGAGAGTACACGGCCGACGGCAAACGCTTCGACATCCGGATCAAGCTGCCGGACAATCGCCTCATGACGCCCGAGGACCTCGGCAAGATCCTGGTGAGGAACAATTACGGCTATTCCGTCCCGCTGTCCGAGCTGGTGACGTTTGAGCAGAAAAACACCTATCAATCGATCACGCGCGTGAATCGCCAACGTGCCGTCGGGGTGTTCGGGAACCTCAAGGCAGGTCAGTCTCAGTCGAAGACGCTTGAGCGCGCCCGCAGGATCGCGATCGAAATCCTGCCGGACGGATACGCTTTTTCACTGGAAGGTTCCTCGGCCGGGTTGTCGGAGAGCTTCAAGAGTTTGGGCGGGGCCCTGCTCATGGGGATCCTGGTCGCCTACATGATTCTTGCGGTCCAGTTCAATTCGTTCGTCCATCCCGTGTCGATCTTGATGGCGCTGCCGTTCAGTGTGACGGGCGCGCTGCTGAGTCTTTGGGGCACGGGGACATCGCTCAATCTCTTCAGCTTCATCGGCCTGATCGTGCTCATGGGCATCGCCAAAAAGAACTCGATTCTGCTCGTCGAATTTGCGAACCACACCCGCGAACGGAACCCGTCTGCCTCCGTCCGCGAGGCGCTCGTGAAGGCCTGCCCGGTGCGGTTGCGGCCGATTCTGATGACGTCCGTGGCGACGGTCGCGGCGGCGCTGCCGCTGGTGATCGGCAACAGCATCGGCCAGGAGACGCGCACGCCGATGGGTCTGCCGATCATCGGCGGGACCATCGTTTCGACGGTGCTCACGCTGTTCGTCGTGCCGAGCTTGTACCTTGTTCTGGCGCGTTTTGAATCGAAGAAAAAAATTCATCTCGAGGTCGGCCCATCGAAAACCTGAACCTGATGCTCAGCGGTATTCTCTTCGGCGGGATCGGTTCGGCCGCGCTGCTGTACGGCCACCGTCAGGCCCGGCCAAAGCCCATGGTCATCGGAGGGCTGCTCGTGGCCGGCAGTTATTTTTTAAAGAGCACGCCGTTGTTGTGGTTGATCGGCGTTTCCTTGACCGCGGGGCTCTGGCTGTTCCGTGATTAAAAAAGCGGTTTGGGCCTGGATCGTTGTTTTGACCGTTGCGGTTGCGGCGGCGGTTTGGGTGCTGCCCGGGATGGCGCGGGACCGGATCGAGCGGGAGCTGCAAAACGTGTTCAAGGACGCCCGGGTATCCGTCGGGCGACTTTCGATCGAATGGCCTCCGGCCCTTGCCGTCGCCGACGTGCGCGTTGAGGCCGACGGTTACTCCGTTCGGCTCCCCCATGCTTCCGTCGACCCAGCGCTCAAACTCCTTTTGACCGAACCTCGGATCCGCATCCAGAAAATCCCTTCCGGTTCCCGGCCAGCCGGCGTTGCGGCCGCCGCCCCTGCACCTGTGTTCAAGTCTCCGTTTTCGGCGCTTGAGGTACGCGGTCTGAAGATCGAATTCAGGCTTCCGGGGATCAAAGGAGACGTCACGGGCTCGGTGGTGTGCGACCTGAAGCAGCTTCAAGTCCGGTCCGCACGTTTGCGGTCGGATGCGCTCGTGAGCGGAACGTTTAAGGCCGAGACCATCGCGCTGGAACTTCCCGGCGGGGCGCCCGGCACGCTGAGCATCGGTCGTTTGACTGCGGGCAAGGTCCGCGTGAACGACATCCGGGGGACGGTGGTGTGGGAAGAGACCGTGATTGCGATCGACCCGCTCTCGGGGTCGTGGGTCAAGGGGACGGCCGGCGGCCGCGCGCACTTGGAAACGGAGAACCCGTTTGGATATGCGGCCAATTTTGAAATCCGCGACCTGGACCTCGATGCGTTGACGGACGACCTCAACCTCCGGAAAAAAGTGAGCGTCGACGGCAAGCTTGCCGGCAAGATCAGCATCCGGGGCGACCTTGGCGGGGTCCGGCAGCTGGACGGGGACTTGGCAGCCGACGAAAAGGGCGGCAACCTCGTGATTCGAGATGCGGATTTTTTAAGATACCTGGCGCAGAACACGAAGCAGCCGATGGCGCTTGTCGAAGCGGCCTTCAAGGAATATCATTTTGACGCCGGTTCCGTCTCGCTCGGCATGGATGAGCGGAACCTGCGGCTGGGCGTCCGGCTCGACGGAGCCAAGGGAAAACGGGATTTTGAAATCAATCTGCACGACGTTCTTTAACCGGATTGGACAAGGGGGACGGAATGAAAAATAAAATGCAATTTTTGGCGCTCGGTCTTTTGGTCGCGGTGATCGGCTGCGCGTCCGTCGAGGTGAAGGCGCCGAAGGATCCGATCAAGATGGACATCGCGATGCGGCTGGACGTGTACCAGCACGTGGTGAAGGATGCGGACGATATCGAGAGCATCGTCGAGGGACGTTCCGGCAAAGGGGCCACGATGCTCAGTTCGGTCGCTGGTTTTTGGGTCGGCACCGCCTATGCGGAAGACGGTGGGTTGGGTTTGGAGGCCACCGAAGCGGCTTATCGCCGCAGGGACCGCCGGGCCGATTTGATCGCGCTGGAAGTGAAGGGCGTGCTGGGTGAAGCGAATACCGGGCTGGTGACGGCCCGCGGATCGTCTGCCGACGCCAATGCTCAGGCGATTTTGAGCGCGGAAAACTCCGATCGCATGATCATTTACCGCGCGATTGCGCGGAAAAACGGTTCGTCGGTGCAGGACGTTCAAAAGGTGTATGCCGAGCGTATCCGTGAAGGCCTTCCGTCCGGCGCCCTTTTTCAATCGGCCGACGGCTCCTGGTCAAATAAATAACCCTTCCAACAACGATATAAATAGGGACACGTACTATTTGATTAAATAGTACGTGTCCCTATTTATTTAATCACTATTTTTATTCTATTAATATCCGTGCATGTCCCGAGTTTTTGGCAATAAACTTTTTCTCCGCCGGAGCGTCTAAAGAGTGAAAGCAGCAAGACTCTTTAAACATTCAAGCGGAGGTGAGGTCATGAAGACGTTCAAGCGGGGCGTGGCGGCGGCGATTGCGGCGGTCGGATTGTCTGTGAGCGCGGGCCAGGCGCATGCGGAGATTGATCTGAGGAGTCTCCTAAAAGAGGGGATTTTGGGCGCGGGCGTCGGCGCGATCTCGGCCGGGGTCGGAAAAGGGAATGCCGGAACGGGCGCGTTGGTTGGCGCCGGTACGCAAATCATCGGCGGATCCCTTTTATCCTTTTTGACCGAACCGAGCGGGTCTGGACGGACGGTGTACGCTTCCCAACAGCAGGCTTATGTCGCTCAACCGGTCTATTACTCGCAGGCTCAGCCCGTTTACTCACAATCGGTCTACGCCCAACCGGTTCCCGCTCAGGAGCCGGTCTACACCTACTCTCAGCCGGCCTATTCTTATGCCCAGCCCCAGACCCAGGATGACTCCGCCAAAAAAGTCATCAAACAGGGTCTTTTGGGCGCAGGAGTCGGCGCGTTGGCGGCCGGCGTCGGAGACGGCAACGCGGGAACCGGCGCTTTGGTCGGAGCCGGCACGAGTGTGATCGGCGGAGCGCTCCTCGACTTTCTGACCGGCACGCCCTCGACTGCGTCCACCCCTCAGACCGTGTACTACACGGCGGCCCCGTCTTCCGTGCGGACGACCCGGACCGCGCCCGTGACGGACGCGCATCGCCGGATCGTCCGGACCTATGACGCAGAAGGCAAATTGGTCAAAGAAGAGGAGTTTTGGGACTAAAAACCCCGCCGACCCCGCCGAAACGGCCAAAAAGGGCGAAAAGATAAAAATTCACCCTTTTTGGCCGAATCGCTTATACTGTCCGGGTCACCAACCCGGATGTCCTGCCTGGATATCCCACCCCAAGTCAGTCAAAGGAGTAAGATGAGCGAGCATTTAGAGCAGGAATCCGACGTTATCGCATTGTTGAAAAAAATTCAGCAGCAGATGGTTTTTTTAGAGAAAAAGCTCGATCTCCTGGTCAGCCAGCAGCAGACGGCCGCTGATCAGCAACCCTCCTTCAAAGAGAGACACTTTTCTCCCAAACCCTTCCGTTCCTACGGACCTCCCCAGGGCGGCGGCTACGGCCGTCCGGACCGCGGCGGCAGCGACCGGGGTCCCCGGGACCGCGGCGAGCGCGGCGGCTTTTCGCAGGACAGGCCTTCTTACGGCCGGCCCCGCCGGGACGACCGTCCGAACGGCGGCCCTCCCAGCGGCGGACGCCCCGGCTTCGGCGGCGGACGCCCCGGCTTCGGCGGACCCAAGAAGTCCTTCTACAAAGGCCGTAAGGATCGCGACTAAAAACCTCGCGGGGAGGGGGTATTGACACCCCCTTCGCGCGAATATAAAATTCGCTTCCGTTCTTCATACTCTCACCTCGTGTGCCGGCTTTGTAAAGCGAACCGGTGCCTTTTTAGAAAGGTCTGACATGTCGGGAATGCTCAAGGAGTTCCGGGATTTTGCGGTCAAAGGCAATGTGGTCGACATGGCGGTCGGTGTCATCATCGGCGGCGCATTCGGCAAGATCGTGGGGTCGCTCGTCTCGGACGTCCTCATGCCGCCGATTGGAAAGCTCATGGGCGGCGTGGATTTTTCCAGCCTTTTCGTCACTCTCGGTCCTGAGCAGTACAAGTCGCTCGCCGAGGCCCAGGCCGCCGGCGCCGCCACGCTGAACTACGGCGTGTTCATCAACAACATCATCAACTTCGTCATCGTCGCTTTTTGCGTTTTTATCCTGGTCAAGGCGATCAACACCGCCAAGAAGAAGGAAGCGGCCGCTCCGAGCGTCGCGGTCCCTCCTCCGGCTCCGCCCCGCCAGGAAGTGTTGCTCGAAGAGATCCGCGATCTGCTGAAAAAGTAAGGGTTTTCCCCGATGAGGGGGTTGGAGTTTGTCCTGATTCCGTTCAGGGTCCGATTGGATTAAAGTACTTTTTGGTTTCTGTGAATCGCTCAAGAACAAGGAGAAGTGAATGAAACGTATCCTCGCCACCCTAGCTGCCGTCAGCTTCCTTTTGACCGGAAGCGGCGCCTCGTGGGCCTATGAAGTCCCGCGCGAAAACTCCAACGTCAACTACTTCTACGTGTTCGGCCCTCAAGGCGATCCGTTGATGGGCGCCGAAGGGGACACCTTCGAGCTGTATGTGGACGTTCCGGCCAGCTCCTCGGAAGACCTGATCATCCAGGTCTACGATCCCGACACGAGCGGCAAGAAGGATTGGCGCAAGGATCCGGCGGTGAACCAGTGGGACACCACGACCGAGTTCAGCGTCGTCGGCTCGACCACGATCGATTCCAAGTCGTTTACGACCGAATACGATCAGGCGTACTTCCAGTTCGGTCCCTACAAGAAGGAACAGGGTCAAAAAGTCGGTTCGAACTACCGGTTCAAGCTCGTCGCCAAGACGACCGCCGGTGATGATGAGAACCTCTTCAAAGTCCGCATTTACCCCGATCACGCCGATTCCTTCGTCTACAAAATGACGTTCCGCCTGCTTCCGAAGCAGGGCGACCTCATGACCTTCCATCCCGAAGTTCCGGCCAGCACCACGAACATCACGGTGCACAACTGGGATTTGGACGCGGAAGGCGGTTCGAGCGTGCTGCTGGAAGGCGAACAGCAGACCCAGTACGCGATCGGCGATTCGCTGAGCGGTCAGTGGAAGACCACCGACGTCCAGCTTCGCGGCGGCAACAATTCCCGTTTGAACTATGTGATCACCAAGGGGACTCAGCCTTACGGCAACGCGGGTCTTAAGATCACCGACGGTTCGGGCAACCCGATCCCCGTTTATTTCCGTAAAGGCGTTCCCGTAGCTGCGCCGGCCCCCAAGCCCATGCCCGCCCCCAAAGCGGCCGTGAACAAGTGCAACACGTACACCTTTGACGCGCGCAAGTCCTACGACGACGACAAAGACGGCATCGCGTACCGCTGGGACTTCGGCGATGGAACGACGAGCGAAGAAGCGGTCGTCACCAAGTCCTACGAAAAGGCCGGCGATTACGTCGTCATCCTGACCGTCACGGATAATTCCGGTCTCGTCTGCAACACCGCGGTCACCAGCACCCCGGTCAAGGTCAACACGCCGCCTCAGGCCGCGCTCACCGCGCCGGACCTGGTCTGCGTGAACGACACCGTTTCGCTGGACGCTTCCGGCACGACCGACAACACTCCCGGCTCGCTGAAGTATCAGTGGTCGCTGGGCGACAACACGACCGCCGAAGGCGCGCGTGTCACGAAGATGTACGGTCAGGGCGGCGTCTACAAGATCCGCCTCTCGGTCGACGACGCGTCCAACACGATCTGCAATCAGGATGCGGCTGAAAAGACGATTCGTGTGAACACGCCTCCGACGGCTGAAGCGGGCGAAGACATCGCGCTTTGCCAGCGTTCGGGTCAGGACGGCTTCACCGTGAAGCTGAACGGTTCCGGATCGGACGCCGACGGCGACAAATTGACCTACCGCTGGGACTTCGGCGACGGCACGACGGGCGAAGGCGCCTCGGCGACGCACGTTTACAGCCAGCCGGGCAGCTACCGCGCGACCCTGACCGTCGAAGACGGTTCCGGCGCGGCCTGCTCCGTGGCGGTCGACTCGGTGAACATCAATCTGAACCGCGCACCGGTTGCGGTTGCGGGCCAGCCCGTGAAGTCCTGCTCCGGCGCTCCGGTGACCTTCGACGGCACCGGTTCCTCGGAAGGTGCGAACTACACCTGGGACTTCGGCGACGGCACGACCGGCACCGGCAAGGTTGCGACGCACACCTACACCAAGGGCGGCAACTACAAGGCGACTCTCACCGTTGACGACGGCAAGGGAACGCCCTGCTCGACCGCTTCCGCTTCGGTGCCTGTGACGATCAACTCCGCTCCGAGCGTTTCGGTCGACGACGCCCAGCCGACCTGCGTCGGCAAGACCGTCGCGATCGCCGCGACCGCCTCCGACCCGGACGGCGACGCGGTGAAGCTGACCTGGGACTTCGGTGACGGCACCACCCAGACCGGCGGATCCAACGTGACCCATACGTACGCGAAGGGCGGCTTCTACGTCGTCACCGTGACGGCCGACGACGGTAAGGGCGGATCCTGCTCCGTCGCTTCCGATACGGCCTACGTCCGTGTGAACACCGTCCCTGCGGCCAACGCGGGCAAGAATCAGGTCTGCTGCCTGGATGAGCAGGTCGAATTCGACGGCACCGCCTCCACCGACGCGGACGGCAACGTCCTGACCTACAAGTGGAACTTCGGCGACGGCAATACGGCCGAAGGCGCGAAGGTCTCGCACACGTACCGCAAGAACGGTGCTTACAAAGTGACGCTCACCGTCAACGACGGATCGAACACGCCTTGCAGCGAGTCGAGCTCCGGGTTTGACGCCAAGGTCAACATGAAGCCCGTTCCCGTGATCGAGGTCCGCTAATCGGTTCTGAGGTTGTTCTGACCAATTGACAAAAGAATCCTCCCCGGCGCATGATTGCCGGGGAGGATTCTTCATTTATGGAAGAGATGCAGCGTTATATGCAGGAACAAACCACCAAGTTTCAGGAAATCGCGAACCTGGCGATTGAATTTTTGGTCAAGTACAGCTTCAACATCCTGGGCGCGATCATCATTCTCGTCGTCGGGTTCTGGATCGCCGCCCAGCTGGCGGCGATGTTCGCGCGCTTTTTGACCGCAAAAAAGTTCGACATCACGCTCACGCACTTCGCGTCGAACGTTGTCCGTTTCATCATCATGCTGTTCACGGTCATCATGGCGCTCGACCAGCTCGGCATCACGATGACGCCGTTCGTCGCGGCACTGTCCGGCGCGGCTTTCGGCGCGAGCTTCGCGTTTCAGGGTCCGTTGATGAATTACGGCGCGGGCCTGACGATCATCCTGACCCGGCCTTTCGTGGTGGGGGACACGGTGACGATCAACGACTGCAGCGGTGTGGTGGAGGACGTGAACCTCGCGCTCACCGCCCTGCGCAACGAAGACGGCGTCCGGATCACGATCCCCAACAAGCACATCGTCGGTGAGATTCTCTACAATTCCAAGCAGTATAAGATTGTCGACCAGAAGATCGGTATCAGCTATGCGTCGGATTCCAAGGCCGCGGTTGAATTGATTCTGAAGACCCTGTCCGCCGATCCCAGCGTGGCGCAACAGCCCAAGCCGCAGGTTGGCATCGCCGCATTCGGCGAGTCCTCGGTGGACCTCGGCGTGCGCTATTGGGTCCCGACGGGACAGTATTATGAGGTCCTGTACCGCGTCAACGCCGCCGTTTACGCCGCGATCAAACAGTCGAAGATCGAGATTCCGTTCCCGCAGCGGGAAGTGCGCGTTCTCGCCGGTAAAATTTAAACAAGGAGACCCCATGAAAAAGATCGGATCCATTCTTCTCGTAGCGGTCGTGGCGCTGTTCGCGCTGGCCGTTCTCAAAAACAGCATCGCTCAGGGGGCGGTTCAGGGCGTGTTCAAGCAGGTGACGGGTCTGGACCTCAAGATCGGATCGCTGAATCTCGGTCTGATGGCCGGCAAATTGGACGCCCGGTCGATCGAACTCAAGAATCCGGCCGGGTTTGCCGACCCGATCATGATGGATATGCCGGCTCTGCTCGTGGACCTCGTGCCTGCGTCGCTGTTCAAGGGCGCGCCGCATCTGGAGGAAGTGCAGATCGACCTCAAGGAATTCGTAATCGTGAAGAACAAGGACGGGAAGCTCAATTTGGACTATCTCAAACCCGCCGGTTCGAAAGACGCCTCGGGCAAGACCTCCAAGCCCGCCAAGGCTCCCCAGATCCAGATCGACCAGCTGCGTCTGAAGATCGGCAAGGTGATTTACAAGGATTACTCCAAAGTCGGTTCGCCGTCCGTCCAGGAGTTCGACCTCGGTTTGGACGAGACGTACCGGAACGTGTCGAACGTCAACGCGATCCTTCCGCTCATCATGACCAAGGTGCTTTACAACACGACGATCGGGAAGCTGGTGAACTTCGACCTCAAGGGTCTGACGTCGCAGCTGGATCTGTCGGGCGTCAACTTCGAGCAGCTCGGTCTGGGCAAATTCAAGGATTTGGGATCGGCGACCGCGAAGCAGGCCCAGGAAGCCCTGTCGGGAGCGACCAAGGATTTGTCGAAAACGGCGGACGAAGCGGTGAAGGGGGTTGCGGACCTGTTCGGCTCGCTGACCAAGAAAACGGCGCAGTAAATCGGGATTTTTCGGACAAAAAAAGGGCGGGGGAGTTTTCCCCCGCCCTTTTTGATTTTGAAAGAGACTAGTTGGACTTTTTGCCGAGCAGGAAGTACAGGACGAGACCGATGACCGGCAGCAGGATGACGAGCAGAAGCCAAAGGATCTTCTTGCCGGTGTCCTTGGAGCTCTTGATGATGTCGACGATCGCGACGATGTCGAGGATGAGGATGACTAAACCGAGTAAACCGCTCACAGAATACCTCCTTGGATTTGGGTGCTTCGAAACGCCCCAATTTTACCAAAAATCGTACAACTCTTGAACGCTTTTGTGGCTTATAATACTCCGATTATGAGCCTTCAGAAAAAACTCTCCGAACGCATCCAGCGCCTTTTCAAGCTCCGTTTTGCCGTGCTGTATCCGGCGGGCGCAGTGGCTCTTTGGGTGCTGCGTTCAAACGACGACTCGTTCCGGTACGGGTCCTGGATCGCTGCCGCCGGCCTTCTCGTCCGCAGCTGGGCCAACGGCTACGCGATCAAAATGGACAAGCTCACCACATCCGGCCCCTACGGCTTTTTACGCCACCCTCTCTACGCCGGTACGCTGCTCATCCTCGTCGGATTCACGGTCATCCTGAACTCCCAAATCTGGGGCGTTCTTTTCGTCGCCGTTTTTCTGGCCGTTTACCTGGACACGATGCGCAAGGAAGAGAAGATGCTCACCGACAAGTTCGGCGACGCGTACCGGCACTACCGTTCGCAGGTTCCGCCGCTATGGCCGCGTTTGGGCGCCGCGTACGCTCCGGGCGAGAAATGGCCTTTTTCGTGGGAGCGGTACTGGAGGAGCCAGGAATACAAGCTCATCATCTGGGTGATCGTCGTCGCCCTTGTCATCTATTTGCGCGAAGAGTGGGACCAAAGTCCCGGTGTTTGGTCGGACCGGATGCTGATCGCGGCCGGATCGATCGTGGTGCTGGCTCTCGCGGACATTGCGATCACACTGATTCGCAAATCCAGGAGCCAACCCGCACATGCCTAAAGCTGCCAAGCGTACCGCACGTCCTTCCACCGCCAACCCTTACCGCCTCGACCGCAACGTCCTTCCGCAGAGCTACGACATTTGGATCGAACCGGATCTGGTCAACTTTACGTTTGAAGGCCGCACGTCGATCTGGATCAAAGCCGCCAAAAGCTTCAAGAGCATCACGCTGCACGCGCTGGACCTCAAAATCCACCAGGCGGCGATCATGACCGTCGAGGGCCTCCGGGTCGGAGCCAAAAACATCCGTTTTGACGCCAAGTTCGAAACCGTGACGATCGAATTTTCCCGTTCATTCCTGCCCCAGGAAGCCGCGACGCTCGACATCGAGTTCGCCGGAACGCTCAACGATCAGATGCACGGCTTTTACCGCACCTCCTACGAGTATCAAGGCAAGAAGACCTGGGGCGCGGCGACCCAGTTCGAGGCGACCGACGCGCGCCGGGCGTTTCCGTGCTGGGACGAGCCGGACATGAAGGCCACCTTCAAAGTCACGCTCCGCGTGCCCAAGGAATTCACCGCGCTGTCGAACATGCCCGTGAAGCAGATGGTCGCGTCCGGCAGCAAAAAAGAAATCACCTACGAACCAACCCCGATCATGTCGACGTATCTTTTGTGCTTCGTCGTCGCGCATCTCGAGGGCATCTTCGTGAAGGACAAGAACGGCGTCGACATCGGCGTCTGGACCACGCCGGGCAAAATCCCCCAGGGCCGCTTCGCGCTCGACGTCGCCAAGTTCTGCCTGCCGTATTTTGCCGACTGGTTCGGCATTCCGTACTCGCTGCCGAAGCTCGACATGGTCGCGCTTCCCGACTTCTCATCCGGCGCGATGGAGAACTGGGGCCTCGTCACGTATCGCGAGACGGCGCTCCTGGTCGATCCCAAGAATTCCTCGGTCGCCGCGCGCCAGCGCGTCGCGGAAGTCATTGATCATGAGCTGGCCCACCAGTGGTTCGGCAACCTGGTCACGATGGAGTGGTGGACCGACCTGTGGCTGAACGAGGGCTTCGCGTCATTCATGGGCCCCAAAGCGGTGGACGCGCAGTTTCCGCAGTGGAAAATCTGGACCCAGTTTTTGGCGACGGAGTACCTGTCCGCGCTGCGCGACGACAGTCTGAAAAATACCCATCCGATCGAAATTGACGTGAAAGACCCGGCAGAGATCCGCGAAATCTTCGACCACATCACGTATGCCAAAGGTTCGTCGGTCAACCGGATGCTCGAGCATTATCTGGGCGAGCCCGCGCTCCGCAAGGGGCTCAAGGCCTACCTCCAGAAATACGCGTACAAGAACGCCAAAACGGTCGATTTGTGGAAGGCGCTGGAAGAGGCGAGCGGCAAGCCCGTGCGCGCCGTCATGGCCAGCTATACCCGGCAGGGCGGCTACCCGGTCGTCACGGTCGAAGACTCCAAACCCGCGCGCCCCAATGGCCGCGGCGGCGTCAAAAAGCGCGTGCTCAAACTCAGTCAAAGCCGGTTTATTTTTGACGGATCCGGCGACACTGGTAAAACGCTGTGGCAGGTTCCGGTCAACGCGGCTGTTCAGGGCTCGTCAGCCGTTCCCGCGACGCTGCTCACGGACAGAACCGGCACGCTCGCGCTCGATGCGGCCCCCGGCCGCTGGATCAAGCTCAACCCCGGCCAAAGCGGATTTTACCGCGTCGCCTACGGACCTTCCCTGGTCGGACCGCTGGCCGAAGGCCTGAAGCGCGGCGACTTCGCGCCGGAAGACGCGCTGGGCCTTCTGGACGACGCATTCGTGCTGGCCCGTGCAGGCCGCATGAAGACGTCGCAGGTGATGGACCTCGTCGCCGGATGCGAACGCGAAATGGATTACAACGTCTGGAGCACGATCGCCGGTATTCTTGGCCAGACGGAAGAGCTGGCGCACGGCGAAACGCGCCACCGGTTCAACGTGTTTTCCCGCGAGCTCTTCGCCTGGACGCACGAGCGGCTCGGCTGGGATTCCAAGCCCAAGGACCATCACCTGGACGTGATGCTGCGGTCGATGGCCGTGGGGCGTCTCGGCCATTACGGCTACGAGCCCGTGGTCGCCGAAGCGCGCAAAAAGTTCGCTTCCTTCTCGAAAAACGGCACGCTCGACCCGAATCTGCGCGGCGCCGTCTACGGCACCGTCGCGGCGCACGGCGACCGCAAGACCTATGACCAGCTCATGACAATCTTCAAAAACTCGACGCTCCAGGAAGAAAAAGTCCGCGTCCTCCGCTCTTTGACCCGCTTCCGGGACAAGGCGATCGTCGCGGACATTCTCAAGTTCGCGCTTTCGGACGGCGTACGGTCGCAGGACCGCTACGTGCTTCTCGGCGGCTTCGGTTCCAACGCAGCCGCGCGTGAACAAGCTTGGGAATTCCTGAAACACGAGTGGAAAACCGTCACATCCTTCTTCAGTGGCGGCAATCTCGGCATGATGACTCGGATCGTGGAAGGCGCGACTCAGGGATTTCGGGCCGAATCTCACGCTAAAGACGTAGAGAGCTTTTTCAAGACTCACCCCGTTAAGGGTGCGCAGAGAGCGGTGAATCAGTCGCTCGAAGTGATCCGGGCGAATGCCCGTTGGACCGCCCGGGACCGCGCCGATCTCACCGGATGGTTGTCTAAAGTCCGATGAGTTTCGTCGTGCTGCCGCCGTCCCGGCTGGCGGCATGCGCTGCGGCTCAGACAGTTCGCGGCGAGGCGCCGCGAAAACTCGCCGCGGGCGCTGCATGCCGCCAGCCGGGACGGCGGCGGACCCTCCTCAAGCTAACGTTTTTAGCGACTCTGCTCGCACTAGCTCCGGGATGCGCGCGCCAAGAGGCGATGCATGCTCCAATAACTCCTAGCGCACCCTCCCGGCCCGCTATTCTTGTGAGAATTTCCGATCAGAAGCTTTTTCTCGTTCAGGGCGGGAAGGTTGTGAAACAATACCCGGTTTCTACGTCCAAATTCGGCATAGGGAGCGCTGCAGGCAGCTTCAAGACGCCGCTGGGGAAGCACCGGGTTGCCAAGAAGATCGGGGCAGGGGCGCCGATTTACACCATTTTTAAGGAACGCGTGAATACGGGGAGGCTGGCGGTGATCGACCGGACGCTCAAGGGTGCGCCTTATGACGATGTGACGACCAGGATTCTCTGGTTGGAGGGATTGGAGCCCGGCTTGAATCAAGGCAAGGGGATCGACTCGAAGGAGCGGTTCATCTATATCCACGGCACGCCGAGCGAAGGGCTGATTGGCCGCCCGGCTTCCAATGGTTGCGTGAGGATGTACAATCAGGACGTGATCGAACTTTTTAATTTTGTGCCGGAGGGGACTCCGGTGACGATCATCGCATGACCGCCGACACGCGCGAAGTCTGGATTCTGAAGCATGTCGCCAACGAAGGCGCCGGCACGATCCATGATTTTTTGATTTCCAATGGCATCCCGGTCCGGTTCATCGAACTTTATCGCGGCGAAGCGATCCCGTCCGACCTCTCCAAGTTGCGCGCCGTCTGCGTGATGGGCGGGCCGATGAATGTCGACGATGAAGCGAAGTTCCCGTTCCTCAAAGCCGAAGACGCGTTCATCCGGCTGTTGATCCGCGAGCACATTCCGGTCCTCGGCGTCTGTCTCGGGTCCCAGCTCATCGCCAAGGCCCTCGGCAAAAAAGTCTACAAGGCGCCGACTCCCGAAATCGGCTGGGGAAAAGTGCAGCTGACCGCGGAAGCGCTCGAAGACCCGCTGTTCAAACCCCTTTATAAAAAAGAGATGCAGGTTCTGCAGTGGCACGAAGACACGTTTGATCTGCCGGACGGCGCCGTCCTTTTGGCCACCAACGGCCAGGTCCCGCATCAGGCGTTCCGCTACGGACGGACGACATATGGACTTCAATTTCATATTGAAGTGAACGGTTCGATGCTGCTCGACTGGTTCGAGGCCAAACCCGGAGGGGCGGAGGTCATGAACTTTTATCGTGCATACCAGGCTGAATTGCAGATTCTGACGCAAAGGTTTTATCGATCATTTTTCGGTTTGAATGAGGGTGAATCTGCATGAGTCCGAACCTGTCCCTTCCTTCCGCTTCAAGTCATGACCCAAAATCCAAGGCCCCCCGGGAGGCGCGTTGGCACTTGGTGTATTACCTGCTGGCCGCGTTCGATCTGGTCACGGTGCTGATCGGCCTTATGCTCAGCCACCACCTGGTGACGATGTACACGCGATCCGTGCACGTCAACAAAGAGTGGGCCGAGCGCCTGGACCGATATTCGACCTTGGGCGAGTTGGCCGGCGATGCGAATGCGCCCGGAAACGATGTGTTCGATAGCCGAGAGGTCTCGCGTGAAGCCGCCCGGATGCAAGCCGCGTTGGAAAAATTTAACCACCATTTGAATCAAGCGAAGACGGATATCCGCACCGAGATTCCCGACCCCGAGCGGGAGCGTCTGCTGACACAAGTGGGCAAAATCGAACGGGCGATGGAGGCGATGACCGGAGAAGCCGGAAAGATATTTGCCTTTTTCGATGCCGGAAGCGCTGATATGGCGGGCGAGCGGATGGCGACCATGGACCGCAGATATGCCGTGCTCAACGCGGAGTTGGCGGGGTTGAGCCGCATGGTCCGGGATATCCAATCCGCTCACTTGACCGATCAGGAAGCCGCCGCCAGACGGGTTGCCGGTCTGGAGATGCTGATCGCGGCGCTCATCGTCATGATTATCGCCGGGATCACGGTGTACGGCCGCAAACTGTCGGCCGAGTTTAAAAAGGCCTCTGAAGAGAAGGCCCGATACCAGTCGGAGCTTGAGTCGATCACCGAAGCGGCCCAGGCGGCGAACAAGGCGAAGAGCGATTTTTTGGCCAACATGTCGCATGAGATCCGGACACCGTTGAATGCCGTGATCGGCTTTTCGGATCTGCTGAAGCGCACCGAGCTGAATCGCTACCAGCTCGACTATCTGAACACCATCCAGGAAAGCGGCGAGGCGCTTCTGGGTGTGATCAACGATATTCTGGATATCTCCAAAATCGAATCCGGCCAGATCAAGCTGGAGTCGATTGATTTTGATTTGCAGCATTTGGTCGAAAGCTCCCTTCAGATCATTAAAACGCGGGTCAGCGGTAAATCTGTGGAACTTGGGTATGACATCAGCGAGGAAGTGCCTTCATTTTTTAAGGGCGACCCGACGCGCATCCGTCAGATGTTGCTGAACCTGCTTGGAAATGCCGCTAAATTCACCGAACAGGGCGAAATTCTCGTGACGGTGCGCCCGGCTTCGGGACCGGGTTCTCCGGCTGGACTCGGACGTCATCGGATTATGATCAGTGTCCGTGACACGGGAATCGGGATCCCCGCAGACAAGCAGGAGGCGATTTTTGAGGCATTTTCGCAGGCGGATACGTCGACCACGCGGCGTTACGGCGGAACCGGTTTGGGTCTGGCCATCAGCCGGCGGTTGGCGGAAGCGATGAGCGGGTCGCTCACACTTGTCTCCGAACCCGGATCGGGCAGTGATTTTAGACTTACGCTCGAGCTGGAGGAAGGCCGCCCCATCACGCGGGAGGACTTTGTGCCGCTTGATGTGGCTGAACTCAAGGGCCGCCGTGTGGTCATCGTGGATGACAATTCGAACGCCCGGCACATTCTTCAAAAATATTGCCTCGAGATGGGGATGGAGGTCGTCAAGAGTTTTGACGACAGCAAGACCGCCGCCGCGTGGTTTGAAGAGCAGGTGGGAACGGTCGATCTGGCGCTCTTGGACATCATGATGCCGGATATGGACGGGCTGGAACTGGCTGGCAAACTCAAGTCGCTCAAGCACTTGAACGGCACGCGATTGGTCGCCGTCACTTCCAACGTGATTCCGGGCTCCGCTTTGGAGGCCCAGGATTCCGGGTTTGACGCCTTTTTGACCAAACCCATCATCAAAAATGATCTTTATCGAGTTATCGCCGCGGCGCTTGGCGACCGCAGAACCGAACCCGGACCCATTGTCACCCGCCACACTTACGACGAGGTCCTTTTGCGCGGTGTACGGATTTTGGTTGCCGAGGACAATTCGGTGAACCAGAAGCTGATCCGGATTCTGCTCGAAAAAATGGGCTGTGTTGTTGAGATGGCGTCCAATGGCGCGGAAGCGATCGAAAAAATCCAAAAGGGCCTTTATGCTTGCTGCCTCATGGACATGCAGATGCCGGTCATGGGCGGCATTGAAGCAGCTGTTAAAATCCGCAAAGAACTCGGAATGACCATCCCGATCATTGCTTTGACCGCCGGCGCTCTCACCGAAGACCGGGAGCGCTGTATTGAAGCCGGCATGAATGCCTTTTTGACCAAGCCGATCCAGATTGCCAAGCTCAAAGAGACCTTGCAGATGTGGGCTGTTTCCGGCCGCGGCAAAGCGTGACCGGGCTGAAGACGGGATTCGGGAGTACAATGGAGGTGTGGCTCGGTACGACCCCTGTTCTTTCGAATAAACCGTGAGGTGAAGAATGACCGGATCCAAATGCTGTCCGATTTGCAAAGTTGTCGGCCTGCTCGTAATCATCGGAGCCCTGAACTGGGGCGCGATCGGCGTGGTGAACGTGAACTACGTCGAACAGCTGCTCGGAGCCTATCCGACGGCTCTCAAGGTCGTGTACATCCTCGTGGGTCTGGCGGGTCTCGTGAAGCTCGTCACCTGCATCAAGCCCTGCCCCTGCTGCTGCGGCAAAGACACCGGTTCCTGCTCGACCAAGAAATAGCGTCTGATTTATCCAAAACCGCCGGAGGCCCTGTGCTTCCGGCGGTTTTTTATTTTTGGGCGCGGTAGAGCGTGACGGAGCCGAAGATGAAGCTGCGGGCGGAGACGTCGCGGAAGCCCTTGGATTTGAGCTTTTCGGTGAATTCCGAGGCTTTGAGGAAACGGGACGAGGAATCGGGCAGGTAGGCGACAGGGTAGTTTTTTCCAAATAAAACGGCGCCCAAAAAAGCGACCCAGGAATAGAAAAAAGTTTTGTAGAGGAATTTGAGGACGGGGTTGCGCGGTTCGGTCAGGTCCAGAAGCGCGACCCGGCCGCCGTCGACCAGCGATGCCCGGATGCCGTCCAGGATCCGGTCGATGTGTTCGTAAAGTCCGCGCAATGCGAAGCCGGACACCACCCAATCGAATTTTTCCCCTTCGATCGGCAGCGTTTCGGCGCCCCGGCAAACCCAGTTGAGCCGCGCGGGGATCCGCTCCGCATCCCGCATCCGCCGCCGCTCCGCAACCTCAAGCATTCCGGACGAAAAATCCAGTCCGATCACGCGGCCCGTACCACCGGTGCGGCGCGCCGCCTCGAGCGCCAAATCGCCTGTGCCGCAGGCAATGTCCAGGACGCGGTCGCCGGGCTTCAGATCCTTGAGCGCCTCGCTCCGCAAAGCCTTTGCCCCGCCGAAGCTCATCCAGAACGTGAACGCGTCGTAATTGCGCGCCATCCGGTCGAACATGGTCCGGATATAGTCGCCGTCGGGTTTGGGGACGGATTCGAGGTTGATCATGGCGGTCAGTATAGCATGCGCGCTTTTTTGCGTTGCGGGGTCCCGGCGGGAGTAAAATAGGGGTTCACCACCCCAAAGGACTTGATATGAAAACCCGACTTCTAATCCCGATTCTGACGCTCACCGCTTGGACTGCCGCAGGCGCTTCCGCCGGCTTTTGTGCGCCCGCGCAGTATGTTTTGGATCCCAAGGCGAGCTCTGTCCATTTTGACGCCAAGTCCACATTCCATGACTTCAGCGGAGACGCTAAGTCAATGTCCGGGGAGCTGGTATGGGACGAGCCGGCGGGCCGCATCGGTGACGGCACGGTGATCCGGATTCCGGTCATGGAATTGACGACCGGCATGATCAAACGCGACCACTCCATGCGCCGGATGTTCGAGGCGCCTCAGTATCCTCAGATCGAGTTCGTCGGTTCGAGCGTCGAACGCGTCGGGCCCGTGCCGGCCGGCGGCGACGGCGCGGCGCGGTACCGGTTGAACGGCGTGCTCAGGATCCGGCAGGCGGAACGGCCGCTTGTTCTGGAAGTGACCGAACGCGCGCTGGCGGACGGCGCGATTGAAGTGGTTGGCGAGACGACCGTTTCCATCGACTGGTTCGGACTCAAGCCGCCGGTGGCGTTCGGCGTGATGCGCGTTCTCCCCGACGTGAAAATCCAATTCAAGAGCGTATGGAAAACCGCCTGAACTGCTCCGAGCCTGATTTAAAAATATTCGATGCGCTGGTGGTCGGCGCCGGTCCGTCCGGCAGCGCCTGCGCGGCGCGGCTGGCGGAGCGCGGGTGGTCGGTTCTGGCGCTGGACCGGGAGGTGCCGGGCCGCGTGCGGGTGTGCGGAGGATTCCTGGGGCCGGAATTCGCCGATTGGGTCCGGGGATGGGGATGGTCGGCGGAGTTGGAACGGCTTCCCAAGTCGCCGGTCGGGCGCGTTCAGATTTCGGGCTCCGGGCCGCGGCTGGTTGAGTCGGACCTTCCGCGCGGCGGGGGGTTTGCGGTGGATCGGGGAATTTTTGACCGCTGGATGGCGGATACGGCGGCGGCCAAGGGCGCCGAGTTGTGGACGGGCGCTCAGGCGGCCGACACGGCGCATGCGGACGGTTTTTGGACGGCGCGCGTGCGTTTTGCGGACGGCCGCCCGGACCGGACGGTGCGGGCACGGCATTGGATCGACGCCACGGGCCGGCGTCCGGCCAACGGCAGGACAGGATCTTTTTTTGCGTGCAAGGCCGTGTATCGAGGCGTGCGGGGCCTCGCCGGCGCGGTGGCGCTGCACTTCATCGAACGGGGGCATGTGGGGCTGAACCCGCTGAACGCCGACGAAACGACGCTCTGCCTGTGTGTGGACGGCCGTTATCTGCGCGGTGCGGCCGCCGATCTGGACGGGATGGTTCGGGGTTTTTGGGCTTCGAATCCCGCGCTCAAGTCGCAGATGGCTGATGCAGTCCGGATCAGCGATTGGAAAACGTGCCAGGCCGAACCGGACGGCGACCCGATTTTTTACCGGGACGGAAGGTTCCGCGTCGGCGATGCACTGTCGATGATCAATCCGGTCATCGGCGGCGGAATTCCGATCGCGATGCATTCGGGCGTTCTGCTCGCCGACCTCCTCGCGGCCGCGCGAACGGACCAAAAACTTTTGGACGAACGCCGCGTCGCCGCTGATTTTGAGCGCGCGTGGAGAAAAGCTTTTTCACAAAAATTCATGTTCGGGTCCTGGATCGGCGCGGCGGAACGGTCTGCCGCCGGATCGCGGATCGTGATGGGGGTTTTGGGCGCCGCTCCCGCTCTGCTCGCGCCGCTGGTGCGGATGTCCCGTCCGGAGCCCGTCCGGTGAGCGCGGACGTTTCCGGCCCCAAGCTGATCGACCGTAAGCCCGATACGCTCGTGTCCGCGCCGGCCTGGGCCGTCTGGCTCTACCGGCTCCGCTGGATTCCCGCCTTGGCGGCGGTTGCGTTGTGTGCGGCGGTGTGGCCGGTTTCGCGCCAGGTGCCGGTTGACGCTTCGAACAACTCCTTTGTCATCCGCGACAATTTTTCCTGGTACGAATACGAGAACTTCAACCGTGTCTTCACCGCCGAAGAGTCGATCGCGGTCGGTCTCCGGTTCGCGAATCCCATCGACGCCGCGTCTGCGGCGGTTCTTACGGAGCTCGAAGCCGAGCTCAAAACAATTCCTGGCGTGCATCAGGTCCGCGGTTTGGCGGGGCTGACGCGGCATCATCTCGGCTGGTTCGGCCGCATGGAAGAAAAACCGCTGTTCGGAGCGCTGGTTTCCGGTAAAGAAAATCCGGAGTCTTTTCTGGCTGACCGGGAGCATTGGCCGCCGCCGGGTTCCCAGCTTCTTTCGGCCGACGGCCGGACGGCGGCGGTGATCGTAACGCTCAAGCCCGATGCGCCGGAATTATCCGTCGCGCTGGACGCGGTCCGCCGTGCCGTGACGGAACGTCTGCCGGCCGACGCGGAAGCGATGTTCACCGGCACCGTTCTGGAACAGCGTACCTTCGGCGAGCAGATCGACCGGGACCGCCGCGCATTCGTCCCGCTGTGCGTCGGCGTGATCGTCGCGCTTCTGATCGTGTTCCATTTGGACCTGCGGACCGTGTTGTACAGCCTGGTGGTCATGGGCGGCTCACTCACGCTCACGGAGGCACTGATGACGGCCGCCGGCGGCCGGCTGCATGCGGTGACGGCGCTCCTGGCTCCGGTGATCCTGATCGTCGCGGTGAGCTCGACGATCAAGGCCTGCGGTATTTTTGATCTGGTGCGCAACGAACCGTTGCCGAGTCTTCGGCTCGTGCGTGCGATCCGCGGGATGTTTGTCCCGATTTTTTTGGCCAATTTGACGACGTTCATCGGGTTCATTTCGCTGCTGGTCAGCCGGGTCCCGGCGGTCCGGGACTTCGGCGCATACGGAGCGGCGGGGACGGCTTTTGCATTTCTGCTCACGATGCTGGCGGCGCCGCTGTTCGCGACCTGGCCGAGAATGCCGATGACCGGCCGCTTCGATCCGTTCGAATGGACTGGCAAGACGATTGCCCGGCTGACGCGACCGGTCAGCTGGCTCCTGGTCGCTCTGGCCGTTGTCTTCGTCGTCGCGGCCGTCCGTCAGATTCCACAGCTTCAAACGTCGACGGATCTGATCAAGATTTTCAAGCCTTCCGACCCCTTCCGTCGCGACACGGAGCTATTTATCGAGCGGCTCGGCGGCGTTTATCCGCTCGAGATCCTGGTCGAACCGCCCACCATGAAGGGGATGCGGACCCCGGACGCCTGGGATCGTCTCGACCGGTTCGAGGGCCGGATTGAAGAGACCGCGGACGTCTCGCATGTCACCGGTCCGACCGACGTGATCCGCTATTTTGAAGGCGTCGTCGGCCGCCCGAGGTCGGAAAAACTCCTCGGACGCATGCTCGACGAGATTCCCGAAAAGAACCCGGAAGGGTGGAGGCATTTTGCCGGCGAAGGGAATCTGCAGCTGCGTTTCACCGCGTTGCTCACCACCTCCGACACGGCGCGTGTCATGGAGCTCGCGCGGCAAATCCCGCAAGCGGCCGGCGAAGTTCTGGGGAGCGGCTGGCGCGTGTCCGTGACCGGAGAAACGCGGTTGCTGGCCGAAATGTCGCAACAGCTGGTCCACGACGAGGCCGCGAGTGTTTTGACGGCGTTTTGTGTGATCCTCGCGCTCATCATTTTGATTCTGCGGTCGGCGCCTTATGCATTTTTGGGGGTTTTGCCGAACTTCGTTCCGATTGCCGGTCTTTTCGGTTTGATGTCCTTGCTCGGTATCGGTCTCAATACCGCGACAGCGATGATCGCCAGCGTCGCGATCGGTCTGGTGTTCGACAACACGGTTTATCTGTTGTGCGGATACCGCGAGGCCCGCGCGGCTGGAATGGACGCGGAAGCCGCGGTGACGCAGATGCTGTCCAAACGTTTCAAACCGGTGATAGCCTCGTCGCTTATTTTGATGGGCGGTTTTGGCGTGACGATGTTCGGTCACATGGTTCCGACGGTGCAGTTCGGATTTTTAAGCTGCGCGACGATCGGATTGGTGACGTTGAGCGATCTGTTTGTTCTGCCTGCGCTTCTCCGGATCTTCAAGCCCCGCTGACCTCCGTTTATCCCCAGTCCTGTTTCTTATAAAAATTTAGAACAAAATAGACGCAAACCTACTTTTTAATACAAAAATTTCAAACATGATTTTTTTTCAACAATGAATCGTTGACTCTGATTTGGTGGAAGCGTAGCATTCACCCGTCACTCGCAAAACGCACGCTTCAATCTACATAGAGAACATTCATTTTATGAAAAAATCGATCGACCGATTTTCGGCCGTTATTGTCAGTCTTTCGCTCACGATCCCGTTGAGCGTTTTTTGTCTGCTCTCGACGCTGCATGCGGAAACCGATTCCGCCGATCAGGATGCGCGCAAGGGCAACCGCCAGATGGGCATGGAGTTCGCGCCGAAGAATCCCGCGATGCAGCAGATGCCGCAGCCCGCGCCGACGCCCGCGCAGATGAAGCTCGCCGAAAAGCCGCGCGGAATCATGGCCCCGATGTGGTCGATGATGACCCAGTCCGAGCCCGCCAAAAAGAGACCCGCCCGCCGCGCCGTCGCTCCCGCAGATTCAAACGTCGATTGGTCCAAGGTTCCGCAAGCCAACGGTCTTTATCTTGCCAGCCCGATCGAAAAAGAAATGTGGCAGTCCGCGCAGTCGCAGGACTTCGAGCGCGCGATTGAGCTTCGCGAACAGCTGAGCGCCATGCGCCAGAACCTGAGCTGGTGGAACGAGCAGGAAAAATTGGAAGCCCGGATGAGCCAGGCCGTGGCCGACTTGAACTTTGAACAGGCAATCGAGATCCGCGAAGAAATGCGTGCCTTGCAGACCGAGCAGCTCGCCAAAGGCGCCTCCGCTTCGTCCGCCGCTTCCGCGCCCGCCGCCCCGGCTGCGCCGCAAGGTCCGTTCTTCCAGGTTCAGGGATTTGAGGTCAAGGGCAACACGCTCATCCCGAGCGACGAGATCCTCGCGCGCTTCACCCCGCTCGTCGGCAAGGACATCACGCTGCAGGACATTCAGGCCGCCGCTTCCGAAGTGAAGCAGATGTACCGCACCCGCGGTTACGTCGGCGCCTATGTGTCGATCCCGCCGCAGACTCTGGATGACGGCATCGTCGACATCGAGGTCACCGAGGGCAAGATCGGCCAGATCAAGATGCACGGCAACCAGCACTTCTCCACCGACACCCTGATGCGCCAGCTCAACCTTCCGACCGGCGGTCAGCTGACCTACGAGCAGGTCGAGAACCGCATGCTCAAGCTCGACAACCACCGCGACATCGACATGAAGGCCACCTTTGTTCCCGGTCAGGAACCCGGCACGACCGATATCGACGTCGAAGTCGCCGATCGCTCGCCGTTCCACACCTCGCTCGACTTCAACAACTACGGCACGCGTCTGGCCGGCGAAGAACGCTACGGCCTCAGCCTGGTCCATACGAACCTGCTCGGACATATGGACGAGCTGTATACGCGTTTCCAGTTCAGCGAAGGCGGAACCGCCTACGCGGTCGATTATTCGCACCCGCTTTCCTTTATAAGCCCCGACGTTCGTTTCGGCGGATCGTATGTGCTCGGCGAACTCGATCTTCAGGGCGACTTCAAGGCGCTGAACATCGAAGGCGAGACCCGGACCTGGGGTCTTTACACCACGATGCCGCTGTACGACACGGTCAACAACGACATCAACCTGAAGCTCGGTATGGATATGAAGAGCGTCCAGAACGAGATCCTCGGCACCCGCATCGGCGACGACCAGCTGCGCGTGATCAATTCGATCGTGACCTGGGAAGAAAAGGACAATTACGGCCGCACGATCTGGCCGCACGGTCTCCATATCGGCGTTTCCGCGTTCGGCGCTTCGGACAAGAACGACATCAGCCTGAGCCGCGCGCACACCGGAGCCCCTTTCCTTATATATAGATCGCAAGTTCAGCGCATTCAGTACCTGGCCAACGACATGTCGGTCCGCCTCAAAGGTTCGTGGCAGCTCAGCCCCGACAAGCTTCCGCCTTCGGAGCAGTTCGGAATCGGCGGCTTTGACACGGTCCGCGGCTATCCGCAGGGCGAGTATCTCGGGGATTACGGCGCGGTCGCCAGCTCCGAACTTGCCGTTCCGGTCTTTTTCATGCCGCGCGATTGGCGTCTTCCTTATCAAAAAGAATCTCTCTACAAGAATCTCCGCATGCTGACCTTCTTCGATTACGGTACCGCCGATCTGCGCGGCGCGCTTCCCGGTGAGAGCAGCAAGAAAGACATTTCTGGAACCGGGTTCGGCGTCCGCCTCCGGCTCAACGACATGATGGCCGCGCAAGTGGGTTACGGAATTCCGCTGACCGAGACCGCCTCCGACGGCGGAGACGGCGTCGTGTATTTCGGCGTGTCGGCCGACCTTTTTTAATTTCATCAACTCATCGGGGAAGCTCACATGAATCTCAAAAAAATCACCACGAGTCTTCTGATCTCCACGTTCGGTCTGATGCAATTGGCGCCCGCGGGCTTTGCCAATCCGGACCTCAAAGAAATCACCAGCGGATCCGGTTCCGTCAGCGTGGACGGGGACGTCTATAACTTCCAGCAGAACTCCGAGAACCTGGTGGCGCAGTTCAACAGCTTCAATGTCGGGCTTCCCGAGACGGTGAACGTGCTCCAGCCTTCGGCTTCGTCCGCGGCGCTGTTCCGCATCCTGGGTCAGGACCCCTCCCAGATCCTCGGTACCCTGAACGCGAACGGACAACTCTTCCTCTTGAACCCCAACGGCATCATGTTCGGACCGAACTCGCAGGTCAACGTCGGCAGCCTCGTGGCCACGACGATCGACATCAAGGATTCTGACTTTTTGGCCGGAAACTACGCGTTTCAGGGCGCCGGCCCCGGTCAGATCGTGAACCAGGGTTCGATGACCGCCCAGGACGGGGGATATCTCGCGCTGCTCGGCGGAGCCGTGTCCAATGAAGGCCGGATGACCGCCGACGGCGGGTCGGTGCTGCTCGGAGCGGGCAACAGCGCGACCTTGTCGATCGACGGGCGCGGCATGATGAATATCGCCGTGGATGAGGCGACGCTCGCCGGCATCACCGATGTGAACGGCAATCCGGTTGCGGACGCGATCAAGAATTCGGGCAAACTGCAGGCGGACGGCGGCGTGGTCAAAGTTTCTGCCAAGGCCGTTGAAGGCGCCTTCGACAACATCATCAATCACAGCGGAATCGCGCAAGCGCGTTCCGCCAGCGTCCGCAACGGCGTCGTCGTGTTCGACGGCGGCGACGCGGGCGTGGTCCTTGTGTCCGGCACGGCCGACGCGACGGGTCTTGCCGCGGGGCAGACCGGCGGCCGGATCGAAGTCACCGGCGAAAAAGTCGGCGTGACCGGCGGAGCTGTGCTCGACGCTTCCGGTGCCAACGGCGGCGGAGCTGTGCTCGTCGGCGGGGATTACCAGGGCTTGGGCACTTTGGCGAACGCCAAGCAGACTGTCGTGACCGGCGGTGCGACCCTCAAGGCCGATGCGGTCGACAGCGGCGACGGCGGCAAAATCGTCGTTTGGGCCGATCAGAACACGAAGTATTATGGAAATCTCTCCGCCCGCGGCGGCGCCAACGGCGGCAACGGCGGATTTGCCGAAGTGTCCGGCAAAGAAAATCTTTTGTTTCAGGGCGGCGCGGATCTTGGCGCCCCCAACGGCGCGACCGGTACGATCCTGCTCGACCCGCGCGACATCACCATCGTCAGCGGGACGCCCCCTCCTCCCCGGAACGACGTTCAGATCGGAGATTCCCAGATTCTCTTTGCTGACGGCGGCGGCGCTGCGGACTGGAGCTTGAACGAGTCTGTCGTCGAAGCGCTCACGGCCAACGTGATCCTTCAGGCGCAGAGAGACTTCTTCCTTGGCAACCTGGCGGACAACACCCTCAATATGGCGGGTCTGACTGCCGGTGAATCCTTTGTGGTCCAGGCCGGCCGTCACATCACGTTTAACGACGTGGCGGACAGCATTTCGACCGCCGGCGGAGCCATTCATTTTGAGGCCGATTCCGTTCATTCGACCGCCGGCGCTGCCGACGGTACGGGAACGTTGACGCTTGGCGCGCTTTCGAGCGGCGGCGGAAACATCACGCTGATCGGCTCAGATTTTGTGTTCAATTCCGCCATCAATGCGGGCGCAGGCAACGTGGCGATCGCCCATTCGGTGACTGGAACTGCGATGGCGCTCGGCACGGCGGCCGGCGCGCAGCTGACCGACACCGAATTGGATCTCGTTTCCTCAACCGGAACTGTTACGCTGGGTCAGGCGACCACGAAGGGCTCGGACGGTGCCGGAACCGGCGCTTCGACCCTCACCGACGGCGCGATCACACTGGATGAACTGACGCTGGGCGCCAAGAACGTCGCGCTCGTTTCCGGTTCCACCATCAACGACGACGACGATACCGGCGCAGCTTTGGCGACCACCGGCTCCTTGTCTCTGACCTCCACCTCCGCCATCGGCGGATCCGGAGGCGCTCAAGGCCTGAACCTCGACGTCGACAGTCTGACCGTGACCGGCACGAACGGCAACAATGTGACCGTTCGGAATGTCGGAACTGCTTCGATGGATCTCAATGTCGCCACCGGCGGAGCCGGAGCGGTGTCCGTCACTCAGGATGCAAACAATATTGTCACCGGCGTGATCTCGACCACCGGCGACGTGACTTTGGCCGCCACCGCCGGCTCGATCACCGACGCCAACGCCGCCGCGAACAATGTGACCGCGACCTCGCTCGTTGCTTCGGCTGCCACGGGTGTGGATCTCGACACCACCGTCACGAACCTGACCGCCACCACGACGGGTGCTGGCAATATCACTATCGACGAAGCCGACGGAGCCAATGTGCTCAACGTCGCCGCCTCTAATGGCGACGCCACCGTCACCTCGACCACGGGCAACCTGGCTGTGACGACCATTTCCGCTTCCGGTTCGGCCAATCTCACGGCCACCGCCGGCTCGATCACCGACGCCAACGCCGCCGCGAACAACGTCACCGCCGTATCGCTTGTCGCCTCGGCCGCTACCGGCATCGAGCTCGACACGACCGTGACCAATCTGACCGCCACCACTTCCGGCGCGGGCAACATCGAGCTGTACGAAGCCGACGGCGCGAATGTCCTCAACGTTGCGGCCTCCAACGGCGACGCGAGCGTCACGTCCACGACGGGCAATCTGAACGTCACGACCATCTCCGCTTCCGGTACGGCCAGTCTCACCGCTGCCGCGGGCGCCATCACCGACGCCAACGCCGGCGCGACCAACGTTACCGCGAACAGCCTGGCGGCTCTTGCCGACACCGGCATCGATCTCGATACCGACGTTGCGGATCTGACCGCCATAACGACGGGTACCGGCAACATCCTCATTGACGAATCGAACGGCGCTTCCGTGCAGGCGCAGGCGACCGACGGCGATCTGACCGTCACCTCGACGACGGGTGATTTGAGCATCGTTGCCGCCGACGCCAGCGGCACCACGACGCTGACGGCAACCGCCGGCGCGATCACCGATCCGAATGGCTGTTGCGTGAACGTGATCGCTTCCAGCCTTGTCGCTTCGGCTGCCACCGGCATCGACCTCGACACGAATGTCGACAATCTGACCGCGACCACGACCGGGGCGGGCAATATCAATTTGGATGAAGCCGACGGCGCCAACGTCCTCAACGTCGCCGCTTCCAACGGCGATGCGACGGTCACTTCTGCGACGGGCAATCTGAATGTCACGACAGTTTCTGCCACGGGCAACGCGAGCCTGACGGCCACCGCCGGCGCGATCACCGACGCCAACGCCGCCGCGAACAACGTGACCGCGACCTCGCTCGTCGCCTCAGCGGCCACGGGTGTGGATCTCGACACCACCGTCACGAACCTGACCGCCACCACTTCCGGTGCGGGCAACATCAATCTCGACGAAACCGACGGAGCCAATGTGCTCAACGTCTCAGCCGCCAACGGCGATGCGACGGTTACGTCCACGACGGGTGACCTGAACGTCACGACGGTCTCCGCTTCCGGTACTGCCAATCTTACTGCGACCGCCGGCGCGATCACCGACGCCAACGCCGCCGCGAACAATGTGACCGCGACCTCGCTCGTTGC
>CAYSFB010000011.1:3701-63520 GCA_964430735.1 uncultured Planctomycetia bacterium | reverse complement strand
ACGCGAGATGCACTGGATCCGCGTCGACCGCTACTTCGAGGGCGGAATGGACAATCCCCGTACGGTCCACCAGCCGGTTCCGTGCATGCATTGCGAAAATGCGCCTTGTGAGCCCGTGTGTCCCGTTGCCGCCACGTCGCACAGCTCCGAGGGCTTGAACGACATGGTCTACAACCGCTGCGTCGGAACCCGTTATTGTGCCAACAACTGTGCGTACAAAGTCCGCCGGTTCAATTTCTACAATTTCGTCGACGACGCTCCGAGTCTCAAGCTGATGCGGAATCCGGACGTCACGGTCCGCAGCCGCGGCGTCATGGAAAAGTGCTCGTACTGCGTCCAGCGCATCAACCTGGCCCGGATCGATGCCAAGAAGCAGGACCGCCCGATCCGCGACGGCGAAATCGTCACGGCCTGTCAGCAGACCTGCCCGACGCAGGCCATCAACTTCGGCAATATCAACGACCCCAACGCTGCGATCACCAAGGACAAGGCCGACAGCCTGAACTACGGTATTTTGACTGACCTTGGAACGCGTCCGCGCACCACGTACCTGGCGCGCCTTCGCAACCCGAACCCTGAGCTCGAAGCTCCGGCCGAGCATCACGAGGGAGCCACGCACCATGGCTGATCACTCCAAGCATTCGCACGGATCGGATCACCCTCATGAGATTCAGCCTCCGGTGCTGCTCGGAGAGCAGACGTACGGTTCGCTGAGCGACAAGGTCGCCAAAATTCCGCTGGACCCGAAGCACTCCAAAGGCTGGATCTTCGGTATGCTGGTTTCGCTCGGCCTCTTCATGATCCTTCACATTTCCGTTGTTTGGCTGCTGATGCGCGGGTTGGGGGTCTGGGGCATCAACAATCCCGTCGGCTGGGGATTAGCCATCGTCAACTTTGTGTGGTGGGTCGGTATCGCGCACGCCGGAACGTTTATTTCCGCGATCCTGTTCCTCGTCAAACAGCAGTGGCGCACCTCCATCAACCGTTTTTCCGAAGCCATGACTCTTTTTGCCGTCGCTTGCGCCGGCATGTTTCCGTTGCTTCACATGGGCCGCCCCTGGCGCGCCTGGTGGGTGTTCCCGTATCCGAACACCATGGCCCTTTGGCCCAATTTCCACAGCCCGCTGATCTGGGACGTGTTCGCGATTTCGACCTACGGAACGGTCTCGCTGCTGTTCTGGTATGTCGGTTTGATCCCCGATCTGGCGACGATGCGCGACAAGGCGGTTTTTCGTCCCGTCAAAGTCATTTACGCCTTCATGTCGTTCGGCTGGCGCGGTGCGGCTTCCCATTGGGAGCGCCATCAGATGGCCTATCTTCTGTTGGCGGGTTTGGCGGCTCCTCTCGTGCTTTCGGTTCACACCGTCGTCAGCTTCGACTTCGCGATGTCGCTCATTCCGGGCTGGCATACGACGATTTTCCCTCCATATTTCGTCGCCGGTGCCATTTACTCGGGCTTTGCGATGGTGCTCACCATTCTGATCCCGGTCCGCAAGCTGTACCACCTTGAGGACATGATCACGGACAAACATATCGACAACATGGCCAAGGTTGCGCTGACCACCGGTCTCATGGTTTTTTACGGCTACATCATCGAGGCCTTCATGGCCTATTACAGCGCCAATCAGTACGAAGGGTTCATGATGCTGAACCGCATGACGGGCCCGTACGCGGCCTACTATTGGGCGCTGATCCTTTGCAACGGCGTCGCGCCCCAGCTGCTGTGGTTCCGCCGCGTCCGCAAAAATCTGGTTCTGCTCTTCCTTTTGACGATCGTTTTCAACATCGGCATGTGGCTGGAGCGCTTCGTCATCGTCGTGACCAGCCTGCACCGCGACTTCATGCCGTCGTCCTGGGCGATGTACCATCCGACCAAGTGGGATTGGGGCGTGTACGTCGGAACCATCGGTCTTTTCCTGACGCTTGTGTTTTTGTTCATTCGACTCCTGCCGATGATCGCCGGATTCGAAATGAAAGAACTGCTCCATCACCGGAAGAAGCACTAAACAGTCATGAATCATTCATCAGAACCCGCATCCCACCATCTGCACGCCGTGATGGCCGAATACTCGGAGCCGGAAACCCTGATGGAAGGGATCCGCAAAGTCCGCGGTCAGGGATTCACGCGTTTGGAAGCCTACACGCCTTTTCCGGTGGAAGGCCTGACGGAAGCGCTGGGCAAGCCAAAAACCAAGATTCAGTGGATGATCCTGTGCGGCGCGATCTGCGGTGGCGTAGGGGCCTTTTCGTTCCAGTGCTGGACGCTGATGAGCTCGTATCCGCTCAATTTGGGCGGACGGCCCCTCTTCAGCTGGCCGGCTTTCATGCCGGTGACTTTTGAGTTGACCGTCCTCTCGGCCGCATTTACGGCCGTGATCGGCATGCTCGCGCTCAATGGTCTGCCGCAGCCGTATCATCCGGTGTTCAACGTCAAGGAATTCGATGCGGCGTCCAAGGACAAGTTTTTTCTGTGCGTGGAATCCACGGATCCCAAATTCAATCCTGAGACCGTAAAGACCGCGCTGAAGCAGGCTGGCGCCGAAGCGGTCTACGAGGTGGAAGAATAATGCGCAATATTTTTGGCTTCGCGGCAGCGATCCTGATGACGGCTGCGTTGGCCGGCTGTACGCAGGACATGCAGAACCAGCCCAAGTACAAGAACCTCCGCGGCAGCGACTTCTTTGCCGACGGCCGGTCCGCGCGCTTACAGGAAGAGGGGACGGTCGCCCAAGGGCAGCTGCGTCAGGACACTCATTTTTTCCAGGGCAAGGTGAACGGGGAATTTGCCAAAGAATTTCCGATACCGGTCGACAAGCCGCTTTTGCAGCGGGGTCGCGAACGTTTCGATATTTACTGCGCGGTTTGTCACGGCAAGACCGGCGAGGGTGACGGCATGGTCGTTCAGCGCGGCTTCCCGGTGCCGCCGTCCTACCACATTGATCGGTTGCGCCAGGCGGCGGACGGATATATTTACGACGTGATCACGAACGGCTTCGGCCGGATGTATGGATATGCGTCCGAAATCGAACCGCGCGACCGTTGGGCGATCGTCGCCTACGTGCGCGCGCTTCAGCGAAGCCAGAACACCCGGCTTTCGGAATTGTCGGCCAAGGAGCGTGAGGAGCTGGATCGTCCGGCAGCCGCTTCGTCCGCCGAGCCGGCGCATCACTAAAGGAAATGACAAACTCCGTGGCGAATGAACGCATTGAATCCGTGGTTAAAGTAAGCTTCGTGCTCGGTCTCGCGGCCGCGGCGCTGAGCGCGGTTGGATTTTTCCTTCAGCCCAAGCATTTTTGGGATGCGTATCTTGCTGCATTTCTCTTCATCGCGGCCTTTCCGCTGGGATCGCTCGGACTGCTGTTGATTCACGGTCTTACCACCGGCGGTTGGGGTTTGGTGATCCGGCGCTACGCCCAGGCGGCCACCCGCACGCTTCCGTTGGTGTTTCTCTTTTTTGTACCGGTGCTGCTCAATCTGAAAAAGCTTTATCCCTGGGCTGCCGACACCATCAAAGACCCGCTCATCCTTAAGAAGGCTGCCTATCTCAACCCGACTGGATTCACGATCCGCGCCGTTGTGTTCTTCCTGATTTGGATTGCCGTCGCTGCTTTGGTCCGTAAAAAAGCGGTCACGCTCGGAGGATCCGACGACGAATCCCGCACGCGGCTCCAGTTGGTCTGCGGTCTGGGTCTTCTGGCGTTTGTGTTCGCATCCACCTTCGCCGCGTTCGATTGGAGCATGTCTCTCACGCCGCAGTGGTTCTCCACGATCTTCGGCATCATGACGATCATCGGCAATGCGCTGGCGGCGACGGCCTTCCTGATTTTGATTTCTGGACTGAGCATCCCCCAGGGATCTCCGGTTGAGAAAGAACAAAAAACCATCCAGGGCTATCACGATCTCGGCAACCTGGCGTTGGCCTTTGTAATGTTGTGGGCCTATATGAACTTTTCGCAGTTTTTCATCATCTGGTCGGCCAATCTTCCCGAAGAAATCCTTTGGTATCTGCCCCGGTATGCCGGCGGATGGAAAGTGCTCGGCCTCGGTCTGATCGTCATTCACTTTTTCATCCCGTTCTTTCTTTTGTTGAATCGCGTGATCAAGAAAAACGTTCGCTTCCTCGGCCGTGTCGCCATTTGGATCCTGATCGTCCGCTTCGCGGACATCATTTGGACGGTTGCCCCTACTTTTGTGAAGAGTGTTCCGGAGATGAGCTGGCTGTATCTCACGCTGCCTCTTGCCCTGGCGGGTCTGTGGATGGCGGCGTTCGGATTCTTCCTGAGGAGGCATGCATGAGCCATCACGGTCATTCCCATAACAAGGCTTCCAAAGCACCCGACGTTTCCGCTGGTTACGAGCGCAGTGATGCCGCTGCGATGCCCGTCGTTGTTTTTATTTTTTGGCTGACCGTTTTCACGCTCGTATGCTTTGCTCTTTGCTTCGGCATGTACCGTCTTCTCGAAAAGGGTCAGGCGTCGATCGACCCGGGTCTTCATCCGATGGCCCAGGAACGCGGAACAATTGCTCCAGGTGCACCTCGATTGCAGGTCCAGGAAGCGTCGGATATGGCGGCTTATCGCAAGGCATCCGAAGATAAAGCGCAGGGTTATGGCTGGATCAGCCGCGAGGCAGCGGCCGTCCGGGTTCCGGTTGATAAAGCCATGGATCTGGTGCTCAAGAACAAAGAATTAAAGTCCCGTGAGTAGATTTGCGGCAGCGCTGCTGATCTTGGCGCTGCTGCTCCCGTCGGGCGCCGGATGGGCCGCGCTGCAGGAAAAGATTGAGCCGAATACAGTCCAAGGCTCGCCGCTCGAAAAGGTCCAGATCCGGCAGAATTTGAACGGCCAATTGCCGCTCAATGCCGAATTCAGGGATGAGTCGGGACAGGCGGTCAAGTTCGGCGATTTTTTCGGCAAGCGGCCGGTCCTGCTGGTGTTCGCGTACTACAAGTGTCCGATGCTCTGTACGCTGGTCCTGAACGGTGTCGTTCGGGTTCTCAACGGGGTGACGCTCGTTCCGGGCAAAGATTTTGACGTCGTCGCGCTGAGCTTCAATCCGGCGGAGACGCCGGAACTGGCCGCGAAGAAAAAAGCGGTCTACCTCAAGGAGTATCACCGGAAGGGGACTGAAGCCGGCTGGCACTTTTTGACGGGTGAAGAAAACCAAATCCGGCAGGTGACCGACGCGGCCGGATTCGATTACGTGTACGATCCGGTCTCCAAAGAGTACGCGCATGCGAGCGCGATCTATGTGACGACGCCGGAAGGAAAGTTGTCGCATTACTTTTTCGGGATTGAGTACGCGGCGCGCGATCTGCGCCTGGCCCTGGTCGAGGCTTCGAAGGGTAAGATCGGCGGATTGGTGGATCAGCTGCTTTTGTTCTGTTTCCATTACGATCCAGTGACCGGCAAGTACAGCATGATGATCATGAATTTGGTTAGAGTCGTCGGTGCGATAACTTTGATAGGTATGTTGACAGCGATCATTCTGATGATCAAAAGAGAGCGAAAAGCATGACTTTGTTCGGATTGAACCTACTTCCCACGCAAGCCTCCACTGCCGCTTTTGCGGTGGATATGACGTATATTTTTATCGCCGTGATTTCGGTCTTCTTCACGATTCTGATTTTTTCGCTCGTCGTGTTTTTTGCGCTCAAGTATCGCCGCCGCTCGGACGCCGAACGACCCAAGCCCATCGAAGGCAATCATCTTCTGGAAGTCGTCTGGATTGCCGTGCCCACCCTGATCGTCATGATCATGTTTGCCGCCGGTACCATCGTGTTTTTTTACATGTTCCACCCTCCGAAAGACGGTATTCAGATGTACGGTGTCGGCAAGCAGTGGATGTGGAAATTTCAACATCCCGAAGGCCGGCGTGAGATCAACACGCTTCATGTGCCGCTGGGCCAGCCGGTCAAGCTCATGCTCACGTCCGAGGACGTCATTCACAGCTTCTATGTTCCCGCGTTCCGCGTGAAGACGGACGTGGTGCCCGGTCGCTATTCCCAGACCTGGTTCCAGGCGACCAAGCTCGGTACTTACCACCTGTTCTGCGCCGAGTATTGCGGCACGAAGCATTCCCAGATGATCGGCTCGATCGTCGTTTTGAAGCCCGAAGATTACGCGAAGTGGCTCGCAGGCCAGGATCCGACCTCTCCGACCCCGGCAGCTTCCATGACTGAGCGCGGCGCCAAGCTGTTCCAGGATCTGCGTTGCGTGACCTGCCACGGCGGCGGCCTGGCCGGGCTCGGACCGGACATGAAGAACGTTTACGGCAGCACGGTGCAGCTCGAAGGCGGTCAATCCGTGGTTGCGGACGACTCATATATTCGTGAGTCCATCATGTTCCCGACCAAGCGCGTCGTCAAAGGCTACCAGCCCCTCATGCCGACGTATCAGGGACAGATCTCGGAAGAGGATATATTGGCGATCACGTCCTACATCAAAACGCTGAAAACCGAGCAGGCTCCTGCGGCGGAAGCCGCGCCTGCCGCGGCGCACTAGAACTCAAGGGCATTTCCGAAAGGCTTATGATGCAGACCAAGGAAAAGCAGAACTACCTCAACGTTTCGCACACGATCAAATCCTGGCTCCTGACCCAGGATCACAAGCGCATTGCCATCCTGTACCTTGTCTCCGTCACGCTCTTCTTTCTCGTCGGCAGCTCGTTGGCGATGCTTATGCGCTTGGAGCTTTTGACGCCCAAGGGCGATCTGATGCAGTCGGAAATGTACAACCGCGTATTCACGGGTCACGGCGTTGTCATGGTGTTCCTGTTCCTGATTCCGGGTCTTCCGGCCGTGTTCGGGAATTTTTTGATTCCCGTCATGATCGGTGCGCGCGATCTGGCGTTTCCCAAGATCAATTTGGCCAGCTGGTATGTATTCCTCGCGGGCGGATTCATGATCCTGGCTGCGGTCGTGTTCGGCGGATTGGACACTGGCTGGACTTTTTATACGCCCTACTCGAGTTCGTACGCGACGGGCCGCGTGACGCTCGGCGCTTTGGGCGCCTTTACGGTCGGGTTTTCCTCCATTATGACCGGCCTTAACTTCCTGATCACGATTCATAAGATGCGCGCCCCGGGCATGACCTGGTTCCGGCTGCCGCTCTTCGTCTGGGCCCATTATGCGACTGCGTTGATCATGGTTCTTTCAACGCCGGTCGTAGCCATCGCGATCGTCATGGTTGCTTTGGAACACCTTTTTGGTTTTGGATTCTTTGACCCAACCAAGGGCGGCGATCCCGTTCTTTTCCAACACCTTTTCTGGTTCTATTCCCACCCGGCGGTGTACATCATGATCCTGCCGGCCATGGGGGTTATCAGCGAGCTCATTGCATGCTTCACGCGCAAGCGGATTTTTGGCTATCGCATTGTGGCTTACTCCAGCTTGGCGATTGCGGTTATCGGCTTTTTGGTCTGGGGCCACCACCTGTTCCTTTCGACTCAGTCGGCGTTCGCCGGCATCGTGTTCTCGTTTATCACGTACATCGTGGCGATCCCTTCAGCCGTCAAGGCCTTCAACTGGACGGCGACGATGTACAAGTCATCCGTGTCCTGGAGCGCGCCGATGATGTACGTCATCGGATTCATGGGGCTTTTCTGCATCGGCGGTCTGACCGGCCTTTTCTGCGCGAATCTGGCGGTCGATGTGCATATTCACGACACCTACTTCATCGTTGCCCATTTCCATTACATCATGGTCGGCGGAACGATCATGGGTTATCTGGGCGCTCTGCACTTCTGGTGGCCCAAAATGACCGGCCGGATGTACAGCGAGGCCTGGGCGCGTTTTTCGGCCGCCATGGTCTTCATCGGATTCAACCTGACCTTTTTCCCGCAATTCCTGATGGGATATTTGGGCATGCCGCGCCGTTACCACTACTACCCGGAAGAGTTCCAGTTCCTGAACATCCTTTCCACGGCGGGCGCGCTGATCCTGGGAGTCGGTTACATGCTGCCGCTTTTTTATCTGGTTCGTTCGCTGTCGAAGGGACCCAAGGCATCCGCCAATCCCTGGGGAGCAAAGGGCCTGGAATGGGAAACGCATTCTCCTCCGCCCGTATTTAATTTTGACAAGACGCCTGTTGTGACCGAAGAAGCGTACGCGTACGAAAAATAACGGACCCATTTTATGAGCAGCCACTCCACTGATCCGAACGGCCCGATCGTCGCGCACCAGTTCGAAGACGCGGCGCAGCAGCACGAAATCGTTACGCTGGGCATGTGGGCTTTCCTGATCACTGAAGTCATGTTTTTCGGCGGTCTTTTTACCGCGTATGCGATCTATCGCGCCGAATATCCGCACGCGTTCGACGAGGGCAGCCACCTGCTCGATATCACGCTGGGTTGCTTCAACACGGTGGTCCTGATTCTTTCCAGTTTGACGATGGCGATGGCGGTCCGTGCGTCGCAGTTGGCCAAGATGAAGAGCTCCATTCTGTACATGGTCGCAACGCTGGGTCTCGGCTTCGTGTTCCTGGGCGTCAAAGCGGTCGAGTACACCGCCAAGTTTCAACACCATCTGATTCCCGGTCATGACTTCCATCCGCACGGGCCCAATCCTTTCGGGATGGAGATCTACTATTCGCTCTAT
Organism: uncultured Planctomycetia bacterium; assembly: GCA_964430735.1. Lineage (GTDB taxonomy): Bacteria > Omnitrophota > Gorgyraeia > 2-02-FULL-51-18 > JAGOUK01 > JAGOUK01. Next base: position 54,924 of record CAYSFB010000011.1, on the reverse strand, counting down.
TTTGCGCTGACGGGTATGCACGCCATCCACATGGTGATCGGCGCGCTGGTGCTGACGGGCATCATCTGCATGACGGTGAAGGGCAAGATCAACTCCCGTTACAATTCACCGATCGAAATCTTCGGGCTTTACTGGCACTTCGTCGATATCGTCTGGATTTTTCTCTTTCCGCTGCTTTATCTTCTGGGGAGGCACGCATGAGCGGCCACATCGTATCGCTTAAGATTTATTTCCTGATCTTCGGGGCCCTGATGGTCCTGACCGGCGTCACCGTTTGGGCCGCCTTTCAGGACTTCGGAACGTTCAACACCATCGTGGCGCTGGCGATCGCGGTGCTCAAGGCCTCGTTGGTGATTCTGTACTTCATGCACGTTCGTTACTCGTCGAGTCTCGTGCGGGTGGCGGCGGTGGCTGGATTTATCTGGCTTTTCATCCTGATCGGCTTCACGGTGAGCGACGTCATTTCCCGCGGCTGGATTCCGATGCCGCCGCCCATCCATTAAACAAGACTGAATGTCGGAGGGTTTGATATGAGCGCTTTTCAACCGTTGGTCGCATGGCAGATGCCCGGAATGGGCGAGTGGGTCGTCATCCTGGTGATCGTTTTGGTTCTCTTCGGCGGTTCCAGAATCCCTGAACTTGCCAAGTCGCTCGGCCAGGGCATCCGCGAATTCAAGAAGTCCATGAAGGACGACGATTCCGACAAAAAAACTCCCGACGATCCTTCCGCTTCTTCCAAGAAGCAGTAATGTCCCCCAAAAAATCCGTTCTCGTAGTCCTCGCGGACGGCTTCGAAGAGATCGAAGCCGTAACGCCAGTCGATGTTTTTCGCCGAGCCGAGCTGGACGTGACCGTGGCGGGCTTAGGAAAAACCCTTGTGACCGGCGCGCATGGCCTTGCCGTTCAGGCCGACATCGATTTTGACACGTATTCCGGGGCTCCGGACGCTTTGGTGCTTCCGGGCGGCATGCCGGGCGCTTCCAATCTTGCCGCTTCGCCCAAACTCGCGGCGCTGATCCGCAAGACCTTCGAATCCGGAAAGATCGTTGCGGCGATTTGCGCGTCACCGGCCGTGGTGTTGGCGCCCCTCGGCATCCTAGCCGACAAAAAAGCGACCTGCTATCCCGGATTTGAGGACCGCCTCGGCCCCAAGACGACGTTTACCGCCGACCGTGTGGTCCGCGAGAAGAACGTGATCACCAGCCGAGGTCCCGGCACGGCGATTGAGTTTGCGCTGGCGATCACTTCTGAGTTGGCCGGCAAATCCGTCGCCGAGCGTGTTTCGGGCGGCATGATGTTTCCGGGCATCCGCGCCTGACCGCTTCGGCTTCTCCGCGCTTCTTGATCCTTCCCGCACCTGACCTTCACCTCGAAGCGACGCTCGACAGCGGGCAGACCTTCGGCTTCCAAAAAAATCCCGACTTGTCATTTTCCGGCTATTTGAACGGAGTTCCGGTACGCTTCATGCATGAAGACGGCCTTTTGAGGGGTGTTTGTGCGCCGGGCCGCCTCAAACCAGAAGCGATGCGGGATTATTTTGATCTGAGTTATGACCTCACGCCGGTGTATCGGCTGCTGGAGGGGGACGAGCTGCTCCGGCCGGCCCTGGATTACCGGGGATTGCGGCTTTTGCGCCAGGATCCATGGGAGGCCACAGCCGGATTCATCCTATCCTCCAACAACAACATCAAGCGTATCCAGCTCATGTGGAAGCGGATCTCGGAACACTTCACGGGGGAGGGGCGGTTTCCTTCCGTGGACCGATTGGCTCGTTCCAGCGAAGCTGAGCTTCGTAAGTTAGGGCTTGGCTATCGCGCAGGGTTTTTGCACAAAAGCGCCCGCCGCATTGCCGCTGATCCGGCTGCCTTTCTTGCGCTGGGCCAGGATCCGGACTACGCTTTAGCCAAAGAAAAGCTTCAGGAATTTGACGGAGTCGGGCCGAAGGTGGCCGATTGCATCCTTCTTTATGGGTTCCATCGGCTGGAAGGATTTCCGGTCGATGTCTGGATCGAACGAATCATGAAAAAGCTTTATTTCCGCAACCGCAAAACCCCGGCCCCCAAAATCCACCGCTTCGCCCTGAAGCATTGGGGCGCTCACGCCGGCTACGTCCAACAATACCTCTTCCACTCGGTTCGCACGGGCGTAATTAAGGCCTGATCCAACCCGCGTTCTACGCCGGCTCCATTTGTCCTCGTCGGCGGGGACGCCTCCTCGGACAAAAAGCGCTGCGCAGACCTCAGTCCTGCCGGCGTGGTCGGGATTAGCTCAGGGAAATGACTTGAGAACGGAGGAGGCGGAAGCGGTCCTGGAGAGACTTCTGGAGCGAGGAGGGGAGTGCGGAGGCGTTTAGGGCCAATTGGAAGTGTTGCTCAATGGCAGTCCATTCAGCGGCCGTTAATTCGTATTCCTTGAGTTCCCGTAGCCATTTGCTGGGAAAGTCTAAGCTTGGGTCTTTGTGGATGCGGGAGAGGAAGTGCGTAATCTCCCCCTCAACCTCAGCCACTTCCTCCTCGGTCGCCCCACCCGGCGGATTCACCAAATAGTAAAGGTTTGGGTCTGCACCCACTCGATCCCTAAAATTCCGCACCACCACCAATAAGTCTGCTTTGGAAACCCGCTCACCGGTCAGCGCAGCCGCGGCAGATTTATTGGCCGGCTGCAACGCAGTTCCTGCCTCCGCTGTGGTGATGAAGGCAAATGCGCTCAGCACAGCAATCGAATACACAAATCCGCGTCGCATGAACCCTGAGCAGCGCATATTCCTGATTATTTCGGAAAGATGAGCTGTTGCGGATACCGCTGATTTGAAATTGTCGGTAGCGAATGGGGAGGTGGTCGTATTCGCAGGGATTTTTGTTCGAGGAGGCGTCCCCGCCGACGAGGACAAAGGAGCGAGCGCGCCTTGTCTTTGACGGCGCGCGAGCGGCTCTGCCCGGAGAAGACGACCACCTCCCCAGACCCACGACAGTACAAACAAAGCGGCTAGCCGCTGCAGCAGTCGCGGCGGCATTGGAGGTTGGGGCAGACGGAATTGCCGTGGGCGCAGATCACGCAATGGTCGGTCGGGCTTTTGCGGATGACCTGGCCGCAGGCCTCGCAGGCGATCTCGGCGAGCTCTTCGTACGGCGTGACGCTGGCCTCGAAGCTTTGGGCACAATGCGGGCAGGTGACGGTGATGACGGTGAACATGCTTTTATCCTAACACGCGGAAGGACGCGTCGTGGTTACCGGAGAGAACGGCGAGATGCTTTTCGACGCAGAGGGGAAGGGCCTGGAGGTCGTAACCGCCCTCGAGCAGCGACACGATGCGGCCGCCGGAATGCTTTTCTGCTATCTCCAGGAGCCGGAGCGTCATCCAGCCGAAGCAGTCGGAGGTCAGCCGGATGTTGCCGAGAGGGTCTTTGGCGTGCGCGTCAAAGCCCGCCGAAATAAGCACCGCTTCGGGCTTGAACTCCTCGAGCTTGGGCAGGACTTTGTCCGTAAAGGCCTCCTGGTAGTCGAAGTCGTTGGACTCTTCGGGCATCGGGCAGTTGAGGGTCGCGCCGCGGCCCGCACCGGAGCCGGTCTCGTGCGCAGCGCCGGTCCCCGGATAGAACGGGTACTGGTGCAGACTCACATACAGCACGGACGGGTCTTCGTAAAACGTGTCCTGGGTGCCGTTGCCGTGATGCACGTCCCAGTCGACGATGGCGATCTTGCCGAGACCGTGCTTTTTCTGGAGGTGGCGGGCGGTGACGGCGATGTTATTGAACAGGCAGAAGCCCATCGCGCTGCTTTGCAGGGCGTGGTGGCCCGGGGGGCGCAGGAGGGCGAAGCCGTTCCGGATCTTTTTGCTGACGACGGCGTCGGCCAGCGCGATTGCGCCGCCGGCGGCCAACAGGGCGGTGTCGAACGAAGCGCGGCTGATGCCGACGTCCTGGGTGTCGAGGATCCTCGATCCGTCCGCGCAGGCGGCGCGCGCACGGTCCAGATAGGTCTTGGAATGGGTGGTCAGGATCTGTTCCGGATCGGCGGGCCGCGCGGAGAGGGGGGTGAGAGTCCGGAACCAGCCGACTTCGGCCAAATGGGCGGTCACCGCCCGCAGCCGGTCGGCGGATTCCGGGTGGCCGTCGCCCGGATCATGCTGGAGATAGCGCTCGTCGTAAAGAAAGCCGGTGGTCATCTTGTCCGGTATAATACCTTCCATCTATGAATTTGGCGACTGCCCAACCCCACCTTGCCGCCGTCGAAGCCCGGCCTCTTTGCGCCGTGTTCGGCCAATGCGGCGGATGCAAGTATCAGGACATTTCGTACGAAGCGGAGTTGGGGCTCAAGCAGGAGCAGGTTCGGCTGATCTTTGTCGACGGACCCCTGGGTCTGCCGGAGCATTCGCTGGAGCCGATCACGCCCTCGCCGGATTTGTACGGGTACCGGACGAATCTGGATTTGACGTTCATCCGCACGCGGCAGGACAACAAGTACTTGCTCGGATTCATGAAAGAGCGGTCGAAGCGGCATATCGTCACGATTGATGCCTGTCCGATCGCCCGGCCCGAGATCTCCGCGCTGCTCCCCGAGTTGTGCGAGACGGCCGGCGCGCGGCTGCCGGATTCCAAGCGGCTGGCGAACCTGGCGGTCAAGGCTTCCGGCGACGGCCGCGTGCGCTGGGGCGGGATCGGAAAGCGGTCGCTGGCGCTGCCGCCGTCAGAGCTGCTGTGGGCGGACATCTGCGGCAAACGGATCTATTTTTCGCTGGATACGTTTTTTCAGGCCAACACCGGGATTTTGCCGCGGGTGCGCGAGCGGATGCTCGAGTGGACGGAATGGGATCCGGCGCGGACGGTTTTTTACGACCTGTATGCGGGCGTGGGACTGTTCAGTTTTTTGATGTCCGACCGGGTCAGGCAATCGGTGATGATCGAGTGGGTCGGGCCGTCGATCGACTGCGCCCGGCACACCGTCGCGGAAGGCGGTTACCGCAACGTCGAGATCCGCATGGGGCGCACCGAAGCGGAGCTGCCCCGGCTTTTGAGCGAAATTCAGACGGTGCCTGCGGACGCGATCGCCCTCGTGGACCCGCCGCGCCGGGGTTTGAGCCCTGCGGCGATGGAAAGTCTGGCGACGGCGGCGGACCTCGGGCTGGAGAGGCTTTTTTATCTGTCCTGCGGGGTGGAGTCGCTCGACCGCGACCTGCGCCAATTCGTGAAGCGCGGATGGGCCGTCGAGAAGCTCGGCGCGTTCGACTTTTTTCCGCGGACCAAGCATATTGAGACGCTGGCTTTTTTGACCAAGAGGAAACATGGATAAACCCGTCATCGCACTCACGCTCGGGGACCCGGCCGGCATCGGTCCGGAAATCATCGTCAAGGCGCTCTCGCGTCCGGACGTGCAGGCGTTGTGCCGCGCGGTCGTCGTGGGGGATCTGGGTGTGTTGGTGAAGGCGGCGGAGGACACCGGCGTCGTCGATTGCGCGCGGATGATCGAGCCCGTCGCGTCGATCGACCGTTTGGCGGATTCGGCGGCACGGATCCCGGTGCTCGACATCAAGAACGTTCCGCTGGCGGGCTTTGAGTATGGAAAAGTCCGTCCGGAATACGGCCGTGCCGCGGGCCAAAGCATCGAGCAGGCCGTGAAGCTCGCGCTGGACCGAAAGGTCGCCGCCGTGGTGACGCCTCCGCTGCAAAAAGAAGCCTTTAAAGCCGCCGGGTATGCGTATCCCGGCCACACCGAAATGCTCGCGTCGCTGACGGGTGCCGGACATGTCTCGCTCATGCTGATGATCGGGAATTTTAGAGTGGTCCACGTGACGCTGCACACGCCGCTGCGAAAAGCAGTGGATGAAATCACCGTGGACCGCGTGCTCGAAACGATCCGGGTCGCCGGTCGGGGTTGCCGGGCACTCGGCATCGCCGCCCCGCGCGTCGGAGTTGCGGGGCTGAACCCGCACGCTGGCGAAGGCGGATTGTTCGGCGACGAAGAGGCGAGGGTCATCCGGCCCGCGGTGGAGCGCGCGAAGGCGGAAGGTCTGAACGTCGAAGGGCCGTTGTCGTCGGATTCCGTGTTTGCGATGCTCAAGGGCGGACGCTACGACATCGTCGTCTGCATGTACCACGATCAGGGCGGGATCCCGATGAAGCTCCTCGCGTTCGAGTGGGACGCCGCCCACGGCCGATGGGGATCGATCCGCGGTGTGAACGTCACGCTGGGGCTTCCGATCATCCGCACTTCGGTCGCGCACGGCACCGGGTACGAAATCGCCGGAAAAGGCATCGCCAGTCCCGACAGCCTGGTCGACGCGATCCGGGTTGCCTGTGATCTGGCGCGCGTGCGACAATCGACCTGATGAACGCCTCTTCCGCACCCCAGACCCCCATTTCCGCCCTCAAAGGCTTCCGGCTGGTCACGTTCGAAAGCCGTCAGGCGGCCGCCATGACCGAGCTCATCCGCAAGCAGGGCGGGGAATGTCTGTCCGCCCCTTCCATGAAGGAAGTGCCGCTCGAGCACAACACTGAAGCGTTTTTGTTCGCCGAAAAGCTTTTTCAAAACAAGATCGACGTGCTGATCTGCCTCACCGGCGTCGGCACGCGGGCGCTGATCCAGACGCTGGAGCCCAAGTACGGCCGCGACCGCGTGGTGCAGGGGCTTTCGGTGCCGGTCGTCGTCGCGCGCGGACCGAAGCCCGTCAAAGTCCTCAACGAATACGGGATCCCCATCGCCATCAAGATCGGCGAGCCCAACACGTGGCGCGAGATTCTTCACGAGCTTACGGACCATCCTGAAGTCGGGTCGCTCAAGGGCCGCACCGTCGCCGTTCAGGAATACGGCGTGTCCAACGACGAGCTGTTGGCGGGCCTCAAGAACATGGGCGCGCATGTCGTGCGCGTGCCGGTGTACCGCTGGACGCTGCCGGACGATCTGGGACCGCTCAAAGCCGCGATGCGCGGGCTTGTCGACGGGAAAATCGATGCCGCCCTCTTCACCAGTGCGAATCAGATCCATAATTTGATGCGGGTCGCGGCCGAGGATGGCTTGGAACAGGAATTGCGCGTGGCGCTCAACCGCTCGGTGGTGTGTTCGATTGGACCGTTGTGCACCGAGGCGCTGGCGTCGCATGGGATCGCGACGGACCTGGAGCCGGAACACGCGACCATGGGGGCTTTTGCGCTCGATGTGGCGCGGCGGGCGCCGGAATTGGCGGCAGCGAAGCGCGCGCGGACTGCGGCGGGGCCCTCCGTCACGGCCGGGACGTCGGCCCGTCCGGCGGGCATCGTTCCGTCCGGACCGGACCGCGGGACGGATGCGGCGGCGCTGGCGGCCAGTCCCTTCATGAAGGCGCTGCGTTTGGAACCTGCGGAAGTCACGCCCGTTTGGCTGATGCGTCAGGCCGGTCGGTACATGAAGGAATACCGCGACATCCGCAAGCAGGTGCCGTTCCTCGAATTTTGCAAGACGCCGGACCTGGTGGCGCAAATCACCGTCGCGGCGCAGGAGTTGCTGAACGCCGACGCGGCGATCATCTTTTCGGACATTCTCGTCGTGGTCGAATGCTTCGGCATGGACCTCGAATACGGCCGCAACGAAGGCCCGTCGATCCGGGTGACGCTCGACGAGGGCAAGAAAATCGACGACCTCGTCGAAAAAGACATCGACGAGGAGCTGGCCTTTGTTTACGCGGGCATCCGCCGCACGCGCGCCGCACTCAAGAAAAATATTCCTCTGCTCGGCTTTGCCGGTGCGCCGTTTACGCTCGCTTCGTACATGATTGAAGGAGGTACGTCCAAGACCTTCACCCAGACCAAGACCTTCATGGTGGCCGACCCCGGCCGCTGGAACGCGCTCATGGAAAAGATCGTCCGAGGTCTCGAAAAATACCTCGCCGGCCAGGTGCGGGCGGGCGTGCAGGCCGTTCAGATTTTCGACAGCTGGGTCGGCTGTCTGTCGCCGGACGATTACCGACGATTCGTCGCACCGCATTCGGCGCGGCTCATCGCTTCGCTCAAGGGAAAAGTGCCGGTGATCCACTTCGGGACCGGCAATCCGGAGCTTTTGACGCCGATGCGCGAAGCCGGCGGCGACGGCATCGGCGTGGACTTTCGGATCGGGTTGGATGAGGCGTGGAAACGCATCGGCCCGGGCCGCGCGGTGCAGGGGAATCTGGATCCGGTCATTCTTTATTCGGACAAGGCCGCCATCCGCCGCGCGGTCGAAGACGTGCTGAGGCGCGCGGGCGGGCGGCCCGGACATATCTTCAATCTCGGGCACGGGATTCTGCCGGAAACGCCGGTGGACCACGCCAAATACCTCGTGGATCTGGTGCATGAACTCACTCGCCGCTGAAGCGTCCGTGGACATCCTGGTGATCGGCGCCGGGGCGGCGGGGCTGGCCGCGGCGATGCGCCTGGAGGATGCGGTCCGGTCCGGTGCGATCGCGTCCTATAAGCTCGTGGACGCGGCGCCGCAGACGGGCGGCATGATTCGCACCGTCGAGCAGGACGGATACCTGCTCGAGAGCGGTCCGGACATGTTCTTCGCCGAAAAGCCGGAAGTCACGGAGATCGCGGGTCGCCTCGGGCTCGCGCGCGAACTCATTATGACGAACCCTTTGATGCGACGCAGCTTTTTGGCGGCGGGCGGGCGGCTCAGGGCCATGCCCGAAGGATTTTTTATGACCGCACCGTCGCGGCTGTGGCCGTTTCTGTTCTCGGGGATCGCCGGACCGGGAACCAAGCTGCGCATGGCGATGGAACCGTTCGTCCCGGCGAAAAAGACGACCGAAGACGAGTCCGTCGCATCTTTTGTCCGCCGCCGCTTCGGCGCGGGCGCGTTGCGCCGGATCGCGCAGCCGATGATCGGCGGTATTTATGCGGGGGATCCCGAGCGTTTGAGCGCGCGGTGGGCGATGCCCAAATTCGTCGAATGGGAACGGCGTTGCGGCAGCGTCGTCCGCGGCCTGAAGACCAAGGGCGCCGACGCGGCGCTTCGGCCGGGCGTTTTGAGCGCGGGACCGCGGTACAGTCTTTTCCAGTCGTTCCGCAGGGGGATGGGCACGTTGTCCCGCGCGATGACGAATTCGTTGAACGTGGGTCATCTGCAAATGGGCGCGGCCGTGACGCGGCTGGAGGCGATCGAGGGCGGATGGTCGGCGGAAGTCGGCGGCCGGACGCTCCGCTGCCGATCGGTCATTTTGGCGCTCCCGGCACCGGCTGCGGCGCGTTTGGTCCGGACGGCAGTCCCGGACTTGGCGGACCTTCTTGCGCGGGTCCGCTACGAGTCCTGCGCGACGGTGCAGGTCGGTTGGGAGCGCGCAAAGATCGGACATCCGTTAAACGGACTGGGATTCGTGGCGCCGGCCGATGACGGACTTCCGCTCATGGCCGGATCTTTTTCGAGCGTCAAATTCGAAGGCCGTGCGCCGGAGTCCAAAACGCTGCTCCGGTTTTTCGCGGGCGGCGCCTTCGGGCGTCAATGGACGGAACTTTCGGACCGTGAGCTGTGGGACGCGATTCGGCCATGTGCGACGGAGCTCCTGGGGCTTCAAGGGGAGCCGGAGTTCGTGCGTGTGTCGCGCCATCCGGATTCGATGCCGCAGTATGAGGTGGGGCACGACGCCTGGGCGGCCGGCATCCGGTCGGCTGAAGCGCGGGTGACCGGTCTTCGGGTCTGCGGGGCGATGATGCAAGGCGTAGGAGTCCCGGATACGATCCGCGACGGAACGGCGGCAGCGGAATTTGTTCTCGAGGCGCTCAAAGACCGCGTCAAAGCGGCGAACTTTTAAAGCCACAAACCGACAACCAGCGAGGCTACATGATTCAGCTTTATTGTTTTCCCAGATCCGGCAATTCCCGCGAAGTCAAAATTGTTCTCGCGGAAAAGAACCTTCCGTTCGAGACGATCGATATTCGCGCGACGCCATCGGTCAAGGAGAGTCCGGAATTTTTAAAGGCGAGCCCCCGTGGGACGGTTCCGGCGCTTATCGACGGGGACGTCTACTTATCCGAGGCGTATGCGATCAACGAATACCTGGAAGAGCGGTACCCTCAAGTCCCGTTGCTGCCCGCCGATGCCGCCAAACGCGCAGAAATCCGCGATTGGGTGAAACATTTTGACCGGGCGGTGTGTCTGAAGATCGGGTTATTGCTGATCGAGGAGCTTCTGAAGGCCAAGGAGCTTCAAAAAGACGAAGTGAAGTCGAAGCTGCGTACGGATATCCATCGTGGACTGCAGGATCTCGATGCCCGGCTCGAACAATCGGGAGATTACTTTTTTGGAGATTACTCGCTGGCGGACGTGTCGATGACGCCGCATCTGGCGGCGTTGCACCGAGTCAACATCGAGATCGGGGACGAGACAGCCAACCTCAAAAATTGGATGCAAAGGATCGAAAAACGGCCGAGCTTCGATCAGTCGGCCCGTTAGACGGGATCAGAGAACGGGGTTCGGCTGCTGCAGGTGATTTTTGACGTAATCGTCGATGCCGGCGGCCAGGTTTCGGAAGGGGACCGGGCATCCCGTCGACCGCAGCTTGGCCATGTCGGCTTCGGTGAAGTATTGATACTGGCCGCGCAGTTTTTCCGGCATTTCGACGTATTCGATTTTTTTCGGTTTGCCCATCGCGGCGAATAATCCTTCCGCTAGATCGTTCCAGGACTGGGCTTTTCCCGTCCCCAAATTGAAGATGCCCTTGTGCGCCGGGTTTTTCCAGAACCACAACACGGCGTCGGCGACGTCCTTCACGTAAATAAAATCCCGCATCTGCCCGCCGTCCGCATACTCCGGCTTGTAGGACTTAAAAAGCTTGATGCCGCCCGTGTCGCGGATCTGCTCGAAGCCTTTGTGCACCACGCTGCGCATGTCGCCTTTATGGTATTCGTTGGGCCCATAGACGTTAAAGTAACGAAAGCCGGTAATTTGCCGGTTGTAGCCGTTCTGGATGGCCCAAATATCGAAGTCGAGCTTGGATTGGCCGTAGGGATTCAGGGGTTTGAGCCGGGGAGTCAGTTCGTCCGCGTCCGAATATCCCAATTCGCCGTTGCCGTAGGTGGCGGCGCTCGACGCGTAAGAAAAATAAACTCCATGTTTGACGCACCACTCCGCCAGGCGTCGGGTGTAAAGCGTATTATTCTCCTTGAGGAATTCCAGATTCATCTCGGTGGTGCTGGAACAGGCGCCTTCATGAAAGATCGCTTCGATGGAGCCGTCGAAGACGCCGCCCTCCAGGCGGCGGATGAAGGAGTCGGCGTCGCAATAGGTTTGGTGGAGAATGCGGGAGAGGTTCTGCTCGTGCGGAGCGCCTTTGGCGCCCTGATCGACGATGAGAAGATCCTTCCGGCCGAGCGCGTTGAGCTTCCGCGCCAGAACACTTCCGATAAAGCCCGCTCCTCCGGTGACGACGATCATCTCGACTCCTTCAAAAAAAAGTTAGACGAATACTTTATTTGGGTTTTGGAACCCTCATAGTATACTCCGTTATTGATCTTTTTAAAGTCTTTATCCCGGAACGAAAATGCGCTATAATCCGTTCCGTCAACAATTTTAAGGAAACATCTAATGGCTTACAGATCGCTTTATAAAGACGAAGTTTTGACCGACCGGGAACGGAAGAACATGATCTTTTTGGACGTCATCCGCCGGAACGGGCCGATCGCCAAGACAGACATCGCCCGGATCACCCGCCACAACATCGTCACCGTCTCGAACTACGTCGAAAGCTATATCAAAGCCAAGCTCGTCATCGAAAAAGGGCTGGATGTTTCGAGCGGCGGCCGCCGTCCGGAGCTGATCGAGCTCCACCATGACTGGGGATTTGCGGTCGGCGTCGACATCGGTCCCGAGCACATCATCGCCGTCGTCACGAACCTGGGCCCCCGCATCATCAAGAAGGCCAAGATCGCCCGTCCCAAGGGGCATATGGAAGTCGTGATCCAGGAAGCGATCAAGCTGACTCAAAAGCTCATCGAATCCTCCGAAGTCGACCGGGCCAAGATCAAGGGGATCGGCGTCGGTATCTCGGGCGTGATCGACAAAAACGCCGGAACCGTCCGCGACACTGATCCGGATCGCGGAGTCACCGTCGGCAACTATATTTCCGCCAAGAGCATTCTCGAAAAAGAACTCAATATCCCGGTTTCGATCGGCAACGACGCGAGTCTGGCCGCGCTGGCGGAAAAGAAGCTCTCGCTCCGCATCGACGATGAGAATATCCTTTATTTTTACGGAGACGTCGGATCCGGCATCATCACGAAGAACGACCTCTTTTGGGGCTCCAGCTGGAGCGCGGGGGAGATTCAGCTCTCGATGTCGGAATTGGCGGATCTGGATCTTCCGGAATGGGTCGGTAAGTCCCACTACTTTAAGTCGCGCGGCCTCGATATGGGCATGGTTGAGGACGTCAAAGCTTTGTTCGCCAAGGACAAGGACGCAGCCGCCAAATCCGACCTCTGGGAGCTGGCGGGCAAGGACGCTTCCCGGATCACGCTTCCGCTCATCCTGGAAGCGGCGAAGCGCGGCGACAAAAAAGTCATCGAAGCCATCGGCCCGACCGTCGACTTGTTCGGCATGAAGGTGGCCTATCTCACGAACTTCCTGAATCCGGAGGTGGTCGTCGTCGGCGGCGGCATGGAAGTCGGCGGCGACTTCGTCGTGAACCGCGTCCGCCGCGTCGTCAAAAAAGTCGTCATGGAAGAAGTGTCCGGTAACGTCAAAATCATCCTGTCGCGCTTGGGCGAAGACGCCGTCGCGCTCGGAGCCGTTTCGCTCGTGATTCAGGAGCTCTTCGCAGAGGTCTAAGCATGGAAGGTTCCAAGCGCCGGATCATCGATCATTCCCGTCTCTCGGATCACGAGAAGAAGAATCTTCTCATTCTCGAGACGATCCGCCGCAAAGGGCCCGTCGCCCGCGCCGATATTTCTCGCCTGGTCGACCTCAACAACGTCACGGTCACCAGCTACGTCGACCAATACCTCAAAAAAGGCGTCCTCCAGGAAGCCGGCGTGCATATTTCGACCGGCGGACGCAAGCCGACGCTGGTGGATCTGGATTCGACGCGCGCGTTCGCGATCGGCGTGGGTCTGAACGCCGTCGACTTCATCGCGGTGCTCACGAACCTCAAGGGCAAAATCATCCGCAAGGTCAAAATCGAACGGAACCCGGAGACCAACGCCCGGCCCGTCGAGACGATCATCGCCATCATTGAACTTCTCATCAAGGAATCCAACGTTGACGTGAGCAAGGTGCACGGCGTCGGCATCGGCGTGCCGGGCATCGTCAACCAGAACAACGGCACGGTCCGGTGGCCCAAGGGCCTTCTGAATCAGGACCTCTCGATCACCGCATCCATTTCGAACCGCGTGTACGAAAAGTTCAAGCTGCCGGCGATTCTGGACAACGACGCCAACACGGCTGTGTTCGCCGAGCAGTGGGTGTCCGAGAACGGACTCAACGTGGATTCGGCGGCGTACCTGTATTCGGGTTCAGGATGTGGACTGTTGATTGACGGACATATTTACCGGGGGCATACGGGTTCGGCTGGGGAATTTTTGTTCGACCTGTCCAAGGAAGATCCGATCGCGTGGCTTCAGGCCGCGGTCGAGACCGGAGATTGGGTGATCGATCTCGGGATCACGTACCAAGCGCGCAAAGAACTCGCAAAACATCCGGATTCGGCCCTGAACGAGCTCTGCGGGGGCAAGCCCGAGAAGATCAATTTAGCGATGGTGACGGAAGCTGCTGAGACGCGGGACGCCTTTGCGTCCAGTATCCTGGTACAGACCGGCCTCGCGCTTGGCCACAAGGCGGCTCTCCTGGTGAATCTGCTGAACCCCGAACTCATCATCATCGGCGGCGGCGTCGAAAACGCGGGGATCGTTCTCATGGACGCAGTGCGCCAGCGGATCCGCGACGTTGCGATTCCGGAAGCCGCCGAAAAGACGCGTGTGGTTCCGTCCCGTCTCGGAGAAGATGCGGTTCCGCTGGGCGCCGCCGCGCTTGTGATCCAAAACTGCTTCATTTCGAGCTAAAAACCATGACGACGATGAATTGTCTTTATTGCCAGCAGCCTTTCGAGCGGAACAAGTACTCCAAGCGGCAGAAAGTCTGCTCCAAGCCCGAGTGTCAGCATGCCCGCCAGCTGGCAAGCATGAAGGAATGGCGCGAAAAGCATCCGGATTATTTTAAATACGACGAGTCCAAGGGCGAGGAGTGGTTGCGCACGCAGCGCGACCGTTCCAAGCAGTGGCGCCAGCGGAACCCCGACAAGATCCGCGCGTACCGTCAGACGCATTTGGAAGAATATCGGAATTACATGCGCGAATACATGAAGAAGTACCGCGATCGCAAGCGTGTGTCCGGCGGCGGTTCGTCCGGTGCCGGTTCAGCCGCATCCGCCCCCGATGTGACGCCCCCCGCTTCACCGAATTCACCAATCTCCTAAGAATTCAACGCTTCTTACCGTCTTGTCGTCTTCGCGGCAGATCCCCAATACTGCTATTTGAATCCAATCTGAATATTGGGTCGGCTATTTGAAATCGTCGCCCCCGTGAGGCATACTTCACCGTATATTTAGATCGACAATCACCCCGGGGGTTTCGTCGTTTCATGCTCAGAAACATGAAGCGGTCCTTTGTTGTTCGGACCGCTTGTGCCTTAATAGTCTTATTCAGTCTGCAGGAAGCCGCGGCTTATGCTGTCGCGCCGGCGCTTGCGCCGTCGCCGCGGTCCGCATCGGCAGATTTGCTGCGCCTGCAATTTTCTCCATCGGTTGCCGTTGTCGAAAGCCGTTTTGAAGGCAAAGGCCCTGCGATTCTCCTGATCCAGGATGCGCATACGAACCCGTCTGCGCAACTCAATATCGCCAAAACACTCGAGGATATTTTAAAAAAATCCGATGTCCGACAGGTGTTTTTGGAGGCGGGGCGGGGGAATTTGTCGCTTGCCGATCTTCAGAAGGATTCCGATGAGGCGGCGCGCGAGCGCGTGGGTCTCGGTTATGTGAACAAGGGGCTTCTGCAGGGTCCGGAATACGCAAGTTTGACTTTGCGTCAGGACTTCGAGCTATGGGGCGTCGAAAACAGGGCTTTGTACACACACGCGCTGCACTTGTACTGTTTGGCGGTCGATCGGCGTGAATCCGCCTTGCTGGAGATCTATAAATATCGCCAGACTTCCGATGCGCTGGGTCAAAAAATCCTCAGTCCCCAACTCCTGATTCTGCTGCAGAAACAGGAAGCATACTTATCCGGCCAGCTCGCCTTGACCGATTATGCGGACGCGCTCGAGCATGCGGGTTCGTTTGTGGCTGCGGGCACTTTTTTGCCGGATCAGATAAAGAGTTTGAAGAACCTCAAGCGGAAGGAGGGGGAGATTGATTTTGAATCGGCATCGAGGCAATTTTACCGGTTGAGCGCACGGGCGGGGGGTGAGCTTTGGGCGGCGCCGCCGAAACGGCTGTCTGGGCACATGACCGAAGCGGAGGGTGCAGCGCTGGCGGCGACGCGTCAATATCTGGATACAATCCCGGGCCCGGAAAAGTCTTCGTACGCGGCTTTGGACCGGTATCTGCGATACCGTCAGGAGTGTGAGGCGCTCGCGGGTCTGGGTTTTTTGACGGAATTTGATCGGTGGCAAAAAAGCGTGCTGGAAGGGATGGCGGCATCCGCAGATGAAAAGCGGATGCTGGATGCGATCGAGCAGATCCGGGATTGGCATGCGCTCGTCTCGATGAAGGCGGGACCGGAGGTGTTCGAGCGGTTCAAGCGCATGGCGGATCGCGATGCGTACGGACCGACGGAGGTCGCCGCATTTTTTAACCGCCGGATCCTGGATCTGGACGTGCCGCGCGAACGGGTTTTGTTCCAGAACCGTGCCTTGGAGTCTGCGATTTGGGGCGCGGCGCGGTTCTATCGGCTTGCAGAAATGCGCGACGAGGCGATGCTCCGCAATGCCCTGGCCCGCATGCGTTCCGCGTCCAGCCGCTCCGCGGTGCTGGTGGTGGGAGGATTTCATGCCGAGCATCTCAAGAAGCTGTTTCGGAGCAGGGGGATGTCGTATCTTTCGATTGTTCCGCGCGTCTCGCACGAAACGGATATTTCGCGGTATGAGCGTCTCTTGTTGTCCCGTGCGCGTCCTGCGGAGCCGGGTTCGGCAGGATCGGCCCGGGCGCTGAATCTTCCGCAAGTGAAGTCGGGCGGTCCCTTGGATTATGATGCGCTGGCGCTCGCTGTCCGCACCGCATCGAATCCTCCCGGCGCGTCGCGTGAACCGGTCCCGCCGAGGACCGCCGGATGGCTGAACCGGCCCGCCCCGAAGCCGCCAACAAAATACGCCGCTTCGTATCTTCTGACTCATCAGCCGTCCCGGGGTGCGCGGCTTGCAGAATCGACGGTCGTATCAGAAGCGGAGATCCAGCAGGCCATCGCCGAAATCATGGAATGGCTGCAGACCGATGAGCAGCCCGAGGTCGTTCGCGCCAAGCTTCGATCTGCGATCATCGTTCGCGAACCGGACGACAGCGAAGTTTCCTATGTATATCGGACCGATGATACATCTGTCACCGTGCTGACCTTGGACCCCCGGATCTTCACGGCTTTGATCAAGGATCCTCTACGCCCCTCCCGTCAGCCCTGGAGATTCCAGTACGTCTCATCACCTGCGGGCAAGGATCGATTCGGAGCCTTGTCGGTCATTTATGGCGATGGCGGCACGCCGAACGCGATCCGCTCGGACGGCCAGGTGGATGTTTCGGAAGCGGCGCCGGGGGAGAATTACGCGCATTTGAATTATGTACCGCTGTTCGGCCAGGCCGCGGACAATGTCCGGCTGGGAACTTCGCCTTTCAGCGGCGCTGCGGCTCACATTGTGACGGTGCCAGAGGCGGATCGGCGGCAGGTGCTCAAATCCTGGTCTGCCGCTCTTGGGCATGGGCAGCTGATCGGCCGCAGCATGGCCGTCGGCCCCGGATACTCCATGACCAGCGGGGAAATGGATCTGATTTTTCTTTCGGCGACAGAGGGCTATTTGGAAGGCAGTTTTCATCGGGAGCAACTGGCATTTGGCGCGCCGACCGGTGAGGACGCCGATGCGGTCGATGAGGTGCGGCAGTCGATCGACCGGCTCAGGACATGGTTCGCTTCTCCACACCCGGGAGCCATGCCGCGCCTGACCCCGTTTATGCCGGCAGTCGGGATCTCGCCCAAGTATGGCGGAATCGAACGTGACCGCCAAACCATCGGCGTCGGAACGGCAGCCGCAATCACCGCATTGCTGAGGCCTCCCTTGGTGGACTCATTCATCCAGCACGACCCCTCCAGCCCGTCCAGGTCCAAAGTATTCATCGGCTTCTTGGGAGGCGCCAAGATCCACTCGGTGATCCGCAGCCTGATCTATCACCATGAATCCGTGAGCCGTGACAACCGGCTGATCTTCAGTTTTATCGCGGACGGTAAGCGCGCTGTGACAGGCGGCAAGGACGGTATCCCGTTGGCATCCTTGCGTCAAATCGTTTCCAAGACCGACCGGCTGAACGAACTGTCGGATGAAGATGTGCTGCGGGTGGACCGGGCGCTGGAGGTCCGGGAAATCCATCCCGCGGGTTCGGTCCGGCGGGACTTGAGCGAGATCGACGGAGTCAACGTGCTCGTCGTTGACGGCGCCCCCGCCGCTTTGGGGGCTGACGTATTTGAGAAGTTCATGGGGGAGCTGGTGATTGAGGCCTCGCCCTATGTGTTGACCGAAGAAGCAAAGGCGCTGCTCGCGCAAAAAGGCATCGCCTACATCCCTTACACGACGATCAATATCGCCAGGGCGCTGATCGCGGCTGAGGAGATTCGAACCAACTGGATTCTGGGGCGTCCCGACAGTCAAGCCGGGGTTGCCCGGGTTCCGAGCATGATCATCAGCGCGACGATCTCGAATTTTTACGAGATCATCTACGAAATCGGCCGCAGAACGAAGGCTGGGGAAAAGATTGACCTGTCCAAAATTTTGGAGCAGGTGCGCGATGCCAACAGGCGTCAGATTGCCAGGAGCCGGAAGTTGTACGATCTGGTTTGGAGCGAGAGCGATCCGGTCGAAGATCCCCGGGAAGGAGTCGTGGATCCGGCTGACGAGCGGATCCGGGACCGGATTCTGGCAGAGCTGGGACGTCAGCGCGATTTGGCGGCCGAGTCAAACGAGTATTTTGATCAGGACACGGCCGTCGCATTCCTGATTTTTGATCAGGCGTACGGAGAGAACTTCATATCTCCGAAGGAGCAGCTGCCGTATTTATTGAGAGTTCTGGAGTCCGATTCTTATGACCCCACCGAATTGCTGACGGTGATCCATCGTCTTTCGAGTCTGCCCGCGTCGATTCTTGAGACGGAAACCTACGAGTTTGATGCGGGCGAGTTTGAAGACGAGTCGGCGCTCAAGAGACTTTATCAGTCGGTCGTCCGCGACGGTGTTTTGGCGGGGTCGGATTCTGATGCGACCGCCGAGGATATGGTGAAGGCGCTGAACGGCGCTTTGGAGGATCCCTTGCTGGTGCGTAAGTATTGGAAGCAGCGGAGAGGGATGAAGCCCGACGGCGTAAGAATCCTGACGCAGCTGCTCCGCGAGGTCCGGCGGGTGACGGGTTCCGATCTGGAGGAAGTTCGCCGGCTGAATTACCGGGTTCTGCAGTTGGCCCATCGGGAGCTGCTGCCCGGGAACCGCTACGGCAACCGCCGGAGAGTCCCGCGTGACCTCGCATTCAGGATTGTCCGCGGCATCTCCCGCCGGCTCAATTCCGGAGTGAAGGGAGCTGAGCCGGCCGTTTACTATCGCGCCCGGGCGGAAGCGGCAAGGGCGCTGGGGCGATTCGCAAGTGAGGAGCCCGGACGCATGCTGGCGCCTGCTTTGAGAGCCGAGGCGCGCCAGGCGCTGATCGAGAGCTTTTTGAATCCTTCGGAAGCGGATTCGCTTGTCCGGGAATGGACCGCCCAATCCCTCCGGGAAGCGAACATCGATTTTACGGACCTCATTCAGGAGAAGTCCGCCGCGCTTGCCGATAAAACGGACGAATTCTATGAATCCAACCCCAATTTTAATCCTCCCGCGGAAGGTCTTGAGCTCCCGGACCCATCCAACACAGATCCGGGGAGCGGCATCGATATCCTCAAGACCAAAGAGCCTCTGATGAAGGGGGATGTGCAGTCTGACCTGATCGACCTGGCCCGGCTCGAATTTGAGCTCGGAGTCATTTACCGCTACCTGAGGGATTGGACGCGGGCCGAGCGTCACTTTTCCCGATCCATTTATCATCAGATGGCGTCCGAAGAGCAGGGCGGGTATTTGCCTGTGATCACCCATCGCCACATCGCCGCCATTTTTTACGAAATCGCGGGCGAAGCGCTCGAGAAGGGGGCTAAGAAGAGCAGCGAGGCGTACCGGAAGCCGTTGCGTCAGGCGAAGGACGCGATGCTTGCGCTTCTGATGCCGGACGAAATGAACCCCAATGTGACGCAAGATGCGTTTAGAGCAGGAACATTCCAGTATCACCGGAATCTGGTCAAGTTTTTGGAGATTTCCGGACTGCCGGGTGATCGGGCGAAGGTATTGGCCGGTTTGATTGAAGACGTGCTGATCGCCACCGATTTGGATCCGCAGTTGAACGACCTGGAGGTTCTGCAGAAGATTCCGGACCGCGCGATGAGGGATCTCAAAGTGCGGCGGACGCTTCGGGCATTCTCAAAAATCCGGGAGTTGACCGAGGAATATGAGATCAACCAGGCGTACCTCAAGCTTCTTTTGATCGGGGTTTCGAGAGCGTTTGAGGGCCGCGGCGAAGACATGGTCGCGCTCCGCCGCATCTTGAGGACGACATTGGCCTCCGGGAGTCTGTTTGGCGATCCGGTTTATGTCGTGCAGGGGCCCGGGTTCCCCGGGGCGGAGGAGTTGAAGCAGGCGGCGGATCGGCGGCAACGGACGGACGACCATTATTTTAGGCTGATGACAGCCGCCGAGAGCCATGAGGATTCCGCCTGGTCCGGTCTTCCGCCCGACACCGCCTGGATCTGGTATGCAAGGGTCCCGTCCGCCTCGGATCCGGGAGTTTTTCGCACCCTGGCGATCCGGCCGGCGGGAGATTCGGATCGCAATAGCTTATTGGATCACATGAGGTCGGATTATGACGCGCTCAAGGCGATGGGTCCCGGGAGGGCCGCCATGTTCGTCCTGGAGACTTTGGACGGGCAGGCCAGCAACATCCTTGGCGCGATGGAAGTCGATTATTATGAGATGAACCAGGGCGGCAAGGAACTGGTAGTCGGCCTTCTTCCGTTCCCGTCGACCCGCACGGACGATCCGCCGGTCGCCGCCACAAACAAGGCGTTATTGTCCGCTGCCGCGGCGATTGCTTTGACGCTGGAGGCGGAGCGGATCGATTCATTTGACACCCGCGAGGTTTATGACCGACCGAAGATGCTGAACCTGCTCCGGGACAACCGCGGCGGATTGACGATCATCGCGGACCGCTCGGTCGGTGCGCGGCTGGCGGCGCCATCGCCGGAGCCGGGGCTGAAGATTGTTTATGAAAAATCAGATTCGGATACCGACGAACCGTTGAAAGAACTGTATCTCCATTACTTTGAAAAAAAGTTCATTCGTTCCAAAGGGTTCCGCGATTGGATCCGGAAGGAGTTTGCTCTGGGTCCGAAGGATCCGGCCCGGGTCCGTTTGACTATGGAGTGGAATGTCGGCGAAGGGGACAATGCGCTCGTCTCGCGGATGGCGATTCGCGCCGAATCCGGAGCCGCGGCGGCGGAAAAAGTGTACGCGTTAAAAAGCCTGGATGCCTTCAGCCCGTTTTTCATGGGTTACGGAGGGATCGAGAGTCAGGCCGAATCCACACGCCGATTTTTGAACAATCCTGATTTTTTAAACTATTTTACGCCCATCCTGCACCATGCGGCTTACGGGATCAGCGGCGATTGGATACGCCGGCTGAAGCGCCAAGGGCTGGATTTGGAGGAAGATTCCGGCGTGGATTCCGATCTGGATGCCGGGCAGGAGATCGTTTTTTATATCAATACATGGGTTGACGGAACGACGGTTGCCGAAAGCGCCGACCGGATCCGGCAGGAGGCTGCCGGCGAGCAGGCAAAACGGGAGCGCCTTGAGCAGCTCATGAGCCGGATCGTTTCTGATCTGACGCTCGCCTGGCAGGCCGGAGACGGCGGAATGTTTGACATGGATGCGGATGACATCATGATCCGTTCGGCCGATGGCGGAACAGTGATGATCGACGGTCATGACGGGTTGGTGCGGATGTCGTCCGTGGATCTGTTCGAGGCTCTGTGGTATTTGACCGATTACCTGGACGGATCCGGGCGGACCGCGTCGGATCTCTGCCGATGGATTTCTGCAGGAATGAACGCCAAAAAATCAGCAAAGCTGCTGCGTCAAATCCGGGCGGGCCTTTTGAAGAACCCGCATCACATGCTCCGTGTGAATACGGGGCCTTCCAGGGGCCAATTAGCCGAAGAGATCGGCAGGTTCTTGAGTGCTGAGGGCGCGCGGCTGGCCGGAGCAGTCCCGGAATCTTCCGGATCCGGCATGGACTCCGATCGGCTGATTTTATTTTTGTCCGAGGTCGCGGACTTGTTGACCGCCCGCCCGGATTCGACGGACACGGTTCATATCCCGATTGAAAACACGGGGCCTGGAGATATTCGGAAGATCCCTCTCAGCCGGCGGGGTGAGTCTGCCTGGGCGGAAGTCCGGGGCGAGTGGATCGTTTTGCCAAAAGCCCGTGTGAGGGCCGGGGCGCTGGACGGGGATCAGAGCGGGATTGATCGGGAGGCATTTGCGGATCTCCAGCGGCAACTCATGGATGCCGCAGGCCAAAAGATGGATCTTGTGCGTAACTCCGTGGACATCAACCGGCCCCAGTCGGTCTTGGTCCACTTGGACGGCTTGCTGAGTCAGGTGGATTCCAGGGAGGTCCGCGACGCGCGGATCCGCAGTCTGGGTGTTTCGTTGCGCGGCCTGTCTTCCGGGACGACGTTGGTGATCGAAAGTTCGGACCCCGCCGCAAAGGCATTGTTGGAGAGTCTTTTGAAGAACGTCCGGTTCGTATTGGCGGCGAAAGCGCCGGAAGATCAAAATCATGTGCATCTGTTGGATCTCGGTACACTGAAGCGGCTCCGGGCGGAAGGCCGGGCCGGAGACAGCCGGTTCCGCTCGATCGTGATCGGGCCGTCGCCCGAAGCGGAGGCATCTTCCGGTGTTCCGGTCTATCTGGATGGCCCGGCCGTCGCGATGGCCGATGTCGCCGGACGGATCGATCTGGAAGGACCGGGCTTAGCGCCGGATTTTTTATACGATTATTTTAAACGGGTTACCGGGTATCAGGGCATGAAGCAGGAGGAGTTCAAGGAATGGCTGCTGGGAGATGAAGTTTTGGCGGCCGCTTATCCGATTCCTCCCGCCGTCCGTGCGGATCTTGCTGACGCGCTGCGGCTGTACCAGCTCAGCATCCGGCTCGCCGCCCAGTCCGTTTAACCGTCAACCAACAACATCAAACAGGTTGACATTAGGCCTTTCCAAAAATAAAGTAGTTCCAGGCCTCTAGCCGGCCGGCGTCCCATTCATGCCGATCAACGACGGAGATTCCATGCTCGACCTGATCCTCAAAGTGCGCGAACGCGTCCTGTCCGGAGGCGACATCACGATGGACGAGGCCGTGCGTCTGCTCGATACGCCGGCGGACCAGATCCCGTATCTGGCCGCCGCGGCCAACGAGGTCCGCGTCAAATTCAAAGGCGCCAAGGTCGAGGCCTGTGCGCTGACCAACGCCAAGTCCGGCGCGTGCTCTGAAGACTGCAAATTCTGCACCCAATCCGCCCACTATAAAACGGATTCCCCGATTTATTCGTTGATCGGCGTCGAGCGCATGGTCGAACAGGCCAAGGACGCCGAAAAAGCCGGTGCCACCGAATTCTGCATCGTGACCAGCGGCTGGGGCCAGACGATCGAGAAGGACTTCGAGACCATCGTCGAAGCCGTCCGCCGCATCTCGCGCGAAACGACGCTCATGGTGGACTGTTCGCTCGGCTTCATGACGCCCGAACAGGTCGCCCGGCTCAAGGAAGCCGGTCTTTTCCGCAACAACCACAACCTCGAAGCTTGCCAAAGCCACTTCGACAAAGTCGTGTCGACCCACACTTACATGGACCGCGTGAACCACGTCCAAATGGTTCAGGATTACGGGATCTATCCTTGCTCGGGCGGCATCCTCGGCATGGGGGAGACGCCGGTTCAGCGGCTGGAGCTCGCGTTCGAGCTCAAGAAAATCAAGGCCAACTGCGTTCCGCTCAATATTCTCAACCCTCGGACCGGCACACCGTTCGCCGACTTGAAGCCGCTTCAGCCGATGGAGATCGTCAAATACATCGCGCTGTTCCGTCTCATCCTGCCGCACAGCACGATCAAGATCGCCGGCGGCCGCGAAGTGAACCTGCGCGACCTGCAGGCGATGGCCATGGGCGCGGGCGCCAACGGCCTCATTCTCGGCAATTACCTCACGACGCTGGGCCGCAGTTCCGAACAGGACTTGCAGATGCTGCGCGACTTGGGTTTCGAAGTCGGCGGCGGAAACGGCTGCGTGTCGTCGTCCGGCAAAGCGGCTGTGACCACCAAGCCCGAAGACCGCGTCCGCCTGACCTCCGCCGGCTGCTGCGGATAAGCCCGCCTTGTTCCAGTCCGAACTGGACGCGCTCAAATCCTCTCATCTGCACCGCCGCCTCCGCGTCGGGGAGACGCCACAGGGCGTGCACGTGCGCGCGGACGGCGCGGAGCTCATCAATTTTTCTTCCAACGACTACCTCGGCCTCGCGTTTCATCCGGACGTGATCCGGTCCGCCCAAAAAGCCTCCAACTCCTGGGGAACCGGCGCCGGCGCGTCGCGTCTGGTCTGCGGAACGACCGCGATCCACGAGGAGCTTGAAGAGCGCCTCGCCAAATGGGTCGGGACCGAAGCCGCGCTCGTGTTTCCGTCCGGGTTCCAGACCAATCTCGGCGTGATCCAGGCGCTGGTCGGCTCGGGGGACGAGGTCTACATCGACCGTTTCGTTCACGCCTCGCTCGTCGACGGCGCCCGCGCGTCCGGCGCCAAGCTCAAGGTCTATCCGCACCGCGACACGGCCAGACTCCGCGAACTTTTTAAAAAACCCTGCACCGGCAAACGCCTTGTTCTCACCGACAGCTACTTCAGCATGGACGGCGACCTCGCGCCGCTGGAAGAGCTGGTCGACATCTGCGAGCGTGCCGGCGCGATGCTCGTGGTCGATGAGGCGCATGCCTTTGGCGTGTACGGCGACCATGGCCGCGGTCTTTTGCACGAAAAAAAACTGACGCGCCGCGTGACCGCGATCGTTGGCACGCTGTCCAAGTCGCTGGGGAGCCAGGGCGGTTTTGTAGCGGGTTCGGCCGAGCTCAAAGACTTTTTGATCAACAAGGCGCGGACCTTCATTTACACGACCGGCGTCTCGCCGATGCTCTGCGGCGCCGCGCTCGCCGCGCTCAATATCGTCGAAAAAACCGACGCGATCCGCGACGAGCTCTGGGGACGCGTCGACTTCGCGCGCGTCCATTTGAAGGCGCTCGGACTCGACCTCGGCGCCTCCGAAGGGCCGATCATCCCTCTGATGATCGGCGACACGCGCCGGACACTGGAGCTGGCCGACCGGCTCCGCGCGGCGGGCATTCTCGGCGTCGCCATCCGCCCGCCGACCGTTCCCAAGGGCACGGACCGCATCCGGCTCACCGTGACCGTCAAACACACCGGCGACGACATCCGACGCCTCGTCGCGGCGCTGCAAAAACTCCTGTGAACGCGCGCACCCGTCAGCTGACCGCCTGGGACAAAAAATACGTCTGGCACCCGTTCACGCAGATGCGGGACTGGACGGCGGACCCGGACGTGCTCGTGATCGAAAAAGGGCAGGGATCCTATTTGATCGATTCCGACGGCCGCCGGTATCTGGACGGCGTGTCCTCGCTCTGGTGCAACACGCACGGCCACCGCGTGCCGGAGATCGACCGCGCGGTTCAGGCGCAGCTTAAGAAGATCGCCCACACCACTTACCTCGGCCTCGCGAACGAACCGGCGTCGATCCTGTCGAAGGAACTCGTCGCGATCGCGCCTGAAGGCCTCACGAAGGTTTTTTATTCCGATTCCGGCTCCGAGGCCGTCGAGATCGCGCTCAAGATGGCGTATCAGTACTGGCAACTCAAGGGGGAGCCGCACAAACGCACTTTTCTCAAGTTCGCCAACGCCTACCACGGGGACACCGTGGGTTCGGTGAGCGTCGGCGGCATTCAGCTTTTTCACGACATTTTTGGACCGCTGCTGTTCCCGACGCTGACGGCCGCCGCGCCGTACCGTTATTGCGAGCGCTTCAGCGGAAGCGAGTCGGCGTACGCCAAGTTCTGCGCCGACCGCGTCGAAGCCGCGCTCAAGAAGCACCACCGGCGCATCGCCGCGATCGTGCTTGAGCCGCTGGTTCAGGGCGCGGCCGGAATGCTGACGCAGCCCAAGGGCTTCCTGAAGCGGGTCGCCGCTCTCGCCAAAAAATACGACACGCTGCTCATCCTGGACGAAGTGGCGACCGGCTTCGGCCGCACGGGCACGATGTTTGCCTGCGAGCAGGAAGGCGTGAGCCCGGATCTTCTGTGTCTGGCGAAGGGGATCACCGCCGGCTATCTGCCGCTCGCGGCGACGCTCGCAACCGATCGGATCTACGCCGCATTCCTCGGCCGCTACGACGAGTTCAAAACATTTTTCCACGGACATACCTATACCGCCAATCCGCTTGCCTGCGCCGCAGCCGTCGCGAATCTCGACTACTTCAGGAAAAAGCGCGTGCTGGCCAAGGCGCAAAGTCAGATCGCGCTCCTGTCGAAGGAGTTGGAAAAAATCTCCGCGCTGCCCCACGTCGGCGACGTGCGTCAATGCGGCATGATGGTCGGCATCGAGCTCAGCCGCGACAAAACATCACGCGAGCCGTATCCGATCGCCGAACAGCGGGGCGCCCGCGTCTGCCGCGCCGCCCGCAAGCACGGCATTCTGATCCGCCCGCTCGGCAACGTCGTCGTTCTGCTCCCGCCGTTCAGCTTCACTCCGCCTCAGATCCGCACCCTCTGCACCGCCGTCCACCGCTCGATCACCGAAGTGACCGGGGAGAAGACATGAAGGGGATTTTTGTCACCGGCACCGACACAGCCGTCGGAAAAACCGTCATATCCGGAGCGTTGGCGGCGGCGTTGAGGTCGCAGGGCGTGGAAACTGGTGTCATGAAGCCGTTCGCATCGGGCGGCTGGGACGACATACTTTTTCTTAAAAAAGCTTCCGGCGTCGACGAGACCCGCGAAGCGATCACGCCCTTCTACTTCAAATATCCGCTGGCTCCGTACGCGTCGCTCAAGCTCGAAAAGCGCCGATTCAACCCGCGCGGTTGGGTGAAGCGGCTCAAGCCCATCTGGGCCCGGCACGACTTTTGGGTGGTGGAGGGGATCGGCGGGGCGCTGGTTCCGATCACCCGGGATTACGATTGCCTCGACGCCGCCAAAGAAACCGGCTTTCCGATCCTCATCGTTTCGCGGCTGGGGCTGGGCGCCATCAACCATTCGCTGCTGACCGTACGGGCGGCACAGGCCCGCGGCCTCCGCATTCTCGGGATCGTCCTGAATGCGTCCGGATCCAGGCCCGGCATCGCCGAAAAAACCAATCCTACCGTGATCCGCGATTTGTCCGGTGTGCCGGTTTTGGGCGTTTTTCCGCGCTGCTCCTCCGCCGCGCTCCAAAGTCCGCCCCGGCTCGCCGCCGCTGCCAAAAAACATCTAGAAGCGGTGTTGCGATTGTGCTAAATTTACTCCTTCTCCGGATCCCGAAGTTCTTGCAGCGTTAACCGGTCGTTTTGGATTTATGACCACCACCGACATCCAACTGAAGCGCACCCCCCTTTACAGCCGCCACGTCGCGCTCGGCGGCAAGATCGTGCCCTTCGCCGGTTACGAACTCCCGATCCAGTACACGTCGATCATGGAAGAGCACCTCGCCGTCCGCAACGGCGTCGGCATCTTCGACGTGTCGCACCTGGGCGAGATCGCCGTGAAGGGAGCGGGCGCCCGCGCCTTCCTCGAATCCGTCGTTCCGACGGCCATGGACAAGCTCACCGACGGCCGGATGCTCTACACCGTCGTTCTGAACGAGCAGGGCTTCATCCTCGACGACATCATCATTTATCAGGACGCGTTCGACAGCTTCTACCTCATCGTGAACGCCTCGAACATCGCGAAGGTCGAAAAGCATATTCAAAAATACGCCAAGCCCGACGCGGTCGTCGCCGACTTCAGCGAGCATTGCGGCTGCATCGCGGTCCAGGGCCCGCGCGCCGTCGAAGTGATCGACGCGCTGTTCGACAAGGGCGCAAAAAATCTCGGTTATTACACCTTCAAGACGCTCGAAGGGTCGAACAACCTCGCGTGGATCTCGCGAAGCGGGTACACGGGGGAGGACGGCTTCGAGATCTTCGCCGGTCCCGACGTTCTCCTTCCCATCTGGGACCGTCTCGTCACCGAAGGCAAAAAGTTCGGCCTCATCCCGTGCGGTCTCGGCGCCCGCAACACGCTGCGCCTGGAAGCCGGCAACGGCCTTTACGGCCACGAATACGACGAAACCCGCACGCCCTACGACGGCCGCCTGGCCTGGCTTGTCACGAGCACGAAGCAGTATGTCGGCAAGGACGCCCTCGCCGCCAAAAAAGCCGCCGGCATTGCCCAGAAACTCGTCGGCTTCAAGGTCAACGACAAGGCGCCCGCGCGCGACGGATATGTTATTTTGAAGGACGGCCAAGCCGTCGGCAAAGCCGCCAGCGGCACGTATTCGCCGAGTCTCAAGATCGGCATCGGCCTCGCGCATGTCGCGGCGGACCTCGCCGCCGTCGGCACGCAGCTCGAGATGGAAGTCCACGGCCGCCGCGTCCCGATCGAAGTCGTCAAGCTGCCGTTCACGCCGATCCGGCATTTGTAACTTTTATAATAAGGAAGGAAAACACCATGGCATTGGATCTCTCCAAACTCAAATACCTCGAATCCCACGAGTGGATCAGCGTCGAAGGCAACAAGGGCACGGTCGGAATTTCGGACCACGCCCAGCGCGAGATCTCGGACGTCGTCTTCATCGAGCTGCCCAAGGCCGGCCGCGTCGTGAAGCAGAAGGAATCCTGCATGGTGATCGAATCGGTCAAGGCCGCGTTCGACATTTACTCGCCGGTGTCCGGCAAGATCACGAAGGTGAACGACAAGGTCGCTTCCGACCCCGGCATCGTCAACCAGTCCGCTTACGGCGACGGCTGGCTCTTCGAGATCGAGCTGTCGAACCCCGCCGAGCTCGCGAACCTGCTCGACGCCAAGAAGTACGACGAAACCAAACACCACGCCCACTAAAGAACCCCCGGAAGCCCGAGCCGAACATGCAATACGTCGCCAACACCGAGTCCGATAAAAAGGAAATGCTCCGCACCATCGGCGTGAAGAGCTTCGAAGAGCTCCTGTCGGGCATTCCGTCCGACTTGCGCGTCCCGGCATCCGGTCTCAAGCTCCCTGGCGGCATGTCTGAGATGGAGTTGTTGGGCGACCTCAAGAAGCGCGGCCAGAAGAACGCGCACGCCGACCGCAACGCCTGCTTCCTCGGCGCCGGCGCCTACGACCACTACATTCCGGCCATCGTGAACCAGCTGGCGACGCGCAGCGAGTTCATCACGGCCTACACGCCCTACCAGGGCGAGGCGAGCCAGGGCACGCTGCAGGCGATTTACGAATACCAGACGATGATCTGCCTGCTCACCGCGATGGACGTTTCCAACGCGTCGATGTACGACGGCGCGTCCTCCGTGGCCGAAGCGGTCCTCATGTCCCTGCGCGGTTCGGATCGCAAAAAAGTGATCCTCTCCGAGCTCCTGCATCCCGAAACGATCGAAACGGTCCGGACGTATCTCACCGACATCCCGTGCGAGATCGTCCTCGCCCCGCACACGGGCGGCAAGACCGGCATCGACTCGCTCAAAAAACTCGTCGACTCCAACACCGCGTCGCTGGTGTACCAGAACCCCAATTTCCTCGGCTATGTCGAAGAGACGGCCGACCTGGCCGCCGTCGCGTCGGCCGCCGGCGCGATCGTGATCGCGTCCGTCAACCCGCTTTCTTTGAGCCTGCTCACGCCGCCCGGCGAAACGGGCGCGGACGTCGCCGTCGGCGACGGCCAGCCGCTGGGCAATTCCGTTGCGTTTGGCGGACCCCACTTCGGATTCTTCGCCGTGAAGGAAGCGCATATGCGCAAGCTTCCCGGCCGCATCTCGGGCATCACGCAGGACAAGGAAGGCAAACGCGCCTTCGTCCTCACGCTCCAGGCCCGCGAACAGCACATCCGCCGAGAGAAGGCGACCTCCAACATTTGCACCAATCACATGCTCTGCGCGCTCAAAGGCCTCATCTTCCTGGCCACGCTCGGCCCCAACGGCTTCAAGCGCATGGGCGAACTCAACGTCCAGCAGAGTCATAAGGCCTTTGACCAATTGACCAGGGTCCCCGGCGTGAAGCCTTTTTCCGACGCGGCGTTCTTCAATGAATTCACCGTGTCGATCGACAAGGATCCCAAGGCGCTGGCCAAATCCTTCGAAGCCGCGCGGCTCATCGGTCCGCTGCATCTGGGCCGTTTCCGCAAGGATTGGCAGGGACGTTACCTCGTGGCCGTGACCGAACAGCGCACCGACGAAGAGATCGCCGCCCTCGCCGAAGCGATCCGGAAGGCGTAAGGAAAAATCTTATGAGCAAACTCCTTTTTGAAAAAAAATCCCTGAACCTCGGCGATCACTTGCCCGCGCCGGAAAAAGGTTTTAACGCCGCCAAGTTCTTTCCCGCGAATGCGTTCCGTAAGACTTCGACGCATCTGCCGGAAGCGGCGGAGCTGGACGTCGTGCGCCACTTCACGCGCCTGTCCCAGCAGAACTTCTGCGTGGACACCAACTTTTATCCGCTGGGCTCGTGCACGATGAAGTACAACCCCAAGGTGAACGACCAGATCACCGCGTGGCCCTTTTATTCGCGCATCCATCCGTATCAGGACGAGACTCAGGTGCAGGGGATGCTCCGGATCATCCAGGAGCTCGAGTCTCAGCTCGGCGAGATCCTGGGCATGGATGCTTTTTCGCTGCAACCGGCCGCCGGCGCGCACGGCGAGTTCGCCGGGCTTCTCATGGTGAGCGCGTATCACAAGGCCAACGGCCAGAAGCGCACACAGGTGCTCGTGCCCGACTCGGCGCACGGGACGAACCCCGCCTCAGCCGCGCTCTGCGGTTACGAAGTGGTCACGGTGAAGACCGACGCCAAAGGCCGTGTCGACCTCGAAGACTTGAAGGCCAAGGTCGGCCCGCTGACCGCCTGCTTCATGCTCACCAATCCGAGCACGCTCGGCATTTTTGAAACGAATATCAAGCAGGTCACCCAGATCGTCCACGCGGCCGGCGGTCAGGTCTATTACGACGGCGCCAACATGAACGCCCTCCTCGGTATCGCGCGTCCCGGCGACATGGGCTTCGACGTCGTGCACGTGAACCTGCACAAGACCTTCGCCGTTCCGCACGGCGCGGGCGGTCCCGGCTCCGGCCCTGTCGGCGTGAAGAAGCATCTCGAGAAGTTCCTGCCGTATCCGCGCCTCAAGCAGACCTCCGGCGACCAGCTCGCCTGGGACTACGACCGCCCTCATTCCATCGGCCGTCTCCGGTCGTTCTACGGCAACGCCGGCGCCTTCCTGCGCTCGTATTGCTACATCAAGGCGCTCGGAGCCGAGGGTTTGAAGGAAGTGTCGGTCAACGCGGTGCTCAACGCCAATTATCTGAAGGCGCGCCTCGCCAAGCATTACGACCTGCCGCACGACGAACATTGCATGCACGAATTCGTCTGCTCGGCCAGGAAGCAGAAGGCCAAGGGCGTCCGCGCCCTCGACATCGGCAAGCGTCTGCTCGATTTCGGCCTGCACGCGCCGACCGTCTACTTCCCGATGATCGTGGAAGAGGCGATGATGATCGAGCCGACCGAGACGGAAGCCAAGGAAGTGCTCGATAAATTCGCCGACGTCATGATCGAGATCGCGCACGAGGCCGAAACGAACCCTCAGGCCGTGCTCGACGCGCCGACCCGCACGCCGATCAAGCGCATCGACGAAGTTCTGGCCGCGCGCAAGCCCAACCTGCGCTGGACTCCGTCGGCCGAGTCCGCCCCCAAGCTTGCCGGCGCCAACCTCACGACCTCCAGCACCTGCTGCGCTTGACCATGGTCTGCGGTCCTGCGGGGAGGCAGTCGCCGCTGCGGACAGAGCCGCTCGCGCGCCGTCAAAGACTAAGCGCGCTCGCTCCTTGGTCCTCGTCGGCGGGGACGCCTCCTCGGACCAAAAGTCCTTCGCTGCGACTGCCTCCCCGCAGGACCGCGGTCCAGAATCCTTAAAACATGACTGAGTCCTGGCGGCTTATTGAGCTCTCGGCGCCGGAAGAGCCTGTTTGGAATATGGCGCTGGATACGGCGTTGCTGGGTGCGACTGGCCCGTCCGCTCCGCCGACGCTTCGCTTCTACCGCTGGTCCCGTCCCGCCTACTCCATCGGATATTTTCAAAGCGTCGAAAAAATTGTCCGCGCGTTTCGCTGTGCAGAAACCGGATTTGACGTGGTCCGCCGGCCGACCGGCGGAGGGATGGTGCGTCACGGGGAGGACCTGACGCTCTCGATTGCTCTTTCCGAGGATCATCCGCGTCTGGCCGGACGGGTGAGCGATTCGTACCGTTCGGTGCATGCGGTGATCCTGGCGGCGCTCGAGCCGATGTTCGACGGGTTGGCGTTCAGCGCGTGCGCCGCGCCGCTCAAGGCGCGCAGCGAACGGCTCTGCTTCGAAGAGCCCGTATCGTGCGACATCGAATGGAAGGGGAACAAGGTCGTCGGCTCCAGTCAGCGCCGGAAAAACGGACGCCTCCTGCACCAGACTTCCATTCAGCTGCCCGGAGACGCGCAGGACATGGCCCGCCGCATCGCCCAAAGCTTCCGATCCCACTGGAATCTGGATTTTTCACCGTCGGTTCCGACTCCCGAGGAGAGCAAATCTGCCGCGTCGGTCCGCTCGGACTTCTACGCTTCGGCCGAATGGGTTTTTGTATCCGGTTCAGAAGCGGTCTGAAGCCCTATTTTTTCTTGACGCGTTTGGGGAATTGCAATACTATTTTGAGATTGTCGTCCGGTTTTTTTCACAGGAGAAAAAATGGCAGCTAAACCCAGTGCTCTCGAAGCGACGCAGCCCGCATTTGCGCTGCATCACAACATGTTCGTGCCCAAGAAGATGTTCTTCACCAAGGGTGTCGGGCATCATCGCTACGAATTGCGTTCCTTCGAGATGGCGCTGCGCGACGCAGGCATCGAAAAGTCGAACCTCGTCTACGTTTCTTCGATCTATCCCGCCAATTGCAAGATCCTTTCGCGCGCGGAAGGCATGAAAGAAATCGTTCCCGGCATGATCACGTTCGCCGTCATGGCGCGTTCGAGCTCCAACGAGCCACGCCGCCTGGTCGCTTCGTCGATCGGTGTCGCGCTGCCCTCGAGCCAGGACGACTACGGTTACCTCAGCGAAGTCCACACCTTCGGCAAGACCGAGAAGGAAGTGGGCGACGAAGCCGAAGATCTCGCCGCGGCCATGCTCGCGACGACGCTCGGCATCGACTTCGACGAAGACAAGAGCTGGGACGAGAAGGAAGAATCCTTCCGTCTGCACGACAAGGTCTACAAGACCATGAACTGCACCCAGTCAGCCGCCGTCGAAAAGGGCGGTTACACCACGACCATCGCGGCCGCGGTCCTGCTCTTCTAAAGCGACGCATCCCGTTCTCAAGCGGCGGTGTTTTCCGGGTTCCCGGGAAACACCGCCGCTTTTGCTTTTTCCGGGGGCGGGGTGTAGAATACGCGGACATTTT
Organism: uncultured Planctomycetia bacterium; assembly: GCA_964430735.1. Taxonomy (GTDB): domain Bacteria; phylum Omnitrophota; class Gorgyraeia; order 2-02-FULL-51-18; family JAGOUK01; genus JAGOUK01. Next base: position 21,920 of record CAYSFB010000011.1, on the reverse strand, counting down.
TGGGGGTGGCCCCGAGCGGAGTTTGTCGATTCATATCAGGGAGGTTCGTTCCATGAAGAGAGCATTTGCCATTATCGCCATCGCGTTCGTCGCCTCGGGTTGCGCCGCCGGCCGCAACAACTACCAGTCCGACATCGACGCGCTGAACTCGAAGATCAACGGTCTTCAGAGCCAGCTCGAGAACAAGAACCGCGAGATCGCGAGCCTTCAGGATCAGCAGCGCTCCACGGCCGCCCAGATCGACGCCGCCAACCGCGCCAAGGCCGACGCCGAAGCCCGTTTGATGCAGGCCCTCGACAAGCTCTCGGCCTCCGGCTCGTCTTCATCGGCTTCCGGATCGGTCAAAAAGACCAGCTACATCAAGTAAGACGGATCGGCATCACACCATGAATCACTCGGATCCGGACCCCAGGCTGAATCTGAAGGCCGCGGGGTCCGGAAAACCGGTGTGGTACGAGGATCTGCGCGTCATCGGGATCCTGCTCATCCTGGTCGGAGTTCTGGCTCTTCCGCTGGTCTGGTTCAACAAGCGGATGGATGTCCGGAAAAAAGTCATCATTTCGATTGTTTCGGTTACGATTGCGGCGGTTTTTTTCGTTCTGAGCGCGTGGATTTTGGACGCGCTCGACCGCCGGACGGACGAGGTTCAGGCCTCCCGCCAGACCGTCGCCTCTCAGGTCAAAGCTGTGCAGACGCCCGCACAGCCCGCGGCCCTCGGCTCCTAGCCGTAAAAGCTTTTTCAAGTTCATCCTCTCTCGCGGAAGTGGCGGAATTGGCATACGCGCAGGTCTCAGAAGCCTGTGCCGCAAGGCTTGAGGGTTCAAATCCCTCCTTCCGCACCATTTTTCAAGATAAGGCATCATCTGCGTCGTTGCTCGGGGGCTTGCGTGGCAATACCACGCGGCGCCCCCTCGCGCCTAGCATCTGACGCCTTCTCTTGAAAAATGAAGACCCAGCCCGACCCGGCCCTAACCGCCGCGGCTGCGCCGCGCTCGGTTGATTGGGATCGCCTGACCGGGAGTCGTGCTGGTCGGGTATAATGCCTGACTATGGCAAAGACGCAGCATCCGGATAAGGGGCCTAATGACAAGCGCGTGGCGACGAACCGCCAGGCGGGGCATTATTATGAGATCCTGGAGTCGCGGGAGGCGGGGATGCAGCTGACCGGGACCGAGGTCAAGGCGCTCCGCGACGGGCTTTGCCAGATCTCGGAAGGGTACGCGCGGTTCGAGAAGGGGGAGTTGTTCCTCCACAATATTCATATCGGGGCGTACGTGCAGGGAAATATCCACAACCACCTGCCGACGCGGCCGAGGAAGCTGCTCCTGCACCGCAACGAGCTCAGGCGCTACTTCGGTCTTTTGACCCAGAAGGGTTTGACTCTGGTGCCGTTGAGCGTATACTTCAAGCACGGGCTCGTGAAGTGCGACATCGGGGTCGCGAAGTCCAAAAAAGTTTTTGACCGCCGGGACGACATCAAGAAAAAGCTCAACGACCGCGAGACCGACCGCGCGATCAAAGAGCGCTTCAGGAAATAGTTCCGGCTTTAGAAAAATCTCGGGGGCGACTGGTATCGATCCGGGAGTTGTTCGTGTTGCGGCCATGCGGAGGTTGCAGGGAGGCCTCCTAAAACACCTTGCACAATACAAACGCGAAAACGCGCTTGAACTCGTTCCAGGTGCCGGCGTTCCGGCTTCCTGTGATGAGCCCCGTAGCTCTCTAATCGGAGCTACCGTCAGCCACCCACGTCCGCGAGGGTGATGTCTGGCGTAATCAGCGGACTGGTCCGATAGCAGCGCCTGCTGGCCGTCGGACGAGACTAAGTGAAGGCTAGCCGTTGCGATTCCTGTCCGTCGGAGGCGCAGCCGGTGAAACGAAGTAGACGCGGCTAAGCATGTAGAGGCTACACTTGTGATTTCCGGAGACGTGGGTTCGATTCCCACCGCCTCCACCATTTCCTACAAACGGCGAGCGTATGGACCCCAAAGACTACGCCGAATGCGAGAAGGTGGCCGACCGGCTGCTGGATCTGTTTGAAGCCCAATACGCCCGAGGCGATTACAAATCGATCGAGGCGGGGATCAAGCGGATCTGTGCGGGCTTGGACGCGCGCTACCGGGTCTCGGCGCGGCTGACCTTCGAAATCTTCGACGAGACCAAGAATAAGACGGTGATCCTCTCCGACACAGGCGTTACGGCGGTGGGAGGCGAGGAGCCGATGGCCTTTTCCGAGGCGGACAGCGCCGACAGTTACATCGTCGACGGAGAGGTGGTCCGTCTTCCGCACTCATATTGTCCGGTGTGCTGGGACGATTGGGAGACCAAAATCGAGAACAAGTCCTGCCCGTCCTGCGGCGCGGCGATGGGAGCCAAGGTCAAGCTGCTTTTGGACACCGGCATCTGCCCGCATTGCGGAGAAGGCAAGGTGAGCCGCGCAAATCCCGCCTGTCCCAAATGCTTCAAGCAGACGGGGGAATCCGAAGTCCACTGGGGTTGAACCGGACGGCCGGACGTATTACAATAGGCCTTGAATCGAGCGGGATTTAAACAGGCTACTTGCCCCGCTATATAAATGAGCTAAAGCGCCGTTTGAGCTTTTTCCTCAAAAAGATCACGCGTTTCAGCTTCGGCCGAAACGCGTTTTTGTTTTTTTGGCGGTAAAAAAGCTTTTTCAAAAATCCCGGGACGGGCGTCCCGGGTCGCGGAACGTTAGGGTCACTTGCAACCGCGCAACAAAGTGCTAAACAACCGCTTTCCGCTCCCGCGGAGGGCATGGAGGATCGAATCATGGATCGTACCCGCCTGCTGGCGCTGCGGCTGGAAGCCGAGCGCTGTCTCAAATCCGAATTTGAAACCCGTTACCCCGACCTGGCCGGAGCCTTCGAAGTCCGGCTGGCCGCACGTGCGGCCGCCGGGGCGGAGAACACCCCGGACGTTTCCGCCGATTACGTCGATTGGTAGGCCGCCGCGGGATAGGCCTAAGTGCAAGAGGGGTCTCGGCCAAGTGCCACTCCGGCCTTGGTCGGATGAGTCTTTTGTCCGCTTTTGCCAGGAATGTGGGGGCTGGCGTCTCTCGGATCGCGGCGGGAGTCAGCTCGGCTATTTGATCATTTTTACTGAGCATTGCCGACTTGTGTTTATTTATGGGATTTGATAATAATGAACGCTCACATTTAATTTGGGTTTGGTCATGTGACGCAGCAACCGCGTTGTCATACTGCCTCAGGAAGGCTTAATTCGCATGAAGCGCATCCCGCTCTTAAAAAATAATCTGAGCCCTGCAGAAATCACCCAAATTCGGGAATTTTTGCGCGAAAAGCACTTCAAAAAAGGCGAAGCGATCATCAATCAGAACGAAGTATGCGCCCGTATTTTCCTGGTTCTCTCAGGTCGAGTGAAGCTGACTTTGACCTCGTTGTCGGGTGACGAGCAGGTGCTTGAGATACTGGAGACGGGCGGGACCTGCAGTTGCCATACCAGTCTGGGGGAGGCAAAGTGCGGGTGGACCGCCGTTGCCATGGAGCCGACATCCGTTTGGTTTGTGCGTAAGGACGTCTTTGTAAAGCTGGCGCGGACGAACCCCAATTTGATGGCAGCATTGAACGCGTTGTTCTCGGACCGCATTCAATGTTTTACTCGTCTCGTGGGCGAATTGACGCTTTATAGCGGCCGCGAACGACTTGCTAGGTATTTTCTCTCCTTACCCACAGCATCGCCTCAGCATCCGGATATCGTAAATCTACATTTAACTAGGGAGGAATTGGCGCAGCTTTTAAACATGACACGAGAAACGGTCATGAGACAACTGGCATATTTGGTCAAAGCCAAATGTATTACCGCTACGACCCGCCGATCCTTTATTCTGAACCGCGAGGCCCTCGCTAAAGTTCGTTAAGTCCCGCCACTGCCCCCCCGATCATTGAATTCCCCATGTATTGGTTTTGAAAATAAATCAAAACCAAACTTTATTTTCGATATGTGACATATGTCACTTATTAATTTCTGATTATTGGGCATAATCTGTTTTGTAAACGATTGATAGCTAGTGTTGCCAAATGTTCACTTCTGATATCTATCAATTGTTTTGGTTGGGTTGGGTATTGCTGGCAGTACTTTGCCGCACGAATTTCTGAATGCGGTTATTGATTTATAAAACGGAGGCCGTCGTGGACGCGATTAAGAACCTGTCAATCAAGATCAAGATAGCGGGACTGATGATCCTGTTTATCTCGATGTTCGTCATTTCCGGGCTTGTGTCGTACGCCTCGATCAAGGGGCAGGACCGCAGTCTCAGGGACGTGGCCGAGGTGCAGCTTCCCGCCGTACGCCTCATGACGCTCGCCGATATGACGCACGACGGTCTTCGCGCGGTTGTATATCGCGCGCTCTTTGAGGGGGATCGGAAAGACGCCCGGGAGGAAATCAAGACGGAATTGGATGAACTCGCCGCCAATTTCCGCGAGCATCTGAGCTCCCTTGAAAAACTTCCGCTGGATAAGGCGCAAAAGGACGTCATTAAAGAGGTCGGGCCGGATCTCGACGGATATGTTCAGTCGGCTCAGTCGATCGTCAAAATCGCTCTGGATGGCAAGCGCGACAAGGCGACGGAACAAATGGACGATTTTGTATCGGCGTTTGAAGCGGCTGAAGCCGGTCTCGGGAAGATGGGCAAAGCGATCGAAGCCGGCGCCGACGAGCATGTGGTCGCCGCCGAGAAAAAATCGTTGGCTGCGGTATCCGTGGTGCTGGTGCTGGTCGTGATCAGTGTCGGCGTCGGTTTGCTGGGCCTGCTGCTGGGCAGCGTGATCGTAAAGCCCCTCAATGCGCTCCTCCTCTCGCTCAAAGACATCTCCGAAGGCGAAGGCGACCTCACCAAGCGCATCCAGGTCTCCTCCAAGGACGAGACGGGTCTTCTGGCCGAGAGCTTCAACCTCTTCGTCTCCAAGATCGAAGAGATCATCGGCCAGGTCAAGCAGTCCGCCGCGCAGCTCAACGCCGCGACCGAAGAAGTCTCCGCCAGCGCCCAGAAGATCTCCGACGGCGCCCAACAGCAGTCCGCGGGCTTTGAAGAACTCTCCGCTTCGGTCCAGTCCAACGCCACCAACGCCACCGGCGCCAATGAAGCCGCCCAGGGCGTCGCCAGCAACGCTTCGAAGACCGGTTCCGAGATGAACCAGACCATCGAAGCGATGGGCTTGATCGAGAACAGCTCCAAGCAGATCACCGAAGCCGTCAACATCATCACCGACATCGCCGATCAGACGAACCTTCTGGCTTTGAACGCCGCGATCGAAGCCGCCCGCGCCGGCGAACACGGCAAGGGCTTCGCGGTCGTGGCCGATGAAGTCCGCAAGCTCGCCGAGCGCTCGGCCGCTTCCGCCAAGGACATCAAGAACCTGATCCAGGAATCCTCCCAGCAGGTGAAGAGCGGTGTCACGCTCTCCCGTCAGGCGGACCAGAACCTGAAGTCCATGGTCACCGAGATCACCAAAGTCGCCGACCAGCTCAAGTCGATCTCGACGGCGACCCAGGAGCAGGCCGCGACGATGGAAGAAAACACCTCGATCACCGAATCCAACGCCTCTGCCGCCGAAGAGCTCGCTGCCGCCTCCGAAGAGATGGCTGCCCAGGCTCAGGACCTCCAGCAGCTGGTGTCCCGGTTCAAGGTGAGCGGAGCGGACAGCCACCCGGTTCAAAGAGAACAACACCACGCCGAGCCCAAGAAAGCCCCGGCGAGGAAAGCCCAGGCCCACACCAACGGACACGGCCCTTCGACCGGAGCAGCCAAGACTCCCGGACGAGCCTCTTCGTCGGGCGAGGCGAAGCTGAGGATCGGGTTGTAGTCATGAGTAACGAAATCCTTCTGGAAAGCGGCACAAATGAGCTGGAGCTCGTCGAGTTCCGGCTCGGGGAGGAGTACTACGGGATCAACGTTTCGAAGGTGCGGGAAATCATCCGTTATCCCTCCGAAATCGTTCCGATCCCCGGATCTCATCCTTCCGTGGCAGGAATGATCAACCTTCGCGAGAGAATCACGCCGATCATCCATCTGGCCAAGCATCTGGGCGTCGAAACGACGCACGACAACAAGGCCAGCAGGATCATCGTCACGGAATTCAACCGGGTGAATGCGGGCTTTTGGGTCAATGAAGTCACCCGCATCCACCGGGTGTCCTGGGAGAAGGTGGAAGCGCCCTCCGGAATCATTCAATCCAAATCCGGCTACGCCGTCGGCGTCATCAAGATCGAGCACAAGATTCTGCTCCTGCTCGACTTCGAAAAGATCGCGTCCGTCATCAACCCGGAAACGGGTCTGCAGGAAGTGGATGTCACCAAGTTTCTTAAGCCGACCAATCTGGATCGTTCGTCCAAGCGGATTGTTTTGGTCGAGGATTCCCCGTTCATCAGGGACATGCTGGTCCGCCAGACCGCCGGCGCGGGATATCAAACTCTTGTTTTTGAAAACGGCATGGCGGCTTGGCAGCACATGGAAAAAATCGCGGGCGGGGACTTCAGCAAACTGGAGGATTATTTCCATTTGATGATCACCGATTTGGAGATGCCGCAGATGGACGGAATGGCCCTGATCAAACGCGTCAAGGAGACTGAGCGGCTGAAAAAACTGCCGTGCGTCGTCTTTTCGTCGATCGTTTCGCCCGAGATGTCGCAAAAATGCCGCGCGGTCGGATCCTCGGCAGAAATTTCGAAGCCCGAGCTGGCCCGGCTGATCCAATTGGTCGATTCTTTGGTTCTATAACGGACCCGATAACAAGGAGTATGCGTATGTCGTTCCTGGATAAAATGACCATCAAGACGAAATTGATCGTCGCTTTTATGCTCATCGGTCTGATCCCGGTGATAGTCGTGGGTCTGATGAGCACTCAGTCCGCAAACAAGCTTGCGACTGATCTCTCGCAGCAGAAGCTGCTCGCCGTCAATACGGTCAAATCCGAGCATATCAAGACCCTCTTTGAGGTGATCCGGAATCAGGCCAAGACCATGGCCGAGGACGAGATGGTCGTTCAAGCGGTCAAACAGTTCACCTACGCGTACAACCAGATCGACGACGAATTGTCCGACTACTACGGCGACCACAATTCCGAAATCGAATCCGCTCTCAAGGACCGCTACGATTACCAGGTCAAGAACACGGCGGGGGCGACCCGCTCGGATGGAGCCGACTGGATGCTGACCGATGAACAGGTCTCCGCGCGTCTGCTGCAGTACCTGTATATCTCCAAGAATCCGAGTCCCATCGGTCAGAAAAACTCGATGAACGTCTCGGACGACCCCTCCACGTACAGCAAGCTGCATGAAAAGTTCCACCCGATCCTGAACAGCTACCTCACCAAATTCGGTTATTACGACATCTTCCTGGTGGACGCCGAGACCGGTAATGTTGTCTATACCGTTTTCAAGGAAGTCGACTTCACGACCTCGCTTTTTGACGGCCCTTACAAAAATACCGCGCTCGGCGAAGTCGCGCGGGCGGCTCTCAACGCCGACTCCCGCGATTTTGTCGCGATCTCCGACTTCAAGGCGTACGCGCCTTCCTATAACGGCCCGGCGGCTTTCATCGCCGCGCCGGTCTTCAGCGGCGACAAGGTCATCGGCGCCTTTGTGTTCCAGCTGCCGGTCGACCGCATCAACGCCATCACGCAGAACGCGGAAGGCCTCGGCGAAACGGGCGAGAGCATCATCGTGGCGGAAGACCACTTCATGCGCACGAGCTCACGCTTCTCCAAGGAAAACACCATTCTGGTCAAGAAGGTGGAGTCCGAAGCTGTCGAGCTGGGTCTCGAAGGTAAAAAGGGCGTGCTCAGCAGCGGAGCCGGTTCTGAGACGACCTGGAACGCCTACACCCCCGTCCAGATCGAAGGGCTCGAGTGGACGATGGTCACCCAGATCAAGGCTTCCGAAGCCACTGCCTCGATCCGCAAGCTCATGATGAGCATCGCCGTGATCGTGCTCTGCATCGTCGTGGTCGTGTTTTTTGCCGGCTTCCTGATGAGCCGCTTGATCGTGAAGCCTCTGAACGCGGTCCTGGCCAATCTCAAAGACATCTCCGAAGGCGAAGGCGACCTCACCAAGCGCATCCAGGTCTCCTCCAAGGACGAGACGGGTCTTCTGGCCGAGAGCTTCAACCTCTTCGTCTCCAAGATCGAAGAGATCATCGGCCAGGTCAAGCAGTCCGCCGCGCAGCTCAACGCCGCGACCGAAGAAGTCTCCGCCAGCGCCCAGAAGATCTCCGACGGCGCCCAACAGCAGTCCGCGGGCTTTGAAGAACTCTCCGCTTCGGTCCAGTCCAACGCCACCAACGCCACCGGCGCCAATGAAGCCGCCCAGGGCGTCGCCAGCAACGCTTCGAAGACCGGTTCCGAGATGAACCAGACCATCGAAGCGATGGGCTTGATCGAGAACAGCTCCAAGCAGATCACCGAAGCCGTCAACATCATCACCGACATCGCCGATCAGACGAACCTTCTGGCTTTGAACGCCGCGATCGAAGCCGCCCGCGCCGGCGAACACGGCAAGGGCTTCGCGGTCGTGGCCGATGAAGTCCGCAAGCTCGCCGAGCGCTCGGCCGCTTCCGCCAAGGACATCAAGAACCTGATCCAGGAATCCTCCCAGCAGGTGAAGAGCGGTGTCACGCTCTCCCGTCAGGCGGACCAGAACCTGAAGTCCATGGTCACCGAGATCACCAAAGTCGCCGACCAGCTCAAGTCGATCTCGACGGCGACCCAGGAGCAGGCCGCGACGATGGAAGAAAACACCTCGATCACCGAATCCAACGCCTCTGCCGCCGAAGAGCTCGCTGCCGCCTCCGAAGAGATGGCTGCCCAGGCTCAGGACCTCCAGCAGCTGGTGTCCCGGTTCAAGGTGAGCGGAGCGGACAGCCACCCGGTTCAAAGAGAACAACACCACGCCGAGCCCAAGAAAGCCCCGGCGAGGAAAGCCCAGGCCCACACCAACGGACACGGCCCTTCGACCGGAGCAGCCAAGACTCCCGGCCGCACCTCTTCGTCGGGCGAGGCGAAGCTGAGGATCGGGTTGTAGTCATGAAACACATCCGAATTCTCACGGCGATCGCTCTGGTTCTGGGGGTTTTGTCCGTCCCGTGCGGCGTCACGGCGCAGGACGTCTGGGAGATCAACATCGCATCGTATGCCAAGCAGCCGATCGTGCTGAAATCCATGAAGGAGTTTTCTGAAGCCTTCAAGACGTTCCGGGAGGAGAACGGCCTGGCGGCCGCCGAGGGCCCGAATCCCGTGCTCGGGCTCAAGGCAAAACTGGCGGAGTATTATCAGGCACAATTCGCCGTTGAATATGCCCGGAAGAACAACGGCCGCAAGCCGGATCTCGACCGCATGTTCGGCATGCTGGACGATGATTCGATCGCGCTTCAATTCTTCTACATCCGCGCCAATAAGAACCCGCTCGGCAGCAAGCATCTCCTGGACAAGGCAGTCGACAAGTCCCGCTGGACGGCCTATCACGCGGAAGCGCATCCGCGTTTGCGGGAGTACCTGGATTACTTCGGGCTGTACGATATCTTTCTGGTCGATGCCAAGACCGGAGACGTCGTTTACACGGTGTACAAGGAGCTCGATTTTACGACCAATCTGAACGACGGCCAGTATGCGGACACGATGCTCGGAAAGGTGTTCAAGGCGGTGAAGGAATCCAAAGATCCGGGGTTCACGTATGCGTCCGAAATGGAGCCGTACGCGCCTTCCTATGAGGCCCCCGCCCGCTTCGTTGGAGCCCCGATCTATGACGGCAAACGCAAAATCGGCGTGATTATTTTTCAGCTGCCCACGGGCATTTAAAGGTCGGAGGCGATATGTCGCAGAACGCAACTCCCATGACCACGGTCTCCGGATCGACGGACACGAATATTCGGAGCGCCAACAGCCTCCTGCTGGTGTGCTTCAAGCTCGCGGACGAGCAGTACGGCGTCAATATCACCGACATCCAGGAAGTGATCCGGCCCCAGCGGTTTACGCCCGTGCCCCAGATGCCGGACTTCGCGATCGGAGTCTTCAACATCCGGGGCAGCGTGGTCCCCGTGTTTGATTTGCGGCGCAAATTTAAATTGCCGTCCTGCGAATTCAACCACAACACCAAGATCGTCGTTGCCAACATCAAAGGGCATGTCTTCGGGGTGGTCGTGGACGAGATTCTGGAGAACATCCGGATGGAAGCCTCGCAGGTGGATCCGGCTCCGTCCGTCAAAATGCACGTCGACCGCGAGTGCATTTACGGTCTGGGCGAGCTGGAAGGGCGGATGATCATCATCTTGAACTTCGAAAAAATCCACGACAACATTCTCAGGCAGATCGTGGGCAAGGACGAGAAAAGTGCAGGAACTGTCTGACGCCGACTTCAACCAAGTAGCGGAGCTCATGCACCGCCAGACCGGCGTGTTTCTAAAGCCTTCGAAGAAGACTTTGGTTTACTCCCGTCTCCGGAAGCGGGTGGATGAGTTGAAGTGCGGGAGCTTTTCGGCGTATATCAAGCTTCTGGAGAAGCCCAACAGCGAAGAGCTCGAGGGCTTCATCAACGCCATCACGACGAACGAAACCTACTTCTTCCGCCACACGGTTCAGTTCAATTACCTGTACGAAAAAATTCTTCCGGAGTTCAAGAGTTCCGGCCGTGTCGGTTTTTCGATCTGGTCGGCCGCCAGTTCGACCGGTGAAGAAGTCTATTCGATCGCGATGACGCTCAACGAGTTCTATAAGGGCGTCGTGCCGCCGGGCGTCAAGCTTCACGCTTCCGACGTGAACACGCTCGTGACCGAGCAGGCGAAAAAGGGCTGGTTCCCCGAGCGGTCGGTGCGCGAGACTCCGGAATCGCTGGTCAGAAAATACTTCAGGGAAGTGCCGCCCCAGCGCACGGGACGATTCGTGGAGTTGGCGGCTTCGATCCGGTCCAAGGTCGATTTTTTCCAACACAATCTGACCAAGCCCGCTCCGCTCAAGGACCTCGACGTCGTTTTTCTCAGAAACGTGATGATCTATTTTGACCGCCCGGTCAAACAGGCGGTCGTTTCGAACATCGAAAAAGCAGTCAAGCCCGGCGGCTACCTCTTCATCAGCCTTTCCGAGAATTTGAACGACGTCAAATCGTCGTTCCGGCTGATCGAAAGCGGCATGTTCCGAAAGGCGGCGTGAAATGATCAAGGTGCTGCTGGCGGACGATTCGGCTTTTTTGAAGAAGGTGCTTCAGGACGCCCTGGAATCGACGGGCCGCGTGCAGGTGGTCGGATCGGCGTCCAACGGCAAGGAAGCCATCGAATTGGTGAAGCGTCTCAATCCGGACGTGGCCGTGCTCGACTGCGAAATGCCGGTCATGAACGGGTTGGAGGCCTTGCGGCGGATCATGCAGGAATGTCCGCTTCCGGTCTTCGTTTTCAGTTCGCTCAGCCGGGAGGGGTCTTCCGTGACGATCAAGGCGCTGGAGCTTGGCGCGATCGACTATCTTCAGAAGCCGAGCAGCACCTCCGCCGGCATCCCCGAAATCGCAGGGCAACTCGTCCGCAAGATCGAGAGCGTGGCGCTGCGCGGCCGATTCATGAAGATGAACGGACGCCTCGGTCCCAAGGCAGGCGCGCCCGCCGCTCCGGCGGCGGTCCGGCGCCCGGCATCCGGCGCGGTTCTTCCCAGAAAAAAAATCGATTTGATCGCGATCGGATCCTCCACCGGCGGCGTCCAGGCGGGCATGCGCGTGGTGCCCAACATTGCAGCCGGAAGCCCTCCCGTCGTTTGGGTGCAGCATATGCCGGCCTCGTTCACGACGGGCTTTGCGGCTCGCGTGAACCAGGCTTCGCAGATTGAAGTGAAAGAGGCGGAGGACGGGGACCGTCTCGAATCCGGTTATTGCTATCTGGCTCCCGGCGGGTTCCAAATGCGGGTGGCCAGAGATGCTTCCGGATTCTATCTGAAGGTCGGAGGGACCGAGAAGCGGACCGGCTTTTGCCCCTCCTGCGACGTGCTGTTTGAATCCGTTTCCGAGCACTTCACGGGCAACTCGCTGGGCGTCATTTTGACCGGGATGGGCAATGACGGCACGGAAGGCCTTAAAAAAATGCACCAAAAGGGCGCCTATGTCCTGGGTCAGGACGAGGCCAGCAGCGTCGTCTACGGGATGCCGCGCGCTGCGTTCGAAGCCGGCGCTGTGGATGCGCAGCTGGATATCGAAGCGATCGGCGGCGCCGTCAATCAAGTTTGCGGTTTGAGCGTCAATCATAAAGCATAGGGGGCGTTATGGCGATGGATATGCCGGATGATGAAAAACGGGCGCTGATCGGGGAGTTTTTGACAGAAGCGGATCAGCATATTCAGAAGCTGAACGAGTGCCTGTTGCGCGCGGAAGAACTGGTCAAATCGGGCCAGGCGGTCCCCAAGGACGAGATCAATATGATGTTCCGCGCGGCCCACACCATTAAAGGCGCGGCCGGAATGCTGGAATTCATGGTGGTCAACGGACTGACGCATGAGATGGAGACCATTCTCGACCGCGCCCGGAACGACAAGCTCAATCTGACCGTGCAAATCATCGACGTTCTCTTCCGCGCGTTCGACAGTTTGAACGCGCTTCTGGACCGCCTGCGTGAGCAGGGGACCGAAGACGTCGACGTGTCCGGCGCGATCGCGCTGATCAAGTCGGTTCTCGAAGGCGGGGCAGCTCCCACCGAGGCGCCCGCCGCGCCGGCCGAAGCGGCCCAGGCCCCAGCGGCGACCGGCGCGCCCGCCCCGCTGCCCGTTTCCGGCCCCTGGAACGAGTATTCCGAAGTCGAAAAATATGTCTGGCCCTACATCGAGGACGTCGAGAAAAACATCGAGCGTTTCAATACGCTGCTCATCAACCTCGAAGAGGGGCAGTTCAGCGCCGATCTGATCGGCGAACTTTTCCGCATCTCACATACAATCAAGGGATCGTCGGGCGTTTTGAAGCGTCCGGACGTCGAGTCCGTGGCCCATAAGATGGAAGACCGCTTGTCGGTTCTCCGGGATGCGAACACGCCCCCCGACGCCGGATTGCTGCGCGTGCTTTTCAAGGGAATCGACGCGATCAAGCAAATCATCGCGGATCTGCGGGCGGGCTACATGGACTTGAGGGACGTTTCCGCCGTGATCCATGAGATCGTCACAGGTGTGCCGGCCGACGGTCAGTCACCTGCCGAAACTCCCGTCGCAGCCGCGCCTCCGGCCGCGCCCGCAGCCGCACCGGCTTCTCCCGCTCCGGTTCCTGCCGCCCCGGCGGCAGCGGCCAAGCCCGCCGCCAAAGCAGCGGCCGGCGCTCCTGCCGCCAAAAGCGGCCCGGTCGAAGTTTCGACGATGCGCGTCGACTCCCAGAAACTCGATATTCTGATGAATCTGGCCGGAGAGCTCGTGATCACGCGCGCCCGGTTCGCCCAGATCGTCAACGAAATCAGTCAGTATCAGCACGGCTCTCAAGCCGTATCACTGAAAGACATCGAAACCCAGATTTATAACCTCGATGAAGCCACAGGTCTGCTGGGCAAGCTTTCGAGCGACATTCAGGCCAGCGTGATGCAAACCCGGATGGTTCCGATCGAAGGCGTGTTCAGCCGATTCAAGCGGGTCGTGCGCGACATCGCAAAGGACGTCGGCAAAGATCTCGTTCTGGAGCTGGTCGGCGAGGAGACCGAGCTCGACAAAAAAATCATCGACGAACTCGGCGATCCCCTGATGCACATGGTCCGAAACGCTTGTGATCATGGTCTGGAAAGACCTGAAGACCGGCTCAAAGTCGGCAAACCCGCCCAGGGCAAAGTGACGCTGAGCGCGCTGCACAAGGGCAACAACATCTGCATCCGGATCGCCGACGACGGACGCGGCATGGACGCTGAACGGATCGTCGCCAAAGCGGTGGAAAAAGGCGTCGTCACCCAGGAGCAGGGGGAGCAGATGACGACGCATGAAAAGCTTCAGCTGATCTTTGCCCCCGGCTTCAGCACGGCCGAAAAAGTCACCGGCCTCTCAGGCCGAGGCGTCGGCATGGATGTCGTCAAAAAAATGATCGAATCGCTCAAGGGAACCGTCGACATCGACACGGTGCTGGGCAAAGGCTCGACGTTCACCCTCAAAATTCCGCTCACCCTGGCGATCATTCAGGCGCTGCTGGTGGTGATCCATGACGAAGTGTTTGCCCTTCCCCTGGAAGGCGTTTCAGAAATCATCAAGATCCGCGCCAAGGAGATCTATTCGGTGGACGGGTGCCCCACGGTCAAGCTGCGCGGTCACGCGCTGAGCCTGGTGGATCTCGAGGACATCCTCCAGATCAAGACCACGCCGTATGACGGCAAGAGCGACCGGCGTGTCGTCGTCGTGACGGACGGAGACCACAAGGTGGGCGTTCCGGTCGACCGGCTGATCGGCGAAGACGAGATCGTGATCAAGTCCCTGTCGGAGCATTTTGCCTCTGTCCGCGGGGTCAGCGGAGCCTCGATTCTGGGTAACGGCCAGTTGGCGTTGATTCTGGACGTGGCGACGATCCTGCGCGAGGCGCAGTGACGTTTGACTGCGATGGCCGGGATCATCGTCGTGGGTATGGGCGACTATAAGCTGGGCGAATCGCCCGGAGTGATTCGAACCGTCCTGGGTTCGTGCGTCGGCGTGTGTCTTTATGACGAGCGTTCCAGAAAAGGAGCCATGCTTCATATCATGCTTCCTTCATCAGCGGCTCACGCGAATCTCAATGGTTTTCGCCGGCAGAAGTTCGCCGACACCGGCATCGAGGACATGATCAGCGACGTGAAAAAGCAGTTCGGCCTTCTTCCGGCCGGGCTGAAGGCCAAGTTGTTCGGCGGCGCCCGCGTGCTGGGCGGCCTTTCCTCGAACATCGGCCAGGAAAACACCGCCGCCGCCAAGACCAAGCTCCAGGAATACCGGATCCCGGTGGTCGCCTCCAAGCTGGGCGGGGAAAAAGGTTATCAAATCGACTTCGACCTTCAGACCGGAAAGGTCGCTTGCCGTGTGTTCGGCGAAGAAGAGGCGGTGTACTGATGGGCAACGGCACCGAGATCAGCCGCACCTTCCGCGTTGTTGCCGAGCGCAGTCTCGACCGCGCGTCGGACATGTTCGCCAAGTTCGTCCGCCAAAAATCCAGGATCGAGCTCAAGAACGTGCGCATGGCGCATCCGAACGAGGTGACCGAACGGGTCAACGCGGAGAACCGTCCGGTCGCCGCGGCGTACGTGGACCTGGTGGGGGACGCGCCGTTCAAGTTCCTGGTCTGCATCGGCCTGGATGATGCCCGGAAGGTCACGGATCTCATCATCGGATTGCCCGTCGGCACGACGAAGGTGATGGATACGATGGCGATGAGCGCCGTGCAGGAAGTCGGAAACATTCTGGCCTCGAGCGTTGCCAATGTCTTTTCGGCCGACTTCAACATTTCGATGAAGCCGGAGCCTCCCCGGGTCATGATGGACTTCATCGGAATGATTTTTGCCGAGTTTGTCATGATGTCCGACCCCGACCGCGAGAATCTGATCCTGATCGAAAGTGTCGTCGAAATCGTGGAGCACAAGATCGATTGCGCTCTTTACCTGCTGCCGGTGGAAGGCAGCGATCGCGTCCTGAACTTTGTAGCGGAGTAATCTCACAATGAAAATCCTCGTGGTAGATCCGGATGCCGTGTACGCGCAAACGCTGGTCGAGCTGCTCCGTCTCAAAGGGTACGAGGCCGACCATCAGGGCGACCTCTACGGCGCCCTTGCGGATCTGAAGCGCACGTTCCGTCCGCTGGTCATTCAGGAGACGCATCTGGGGAAGGACTCGGGGCTGACGCTGCTCAAGAGTCTGAAGAACCGCACGCCGGTTTCGTGGGCGATCGCAATGACGCACAAACCGGACTCCGTGACGGCCGATCTTTTTGTCAAACATGGCGCTAACGATTTCTTGTATAAGCCGTTCGCATTCGAGACGCTGGAAGGTCTCGTCCGAAGCTACCGCGACCGCTGGGCGCGTTGGCAGGCAGACCGAATCAACCAGGACGCGTAAAGACGAGGAGGCCGACGTGGCGTTGTATCAATCTCTGCAGGATTACCGAATCATGGTGGTCGACGATTCCAAGGTCGACCGGGAGCTGATCAAGGCGCTGCTGGAGCGCAAGGGATTCCGGGTCACGGCCTGCGCCTCCGGAGCCGAAGCTTACGAATCGATTCAAAAGTCGGCCCCCGATCTGGTGGTGTGCGATTACCATATGCCCGGCATGAACGGAGGAGACCTCCTTAAAAAGATCCGGATGGAATCGGCTTCCCGAAGCCTTATCTTCATCGTCATGACGTCCGAGGAGTCCTCGGAAATCAAGGTCGATCTGTTGAAAAACGGCGCCAATGACTTCCTGAACAAGGGAACGTCCGCGGACGAAATCTACGCGCGGCTGGGCGCCCATCTGCTCTCGCGCGAGAGCGTCCACGCCAAAGCGGTGCTCGAAACAGCCGCGAAGTGGTCCGAGCAGCTGAACGGACCTCTCGGCCGTCTGATGATCCAATCCGCCCTGCTCGCCGAGCGCGCGAAATCGCTCCCCGCTTCCGAGTCGGCGGATTCGATCCGCAAGACGCTCACAGAAACGACCCAGACGCTGGAGCAGCTCAAGGGAGTGTCCGACAACCTGAAAAACGTGAGCCTGTTTCCGGAGAGGTTTTAACCACAATGTCCCTCAAAGTGTTAGTCGTTGATGATGCGCCGATCATCCGGATGATGATCGGAGCCGTCCTGACCAATTGCGGATGCACCGTTGTCGGCCAGGCATGCGACGGCGTCGAGGCGCTCGAAAAATACAGAGAGCTGAAGCCCGACATGGTCACGATGGATATGACGATGCCGAATCGGGACGGGATCGGGGCACTCAAGGATATTCTGAATTTTGACCCGAACGCCAAGGTTGTCATGGTGACAGCCGTCGATCAGCGCGACACGCTGCTTCAGGCCATCAAGCTTGGAGCCATTGACTACATCGTCAAACCGTTTGACGAAAAACAATTGAAAGACGTGATCCAAAAGGTCATGGGAAGCAAATCATGAGCACTGCCGTAGAGATGATTCTAGAAGAAGCGAACAAAGTGGTTCCGGAGGTCATCGGTCAGCTGTCCCAGCTCACCGTTTCACCGCTTTCCTATGAGTTGAGGCCTCCGAGCGGTTACCAGGTCGCGTCGGCCGTCGGACTTGTCGGCGCCGTCCGGGGATTTGTGGCGATCTGCATGACCGATCAAACGGCGATTCAGATCGCTTCCGGCATGCTGGGCATGGAAATCTCAGAGTACACCGAGGATGTGAACGACGCGGCCGGCGAGATCGGCAACAATGTTGTCGGAATCTTGAAAAATAATGCGGTCGCCAGGGGGATTCCTTTTGATATCACGGTTCCGACCGTGATCCGGGGACAACGGATCGAGTTGTCGCACCCGAAGGACCATCAAATATTCAGAATGTTTTTTAAGACACCGGCTGATGCGTTCATGCTCGAGCTGGCGCTCAAAATGAAGAGCTAATCGGAACTTCGGAATCGGAGGAGCGACAATGGCGATTAAATTTTTGGTGGTCGACGACTCGGCGGTGATGCGCAAGATGATCATTCAAACGATCAAGAAGGGCGGGCTTTTCCCCGATGCCGCGACGGAATATCTCCAGGGCGGTGATGGCGTGGAGGGTCTCGCGGCCGCGAAGGCATCAACTCCGGATCTGATTCTATCGGACTGGAATATGCCGAACATGGACGGATTGACCATGGTTCAGGAGATCCGGAAGTTCAATCAGACTGCCTTTATCATCATGATCACGACCGAGGGCACGGAACAGCGCATGTCGATGGCTCTGGCTCCCGGTCTTGCCAATGACTATGTCGTCAAACCGTTGAAGCCGGGAGACGTAGAGGCCCGGGTCAAAAAAGCCATGGCCGCCGGCACGCTCAAGTTGGATCTCAGTGCCGGACCGGCAGGAGCGGCCGCGCCAGCCGCGCCGGCTGCGCCTGCGGCCCCCGCACCCGCAGCGGCTGCTCCCGCGCCTGCCGCTCCCGGCGCCGTGCCTCCCAGACCTCCGATGCCCCCGGCCGCTCCGGGCGCTGTTCCTCCGAGACCTCCGGTGCCGCCCGCGGCTCCCGGCGCTGTGCCGCCGCGCCCGCCTGCGCCTCCTGCCGCTCCCGGCGCCGTGCCTCCCAGACCTCCGATGCCCCCGGCCGCTCCGG
>CAYSFB010000011.1:0-3601 GCA_964430735.1 uncultured Planctomycetia bacterium | reverse complement strand
CTGTTCCTCCGAGACCTCCGGTGCCGCCCGCGGCTCCCGGCGCTGTGCCGCCGCGGCCGCCCGCGCCTCCGGCACCGCCTCCCGGTAAATAAGGAGAGGGCACTTGCATGAGAACCCAACTCAGTCTCGTCGACATCGCCACCAGTGCCATCCGCGCGCTCAAGGAGGGCATGGAAGCGATGTATCAGTTCAAGCTTCTCGAGTTTCCTGAGATCATCCGGGAAGAAGTGTTCATATCGAGATTGGTCGGATCGGACACCGAGTTCATCGCATTCATCAAGCTGAATCATGAAGCCAGCATGTCGACCGGTTACGTTGCGATCTACATCCCGAAGCGCTTTGCCGAAAAGCTGCTGCGCGCGAGCGGCCTGGAAGAAGTGAGCGACCGGGATATCAGCGATTCGTGCGGAGAACTTTGCAACCTGGTGACCGGAACGTTTAAAAACGAGCTGTCCATGTTCGTCGAAGGCGACATTACGATTTCGACTCCGAAGCTTCATACCGAAGGCGTCTTCGAGGAAATCGAAGGCGTCAATGTGGATGAAAAGTACATTCTCCGCGTTCAAAAGCGCGGGTTACATGTGATGGAAATGCACCTGGCATTTCAATCCATAAAGTAGGCAGCCATGGATCTTATCAACATCACGACCAGTGCGATCCGGGCCACCGCAGACATTCTGCGGGAACTGCATAACATCGAGTTGACGAAACTCCCGTCCGTGTTCCGAGAAAAGGTGATCCGGCCCAAGGTGATCGGCGTCGACAGCGATTACATCACGCTGACAACTCTGGCGCATGACGCATCAATGAGCACGGGTTACATCATCATGTTCATCGCCAAGGATATGGCGAGCGATTTGCTGAAACAGAGCGGGATTGCGGAACCGACAAAAGAACAGGTGCTCGAATATTGCGCGACGTTTTGTTCCAAAATTGGAGAAGGATTCAAGGCGCAGCTCCAGCGGATCGGGTTCACGGACATCCGCACGGGCGCGCCCAAAATATTCCTGCAAGGAGCCGGAGAAGACATCTCAGGGACTTTTGTGGACGAAAAGTACATCATCAAGTTCGAAAAGCTCAACCGGACCCTCTTTGAGTTGCACGTCGCGTTTGAATCGCTGATCTAATACAGGGGTTTATGAGTATTTCACCGATCGCAAACATCAAGATCCTGGTGATCGACGCGTCCACGCTGGGGCGTGTGATGCTCGTGGACGTGGTGTCTGCGGGCGGCATGTTGAATCCAACCGAGCAGTTTGTGCAGGCGGGTTCGCTGCGGGAGGGGCTGGCGGCGCTCTCCGAGCAAAAGCCCCAGGTCGTGATCGTCAACGCTTTTTTGCCGGATGCCGCTTATCCGGCTGTTTTGGCAAGTTTGCGCGCGCAAGATCCCGCTGTGCCGATTTTGGTGCTGGAAGGCGCCGCACTGAAGGAATTTGCGGAGCAGCCCGCGGAGGGATCCTCGGAATATGCCGTGGCGAATCCGCCTCAGGCCGGAGAAATCGAAGGAATTCTGAGCCGCTTGTGGCCGCCGGTCGAGGAGTCTGTCGACGAGCCGGTCGAACTTGCCGCTGAGCCTGTGACGGCCGAAGCTTCGACCGAATCCATCGAACCATGCGCTGATCCGGCGGAATCGTCAACCCCAATCAATCACGAGTCGGAAGCGGCGGTTGAAGCTGATGTTACCGCAGTTGATCCTGATGTTGCCGTGGATCCCGAATCAGATCCCGTGCCAGAGTCAGCGCTTGAGGCCTCGCCTGAGCCTGATGTCTCGCCTGAGCCAGAAGCCGCGCCTGAAGCGCAGTCAGAGACGCTCGAAGAAGCGGATGCCGCCGTGTCGGCGGCGGAAGCAATCCCAGCAGAGTCTGCGGCAGAGGCCATTCTGGAAGCGGATATTTCGGCTGAGCCCGAAACAGAGCAGGAGATCACATCTGCTGAACCTGTTGAGGCAGCCGCATCTTCCGCAACTGAGAATGTTTCCGCCTATCCGCCCCCCAAATCAGATCCGCAGGTCGAGATCGAGCGGATACCTGTGGACCCCGTCCGCCACGCGACAGAGTCGTACTTTCCGGAAGAGATCGGCAAGATTCTTGAGGCGCTGTTCGACCGGGTGGACGGACTCCACGAATCGCACACCAGCTTGCGGCACATATTGCCGGAAGTATTGAGCTCCCGACTGCGAACAGAGTTCATGACGCAACGGGCAGACCTTCAGAAAAGCGTCGACCAACAGATGCAAATTCAGAAAGACGCCGTTCGCGAGGGATTTGCGAAGGCCGCCGATCAGATCGGCCGGCAAATCAGAGAGCTCATGAATCTTCATACGGCCAAGCTTGAAGAGCGTCTGGCAGCCTCCTCTTCCGAGCTCACGGACAAGCTCAAGGCGTTGATTCGCCATGAAGCGGCGGATCCGATAGCCGGTTTGAAGGCCAATATCGAAGAGCATGTGACGCGCGCCGCCGAAGCAACCGCTTTATCGGTCGACGGCATCCGGCAGATCATCGAGGAAAACGGGCGAAGCCTGACGCATGTTCGCCATACCACGGAAGCGGCAGCGGCATCGCTCGATGGTTTGCGCAAAGTAGTCGAAGAAAAATCAATTCCGGCGGCCGTGGAGTCGCCGGCAGACTTAACCCCCTTGATATCGGATCTACAATCCAAAATTGCCGAGCTGCGCGAGGATATTGCCCGCTACACGGCGTCCAAAAACGCGGAGGCGCAACCCGCGCCCGCGCCCGTGTCGGCAAAACCCGAAGACGCTCCTCAGCCGGCGCCCGGATTCGATCGCATGTCGGATGCGCTCAAAAAGGAATGGAACAAGATCAAGCAGCTGGAGCGCCAAAAGGCGCAGGAGCATCTCGAGGCCGCGAAGCTGGAATTGCAACAGCAGCTGGGCAGCCGTCTCGATGAAATGGCGCATACTTTTGAAGCTCAAATGCGTGCAGCTCAGCAAGTTTTGATCGGCGAAATGAGCGCTCGGATGACACAGCAGATGACGCAGGCCTTGGACGCCGCTGGCGGAGACCTCGAAACGGCGTCGCCAGCAACACCTGAAGCAGAGGCCTCTGCGATCCCGACAAGCCCAGAAGTGTCTGTTGTCGCTGAAGTTCCGGCTGAAGTGCCTGCCGAGCCAGCGCCTGAAGAAGCGGCCGTCGCGCCGGTTGAAGAGATTTTGGCTCCAGTCGAAGAAGTTTCGGAGACGCCGTCCGATGCGCCCCAGACGGTTCAAGTGCCAGGCACGGGCGAGGAGGTGGAAGTACCTCGTCCGCTGAGCGAGGATCAGATTTCTATCGTGAGCTTGGATGAGAAGGAAGCGGCCTCTCCCTGCGAGTCAGTCGAGCCGGAAGCAGTCGAGCCGGAAGCAGTGGATCAGGTGATGCAAAGTGACGATGCCGAGATCGCCGCTGTCGCCCCCGAATCAACTGATGTGGCGGCGGCTGAGCCGAATGCGGCGGTTGATCCTAACGCAGCCTACGCTGACCCAAATGCAGCTTACGACCCGAACGCAGCTGTCGATCCCAATGCGGCCTATGCGGACCCGAATGCTGTCGTCGATCCCAACGCAGCCTACGCGGATCCCAACGCAGTCTATGCCGACCCGAAT
>CAYSFB010000010.1:0-73020 GCA_964430735.1 uncultured Planctomycetia bacterium | reverse complement strand
TACGGCCTTGAGCGGTCTTAATGTCGGACTGGGAAGCTTCCAAGTTCTTCTGAAGTGCGCTGATCGACGCGAAAGTGTCTTCGAGCTTTTTCATGGCTTCGGCGCGGGCAGCTTCCGTTTTGGTCGTGGCCATCATGGAGTTTTCGAGCAGCTGCTTGGTTTCTGCCGACTCGCGCTTCCGGTTTGCGAGTTCCGTGCGCAGCGATTCCAAATCCGTCAGTTTGGCAGAGAGTTCCGCGATTTGCTTCTTCAGCGAGTCGGTTGTGGCTTGGCTGTCTTTGAGCAGGGCGGTGAGGTCTTTGCGTTGGGCTTCGCTCTGATTGAGCTGGACGGACGACTTCTGGATCTGGCTTTGAAGCGAAGCGGCCGACCGACGGGCTTCTTCGAGATCCGTCTTGAAGCTCACGGATTCGATTTTGAGCGCGGTGATGTCTTTTTGCAGCGCTTCCGCCTCGGCCCGAGACGCGGCGCCTGATTTTTCGGCGGCGGACAAGGATCCGCGGAGCTGTTCGGACGCGGCGGAAATTTCCTGCAGACGGTTTTCGAGCGTTTGGATATTCCGATCGGAAGCGGACTTGGCAGCCTCGAGGTCCTGGATACGACCGGCGGACTTGGCGAGTTCGGCCTGCGCGGCGGCGAGATCTTTCTGTGCTTGGCTGCGCTGAGCGTCGGCAGAGGAGACTTTTTCACGCAGCGTCACCTGGGATTTTTCGGCGGCCTGGATTTCTTCGCGGGCGAGGCTCAGCCGTGATTCCATATCGCGGATCCGGGCGGCGAGCTGTTCATTCTGAGCCTTGCTGTCTTTGAGAAGTGCGGCCAAGTCGGCGCGCTGGGCTTCTCCCGAGCGGACCGAGGCGGATTCCTGCTCCAGCTTCTGGCGCAGTTCTGTCAGCGACGCTTCGAGCTTCTGGATGCGCGCGGCGGCTTCCTGGGCCTGCGCGGCCGAAGCGGCGTTCGACGCCTTGAGGTCCGAGCGCTCTTTGCCGGCCTGGGCGAGTCGGGATTCGAGATCCTTGATCGCCGCGTCGGCGGCCGCGGCGCGCGATTCGGCTTCCGTCCGGGCCGAACGGGCTGCGGCGAGTTCAGCTGCGAGTTTGGCACGCTCGGTGTCCGATGCGGCTCCGAGGGACCGGATACGGGCTTCGAGGTCTTTGACCGACTGCGTGAGCATGCGCTCGTCTTCGATCTTGGCTGCCAGCGCGGCGGATTGTTTTTTAAGCTCGGCTTCGGCAGCGTTGGCGCGTGTGTCTGCGGCCTGGAGTTTTTGGGCGGCGGCGGAACGCTCGGCGTTGAAGGCGTCGACTTGAGCGCGGGTCTCCGCGAGGGAACGCGCGAGCTCGGTTTCGCGCAGCTGCGCGGCTTCGAGGCTCTCGCTGATCTTGGCCTTGGTGGATTTAAAAGACTCGTACTGGTCGGCCAGCGCCTGGATCTGGCTCTCAAGACCGGACTTGATCTGGTTGAGGCGGCCGGTTTCGGTCCTGGATTTTTCGAGTTCGGACTTGAGCGACGCGATCTGCGCGCCCGATTCCTGGTCGCGCGCAGCGGACTGACGGGACCATTCGGCCTGGGCGCGGGCCTGGGCTTCGGAGGCCGCGCGCAGCTGCGCTTCGACGTCTGTCTTTTGTTTGAGAAGCGCCTGGTACTCGCGCTCGCGGGCGTCGCGGGCCTGTGTGATCTGCGCCAGCTGGGTCTGCAGGGCGGCCGCGGCGGCTTCGGACTTTTGGACCGATTCCTGCAGGCCGCGACGACCGGCGTCGAGCGAGCGGATTTCTTCCTGAGACTGGGTGAGGGAAGCGGACAGGGAGGTTTCGCGCTTCCTGGCTTCTTCAAGACTGGCTTCGATGCGGGCCTTGGTCTCACGGAACGACTCGTACTGCTCGGCCAGCGTGGCCAGCTGCTTTTCGAGGTCCGACTTGGCGGCCGCAGTGAGGGCCGACTGCCGTTCGGAATTCTGAAGCTGGGCGGTCAGGTCGTCGATACGCTTGAGGAGATCGGCCTGCTGGCGGCGCGCTTCTTCGCGGGACCGTTCGATTTCGCTCTGCTTCTCGGCGCGGGCGGTCTGAAGCGCGGCCTCGCGCTCGTCGAGGTTCTTGCGCAGGTCTTCCGCGGTGCGGCGGAGATTCTCGATCATGCCCGAAAGATTTTCTTTGGACTGGGATTCGCTGAGCAGGCGGTTCTGGGTGTTGGCGTATTCCTGCTGGCGCTTTTCGAGTTCGGTCTTGAGCGAATCCTGGGAGCGCTGGAGGTTCTCGAGTTCGGAGTTCAGCGATTCGCGGTCGCTGAGGATGGCCTGAAGTTTTTTCTCCAGCTCCAAACGGGTCTTTTCGGACGAGGCGTAGCCTTTGAGCGTGGTCGCGAGCTTGGAGCGGATGTCGGCGAGCTGGACGGCGCTTTTCATTTCTTCGAGCGCGGATTCGGCGTTGGATTGGGCGGTGGAGGACTTGGCGGCGAAGTTCTGGACCTTCTGCTGGTTCAGCCGGTTGAGCATTTCTTCGGCCTGGAGGCGCTTGATCTCGGACGCTTCAAAGTCGCGGCGCGTCTGGGTGAGGAGCTGGCTGACTTCCTCAAGCTGCGAAAGCTGCGCGGTGCGCTCTTCGTCGACGGTGCTGACCTGGCGGTTGAGTTCGTAGCGGAGCAGGTCGAGCTCGGTCTTCGAAACGCCGGTCGACAGCATGGCGCCGCCGCGGGCGGCGGACGTTTCGACGTCGAACTGGCCGAAACTCTTGGGCGTGTTGAGGCCTCCGAGGACCCGCAGCCAGTTCTGGGCGGCCGCGTCGTCGGGATGCGACTTGAGATAGCTGCGGAACGCCTTGGTCGCGCCCGCATAATCGTTCTTCAGGTACAGCGACACCCCGTGCCCGTAATCGTCATCGGCGGCGAAAGCGGCAGGAGGAATTTGAGCAAAAATTAATGTAAAAACACAAAATGAGGAGACAAACCGAAGGCGCGTCCGGTGCATAAAAACTCCCTGTTATGGATGGCTGGAAAACCGCGGGTTAGCGGGTTCCCTGAATCGAATCCAGTTGGTTCAATGAATTCAGAAGCTGTTTTCTCAAGTCTTCGACCTGGCCTTTTTGGGCGCGTCCGGTCGTACGTTCGGTCTCGAGCGTGCGGGTCAGTTCCGCGTTCTGACGCTGGGCCGCGTCGAGCGCCTGCGTGAGCTGCGCCGTGCGGGCCTCGGAATCCTTGCGGAGCTGGTCCAGGGCGGCCTGGGCTGCGTCGGAGCTCTTGCGCAGCGCGGCCGCTTCGGCGACGGCCGTGTCGCTCTTGGCGGACACCTGGCCGAGGACGCGCTCGGTCTCTTGGAGATCGGCGGTCGTCTGGTCGAGCTTGGCCTTCAGCGCCGCGAGCTGGTTCTGCGAATCCGTTTCGATCGCGCGGTTGCGGTCGAGGCTGGCCTGATACTTGGCCTCGAGCTCCTTGGCCTGATTGATCTGGGTGTTCTGAGTTTGCAGGAGCGATTGATGGCTGTTCTTGAGCTGAACGAGTTCCTGCGAAAGCGCTTCCGCATTTTTTGCCAGTTCCGAGACGCGCGTTTCGGCAAGTATACGGTTCTTGTCTGCGTTTTCAAGGCTCGCTTTGGACTCGGCGGCGGATTTGGCGGCCTGAGTTTGCGCAGCCTGGGCGGCGGCGCGCAGCTCCGCGGCTTCGGTCTCGAGCTGACGGATTTTTTCCTGCGCGGCGGTCAGCGACTGGGACAGCTGGGACGACTGGCGCGAAGCGGAATCCTGCGAGCGCTTGAGCGCGTCGAGTTCCTGGACTTTGGCGTTCAAGTCCGACACGGCGCGGGCGGTCGCCTGCTTTTCGGCGGCGAGCTGCTGCGCGAGTCCGTCCTTGGCCTGCGTGAGCGACTGCAGGCTGTTCTCGAGGGCCTTGCGGGAATCCTCGACTTTGGTCTGTCCCGCCGCCAGCGCGGTGCGCTGCTCTTCGGCGAGTTCGTACTTCTTCGATATCTGTCCGAGCGAACGTTCCGTTTCGGCCAGGCGCTGGTTGAGACCCGCGTTGGCGGTCTTGAGGCTCTCGAGCTCGGTGGTCAGGGCCTTGATGCGGCCTTCGGAGTCCGAAGGTTTTTGCGTGGCGGTGCGCAGGGAGGCAGCTTCGGCGGCGAGCTTGTTCCGCTCCGCTTCGAGCGCTTCCGACTTCGCGCGGATCGTATCGTATGCGGTGGAGAGATTGCGGTGCTGGGCTTCCATTTCGGTCAGCTGAGCCTGAAGCTTCTTCGCCGCGTCCGAGCCGGATCCGGCGCCGGCGGTCAGTGTGGCGACCTGCTTGCTCAGGCGGTCGCGCTCCTGGCGCAGCGATTCCAATTCCTTGCTGTTGTCGGCCTTGGGAGCCGCCGCAGGCGCCGTTTTGCCGGCTTCGACTTCTTCGCGGATGCGCTGAAGATCGGCGATGGAAACCTGAAGCTGATCGCGGCTGGCTTCGTACTCGGCTTTTTTCTTGGCGAGTTCCGCGCGTTCTGCGTCGACGGGCGTCGATTTTTTTAGAACTTCGATTTCGGCTGTGCGCGCGGCGAGGTCTTTCTGGGCGCGGTCGCGTTCGGACTTGAGCACATCGATCGCACGGTCGCGGTCGGAGATGTTGCGTGACAGGTCGGCGAGGCTGGCTTCGAGTTTGGATTTTTCAGTGCGCAGCGTTTCGACCGCCTTGGAATTGTCGGCGGGCTTACTGTCCTGCAGCTTTTTATTGGCCGCATCCAGCGCCTGCTGGGCGTCCGAGAGCTGGCGCGAAAGCTGGGAGTTGGCGGATTCCAGGTTGTGGACCCGGTTCTCAAGCGTTTTGAGTTCGGCCGAGTTCGCGGCAGGCGCAGCGGTCGCTGCGGCGGCGGGCTGCTGGGCTTGAAGCGCCATGAGCTGCTTGGACTGTTCCAGCGCGCGGCGGGTCTGGTCCTGGCTGACGGCGAGGTCTTTGCGGACTTCTTCGATCTCCGCGTTTTTGGCGTCGAGTTTTTTCTGGAGGCCGTTCAGCAGGTCCTGGTTTTTGCGGTCGTTGGCGGCTTGCGCCGTCTTGAGCGTCGCGATTTCTTCCTGGAGCTTGACGGTCGCCTGGGATTGGTCGGCTGCGGCACGCGCGGATGCGAGGTCCTTGCGGAGCTGAGCGAGCTCGGACTCTTTTTGGGCGGAGACCGACTGCAAACGCTCGGTCTCGGCTTTGGACTTGTTGAGCTCGGCTTCGAATTTGGCGATGGAGGCCTTGAGTTCAGGCGACGTGACGGAGGCCGGAGCGGCCGTTTTGACGGGAGCCGGCTTGGAGGCGGACGGGGTCGAGGCCGTTTGGGTCGGAGCGGCAGCTGAGGTGGCCGCGGCGGCCGGAGCCGACGCGGGCTGCACGGGACCGAGCGCTTCGATGAGTCCGATCCACTCCTTGGACGGCGCGTGGTCGGGATTTTCTTTGAGGTGCAGCTTGAAAGCTTCGATCGCTTCGGAGTAACGTTCCTGAAGGTAGAGCGCAATCCCGCGTTCGTAGTTGGAGGTCGCCTGCTGGGCGGCCGTCTGGGCGGACCAGGCCGGAAGCCCGGTCGCGGACGAAAGGAGAACAACGGCGGTAAAAATGGCCAAAAACTTCTGGAAGCGGATCATGCGGTCACCTCTAGGTGGTTCGTCTTGCGGGTTGACAAAAACGGGAAGAAAATTTTTTCAAAAAACCTTTAGAATTTTAGTATAAATAGAGAGCATGTTCAATCAATAGTTTGGGCGCGGTTTTCTCTCTGAAAAAAACATGTCATCAGGGCTTAAAATCGCTTAAAAAACGGCATTAAAAAGCAGTTCAATTTTTGGAGGCGGAATGGTTTATCAGGTGGTGCGGCTCGGACATCCGGCGCTGCGGCAAAAATCGGCCGAAGTCGACCTGGCCCGCGTGCGGGACTCGAAGTTCCAGAAGCTCGTCGACGACATGATCGCGACGATGCGAAAATACGACGGCGTGGGCATCGCCGCGCCTCAAATCGGCCTGCCGATCGCCGTTTTTTGCGTCGAGTACAAGTCGAACCGCCGTTATCCCGACATGCCGAACATCCCCGTGTACACCGTGGTGAATCCGCGGCTGACGGTGACGGAGGCGGACCCGGTCCGGATGATGGAGGGCTGTCTGAGCATCCCCGATCTGCGGGGGGATACGCCCCGCGCAAAGGCCGTCCGCGTCGAGGGCTTTGACCGTCACGGCGAGCCGCTCACGATTGAGGCCAAGGGCTTCCACGCGCGGATCCTGCAGCACGAATACGATCATCTCCAGGGCAAAGTCTACCTCGACCGCGTCACCGACAAAAAAAGCCTCTGCTACGTCGAGTACCTGTAGATGCCGATCGGCCTCTACGTCCACATCCCGTTCTGCCTGCGCAAATGCCATTACTGCAATTTTGTGATCGCGCCGTCGGGCGACTCGAAGCTGCGTGCCGATTACCTGCGCGCGCTGGAGGCCGAGATCGCCGAGGCTCGACGGCGGCACGGACCCATCGTCTTTGACACGGTTTATCTCGGCGGGGGCACACCCTCGGCGTTGTCGACCGGGGAGATGGAACAAGTTTTTTCACTGCTGAAACGGAGTTTCGCCTGGAAGTCGGACGCGGAGATCACGGTCGAAGTGAACCCCGGCGAAGTCGATCCCGAAAAGCTGGCGGCTTACCGGCGGCTCGGCGTGAACCGGATCAGTCTGGGCGTTCAAAGCACCAATGACGAGCTGCTCAAGGCAATGAACCGGGCGCATAACACGGAGGATGCCCGGCGGACGGCGCAAGCGGCCCGGGAAGCCGGATTCACCAATATCAGCATGGATCTCATCATTCGTCTTCCAAATCAAAAAGTGGGGGATGTTGAACGGTCTATATCAGACATAGTGGAGTGGGGTGCCCACCAAGTTGTTGTTTATGATCTTATGGTGCATCAAGAAACCCACTTTGGAATCAAGCAAAAGCGGGGGGAATTGACGCTTCCGCCCGAGGAAGTGCATGAGCGGATGTTTGAGGCGGTGGAACGCGGTTTGGCGGCGGCCGGGCTGGAACACTATGAAGTTTCGAGCTTTGCCAAACCGGGCTTTGAGTCCAGGCATAATCTGATCTATTGGCGGAACCAGCCCTATTTGGGATTGGGGCCGGGGGCTTTTTCCTATATGGAAGGGGTTCGGTACGTCTATGCCCAAACGGTGTCCCGCTATTTGGAAAAAGCCCTGCGGGGGGATTGGACAAATGACGAGGAGGACCGGTTGACACCCGAGGAGCGGGAAATGGAGACGGTGCTCACAGGGATCCGGCTCAAGCCGGGGTTCGATCTGTCACGGGTCCCGTTGGTTCGGGCGCATATTGAGTCCGAGGTCCCTGCGCTTGCAGCCCGGGGGCTGGTCGAGTATGATGAATCCGTGCTTCGGCTGACCCCCAAAGGACGCTATCTTGCAGAAAGCGTCTTGACGCAACTTTCTCGGGACATTTGATCCGCCGGTCTTGATATTATTGGTAAAGCATGATATATTCCGCTTTCTAATGTTAGGAAAAGATTAACGAGATTTTATGGCGACACCTAAAAAAATCGAAGACCTCCTCAGAGAAAAGAAGATCTCCCAGATCATCAATGATCGGGTGGTCCAGGCGCCTCCGACCATTTCGCTCAAAGAGGCGATCCATCAGATGCAGTTCTACAAGTCCGGGTATGTCATCATGACCCAGGACGGCATCGTCGTCGGCATCTTCACCGAGACCGACGTGGTTCAAAAAATTCTCGGCCACAACGTCGATTTGACCCGCCCGGTGGGCGACTTCATGACCTCGGTGGTCCTCACGCTTTCGCCCGACGCTTCCGTCGGCGAGGCGATCGACCTCATGGCGAAGAAAAAAATTTATCATCTGCCGCTGACCGACGAGAACAAGCGTTACATGGGCATGCTGTCCGTCCGGACGCTCATCCGTTTTTTGGCGGCGTATTATCCGACGGAAATCTACAACCTTCCGCCGGATCCCCAGCAAGTTTCCCGTTCCGTGGAGGGCGGTTAGTCCATGTCTGCCGATACAACCCAGGCCAAGCCTAAAGAAATCCGCCACTCAGTCACCGTCCGCTTCGCGGGCGATTCCGGAGACGGCATGCAGCTCACCGGAGAACAGTTCACCGACGCGTCGGCGATGATGGGCAACGACATCGCGACGCTGCCGGACTTCCCGGCCGAAATCCGCGCCCCGATCGGAACGCTGCCGGGCGTGTCGAGCTTCCAGATCCAATTTTCGGACTCCGCGATCTTTACCGCCGGCGATTTGGCGGACGTGCTGGTGTCGATGAACCCGGCCGGTCTCAAGGTCAATATCGGCAACGTCAAAAAGGGCGGCCTCATCATCGTGAACGAGAACACGTTCACCGAGGAGAACCTCAAGAAGGCGAGTTTCGCCTCCAACCCCCTGACCGACGAGACGCTCAAAGATTTTCAGATCATCAAGGTTCCGCTGTCGGACCTGACGCGCAACGCGCTGGCCGAACTCGGCCTGCGCCCGACGGAAACGGAGCGCTGCAAGAACTTCTTCGCGCTCGGCATGATGTTCTGGATGTACGACCGCAAGATGGATTTCACGCTGCGCTGGATCGAGCAGAAGTTCGGCAAGAAGCCCGAGATCGCCAAGGCCAACACGCTCGCGCTCAAGGCCGGCTTCAACTACGCCGACATCACCGAGACTTTTTATCAGAAGATCGAAATCCCGTCCGCGCCGATCAGCCCCGGCACGTACCGCAAAGTCGTCGGCAACCAGGCGCTTGCGCTCGGGCTTGTCGCCGCGGCTCATTGCACCGGCAAAACGCTGATGTACGGCTCATACCCGATCACACCGGCTTCGGACATCCTGCACCAGCTTTCTAAACTCAAGAACTATCGTATCAAGACCTTCCAGGCTGAAGACGAAATCGCCGCGATCGGATTCGCGATCGGCGCGTCGTTCGCGGGCGAGCTCGGCATCACCGGCACGTCCGGTCCCGGCGTCTGTCTCAAGTCCGAAGCGCTGGGCCTGGCCGTCATGGCCGAACTCCCGCTCGTCCTCATCGACGTGCAGCGTTCCGGCCCTTCGACCGGCATGCCGACCAAGGTCGAACAGTCGGATCTACTTCAAGTCATGTACGGCCGCAACGGCGAATCGCCCGTCTGCGTGCTCGCGGCCAAGACGCCGTCGGATTGCTTCATGATGGCGTACGAAGCCGTCCGGATCGCGTTCCAGCACATGGTGCCGGTCGTCATCCTGTCGGACAACAACGTCGCCAACGGCTCCGAGCCGTGGAAGCTGCCCGATCTCGACAAACTCCCGAAGATTGAGATCAAGCATCCGGTCGCGACCGGACAGAAGTTCATGCCGTATTCGCGCGACCCGCAGACGCTCGCCCGTCCGTGGGCGGTCCCCGGCACTCCGGGTCTCGAGCACCGCATCGGCGGCCTCGGCAAGGCTGACCTCACCGGCGCGGTCAGCTACGACGGCGAGAACAATCAGAAGATGATCAATCTGCGCGCCGAAAAGATCCAGCGCATCGCCAACTACATTCCGGAACTCGAAGTCCGCGGTCCGCAGAAGGGCAAACTGCTCATCCTGACCTGGGGCAGCACCTACGGCGCGGCGTACGAATCCGTCTCGCGGCTCGAAGGGGAGGGTGTCCAGGTCTCGCACGCGAGCCTGAACTACATCCATCCGTTTCCGAAGAACACCGAAGCGGTGCTCAAGAATTTTGACACGGTGCTGATCCCGGAATTGAACATGGGCCAGCTCCTGACGCTGGTCCGCCGGGCCTTCCCGGGCGTGAACACCGTCGGCTTCCATAAGGTGCAGGGTCAGCCGTTCAAGGTGACCGAGATGGTCGCGAAGATCAAAGAAGTCCTTCAATCGGCTTCCAAATAATATTCTGAGGATTTATGCCCGACATTAAACTGCCCGACGACATCAAGATCATCACGGCGCCCGAACAGCCGAAGTACACCAAGGACGACTTCGCTTCCGGCGCGGACGTCCGGTGGTGCCCGGGCTGCGGCGACTACTCGATCCTCGCGATGATGCAGCGCACGCTTGCGCGCTTCAACGTGCCGCGCGAAGAATACGTGTTCGTGTCCGGCATCGGCTGCTCGAGCCGCTTCCCTTATTACATGAACACCTACGGCTTCCACACCATCCACGGCCGCGCGCTCACCGTCGCGACCGGCGTCAAATGCGCCAACCCCAAGCTCAAAGTGTGGGTCATCACCGGCGACGGCGACGGCCTTTCCATCGGCGGCAACCACCTCATCCACGCCCTGCGCCGCAACGTCGACATCAACGTCTGCCTCGTGAACAACCAGATTTACGGCCTGACCAAGGGCCAGTACTCGCCGACGTCCGAAGTGGGCAAGGTGACCAAGTCCAGCCCCTACGGCTCGATCGAACATCCGATCAACGCGCTGTGTCTGGCGATCGCGTCGGAAGCGACCTTTATCGCGCGCACGCTCGACACCGACCCCAAGCACATGCAGACGACGTTCGAGCGCGCGCTCCTGCACAAGGGCATCTCGTTCATCGAAATCTTCCAGAACTGCATCATTTTCAACGACAAGGCGCATGCGCCGACCACCGGCAAGGACACCCGCGACGAGCGGATGATCTACCTCGAGGACGGCAAACCGCTCGTGTTCGGCAAGCAGAAGGAAAAAGCGATCCGCATCCACCGCCTGAAGACCGAGGTCGTGAACACCGAAGAGGCCAAGGCCGCGGGACAGGAACTTTTTATCCACAACGAAAAAGAGGCGGACCCGACGCCCGCGTATCTCCTCACGCAGATGCAGTACCCCGAGAAGCCCGTGCCGTTCGGCGTGTTCCGCGCCATCGAGCGGCCGACCTACGACGACCTGCTCGACCAGCAGATGAATCAGGTCTTGAAGGATAAAGGTCCCGGGGACTTGAAGCGGCTCGTGTACGGCTCCGAAACCTGGACGGTCAAATAATGGCTGACTTGCACTGTCCCTCCTGCGGCTCGGCTTACATCCTCGGCGCGGACCGCTGCCCCAAGTGTTTCCATTCGCTGATGCATCAGAATTTGCCCGGACCCAAGCGCGGCGAAAAGATCCAGAAGGTCATGCTCACCGAACCGATCTCGGAGCTCGTGACCGGCAAAGACCTCCTGGTGTGCGCCGACGACGACTCCGTGCAGCAGATCGTCAAAGTCCTCGAAAACGAGCACAAGGACTGCGTCCTGGTCTTCAAGAAGCGCAAGCTCGTCGGCATCATCAGCCAGCGCGATCTGCTCCTGCGCGCCGCCGGCAAATATCCCGACCTGAGCAAAGTCACGGCCGCGGCCGTGATGACTCCCAATCCCGAAACGGTCCGTCCCGAAGATCCGATCGCGTTCGTCGTCAGCAAAATGGCGATGGGCGGGTTCCGGCACATCCCCGTGATGAACCCCGACGGGACCCCGATGAGCATCGTCTCGATCAAAGACGTGCTCATCTACCTCGATAACCGCGACTAGACGCCCGGGCGTCCGGTATAATGACGCCTGAAATGCCCAAGCGCCAAAAGCCTAAAACCATTCCAACACGTTTTAAGAACCGCACCGTGCTCGTCACGGGCGGTTCGGGTTTTTTGGGCCGGCATCTGACCGCCGAGCTCAAGGCCCGGGGTTACCGCAAGGTCGTGGCGCCCGCACACCGGGAATTCGACCTTACCGTCCAGCGCGACGTGCAGGCGATGATGAGGAAGTACAAGCCGGCCGCCGTCATCCACCTGGCTGCGCGTGTCGGGGGCATCGGAGCCAACCGTGCGAACCCGGGCCTTTACTACTATTCCAATCTGCTCATGGGCGCATTCCTGATCGAAGAGGCGCGGCTCGCCGGCGTCGACAAATTCGTCGCACTCGGAACGATCTGCGCCTACCCCAAATTTGCACCGGTTCCGTTCAAGGAGAAGGATCTTTGGAGCGGATACCCGGAAGAAACCAACGCCCCGTACGGGCTGGCCAAAAAAATGATGCTCGTCCAGTCGCAGGGGTACCGCGAGCAATACGGATTTAATTCCATCTACCTGCTGCCGGTCAACCTGTACGGCCCGCACGACAACTTCGACCTCGAGTCCAGCCACGTCATTCCGGCGCTGATGCGCAAATTTTATGAGGCGAAGCGGCGCGGCGACCGGCAAGTCACGCTCTGGGGCGACGGATCGCCGTCGCGCGAGTTCCTGTATGTCGAAGATTGCGCGCGGGCGATCGCGCTGGCCCTCGAGCGGTACGACGGCCGCGAGCCGGTGAACCTGGGAACCGGACGGGAAATCACGATCCGCCGTCTGGCGGCCGTGATCCAAAAATTGTCCGGCTTCGACGGCCGGATCGTCTGGGACACGTCCAGACCCAACGGCCAGCCGCGCCGGCGTCTGGACGTGAGCCGGGCGAAACGCGAATTCGGATTCAAGGCCGCCGTCGATTTTGACAAGGGGCTGAAGAAGACCTGGGATTGGTTCGTCGCGTCGGACCGGAGCCGCGCATGAGCGATTTTTTTGCCCTCCCGGCCCGGACCCGCAAGCATCTCGAGGAGACCCGGGAGCGCTTCGACCGCCTCGCTCCGCAGTTCAAGCGCTCCAAGCGCCGCAATTCCTACTATTACCGGAAGCTGCACGATTATCTGCGCTTTTTGATTCCCGATGGGTACCGCGTCCTCGAGCTGGGATCGGGCGACGGCGATCTGC
Organism: uncultured Planctomycetia bacterium; assembly: GCA_964430735.1. Taxonomy (GTDB): domain Bacteria; phylum Omnitrophota; class Gorgyraeia; order 2-02-FULL-51-18; family JAGOUK01; genus JAGOUK01. The sequence continues at coordinate 60,368 of CAYSFB010000010.1, read as the reverse complement.
TGGCCGCCCTCAAGCCGTCGCACGGCGTCGGCGTCGAATTGAGCCCCGTGATGGTCCGCGAGGCCCGCGCCGCCCATCCGGCGCTGGAGTTCGTCGAGGGCTGCGCGGAAACGTACCGTCCGGCCGAACCTCCCGATTACGTCGTGTTGTCCGATCTGGTGGGGCATTTGGACGACGTCCAGCGGGTTTTCGAGAACCTCCGCCAGTCGGTCAAGCCCCAGACCCGCGTGGTCGTCTGTTATTACAATTATTTATGGGAGCCGCTGCTGCGCCTGGGCAACTGGCTGGGCATCCGCGTGAATCAGGGCCCGCAGAACTGGCTCTCGCAGGACGACCTCGAAAACCTGCTGACCATGGCCGGATTTGAAACGGTCAAACGCACCAAGAAGATCCTGTTTCCGTTTTATCTTCCGCTCGTGTCCTGGTTCCTGAACGGCTGTGTCGCGAACCTGCCGGGGGTGAACCAGCTCTGTCTCGCGGAGTTCCTGGTCGCGCGTCCGCTCGCCGCGCGCGAGAAAAAGAACCCGGGCGTTTCGCTCATCGTCGCGTGCAAGGACGAACGCGGCAACATCGCCGAGCTCGTCGAGCGCACGCCCGCCTTCGACGGGGAGCTCGAAATGGTCTTCATCGACGGAAACTCCAAAGACGGCACGCAGGACGAAATCCGCCGGATGCAGGCGCTCCATCCCGAGAAGAACATCCGCCTTCTGGACCAGGGCGCGACGAAGGGCAAGGGCGCGGCGGTCCATCTGGGGATGCGCGAGGCCAAGGGCGACATCCTCATCATCCTCGACGCCGACATCTCGGTCGCGCCGGAGGATACTCCCAAGTTTTACCGTCAGCTTGTTTCGGGCCGGGGTGAATTCATCAACGGCTCCCGCCTCGTCTATCCGATGGAGGAAAAAGCGATGCGCTTCCTCAACATCTGGGGGAACAAGTTCTTCAGCCTCGCGTTTACATACCTCCTGGGCCAGCGCCTCAAGGACACCCTCTGCGGCACGAAGGCGCTCTACAAGTCCGACTACGAAAAAATCATGGCCAACCGCGCTTATTTCGGCGAATTCGACCCGTTCGGCGACTTCGACCTCCTGTTCGGGGCCGCGAAGCTCAACATGCGGATTCTGGAACTCCCGGTCCGCTATTACGAGCGGCGTTACGGCGACATCAAGATCGAACGGTTCAAACACGGAACGCTCCTGCTCGGCATGTGCGCGATCGCGCTTAAAAAACTCAAATTCGTCTGATGGTGAAGCGCGCGCTCGCCGTCACCGTCTTCTTTTCCGCCCTCACCGCGCTGTTTTTTTATCCCGTCTTTTCCAGGTTCGGGTCCGCGATCATCGGTCCGCCCGAAGACAACACCCAGTTCGTCTGGTTCCTGTGGTACGGCTCCAAGGCCCTGTTCGACCCGTCGCTCGAATTTTTTCACACCCGGCTGATGTATTTCCCGGAGGGGATGGGGCTGTGGTACGCCAACTATTTCTACACCGGCGTCGCCGCCGCCGCGGTGCTCAAGCCGCTCTTCGGCCTGGCCGCGGCGTACAACCTGACCGTGCTGCTGTCGTTCGTGCTGGCCGGGATTTTTTCCTACCTGCTGCTGATGGAGGTGACGCGCGACCGTGTCGCGTCGCTCTTCGGCGCGTTCGTCTACGCGTTCAACCCGATGCACTTCGCCCACGCGCTGCATCATCCGTCGGTCGCGTCGATCCAGTTCATTCCGTTGTTCGTCCTGTTTTTGATCCGGGCGCACCGGTCCGGAGGATGGGGGAACCGCGCGGGCGCCGCCGCGGGTCTCGCTTTGAGCGCCTATTCGGAATGGAATTATCTGATCTACGGCGGGATGTGCCTGGCGCTTTCGTATCCCTGGACCGCCTGGAAGGAACGCCGGGTTTTTTCGGTGCGGGGGGCGGTGAACCTGCTCGCGATCGGCGGAGGCGCGCTGCTGCTGACGGCGCCGGTGCTGGTTCCGATGATCCGAATCGGCCTGGCGCATCCGGATTCGGCGCATCTGCCCGGACACAACCTGTTCGTCGCGGACCTGCTCGGGTTTTTCGTGCCGCATGCGTATCATGCGCTGGCCGGCGTCGACGCGGTCAAGGCGGCGAGCGCCGGGATGACGGGGCCGGTCTGGGAACAGGCGGTTTATCTGGGGTGGGTGAACCTGCTGCTCGTCGCGGCGGCCCTTTGGAAGATCCGGACCCGGGCTTTTCCTTATTTGGCGGCTTTTTTGTTCTTCGCGGTGCTCGCGCTCGGAGTCGAGTTGCATGTTCAGGGTCGGCTCACCGGCGTGCCGCTGCCGTATGCGTTGTTCGAGTCGCTGCCGTTCGTACAGCACGCCCGCAATCCGTCGCGCACGATGGCGTTTGGCTACCTGTTTTGGGCGGCGCTCGCGGCGCTCGCGGTGCGGGCGCTGTTCCGGTCGGAATCCAAAAAACTCAAGCACCAGCTGGGCCTCGTGCTGGTGGCCGGTCTGGCGTTTATGGACTTTTATTCCATCGGGTCGGATGTGACACCGGTGGAATTGCCCCCGGTGTACGAAGCGGTGCTCCAGGACCCGGATTACGCGCAGAAAAACTTCGCGATCATGAACCTCCCTTGGGACAAGGGCCGTTACCTCATGGAACAGACGGTGCACGGCCTGCCGGACTTGCAGGGGTACCTGGGGCGGAAGTTCTCGATGCCCCTGATCGGCAAGCTGCCGTTCGACGACTTGGCGCTCCAAAAGAAAATTCTGCAGCACCACCGCGTCAAATACGTGCTGATCCGTAAAAAGCGCATGAGCTGGGACCCCCTGAGCGCCGAAGAGCGCCGGATCTATGCGGGGATCACCCAGCTGTCCAGGAGATACGCCGCCGCGTATCAAAAAGTGTACGAGGACGACCGTGACGCGCTCTTCCGGGTGTACTGATTTCCGGAGGGCCTGTACGGCCGCGCTCCCATGAATTTTTCTTCGCTCGAATACCTCCTTTTTCTTCCGCTCGTCTGTCTGCTCTACTACGGACTTCCTTTTCAATGCCGAAATGCCATGCTCCTGGCGGCGAGTTACGGCTTTTATGCGTGCTGGAGGCCGGAGTACACGCTGCTCATGCTTCTGTCGACAGCAGTCGTCTGGTTTACGACGATCCGAATCGCAGGCAGTTCCTCCGGAATCCAGAGATCCCTGTGGCTGGGCGCCTGTCTTTTGGTCAATCTGGGCATTTTGATTTATTTTAAATATTGGAATTTTTTGAGTGATTTGACCGAGCGGGCGCTTGCGGGAATCGGTTTGCGGCACGAGTTCGGCGCTTCACATGTGCTGCTGCCCGTGGGCATTTCGTTTTACACGTTTCAGTTGCTTGGATACGCGATCGATGTCTATCGGGACCCGGCTTCCGTCCGCAAACGATTTGGAGACGTCGCGTTGTACGTATCGTTTTTTCCGCAGCTGGTCGCGGGACCGATTGAGCGTTCCGGCCGTCTGATTGCCCAATTTTATGAAAAACACCGGTTCTCCGCAGAGCTTGCCGGATCAGGCATTAGCCTTATCGCTTGGGGCCTTTTCAAGAAAATGGTCGTGGCGGACCGGCTTGCCCCGATCGTGAATTCGGTCTATTCCGATTCCGGAAGATTCGATCCGGTCGCGCTCTGGGTTGCTACTTGCGCCTTCGGAGTCCAGATCTATTGTGATTTTTCAGGTTATTCGGACATCGCAGTCGGATCGGGGAGACTCCTGGGATTCCGGCTCATGATGAACTTTGATCATCCGTACGGATCCGCTTCGCTCAGGGAATTCTGGTCCCGGTGGCATATTTCTCTATCCACCTGGTTTCGGGATTACGTTTATGTGCCGCTGGGAGGCAACCGCGGGTCCCAGGCACGTTGGATTGTGAACATTCTCGCCGTTTTCATCTTGAGCGGGTTGTGGCACGGAGCCAGCCTCACGTACCTTGCCTGGGGCATGTATCATGGTATCGCGATGGTCGCGGAATCCTGGGTGGCGAGGCGGTTTGGGCTTCCGCGCTGGATCGGCACTCTGTGGACATTTCACGCCGTGATGGCGGGATGGATTTTTTTCCGTTCCCGGGACATTGCCCAGGCCTTTGACATCATCGGCGCTCTCGCATTCGGAGCGGCGAGGGTGCTTCAAGCGCCCTGGACCTTGTGGCAGGCGCTGTTCGGCCGCCCCGCGTTCGGCCTGCCGGTCCGTCCCGACGAATTCTGGACGGTATTTATTCTGGCGGGTTTGATGTTCACCGCAGAGATCCGGCTGAGGGCCTCCGGACAATCCTTGAGTTCTCTTGTTCCCCGCGGGACGGCCCGTGCGGCGATTGTCGCATGCCTGGCTCTTACGGTGCTCGTTTTTGGAACGGACCAGGGGCAGCAATTCATTTATTTTCAATTTTGATCATGAAGCACAAAATGGTTCCGGTGATCGTTTTTGCCCTGCTCTTCTCCGCAGGTTTTGCTGCCTGCGAATGGACCGCACGCAGGATTTTTGAAACGGACGCGACTGACCGGGAATTTACGGAACACTATCAGGGGCTTGCGTCGGGCGCAGCTCACGGCGTCAGGACGGTCATTTTTGGGAATTCCCACATGCAGTCCGCCTGGCTCGCGTCTGCTTCCAGGACGCCATCGTTCAAGATGGCCCGGACCAGCCAGGACCTTTCGCTGGATCTGGAGCTGCTCGAAAAGTACGGGCCGTCTTTGACGGACGTCAATCAAGTCGTTCTGGGAGTCAGCTATTTTTCATTCGGTTACCGGTTGCAAGACTTTGAAAAATCGATCCTGGTTAACTACCGTTCTTTGGGGATCCATCCGGATGATTGGATACTTCGGCTCAAAACAGAGCTCATGACCCGAAGCCGATTTTTGCGGTACCGGTCGATTTTTGTCCGGCGGCTGACGCAGCGCCTGGTTCCCGGCATCGGCAGCGGATCGGACGACCCCCGGACATCGCCGCTCAGCCGGTTCAACCGGCTCTCGGAATCCGAGCAAAGCGCTTGGAGCCGTCGACGCAGCCTGCTTCATTTTTCGGGCATCTACAGTCCGGATGCCGAGTCCCGGAACCGGGAGGCGCTCACGGAGCTGATCCGCAAATCCCGGGAACGGGGGTGGCGGGTTCTGATCGTGACTCCGCCGGTGACGTCAAATTACCGTGATCGTTTGCCTCCGGATGCGGCGGAGCGGGCGCACCGCATGATCCGTTCCGCGATGGATGCCGCAGCCGGCGGGGCGAATGTTGTTTATTATGATTTTGCAGCCAAACAGGTCTATGGCGATCAGATGTTCATGGACCCCGACCATTTGAACGTGTACGGCGCGCGAAGATTCACGCAGGACCTGAACCGCGCGCTGGAGGAATTAAATAATCGACCGATGCGCTCCGCGTCCGATAAAATGCCTCGATATGACACAATCCCGCATTAAGGAGAACCTCGCCGCCGTCCTCCTGTTCGCCGCGATGATCTTCGGATTGTCCGCGGGGAGCGGCGCGCTGACGGCCGGTTTTTCGCTCACCGAGGACTACGAGATCCTCACCCTCCGTCAAGAGCTGCAGACCGAATCAATTCCTGGCCGTTACTGGCGGTATCAGGTCGAGGACTTTAAAATTCGCTTCCGGCCCTTCAATTGCCTCGGGCGGATTCTGGAATCCGCGTTTTTAGGATCCGACTTTTTTATTTACCGGTTTGTCCGAGGGGTTCTGGGCGTAATCACCGCGTTTTTGCTGTTTTTGGCGATGCGCTGGCTCGGGAGCGGGCGTGCCGGAGCGCTGCTTTTTTCGGCGCTCACGATTTGCGGACCGCAGCTGTCGACCTGGTGGCGGCTCGCGACGTACGAGAGTTGGGGGCTTTTCTTTTTTGCGATCGCGCTGCTGGCGTTGGCGGCTGAGGTCCGGGCTGGAAAGGCCTCGGCCGCCGCTTCAGCGGTCTTTGTGTTGAGTTTGATCGCCGCAAGCCTCGTCAAAGAGAGTTTTATGCCGGTCATCCCGGCGTTTGTTTTTTTGCGGGTTTGGTCCTGGATGCGTCTGCACCGGCGGACGTTTCTTCAGGCCGTCGTGGAGAGCCTGCCGCACGCGCTGCTTTTGGCGGCTTGGGTGCTCGTGGATCTGACTGTGATTCTCAAGGGACCGGGGCCGATGGGTAACGGTTATGCGGGATACAAGGGCTTCGATTCGTCGTTGTTTGCCGCGGCGGCCGGACAGGTGGCGTTGTCGTGCGGCGGTTATCTGGCAGCGGTGATCGCGATCGCGGCGCTCGGCTCTCGGCGCCGGGACGGCGCACCGGCGGCGACGCTTGCCGGCGACCTGATCTTCGCCGCGATGGTGATTGCTCCCAGCATCCTGCTGTTTCAGCAGACCGGTTTTTATCAGCACTACTTTTTGCCCGTGGCGCTCGGCACGGCGTATCTGACAGTCCGATGCTTCGAGACGCTTTTTGCCCGTATTCCGGCGCCTGTCCGCGTTGCGGTCGCGGCCGTCCTGATCGCGGCGCTCGGCGCCCAATGGGCGCTGGCGTTCCGGGATGCCGGCGACTTCAGGAAGGAATGCGCGGAAGTCGGCGCGGTGATCGAAAAGGTGGCTTCGGGCACGGCCGCGGGGGACCGGATCGTGATCGCGGGGGATCCGGCGCGCCATTTTGAATGGACGCTCGGCATGAGTCTGTTTCTCGAACTCAAATACGACCGCCACAACCTCGTTTACTTTCCGACCTTCCGCCCCCGGTACTCCGAGCTCGAAAAAATGCTCATCGAAAAATCGACCAAGAGCCCGCTCAAGATCTTTGCCGGACGGATCGCAGGTCCCGGGTTTGACGGCGCGTCGGTCCGCGACATCGTGGTGCTGCCGACGATGGAGGTGTTCTTTTTGATGCAATCCAAAAAGTGGTTCGACCGTGCGCATTTTGATCGGATTCCCATGGGTGCATACACGGTCTACCGACGGAAGGCGCCGGTATCCGAGGGCGCGGTCCGTTGAGCCGGCGGCCGCGGCAGGCGCCGTCTCCGGGCGCATGGGTGCTCGGTATTTTATGCGCGAGCCTGGTGCTTGCGTTTGCGGAACCGGCGCTGCTGAACCTGATCGGCGTGCGCAAAGTCGACCACTGGGCATTGAAGGCCGACTTCGGTATTCCGGCCGTCAAGTGGGTCCGGATCCCGGCCCCGCCCGGCGTGCCCGAAGCTGCGGCGGATCACGTGCTCCGGAAGCCTTCCATCGGGCTGGACTTCAAATGCATGGACGCCCATCTGCGCTGCGCGGGTCCGGGCCTAGAAATATACGGAGATACTTGTTCCACGAACGATCCGTACGGCCGCAATTTTAGATACCCTCCGCTCATGGCGTATGCCATGTCCTGGTCCCGGTGGATGCCGTTCCAGACCGCGCTCGGCCTGTGGTCGATTTTTATTCTCGCCGGGGTGTTTGCCGCCGCCTGGGCGCTTGCCCGTGCGGCGTCGCGTGGGCCCGGCGTTTCCGGCGCAGGGACGACCGCACCGGTTCAGGCAGCGCTTCTGCTCACCCTTTTTTATCCCGTCCTTTTCGCGTTTGAACGCGGGAATAACGACGTCTGGGTGCTGCTGCTGTACGCGGCGGCCATGCTCTTCTGGCACCGCGGGCATTGGATGACGGCGGGCCTTTGCGTGGGGTGGAGTCTGATGCTCAAGCTTTATCCCGCGCCGCTTTGGATCGCAGCCATTACGGTCGGCGCGGCGGGTCTGTGGACGGATCGACGGCGCGCGACGCGCTGGCTGGCGGGATTAGCCGCGGGCGTGGCGACGGTGCTGATTCCGCTCGGCCGCGATTACCGGTTTTTTTTGGAACGCTACGCGGCGGATGTGGGCCGGTATCCCGTGCTGCGCGGCTCGAAGGATTTGGACCCTGCGCTGATCACAGAAAAAACGATGATCAGCGGCTCCGCGCTGGACCATGCTTTTCTCATGTCTTACGGAAAATGGGGCTGGGTGCTGGGCGGCGCGCTCTGGCTGGCGGCGACGGCGGCCTGGTGCGTTCTGGCGGCCGGCCGCGGGCGAATGTCCGACCGTCGCGCGCACGAATGGCTCGCATTCGCGTTTGTCGGCGCGTTGTGCACCTATCTGATTCCGGGGACCGAAAGCTTCGACTATAACCTCATCACCGCCATACCGCTCGCCGTGTGCCTTTTGTACATGAAGCCGGCCGGCGGAGGACCGCTGCTGGCATGGGGCGCGGGCCTTTGGACGCTGGGAGTTGCGTTGCCCCGATGGGTCAACGAATTCGTGTTCGGGTTTCCGGAGCGAAGTTTTTCGGCGCTTCTCGTCTTGCAGGCGACGGGGATGATTCTCATCGCCGCGTATCTGGTTCTGGCCGCGCGGATTTTGACCGGCGCAAAAGACACGGGACGCGCTTGAGGACGATTCTCGTGTTGCTGGGGTTTGCGGGCGCGGGGTTCGGCGCCGCCGGACTCCTCGGTTGGCTGCGCGCAAAGACGGATTCGTGGCGTCAGGCGGCGCTCACCGCTTCGGTACTGGGCGGCGGGCTCCTGACGTTGACCACGGAGGTGTGGAGTTTCGGCGTTTGTAACCAGGTTCCCTGGATTCCGGCTTGGTGGTCCGTTGTTTTATTGCTGTGTGCGGCTCAGTGGCTTCGGCCGGAAGTCCGGCGGGCCTGGGCCGGCCTTCCGATCCGGATCCGCAGCGTCCTGACCGGCGGTCCGCGGTGGGAAATGGGGCTGACCGCGGCGCTGGGTCTCGTTGTGACCGTCACGGCGATCGTGTCCTCCCCGAATAACTACGACGCCATGACCTACCGGCTTCCGCGGGTCTTTCATTGGATTCAGCAGGGTTCGCTGGCGGGTTTTGCCACGGCGGATCTGCGGCAGCTGCAGAACCACCCATTCGCGGAATACGTTTATCTGAATCTCATCCTGATTTTAGGGTCGGACCGTTGGCTGAATCTGGTGCAGACCGCCGCATGGTTCGGTATTTTGGCCGCTTCCAGTCTCATCCATCGGGAGCTTTTTCCTAAATCCAGGAACGGGTGGATGGCCGCGGTGCTGTGCGCGACGCTTCCGATGGCGGTGCTTCAGGCGTCCAGCGTCCAGACGGATCTGCTCGCGGCTTTTTGGTGCGCCGCGTGCGCCTATTTTTTACTCCTCTACCGCCGGACCGGATCTGCCGCATGGATTCTGGTCACGGCGCTTGCGCTCGGGTTGGCCTGTCTCACCAAGATCACTTCCTACTTTTTTCTCGCGCCGTTTGGTCTCTGGGCGCTCGTCCTCCTGCTGCGAGGAGGCATTCGCCGGGCGTGCGGCCACGGGGTGATCCTGGTCTGCGCGTTTTTGGCGCTGAATGCGGGGCATTATGCGCGCAACATGGCGTTTGCGGGCAGTCCGTTCGGCCAATCTGTCGTTGAGTCGTATGTCTACCACACGCAGACGCTCAATCCGAAGCTCCTGGCAGCGAACGCGGTCCGGAATTATTGGACGCATTTTCAGATTCCGACTGAGACGGGGACGGCCGCCGCGCAGGACGTCGCGCGCCGACTCCAGCAAGCGGCCGGCGTCGATCCGGACGATCCCAGGATCACGGTCAATTCAACTTTTTTCATCTCCCGCCAAAGAACCTTTGAAGATACGGCCGGAAATCCGCTTCACGCGCTTCTCGCAGCGGTTGCGGCGATCCTGCTCGCCGCGCGGTTCCGGTCATCCGGCCGCTCCGCGGTCGGCTACGCATCGGCGACCGTGCTGGGCTTTCTGCTGATCTCCGCCGCGCTCAAGTGGCAGGTGTGGGGTGTCCGTTTTCACACGACTTTTTTTGTCCTGGCCGCGCCTTGGGTGGTGCATGCCATTTGGGGAGCGGACGGACGCCGGCGGGGGATGCGGATGGTCGCGCTCTGTTTGCTGTTTCTTTCGTTTTATTGGGCTCTGGGAAACGAGACGCGGCCGTGGACCGGGTCCCGCTCGATTTTTAAGCGGACCGCCGAGCAGAACTATTTCAACAGCTCTCCGGGGATGGAGCAGGATTTTAAAAGATTGACCGAGCGCATCCGGAGCCTCGGCTTGGAGCGTGTCGGGCTGGCGATGGGCGGGAACGACTGGGAGTATCCGTTCTGGGCCCTTTTGCGCGGCGTTCGGTGGGAACACGTGCAGGTCGACAACGCTTCCGCCCGCTTTGCGAGGAAGGATTTTGAGCCCGAGGCGGTGGTCTATACCCGGGCATTTCTGTCCCTGAATCCGTCCGTCATCACCGGACGCCTGCACGGACGCCGCGCGGAACGGTTCGGAAATTTTATTCTGGTTCCAGAGCCCCGGACGCGGTGAGGTAGTTCTTCAGGACTTCCGCGTACAGAGCGTGGGTCGCGGCCGAGGGGTGAAAGTCAAACCGGGAGACCGGGCGGTACCGGCCGGTCGGGATCTCGAGCCAGTCGAATCCGCTCTGTTCAAAAACCCGGCGCACCGATTCGTACTTGCCGCGTTTCCGGCCTTCGGCCGGGTCTGCGAGGTAAAGGACGACCGGGGCCCGTCCGGTTTTTTTGCGCGACCATTCGGCGATGCCGCGGACTGACGCGGCAAAAATTTTCCAATCCTCCGAAGCCGGATCGTACGCCCGGTCGACTTCTTCCTCGTGTGTGGGAATGCCTTTGAACCGCCGCCAAATCCGGTCATACGCGCGCTCCGCCAGCCGGACGGTGATGAGGCCGCGGAGTTTGGAGGTAAAGCCTTTGAGCGGGAATCGAAAAGGCTTGTAATGGTCATAATGCAGATTGGGGTCATTGACCCAAAACGCGACCATGACGAGGTTCGGGCCCACCGCTTCGCCCATGATCCGCATCATTTTGTATTGCTGCAGCGTTTCGAACCCCTGCACACCGAGGTTGATCACTTCCACCGGCCGGCCGGGCCGCTCCTGTTGAAGCGCGGCCGCCAGACGCTCGGTCAACCGGTCTTCTTCGGCGACTCCCTGGCCCATGAGACAAGAATCCCCAAGCGCCATGATGCGAAAGGCCCCGGGTCCGGCGTCGGCCCGCGTCTGGAACTCCGCACCGCGGAAACCCCAGCGGTTGAACCGCATCGGATGTCCGTTGGTGCTGCCGGTCGATCCGGGTTGATAGTTGTACAGGCGTGTCCGGCCGTTGTAAGTGTCGAAGCCCTGGATCCAGCGGTTCCGATAAACCGCTTCCAGCCGTTTGGGCATTTCGAGCGGGTAGACGAGATGAACGCCCTGCAGCAGCGCTTCGAGCAGAAGCCAGTTGGCCGCGACGAGCGCAAGGACGCGAAGCGGGGCGGAGATCCGGTTCGGGAAACTCATGCGTCCGGCCCTTTTTTGGGAACGCAGATGATTTGGCCGCCGATCCGGGCCACGGGGGAGTAATGGGTGCGGACCCGGCTGACGAACGCGGGTGTGAAGCGGCTCGAACGGGCGATCTTCCACAGATTGGTCTCGAGAATGACCGCCGCAAACTCCCGGCGCTCGAGTTTGGAGAGGACTTTGTTTTCGTCCCAGACGCCCGCATCGGCGAGCTGCGTGAATTCGAACGGAGCGTACACGACGGGTTTGCCTGCGGCGATGAGGAGGCCCATGTTTTCCGCGAACACGGGACCGTCGGTCTGTCGGATCCATGCCGTGATCCGGTCCAGTTCCGGCGTTTTGGGTCCCGAAAACCGAACCCCCTTGCCCAGCTCCGCCAACGGGATCGTTTGGAGCAGCGCGGCCGCCAATAAAGCTCCGAACACCGGACCTCTATGTTTCACCGCCGCACCCGCAAAGACGCCACCGAGGATGCAGATCGCCGCCGAAGGCTCCAGGAAGTAATTGATGTCCGCTCCGATTTTGCCGAGCGTCACGGTCGAGAGCGCCGCCAGGACCGCATAAAAAAGCAGCATCTTATGAACGCCCCTGCGCGGACCCCAAATGAACGCGGCCGCCGCCAAGGCCGCAAGCGCGGCATGACCGATCAAATAGCGACTCCAGAATTGCGCAAAAAGCGCCGCGAAAAAGGGTTTTTTGACGCTCATGAGCTGATTCATGAGGTAGGTGCCGCCGGTCAGATGATTCAAAACCAGCGTGGGTAGGAAGAGCCCTGCCGCAAAAACCGCCGAAAAGCGAACCAGGTCCGCCGCCCGCCGCTCCGACGCAAGATACAAGAAGTAGCAGGCCGGTCCGGCCAAAAAGTTCTGCTTGGTAAAAAAAGCCAGGACGAAGCAGGCGATGCCGGCTCCGAGCCATCCGGCCGGCCGGCGGGGAGAGGCGGTTTCGTACCGCAGCAGGCAGTAAATCCCCGCGAGGCTGAAGGCCAGACCCGTGACATCCGGCCGCATCGTCGCCCATTGTCCGGCCGTGGACGGCATTTGCACGAACAGCGCGGCGAAGATGAACGCGGGCAGCCGGGAGACTCCGATCCGCCTCAAGATAAGAAAAATGAGCGCGCAGACGGCCAAACCCGCGGCGAACGAAACGACCCGTCCGGCCGCCATCGGTTCCCGGATTACCCAGGAGGCGGCGTACGACAGATAGATGTAGACCGGGTTGTACGGATTGACGATGAACGGCTCGTGCTGAAAATCGTGATACAGCAGCGGGTTGCGGGGGATGTTGAGGAGAATCGCCGCCACGGCCGGTTCGGCGTAGTTGTGCGCATACCGGAAGGGGATGCCGACCGCCGCAACGATGACCGTGCGTACCCAGCCGGCGGCGACAATCACCGCTCCCGCGATCATCAGAATTTTTTGGATCGGCTTGCCGTGAGCCATGAAAAAAGGGTTCATAAAAGGGCCCATTCGAGGACCTTCGAAAGGATAACACAGGAGCTGCTACGGACGCTAAAAGAACTTTACAAGGAATGACAATCTTAAGTAACATCGTCGGTAATCACCATGCCAAGCGCACTTGATCCTTTTAAAAGCGTCATCCTCATTCCCACTTACAACGAGCGCAAGAACCTTGCGAACCTCGTCCGCCGCATCGGCGAAAAAATCCAGACGGATATTCTGATCATCGACGACGGATCGCCCGACGGCACGGCGGATCTGGCAGACAGCATGCGGAAGGACTATCCGGGCCTTCATGTGCTGCGGAGGACCCGCAAGGACGGGATCGGCAACGCCTACAAGGCGGGATTCCGCTGGGTGTTCGAACGGGATTACACGGTGATTCTGATGATGGATGCAGACCTTTCCCACGACCCGGAAGCCCTTCCGCTTTTCATGGAGCAGATCCGGCATCACGAAGCGGTCTTCGGCAGCCGCTACCTCAAAGGGGTTCGGGTCTTCAACTGGTCGTTCGGCCGGCTGCTCCTGAGCAAATTCTCGAACGAATTCATCCGGTTCATGCTCGGAATTCCGAGCACCGATACGACGACGGCGTACAAGTGTTTCCGGCGCGGAACGCTCGAGGCGCTGCACGCGGACCGGATGGACGGCCGGCAAAATGCGTTTTTTATCCGGCTGGTTTTTGAGACGTACCGCCAGGGCTTTGACGCCAAGGAAATTCCATTCCTTTTCATCGAACGGGAAGAGGGCGAATCCAAAATGCGGGCTTCCGTCGCATGGGAGTCGCTGGCGATGGTGTTCCGCCTTTGGCCGCTGCGCTTCTGGTCCCGACGCCGTTCGTGAAAAAGCATTTTGTCCAGGCGATCCGGATCGCCGCCGCCGGCCTGTTCTGTTTTGCGGCCGCCGAGGGTGCCTGCCGCCTGTTTCCCGCCGATCATCCGCTTTTTTTCAAATATTCCGACGAACGCAGCCTGGTATACCGTTACGACTCCGAACTGGGATGGTTCCCGGAAGGCGGCCGGACGTCCGTCTTCGAGGGAGCCCGGACCATCCGGGTGGAGAACAACGCCGACGGCTTCCGCGATGTCGCACACGGACCCAAGACGCGTCCGCGCATCGCCTTCGTCGGCGATTCGTTCGTCTGGGGGTATGACGCGGAGGTCTCCGAGCGCTTTACGGACCGGCTGCAGGCCCTCATCCCCGGTTGGGAGGTGCTGAACCTCGGAGTGAGCGGGTACGGCACCGATCAGCAGTATCTGATGCTTCAAAAATTCTTCGACCGGTATCAACCGGACATCGTCTGTCTCGTCTTTTTTGCGGGCAACGACCGGGAGGACAATACTTCCAACCGGCGCTATTCCGGATATTACAAGCCCTACTTCACCGTTGCCGGAGGCGGGCTCGAACCGCACGGCGTGCCGGTGCCGCGTTCGGTGAACTACTTTTACCGCGAATATCCGCTGCTGTTCAAAAGCCGGGCGATCACCGCCGCCGCCAAACTGCTGGACCGCGCCGCTGCCCGAATTTGGCCCGGCCGGCGCGAGGTCCGGGTGCCGGACCCCAGCGAAGAGCTGGTGGGGGCGATGCGGCGTCTCGCCGAGTCGCGCGGCGGATCCTTTGTCCTGGCGCTCGTCCAGTCGGACCCGGTGCTCGAAGCGTATGCGGACCGCAACTCCATTCCACATGTCCAGGTCGGCAACCCGTTCCGCTACAACACGCATGGCGGTCATTGGACGCCGCTGGGGAACGAATATGTCTGCCGGAAGATTTATGAATTCCTGGCGGGGAGATACCGGTGGATTTAAGGACGAACTCCATAATACTTTGGGCAGCGCTGGTCCTGTGCGGCTTTTTGGCCTGCCTGCAGCAGAGTCAGCCCCGGTCGGTCAATGAAGCCAGCCGCCTCGCGCTTGCCGAAAGTCTCTTGGTCCGCGGCGAAACCTTCGTGAACCGCTCACCGTTCTTCAACACCGTCGATCAGGTCGAACGCGGCCGGCTGCATTATTCCGACAAGCCGCCGATCGTGAGTCTTTATACCGCGACCGTGCTTCGCCCGCTCGTTCCGGCGTTCAGCTTCACGGATCCGTTCGGCTCGGGCGTTTTGCACCGCGCAGCCGTGCTGTCGCTGAACGGACTTTTTTTGGCGCTCTTGATCATCATCTGGACCCGCACCGGAGCCGCTGCCGGCGTTCCGGCGGCCTCGACGCTGCGCGCCGGCCATCAGCTGCTCCTCGGAACCCTCGTCCTGGGGTTTTTGTCCGCGTTTACGACCCATATCGCGGAAGCGTCGCTCACCCTGTGCGCGGTCTGCGCGCTGGTCGCGGATCATGCGCGGCCGCGGCTCAGGTACGCGGCGCTGGCCGGTCTGTGCGCCGGACTCCAGTGGAATATCCATCCGATGTCCGGCACCTTGCTCGTCGCGGCGGCGGGTTTGGCGTTTCTTTTGGGCGGCTTCCGCCGGGCGGCGGTATTTGCGGCGGCCGCGGCGGCCGTCGCCGGAGCGGGGTTGTGGATGCACTTCGAGCTTTACGGGACCTGGAAGTTTTTTTATTTCGAACCGGCGCACTACTACTTCCGGTACGGACCCGGATGGACCCAGCTGAGCACGCAGTTCTATGAGCCCTTCATGATGCCGGGGCTCAACGAGACGGTGATCACCGAACGCGTGAAGCAGCTGGGTCTCGGGGACAAGGAGCTCACGATGGCGCTGGAGTCCTTCCGCCAGCTGCAGGCGCGGACCGCGGACCCGATCGCGTACGCGGTCGCTCAATTTAAAACCTACGGATTTTTGGCGCTCAACCCGCTGGCGGCCGCCGCCGCGGGTGTCTGGATCCGCGGCGCGGTCCGGGACGGCCGGCGGTTCTGGCGGCTGCACGTGTGCATCGCCCTGCTGTGGGCGGGGTTCACGGCCGCGTTGATCGCGGTGCGCAGCAATCCCGGCACATCGTTCGGCAACCGGTATCTGATTCCCTGTATCGCCGCGCTGATCGTCGGCTGCTGGGCGTCGTCCGAGCGCGACCGCTTCCGTCCGCTTCTGGGACTGATGTTCACGATCTCTCTGCCGATGATGCTGCCGGGATTGGTCAGGCCCTGGGAGCGGCCGGAGCCGCTGTTTTTGAGCGTCAACGGAGCGTTGGCTCTCGTCCTATACGCGGTGACGGCGTTGTGGCTCACAGTTCCCAAAGCCGAAGCGGTCCTCAGGGCATCCTGGGAGCGCTTCGACCGCGCCGTCTGGCCGTCGATTCTGGCGTTGTGGGGTTTGGCCGTTGCGGAGATGATGCTGTTCAAACCGCTCCGGCCGGTTGAAGCGGGGGAGTGTCTGATCCCGGCGGCGATCCTCGCGATCGTGAGCGTCGTACGGATCTGCTCCCAAAAGCCGGATATGAAAAATGTGCTATATTAATGGCCAAAATATGAAAATGCTTACCGGAGATCGGACGAATGGCTGATAAAAAACGCATCGGCGTGATCGGCTGCGGCCAGTGGGGCCCCAACCAGATTCGCACCTTCTTTTTTCATCCGCATGCGGAGGTCGTGCGCGTGTGCGACGCCGACACCCGGCGGCTGGACGCGATGAAGAACCTCTACCGGAGCGTCCAGGTGACCACGCGTTATCAGGACGTCACGCAGGCGGCCGACATCGACGCGGTCGTCATCACCACTCCCGTTTCTTCCCACTTCGCGATCGCCCAGGACGCGCTCCTTCACGGCAAAGACGTCCTCTGCGAAAAACCGCTCACCCACACTTCCGCCGAAGCGCGCGACCTGGTCAAGATCGCCCAGGACAAAAAGCTCATTCTCATGGTCGGGCACGTCTTTCTCTTCAATCCCGGCATCGTCAAACTCAAGGAAGTGGTCGACTCGAAAGAACTGGGTCAGACCTACTATCTGCACGCCGAGCGCACGAACCTCGGTCCCGTCCGCAAGGACGTGAATTCCGTATTCGACCTCGCGTCCCACGACATCGCGATTTTCAACTTCCTCCTGGGCGCGCGGCCCAAGGTCGTTTCGGCGGTCGGACGAGGCTATCTGCAGCCGCAGGTCGAGGACGTCGCGTTCGTGTCGCTCGAGTATCCGGGCGGCGTGATGGCGCACATCCACGTGAGCTGGCTCGATCCCAAAAAGGTCCGGCAGATCACCGTCGTCGGATCCAAGAAGATGGCGACCTGGAACGACCTCGCGTCGACCGGCCCCGTCGAGATTTTTTCCAAGCGCATCGAGCGCGAACCGTATTACAAGGATTACGGCGAATTCCACCTCCTGGCCAAGGACGGTGAGGTCGTGATTCCGGCGGTGAAGGCGGAAGAGCCGCTCAAACGCCAGGCCGAGCACTTCATGAATTCGATTCTGCACCGCACGCAGCCGATCGCCGACGGAAAAAACGGCCTTGAAGTCGTCGAGACCCTCGAGGCGATCCAGACCCTTCTGGATTCCCGGCGGAGCGCCTAGCAACGATGCCCGCCGCCGCTTCCAAGCCGTTCGTCCACCCCAAAGCCCTGGTAGAGACCCGTTCGATCGGCTCCGGTACCCGTGTCTGGGCCTTTGCGCATGTGATGAAGGGTGCCGTGATCGGCCTCGACTGCAACGTCGGCGATCACGCCTTCGTCGAATCGGACGTGCGGATCGGGGACCGGGTCACGGTCAAGAACGGCGTCTCGATCTGGAAGGGCGTCACCCTCGAAAACGACGTGTTCGTCGGCCCGAACGCCGCGTTCACCAACGACCGGTTTCCGGTCAGCCGCTGCAACGACTTCAAACTGGAGTCCACGCGGGTGTGCCGGGGCGCCGCGATCGGAGCCAACGCGACTGTCGTTTGCGGCGTCACGATCGGTGAATATGCGATGGTCGGCGCCGGCGCGGTCGTGACCCGCAACGTTCCTCCGCAGGCGCTCGTGTACGGTAATCCCGCCAGGGTCCGGGGTTTTTTGTGCGTCTGCCGCGAGCGCCTGACGTTCAAGTCCGGAACCGCCCGCTGCATCTGCGGGAAAAAATTCCGTAAAACGCCGGCCGGCCCCGCCGCCTCCCAACGATGAAAAAACTCCGGGTCCTCGCCGCCCCCATCGCGACCAACGAAGAAAAAAAGATCATCAGCGTCTTCAACCGGTTCACCGGTTTGGACGTCGCCGACGAGGTGATGCTGATGGACGACGGGTCGACGGACGACACCCGGCGTGTCGTCGAGGCGATGGGGTACAAGGTGCTTTCGCATCCCGAGCGTCGAGGCGTCGGAGCGGCGATCCGCACCCTGATCGAGTACGCCCGTCAGAACAAATTCGACGTCGTGGTGATCCTGGCCGGCAACGACAAGGACCGCCCCGCCGAGATTCCGCGGCTGGTCGAACCGATTATCCGAGACGGATTCGACTTCGTCCAAGGGTCGCGTTATCTGCCGGGAGGGGACTTCGGCAACATGCCGCGGTACCGTCAGCTTGCGACCCGTTACGTGCACCCGTTTCTGTTCTCGCTCATCACGGGCCGGCGCATCACGGACAGCACGAACGGTTTTCGCGCGATCCGGCTGTCGGCGCTCGAAGACCCCAAGATCGATTACCATCAGCCCTGGCTCGACAAATATGAACTCGAGCCCTACCTCTTCTACAAGTTCATCAAACTCGGTTACAAGGTCCGGGAAGTGCCCGTCACCAAGATCTATCCCCCCAAGGCGCTCGGTTACACCAAGATGAAGCCGATCACCGGATGGTGGAGCATTTTAAAGCCGATCGTTCTTCTCGGGCTGGGGCTGAAGAAGTAAAGGGCGCTGATTGAGCATCCGCCGCGGTTGGACTTTGCTGCTTTTTCTATCCGCGTTAGCCGCCTACGCTCTCGCGGGATGGTGCGCGGTTCTCTCGCACACCCAGCCCGCCGAAATGGACACCACGTCCTACCTCTCGGCGGCGCTCCAGATCCGCGAGACGGGCGGCGTCCTCATGCACCTTCCGAACCTGTTGCGCGGTGTCTACACCGAAGCCACCCAGCACCCGCTCTACCTTCTTCTCATCTCCCCGTTCGCGGCAAGGGACATCCAATTCTTCGTCACTGCCAAGCTCGTGAGTTATGCGATCGGGTTTGCGTTCCTCGCCGTGTATTTTGCTGCGGTGAAGCGGATGTTCGGAACCGCCGCCGCGGGCGGAGCCGCGTGGCTCTGGGTCATGAGCGCGGGATTCCTGACGCTGGTGACCACGGTGGCGTGCGAGGGGCTGCTCGGGGTTTTTTGCATCGCGTTTTGGTGGGCGCTTGCCACGGGCCGGGACGACCGCCGCCGATGGATTGCGGCGGGGCTTTTCGCGGGCCTCGCGTTTTTGGCGAAGAGCATCGGGATTCTGCTGCTGCCGGTGTTCGCCGTGAGCGTGCTGTGGTGGAATCGGCGGAACATCCGGGAACTTTTCCGTTCGCGCGCATTCTGGGGATTCTGGGTCGTGTTCGTTCTGACGGTGCTGCCGCTCTTGATCCGGAACCAGGTGGTCTATGGATCGCCGTTGTACAGCGATTCGAGCGGCGTGCTGTGGATCGACCGCTGGGAGGAATTCTCTTACGAGCGCGCGGCCGAAGGGCGGTTCACGCTGGCCAATTACCTGAGCACGCATTCGCCGGCGCAGATGCTGCAGACCTTCTGGGAAGGCCTGGTCCGGCGGAATCCGGCGATGATCGCCGACGGCCTCAAGCCCCTGCCGTTCTGGCGTCCGATGGAACCTGATTTTTTAAGCGGGTTTTATCACCGGACCGCCGCGTGGCAGGAGGTCTGGGCGGCCGCGCTCGTGTTTTTGGCCGGTGCGGGATGGTGGGCGAACCGTCGGCATGCGGCAGCGGTCCCGACGCTCGCGCTGTGGGCGATCTTCGCGGTGTTCGTGGCGTGGTATTCGAAGATTTTTCCCAACAGCCCTCCGACCCGGCTTCTCTATCCGGTGCTGATCCTGGTCCCGGTGTACGCGGTCGCCGGCGTCAGGGTTCTGTGGTCCCGTCTGCCGCAGCTGACCGGCCGCGGAAACTTGGCCGCAGCCGTTGCGTCGGGAATTTTGATCGCGGGGCTGGGCCTCCACAGCGGCGATTGGATTCGCAAAGACGTCCGCAAATCGTTCGAATTTCCATCCGCGTTCAAGCTCCAGCTGGCCTGGTCCCAGACGGTCACGAAGCCCGGCGAAAAGGTGCTCGTCAGCGAGTTGTTCGCGAGCTACCTGTTTTACTTTGAGGCTCTTTCCGGCGGGAACTACAAAGGATGGCCCAAGCTCGACAGCATGGACGATCTGATCGAATGGACTCGCCGCGAAAAAATCCGGTACCTGTTCGTCGACCTGGCGACGGCGCTCTACAACCCGCAGATCTTCAAAGAATATTATCGTGTCGAGAGACCCGGCATCCTCCGGCCGCTCAAGCCCCTGCCACCGGTCTTCAGGCCGGTTCCCAAGGATCCCCGGATTCCGCCCATTTTTGATATTTATTCCGTCCAATGATCATCCGGATTTTACGTTCATGGATCGGGATCGCCGCGGCGGCATGCGCGGCAACCGGTGCGGCCGCATTTTTGATACGGGCGGCTTTTAAGATCAGCTATCCCTATCTCACCAATCTCGGCGAACCTGCGCTGGCCCAATCCATCCGATTGACCGGCCTGGGCATTTGGCCGTATCACGACCTCTCCCAGCCGCCGTTCAGCGTCGTGCCGTACGGACCGGTCTATCTTGTCCTGTCGGCCGCCGTTCAGTCTTTTTTTGATTTGCCGATGGCCGGCGGCAGGATCATTTGCCTGGCGGCGTCGGCGGCGTCGGCCGTTTGGATCGGCCTCATCCTGCTCCGGATGACATCCTCCAGGGTGATCGCGTTCGGGACGGGATGCTTTTTTCTGACGCTTCCGTTTGTCGAGCGCTGGGGGGCCCAGGTCAATGTCGATATGACGGCGGTCGCTTTGGAGCTGGCGGCGCTTTGGGCGTTCGGCGCGTATGTGGCGTCCGGATATGCGAAGCGGCAGTTTTTTTGGATCGGCTCGGCTTTGGCCGTCGCCGCGGTGTTCACCAAATCGTCGGCGATCGCCGCCGCCGCTGCATGGGCGGTTCATCTGCTCTGGACCCGCCGTTGGAAGGATTTGGCGTGGTTTGCGCTGGCCGCCGGAGGGGCGGTGGTCGCGATTTATGCGGCGCTCAACCTCGCGACCGGAGGGCAGTATTATTTTCATACGACGCACGAGATCGGACGGCGGATCTTCTTCCTGCGTTTCATCGCCGATTATTGGCGCGATACATTCCTGTCCCAGCCGTTCAACGTCATCGCCGCGGCCGTTTCGCTGGCTTTGCCGGCGCTTTGGCGCGGGACGTCCGGCACAAGCCTTCCCAATCTCTACCTCGTTTTTACGGCGCTTATGACCGTCTCGCTGGGCAAGCAGGGGTCGGACACCAATTACATGCTGCCTTTCATGGCCGCATCGACGCTGGCGGCCGGGCGGCTGTGGGGCGTTTCCGGCCCGGAGCGCTTCAAGCCGTTGATCGGGCTGGTGGCCGCAGCCGGCATTGCCGCGCAGTCCGTCCTGGGAAGCGGCATCCGGGATTTTTCTCCGGAGAAAGTCCGCGCCGTCCGCGCGGAGCAAAAAGCTTTTTATGACAAACTCTCGGCCGTGATCCGGCAGTTTCCGGATCCGATCATCAGCTGGGACATGACGCTGCTCGTGGCCAACGGCCGGCCGGTTTATTTTGAGCCGTTTCCGATGGCCCAGGCCGCCTACAGCGGGGTATGGGACCAGACACCCATCCTCGAAGACCTGCGCTCCGGCCGGATCCGGCTGGTCGTCACGTACTTCTGGTTCAAGGCCATCAAGGCCGACCGGAACTTCACGCCCGAGTTCATCGCCGAACTCCGCGCCCATTACCGGCTCGTCGGGAATATCGCCATCCCGGGAACCGTCAATCAGCGCCTCTTTTTCTACGTGCCGGTCCGGACGGACGGCTAGTTCTGTATAATACAGCCCTGTGATTTCCGTCATCATCCCGACCTACAACGAGTCCGGCAACATGCCGGAACTTCTCTCGGCGATCGACCGGGTGTTCGCGCACGCGGCGATCTCGGACTACGAGGTGATCGTCATGGACGACGATTCTCCCGACGGAACCGCCAGGCTCGTCACGAGTCTGGAAATCCCGAAGATCCGGGCCGTGAACCGCAAGGGGAAGCCGCGCGGCCTTGCGCCGGCGGTCATGGACGGATTCCGCGAGGCGAAGGGCGACATTTTGTGCGTCATGGACGCGGATTTGAGCCATCCCGCCGAAGCCCTGCCGCTGCTGGCGGAGGCGATCCGCGGGGGAGCGGTCATCGCCGTCGGAAGCCGTTACGTCAAAGGCGGCGGCGTGAAAAACTGGCCGTTTCTCCGCCGCGCCGCGTCCCGCGCGGCCTGTCTGGCGGCGAACCTCGTGACGCCGGTCCGCGATTCGACCAGCGGTTTTTTCATGGTGCGCCGCGCGGCGATGGACGGCGTGACGCTGACGCCGGAAGGGTTCAAGATCGGCCTGGAGGTTTTTGTGCGGGCGCGCCATGAAGGAAAGATCCGCGAGGTTCCGTACGTGTTCAAGGACCGTTCGCGCGGAACGAGCAAGCTGGAGGGCAAGGTGATCGGTCAGTTTTTTTCCCAGTTGAGGCGGCTGGCGTTCCGCACATGAAGCCCCTGTCGGCCGTAGAACTCAAAATTCATCCCGCCAACCGGCTCGCAGCCGTCCTGCTCGCGGCCGGCCTCGTCATGACCGCCGTCCTGGCCGCGATCCCGGCGCTGACCAAGCCCTTCACCCTCGACGAGACAGAAATCTCCCTGCGCGCCCACTTTATCCTCGAAAAGGGACCCAAGACCTTTTTGGACGGCTCCCACTACATCGCGCATCCGCCGCTGTACGAATACACGATGGCGGGGATCTTCCGCCTCTTCGGAGAGTCGGAAGTCCCTGCCCGCGCGTTCGGATTGCTCCTGTTTGTCCTGGGCGGCGTTTTTTTCAAGTGGATCGTCGAGGAATTGCTCAGGAGCGAAGACCCGCTGCTGCGTCGCGTCGCGTCCTATACGGGCGTTCTGCTGTATGCGGTCAATCCGCTGCTGCTCCAGCATTCGATGGAGCTCGACGCCGACACGACGGGAACCGCGTTTTTTACGCTCATGTTCGCGTACTTTTTTGTCCGGATGGAAATGCGCGACGGCGTGCGGCAATGGCCGATGCGGCTGGGTCAGGCGTTTGCGCTCGCGCTCGTCTTTTTGAGCAAGGAAATCACGCCGTTCCTGATCTTCGGCGGCATCTTCGCCTACCGGATCGCGGGCTGGCAGTGGAAAAAGCTTCTTCAGGACGTCGTCGCGGTTTTTATTCCGGCGACGATCGCGGCCTGGGGCGTCTGGTGGATTTATTGCGTGTGCACCGGCACCGACGTGATGGTGTTCCTCAAATACACGCTGTTCAAAAAAACCCCCCGCGCGGTCAACGCCGAGTTCCTCGGAAGGGTTTTTGCGAACATGGACCGCATTCTGCGCTGGCCGGTGTACTGGATGTCCGTTCCGTTCTTCGTGCTGATGTCGGTGACGGCCCTGCGGCGGTTCGTCGAATTCCTCCAGGTCCGGAAGACGCGTCCGGAAGACATGCTGTGGATGACCGCGTTCGCCGTCTGGATCCCGTACCTGCTGGTCAAGGGATCGATCGACATGATGAAGTACCAGCACCCGGTGTACCCGTTGTTCATCGCGGCCATCCTCTGCGGCTGCGTCGCCGTGTTCCGCAGCCGCGCCGAGGACATCGCCGCCGCGCTCCGGGACGCCTGGTGGATCGTCCCGCTGCTCGCGGCCGTCACGGCCGCGGTGCTGTGGTATTACTTCCGGGTCGGAGACTACCTGCTGCTTCAATGGGATCAGCCGTACGCTCCGCGCTACAAGATTTTTCTCAACGCGTATTACCGTCCGCTGGCGGCGGCCGCGGGCGCGGCGGTCATTTTTTGGGTCGCGGGCCGGCTTAAATTCCTGGAGGCGCTCCTCGCCGCGTCCCTGCTGTTCTGCTTCCCGGTGAACGCGGCGCTGAACCTGAACCAGACCGGCGAATACACGACGGCCGAGTCGTGGATGAATTACGGGGAATCGGGACACCTGGAAACGGTGAAGTACCTGGCGGCGATCGCCCGGCCCGGCACCGCCGTCGCGATGCGGAACGACCTTCAGTACTATCTGGAACGGCGTGAAAAAATCGGCGGTCTCCGGTTCATGATGCTGCGCGACATCCTGATCGCAAAAGATCTGCCGATGCTCGACCAGTTCTTCGCCTCCGGCGCGCTCGACATCGCGGTGGTCGACCGGCTGTCGCTTTTGGGTCTCAACCCCCAGAACAGCGGCGCCGGGTTCGCGCTTTTGAACCGCCACTACTACCTCGACCGCACGATCGGCAACTTCAAGATCTACCGTCCCAAGAAACGGCGCTTCTGACGATGTGCGGCATCGCCGGATTTTTTTATCCCGCCGCCCGCCCGCCCGCCGATCCGTCCGGACTGCTTAAAAAAATCACCCGCGCGCTCGTCCACCGGGGCCCCGACTCCGAAGGCTATTTTGAAGACGCCGCATCGGGCCTGGGGCTCGGCCACCGCCGGCTCAAGATCATTGACCTCGAGCACGGCGCCCAGCCGATGACCAGCGCCGACGGCCGATACACAATCGTCTTCAACGGCGAGATCTACAACTTCAAGGAAATCCGCCAAAGACTCGAGTCGCGCGGCCGCAAATTTAAGACCCGCTCCGACACCGAGAGTCTGCTCCAGCTGTTCGAGGAAAAGGGCGCGGCCTGCCTGTCGGAATTGGAGGGGATGTTCGCGTTCGCGGTCTGGGACCGGGAGCGCCGCGTGCTGACGGCCGCCGTCGACGCTTTCGGCAAGAAGCCTTTTTATTACACGAACGCCGCGGGCGGATTTATTTTTGCATCCGAACCCGGGGCGCTTCTGCAGCATCCGGCCGTTTCGCGCGAACCGGACCGACGTTCGATCGTCAAATACCTCGCGTTCGAATACGTGCCGGCGCCGGACACGATCTGGGCCGGCGTGCGCAAGCTGCGCGGGGGGACGGCGATCGAAGTCTCGGCCTCGGGGACGCGCGTGTTCCGGTACACACGGCCCTACGGTCCGGCCGTCTTCGCCAAGACTGAAGCCGGCTGGCTGGCCGAGGCTCAGGAACTTTTCCGCGACGCGGTCAAAAAACGGCTGGTGAGCGACGTCCCGCTCGGGGTTTTTTTGAGCGGCGGGCTCGATTCGACCGCGGTGCTGGCGGAGATGCGGGCGCTGGACCCGGGCCGCAAAATCAAAACGTTTACGATCGGGTTCGAAGAGGCTTCGTTCGACGAGTCTGCGCACGCACGCCGCGCGGCCGAATTCTTCAGCACCGAACACGTCGAAGAAAAGCTCACGCTCGGCGCGATGGTCCGGGAGCACCGGCAGATCCTGGCGCATCTGGACGAACCGATGGCGGACGCTTCGTTCATCCCGACCTTTCTGCTGTCGAGGCTGGTGCGCAAGTCCGTGACCGTCGCGCTCGGCGGCGACGGAGGGGACGAGCTTTTTGGCGGGTACCCGACGTTCGCGGCCGCGCGGATGGCCGGGCACATCGACCGCTGGGCGCCGTGGAGCAAAGGGATGCTCGCGCGTGCCGCGCAGGCGCTGCCCGTGTCGATGGACAATCTGAGCCTGGACTTCAAGGCCAAGCAGTTCACCAAGGGGCTGGGGTATCCGGCGCGGATCCGCAGCCAGGTGTGGCTCGGCGCGTTTGCGGACACGGAATTGGGGACGCTGCTGTCGCCGGATCTGGCGGCGGACGCTGCCGGCGTGTACCGGGGGATCGACGACGTGCTGGGAGACGCGCCCGCGGACGCGCGCGACGACTTGCAGGAGTTTTATTTCCGGTTCTATCTGGAAGGGGACATCCTGGTCAAAACGGACCGGGCGAGCATGGCTCATTCGCTCGAGGCGCGGTCACCGCTCCTGGACGACCGGCTGGTGGGAACGGTGCGCCGGATCCCGGCCAATATCCGGTTCGGCAACGGCCAGCCCAAGTACTTTTTTAAGAAGATGATCGCCGGCCGCATTCCGGGCGAGATCATGGACAGGCCCAAGAAGGGCTTCGGCATCCCGATCGCGCATTGGATCCGTCAGGACCTGCGCGGCGAGTTCGAGACGGCGCTCGCGCCCGAGCGGATCCGCAAGGCCGGGTTCTTCAACCCCGACGCTGTGTCGGCGCTTCTGGCCCAGCATCTGGCCGGCAAGCGCGACAACCGCAAACAACTCTGGACGCTTTATGTGTTCGAAAAATGGCGGGAGAACTGGCTGAACGGATAGGCGAGTCGGGTCAGGACGAAGGAGCGGGAGTTATTTTTTTAGGGCTTCTTTGAGCTTGTCGACCACATAAGCCTGCTGGGCTTCGGTGATCTCGGGGTACATCGGCAGGGAAAGGATGCGGGAACAGACCCGCTCCGCCACGGGAAACGCGCCGCGCTTGTAGCCGAGGGATTTGTAGCAGGGCTGCAGGTGGACCGGGGTCGGATAGTGCACCTGGGCCGACACGCCGTCGGCATTCAACTTTTTCAACACCGCATCGCGGCGGGGGACTTGAACCGCATAGACGTGGAATACGTGGCGGACCCCGTCGGCTTCTTTGGGCGCCACAGCCGGATTCACGTCCTTGAGCATCCGGTGATAGCGCTGGGCCGCCTTGCGCCGGGCTTCCGTCCACTCTTCCAAATGTTTGAGCTTCACCCGCAGCACCGCCGCCTGCAGCGAGTCGAGGCGGCTGTTCGTGCCGATCACCTCGTGCTTGTGCTTCACTTCCTGCCCCATATTCCGCAGCATCCGCAGGTTCCGCGCGATCTTCGCGTCAGACGTCGTCACGCCGCCCGCGTCGCCGTAGGCGCCGATGTTCTTGCCGGGATAGAAGCTGTAGCAGGTCGCCACGCCCGTCTGTCCGACACGCATGCCGCGCCAATAGGAACCGTGCGACTGCGCCGCGTCTTCGATGATGAGGAGCTTGTGCTTTTTGGCGATGTCGGCGATGCCGTCCATCGCGGCGGACTGGCCGTACAGATGGACGGGCAGGATGGCCTTGGTTTTGCGCGTGATGCGCTTGGCGATCTGGGCCGGGTCGATGTTGTAGGTGGCCGGGTCGATGTCGGCGAAGACGGGCTTGGCGCCGGCGAGGGAGACGGCCAGGACGGTGGAAATCCAGGTGTAAGGCGTCGTGATGACTTCGTCGCCGGGTCCGATGCCGCAAGCCTTAAGGGCCAGGACGAGCGCGTCGGTTCCGTTGGCGCAGCTGACCATGTGCGGCGCGCCGGCCCAGGCGGCGAATTCCTTTTCGAACGCGGCAACGTCGTTGCCGAGGATGAAGTCGCAGCGGTCGAGAACCGCGTTGACGGCGGTCTGGACCTGGGGCTTGATCGAACGGTATTGGGCGGCTAGATCGACGAAGGGAACCTTCATAAGTCCATGATTCTAACACAACCTGGACGGGAAGTAGCCAGGACGGCCGCTAGGTGCCTGTGTAGTAACTCGCGTCCTGGAGGAGTTCGAGGTTTTCGCCGAAGTATTGGTTGAGGATGACCCGGAACGTATTGACGGGCGATATCGAATCGTACAACCGCGAATAGTCGCCGTCCGGAAAATAATAGGAGCTGAAAATGGCGTGCCGGGCCGTTTTGACCAATTTGAACGGGGAATTGACGACCAGGTTCATGCCGTGGTCCGCCTGGACGATAATGATCGGCGGCGTTTTGGAGCGCCGGAGGATCTGCTCGATCATCTCGGCGGCCTTCCGGGACGTGAAGATCAGCTGATCGCGGTAGGCTTGGGCGCTCGCAAAGTCATTGGTTTCCTTGTCCCACATGTTCTCGTACCGGACTTCCTTAAGGGCGTTGCCGTTCCGGTCGAACACGTACGGGCTGTGCGGAAGCACAAAATGCGCGAACACGAACTTCGGTGACTTGAGTTCCGCCAGCTTCGGCATCTGGTGAAAATTATAGAGATGCCAGTTGGCCAGATCCTGCCTGAACCCGATGTCGAACGCCTTGAAGAGGCTCGTGCCGAACAGGACCTGGTCAAACTCCGTTTTGAACCAGCTCCGGCCGTATTTGTATCGGATGTCCGCTTGGGGCAGACTCATCGTCGCTGACCAGGTGGAGGCGAGGTTCACGATTCGATATCCGTGCCTCTTGAACCGCCGCATCACTTCGTTGTTGCGGATCAGTCCGAAGAATCTCTTGTCGTGCGCCTTGGCTTCGCGGCTGCCTGCGATTGCTTTGGGCTGTCCGGTCTCCCCGGCTTGAGAGTCCGTGAGTCCCAAATGCTTCATATTGAGTGATGAAGCCAGGGATGGAAGCGTCCTGGAGTAATTGGAATAACTGTTCTTGGGAACATAAAACCCCAACCGCTCCAAAAACCCGATAAATTCGGAGTTGTCGTATTTATAAAGCGCCTTCAGGACATCGGTGCGGGCATAGCCGTCCAGGATGATGTAATAGACGTCGGGTTTGTAGCGTATCGAGTCGGGAGTTGAGATGGTTTGTGTCTGACTGGGCGCGGGCTCACCGGCCGATACCGGCCGCGAGGCGCGATGCAGGTCGACCCCGGTCGCAGCAAGCGCGGCGATGATCAGATAAGCGGATGCCAGGGTCATCAAGCCGTTTATGCGCGGGCTGCCGGGCAAGGGCTTGAAGGTCCAGCGGATCAGCAGGGCAGCTCCGGCCAAATACAGAATGAGAAGCGCGGCGTGAAGGGCCATAATTGCGGAGCGAAGGAAATGCGGCCGCTGGACCGGCTCGAAGTTCATGACCCAGGGGTCGACGGCCCATTGTCTTGCAAACGCGAACACATAACCGTAAATAAAGAAGAAGAAGACGAAGATGCTGGCGCACACAGCGGCCCGCTCAGCCCTTTTAGTCCAAAACGCCAGGAGCCCAAAAATAACGCCGGTACAAGTCAGGCACACGGCGGCCGTCCAGGCCAGCGTGCCGATGCTGGTCTCGGTCGTGTTCCGGGAGTAGAGACTCAGCGGAAAGTAGAGCGCCGTCAGGAACGGGTGGAGTAAAAAAAGCTTTGTGCGGTTATTCATGGCGCGAAGTCATGAGAAAAAGCTTCCGGCCGTTCGGCTGGATGGCGGCGGACGCTTCGATCCGGTAATGTCCGCCGAAGGCCGCCAGGAACGACGGCTCGTCGTAATCCGTGAAGACGTCCTTGCGGTGCGCCAGAAGCCGGGCGATCTGTGAATCCGATTTGGGCACGAATTCCACGATCAGATGCTTCGCCGTCCGGCTCCAGCGCCCGGCGAGCTGTTCCCAGGTGAGGTTGCGCCCGATTACGAGGTGGTGCACCAGCGCCAAAGCGAGGATGAGCTCCGGCCGGAAGCGCGCTTCGAGCGAATCCCGTTCCTCGAGCGCCCAGCCCATCGCGGGCGATGGATCGGCTGCGTCATACACCAGCGGAAACAAGAACGGGTTCGCTTCGGAGCGCAAGCCGGTATAGAGCTCGTTGACGCATTCGGGGTCGCTGTCGAGCGCGAGGGTCAGCGCCGAGCGCTCCGCGCACAAGCGGCTGAACCGTCCGGTGTTGGCCCCGATATCCCAGACTTTGGAGAAGGAGATGCGGTCCAAAAGATTTTTGACCGCCGCTTCTTTTTCTTCGAGTCCCGCGTCCGCGTAGTTGTGGGTTTGACCGTAATACCGCGTCCATACGTTCCGGGTATTTTTGAGCCGCAGTCCGCGGACCGCGTTTTGCAGGCTCTCGACCAGGGCGAGAAGCGCGGAACGGGTCATCGAAGCGGAGGCGCCCGGCCGCGCAGGCGCCGACGCTCCTGCCGCGCGTTCGGAATCCGCGTGAGCATGCAGATGGAGCAAAAGATGCAGGTTGAGCCGGGACGTCCACGGCAGCGCGGCGCTCGCTAGACCCAGCGACAAGCCTTCCAGATCCGCCCTGAGCAGCCGTCCGTGTTCCGCACCGCGATAGCTCATCAGCGCCAGCGGCG
Source organism: uncultured Planctomycetia bacterium (assembly GCA_964430735.1). Taxonomy (GTDB): domain Bacteria; phylum Omnitrophota; class Gorgyraeia; order 2-02-FULL-51-18; family JAGOUK01; genus JAGOUK01. The sequence continues at coordinate 30,665 of CAYSFB010000010.1, read as the reverse complement.
CCAAAAAATGACGGCAGAACTGCCGGTACGCCGCCCACGAATCTCCGTCGACGTGCGTTTGGAACGAAAGGGTGTCGATGAAGACCGGCCGGCCTTCGTGGAACTGGACGTTGTAGGCGCTGGCATCTTTGAGCGTCATGCCGTGTGCCAAAGCCGTCTTTTGGATCTGGAGGGTGAGCAGCGCGGCGTCCTTGAGCTGGTCGAAACACCATTCGAAAGGATAGGAGATGACCGGAAGCCGGAACGGACGCAGGACGCGGGAGGCGACGCCGGCCAGATCCGGCGGGACCGGACATTCTTCATGTGCGACCAGCTGTTTTTCGTCCGTCAGCTTGCGGTACAAGCCGGAACTCATCAGCTGGGCATAGTGAGGCTCGTACGAAGGATGGACGCGGCGGTAAAGCACGCCGGATTCGGTAAAGAGCCGGCCGTCGCGGTCGCGGAAAGAGGCGGGAAGGTCCCGAGCGCCGTTTACGAACGCCGTCAAACCCGTCAACCTTTGGATTTCTTAAAAAATTGTTTTACGAATCCCGTGATCCGAAGCCAATAAACCTTGATACCATAAAGCGCGGCGAGTAACCCCGCGATCAGCACCTGGAACAAATGGCTTCCCGAACCGGGGTCGATGTAGGCGATGGCCAAAACAAAATTTTTCACCAACGGTTCTCCTTAAAAATTGATTATAACCTGATTTATGTGCGGCCGCTATTCACTTCATGCATCTCCGGACGTTTTGAGCAGGGAATTCGGAGTCCCGAAGGCCGAAGCCGCCCGGTTGGTCGCGCGATTCAACATCGCGCCATCCCAGCCGATCGCGATGGTCGTCGCCGGACCTTCGGCCGGCCGTCGGCTCGACCATGCGATCTGGGGCCTCATCCCATCCTGGTCCAAAGACCCGGCCATCGGCGCCCGGCTCATCAACGCACGCTCCGAGACCGTCCTCGAAAAGCCCAGCTTCAAGGCCTCGATGCTCCACCACCGCTGTCTCATCCCGGCGGACGGGTACTACGAATGGAAAAAAGCAGGTTTGCACAAGCAGCCGTATTACTTTAAGGAAAAATCAGGCCAGCCCTTCACGATGGCCGGGATTTGGTCGGATTGGAGCGACGGCGACGGTGGCCAGATCCGCACCTGCGCCATTCTCACGCGGGAGGCGCTCGGCCCTGTCCGCGCGATCCACGAACGGATGCCGGTGATCATCCCGCCTGAGGCCCGGGCGGCGTGGCTCGATCCGCGGATCAGCGCGCCCACGCAAACGGCCGGATTGCTGGCTGGGTCGCAGGAATTGCCGTGGGAGATCCAGCCCGTTTCGACCCGGGTCAACGATCCGCAGAACGACGATTCCGGCTGCGTCGCGCCGGTGCCGGAACTGCCGAAAAGCGCTTAAGATCGCATGGTATAATTGCCCTCAATGACCCCTCGCAAAGCGGCGATTCTTCAATCGAATTACATTCCGTGGAAGGGGTATTTCGATCTCATTAAGTCCGTCGATGAGTTCATATTTTACGATGACGCTCAGTATACTGTGAACGACTGGCGGAACCGGAACCGGATCCAGACGCCCGACGGACCCCGGTGGCTGACGATTCCGGTCACGAACCATTTTGGCCAAAAAATCCGCGAAGCGAAGGTGAGCCAGCCGGGCTGGGCGGTGAAACATTGGAAGTCGATCTGCCAGAACTATTCGAAGGCCAGGTATTTTAAGGAATACCGAGGCCGTTTTGAGCCGCTTTATCTCGAATGCGCGGAAGATTCGTTGAGTGTGATCAATCAGAAGTTCATCGCCGAGATCTGTTCGGTTCTCGGAATCAAAACCCGGATCACGCGCTCGATGGATTATGAGCTTCGGGGTGGAAAGACGGAACGTTTGGTCCGGCTCTGTCAGGACGTCGGCGCTTCACACTATTTATCGGGTCCTGCCGCCAAGGCATATTTGGACGAGAGTCTGTTTGAAAAAGAAGGGATCCGCGTGAGTTACATGGACTATTCCGGATATCCCGAATATAAGCAGCTCTTTTCGCCGTTCGAGCATTCCGTCAGCATTCTAGATCTGATTTTCAACGAAGGCGCTGACGCACCCCGCTTTATGAAAAGCTTCAAAGGATCCACTCAGCCCTCATGACCCTCATCAAGCTGATTCAAAGCGACCTGGACCGCTATGCGGAAACCTACCGGCTCCGGGGTCAAAAGTATTCCGCCGCCAAAATCTTTTGGGAAAGCTTGCTGTTTAAATCCGGTTTTAAAGCGGTTCTAATGCATCGCATCGCCCATGCTTTTCATGAAAAAGGATGGACGTATATCGCCTGGTGGCTGGCGAGAAGCAATCAACGCCGCACCGGTGCCGAGATTGAATTCAATGCCCGGATCGGGCCCGGCCTTTTGATCACCCACCCTTCCGGCATCGTGATTGGACGCGGCACGGTGATCGGCTCCGGAGCGACTTTATATCAGGGCGTGACGTTCGGGGTGCGATCCTGGACTGCCGACGAAATCCATGCGTTTCCCCGAATCGGCGACCGTTGTTTCTTTTTTGCTCATGCTGTGGTCATCGGCGGGATCCGTATCGGCGACCGTGCGGTCATTGCTGCGAATGCGGTCGTTTCAAAAGACGTGCCGAGCGGCGCGTTGGCCGCGGGAGTGCCGGCCCGGATACACGAAGGCCGTGGAGAGGCGATGATCCGGACTCTCGAAAGTATTTGATCTGACGCAGACTTTAAGAAAATCACAGGAGATACCAGGAGCCAAATGAAAACCATCTGCATCACCGGCGGCGCCGGATTCATCGGAAGCAACCTTGTCCGGCACCTGTTTTACAAGTATCCCAAGTATCGGATCATCGTACTGGACGCGCTTACGTACGCGGGCAACCTGGGTAACATCCCTCAGGATATTTTCAATTCCTCCCGGTTCGAATTCCGTCACGGCAACATCTGCAACGGCAGCTTCGTCGATTCGGTCGTTTCCCAGTCGGATATCATCGTCCATCTCGCGGCAGAGTCCCATGTGACGCGGTCGATCTATGACAACACGGATTTTTTTCAAACCGACGTGATCGGCACGCAATTTTTAGCCAACGCCGCCATCCGCTACCGCAACCGGATCGAACGTTTTGTCCATATCTCGACATCCGAAGTCTACGGAACCGCCGATTCCAAAAAAATGGACGAGAATCACTCTCTCAACCCGATGAGTCCCTATGCTGCCGCCAAATGCGGGGCGGATCGGCTGATCTACTCGTATTATCAGACGTACCGGATTCCAACGGTCATCATCCGCCCGTTCAATAATTACGGACCCAACCAGCATTTGGAAAAAGTGATCCCGCGCTTCATTACGAGCTGCATTCTCGGCGAACCTTTAAGGGTTCATGGCGACGGAGGTGCGGCCCGCGACTTTTTTTACGTGGGAGATCACTGTGAGGCGTTGGACAAGGTGATCCATGCTCCGGTTCGTAAGGTCGCGGGTCAGGTGCTCAATTTGGGTTCCGGCCGCCACATTTCGATCCTGGAGCTTGCCCAAGTCATCAAAAAGACCATGAACAGCAATTCGCCCATCGAACTGATCGGAGATCGGCCCGGCCAGGTCTTCCGCCACACGTGCGATGCCCGGCACGCTCATCGGGTTTTGGGGTGGAAGCCGCGGACCGGCTTCGAGGAAGGCTTGAAGAAGACGATCGACTGGTACAGTCAGAACGAATCCTGGTGGCGGTCCCAGGTCTGGTTGCGGCATGTGCCCGTGATCGACGCGTCGGGCCGCAAGGCGATGCATTGATCCGATGAAACAGATTCCCTTTTATCGCCATGATCTAGGGGCGAAAGAGCTCCGGTCGTTTGCCCGCGTGTTGGCGGGGCCGATTCTGACGACGGGCGACACGGTCGCGGAATTTGAAGCCAAATTCGCATCGTGGCTGGGCCGCAAACATGGTATTGGCGTCACCAGCTGCACCGGGGGGCTCCATATCGCATTGGAAGCCCTCGGCGTCGGCCCCGGGGATGAGGTCATCACGACCCCACTTACCTTCATTGCGACCGCCACGGCCATTCTGCAGGCCGGAGCCAAGCCGGTTTTTTGCGACGTCGAACCGGACACCGGTAATCTGGATGTTTCCAAGATCCCATCGGCCGTTACACGCAAAACCAAGGCCGTCCTCCCCGTCCATCTTTACGGACAGATGTGCGACATGCGCGCGCTGCGCCTCATGGCCCGAAGGCATCGGTTGTCGGTCGTCGAAGATGCGGCCCATTGCGTCGAGGGCGAGCGGGACGGCGTGAGGCCCGGCCAGCTCTCCGACGCGGCCTGCTTCAGCTTTTATGCCACGAAGAATCTGACGTCGGGTGAAGGCGGTGCGGTTGTCACCGACAGCGAAAGTCTTCGTCAAAAACTCAAGCTCCTTCGTCATCATGGGATGAACAAAACGGCCTCCGATCGGCAGAAAGAAGGGTACACCCACTGGGACATGGTGACCTTCGGTTGGAAGTACAATATGGACAACCTTCAGGCCGCGCTGCTTCTGCCGCAGCTGGAGCGGCTTGACCGGACCCACCGCACACGCACCTCGCTCGCAGAGCGTTATATCGGGCTTCTGCGGGACATGGAAGGTGTTCGGCTTCCCGTTCTGCGCCCACACACGCGCCATGCCCGGCATTTGTTCGTCATCCGGGTGCAGGCCGGTCTGCGGGACCGGATTGTGCAAGGGCTGCAGCAACGCGGGATCGCCACAGTCGTCAATTACCGGCCGGTCCATCTGACTTCCTACTTCAGGAAAAAATACGGGTTCAGAGTCGGAGATTTTCCGGAGGCCGAACGGTTCGGAGAAGAAGCGATCTCTCTGCCGTTCTACCCGTCGATGAAGCCCGCTGATCAGACGGCCGTGGTTCGCGCTCTACGCGATCTGCTGAAGCAACACGGATCGTGATGTTCCCGCGCTCATGATGGATTTGCCGGAGCAGGTTCAGTCGTTCGTCCGGTCCGCTTACGGAACTTTGATGTGTTTGTGGCTGATCGCGCTGTGGCGCAATCGCAGCCGCGTTCTGGTCTCGGAAACATGGGGCGGATATGTCGAAGCGTCACCGTCCGGAGACCGCGTGCACAACCCCGCCGTTTCATGTGCGCTGTTGGCGGTGTGGACTCTGACATCCTTGAGTTTGGCGGCGGGCATCCTGCCGTTGGCCGCTGCCGGGATCAACCTTTTAATCTGCCGACATTTTTTCATCGATCAACGCTGGAAGTCGTTGAGCCGAGGGTTCGGGGCGCCCGGTTTTATCGCCAACTGGCTGGCGGCCGCGGTCCTGCTGATGGAGATCACGTCGCTGCCGGGAACATCTCCCGAATTGCGGACCGCTGCGGTGCGCATGCTGAGAGTCGACTTCGCGTGCATATTCCTATCCGCGGGTTTTTATAAGCTTTTCAGCGGCTATGGATCCGGTTCGGGAATGGAATACGGCATGGCCAATCCGATGTGGGGGTATTGGCACCGGTTCTTTGCGAAGATCCGGCCCCAAAGCGTCATTTTTAAAGTCCTCAATTTTTCTGCCTGGTTTTTTGAGGTGGTGGCGGCGTTCCTGATGTTTTTCCCGGTCACGATGGGATGGGGAGGGCTGCTGCTCGCGACAACCTTTGTTTTTATTCTGACCCAAATTCGGTTGGGATTCCTGTGTCACATGGTGATTCTGATCGGATGCTTCTATGCGACGGCCGGAGACCCGTTCTCCAAGATGCTGGGTCCGATCGGGTCTTTGGAGTTGATCCCGGATCCGGCCATTGCTTTACCGTCCGTTCTGCAACAGATTCTGACAGCCGTTTTTACCCTCCACACCATTTTGATTCCCGTCTGCTTTGCCGGCATTTGGTACAACCATTTGGGCCGCCGCCGCTGGCCGGCTCCGATCCAAAGAGCGCTCGATGGGTACGCGAATTTGTTCGGGATCATCATCTGGCGGGTCTTTTCGAGCGATCTCACCCGTTTTGAAGTGACGGTGTCCGCCGGGCCCGATCCGACCCGAAGGGTCCGGTGGTCCGATCCGGGCAAGGGTTGGGAAATCACAGGCCGGCGCTTCGAGCAGGTGTTTGAATCGATCACGCTCGTCTGCCTTTTTACGACATTGAATTATTTTCCCGACCGAAAAGACCTTTTTCACAAGAAGTTGGTGAAATATGCCAGATCTTTGGGCCGGTCCGCCCGGTCGGTACGTTTCGACATCCATGTTCTGGAAAAGAGCGCGGACCGGTTCGAAGGCCGTTTTGCAGCGGCCTATGAGGTTGATACGGATTCGGGGGCGGTGACCGAACATGAGGCGATTCCCGGATGGATCAGGCCGGATAATTCGTCGTTGGTGCACTCAACGCAAAAGCCAGGCTCCTATGCTTCCTGACGGCCCGTCGAAACGAATACTCATTCTTGGGGTGCGATGGACGGCTGCGGCTTTTGTGATATGGCTTATTTTTAAGAGGATTGATGTTAATGGATTGGCTGCAGTCCTTCAAAAGACCGGCTGGGGTTGGACGGGAGCCGCATTGTTGCTTGAAGCCGGCCGCGTCCTAACCGGCGCCGCCGGAGCTGCATGGGTGATGAGGTCTTTTGGGATGCACAGGCGTTATTTGGAAATTGTGCGGGTGAATTTACAAGCCTCCTTTTTTGGCATGGCCTCCGATTGGCTCGGGGCCGCCGCCCGATGGGGCGGCATGGCTGTCCGATTGAATATTCCGGCCGGTTCAGCATTGGCTTCGATCGGCACTGAGACTTATCTTGTTTGGATTCTGGCACTTGCTTTGAACGTAATTCTTTGGCCGGTCGCTCAAAACGTTTGGCAGAATTCAGAAGAGGCCAAAATGTATGTCCTGTGTCTGGCCGCATTCGCATCGATGCTTGCGGCGATTGCGGCGGGGGTCCGGTGGTTCCCCAGAATTCGCTTTTTTGCAAAACTTCACGAGAGATTTTTGGACATCAGACTCAAGATGTTGGCCCCCGCTGCCGGGTGGATGACATTGCAGTTTTTATGTTCCGCCCAGTTTTTGGTCGTGCTCGCGGATGCTGTGGGGTATAAGCTCGCATTTGTTCCAGCGCTTTGGATCTGTGGGTTTGCAAATATCATCCAATCGCTCCCGGGGGCATTGTTCGGCTGGTCGCTCCGGATCGGCATCCTAGTTTTTCTGCTTCCACGGATGGGCGGCACGGCGGAACAGGGCGCCGTGATCGGATTGATGTCCGGACTGATGAGTATGACCAGCGTTCTTGTGGGTGCAGCCGACTTTGTTCTTGAGACCAAATTTCGAGACAATCGTGCCGGAGCGTCGGGTCGATGAAACTCCTGGTGTTTTGCCATGAATATCCTCCGATCGGAGGCGGGGCGTCCAACGGTCTTTTTAATTTGGCCAAGGCCTGGCACTCACAGGGTCACCGGGTGACGGTCGTGACCTCCGCCTTTGGGAACGAATCCGCCGACAGCGTCATTGACGGAGTTCGTGTGATTCGCATCTCAACCTGCCGTCGCCGCGCTGAAAAAGGGCGGATCATCGAGATGTTGCTGTACCTGATCAATTCCGTCGCTCAGACCAGCCGCTGGCGTAAAACGGTCGATCCGGACCTCTCGGTGGCGTTCATGACGATCCCGGCCGCTCCGGCAGCTTGGCTGATGAAGTGTTTATACCGCGTACCGTATATTGTGGAATTAAGAGGCGGAGACGTCCCGGGCTTTTATCCGGAGCGCTTGCGCCTCTTTCATTTTTTTACCAAACCTTGGATCCTGATGATTTGGAGGCAGGCGGTGAAGGTCATCGCCAATAGCCGCGGGCTGAGGCAATTGGCCTTGTTGGCGCGTCCAGGCATTGAAGTCGAAGCGCTGCCGAACGGGGTGGACACAAAAATATTTAGGCCATCCGATCGTTTGCCGGCCCGAAGCAGGCTTCGGCTCATTTTTGTCGGTCGACTGGAGGAGGCGCAGAAAAATGTGTCCGGACTGATTGCGGTCTTGCGGGACTTGCCCGAAGCTGATTTGACCATCGTTGGCGACGGTGATGATCGCGATGCGCTTCAAAAAAAATGTCTGAACCTTGGTGTTGCGGACCGTGTCCACTTCGAAGGATGGGTATCCAAGGCTGATTTGCCGGTTCGCTATCGGGAGGCGGATGTTTTTGTAAGTTTATCGTTGTGGGAAGGGATGCCAAACGCAGCTTTGGAGGCAATGGCTTCCGGACTTCCTCTCGTACTTTCCGACATTGACGGGCACAACGAGCTTGTTGCGCCGGAAGTCAACGGCGCCCTTGTAAGATCGGATCGGCCGGAAGAGTTGCTGGCGACGCTGGCCCGGTTGGCTGCCGATGCTGAGTTAAGAAGCTGTTGGGGCAGGGCCGGTCGCAGCAGGGCCGTAGAATTTCACGATTGGCACGCGCTGGCTCAAAGGCATCTCGCATGATGCGGAGAAATAATCATGGAAGTTAAAAGGCTCGCGGAAATGTTGCGCTGTCCCTGTGGCTGCGGGCAGAGTCTGGTCGCAGCAGGCGAAGTCCTCACTTGTACCCGGTCGGGTCGTCAGTTCCCGATCATCCACAATAGAATGATCGATCTTCTTTTTGACGGAACGCGCACCGCAGCGGTTCCGGCGCCGGCGCCGAAAGGATTATTGTTCGCGGCCAACGAATTCTACAACACCCGGCTCGAACAGAAGATCGCCGGTTCCGTGTTTGCTGCGGGCGGACTGAGCGCCCTGTTTCTCAGGAAAAAGATTCTTTCGTGGCTTGGGAGTGTGCGTCAAGGCATTGTGCTGGATGTGGGTTCGGGCGATCAAAAATGGAAACGCGATGTAGAGAACCGCTTGGAGTATATATCGCTCGACTATGTTCCGGCCGCAGCCTCTTCGCCCTGGCGTGAATCGTATCCGCAGGTCAATGGAGATGCGACAGATTTACCGTTCAAGGACGGCGTGCTTGATGCGGTGATGAGCGTTTTTGTCATCGAGCATGTTCGGTCGCCGCAGCTTCTACTGCGGGAATCGGTCCGGGTGCTCAAGCCTGGGGGCCACCTGCTGCTGGTTGGACCCGGCGACATTTTAATGAGTCATGGAGAGCCTTATAACTATTTCAACATGACACGATACGCCTATGAAATGTTGTTGGAAGAAATGGATGTCGAAGTCCTGGAGGAGTATTACCCGAGTCTGTTTTGGATGTCGATCACTTCATTGATCTACCAAAAAATCGTCCGCAACGACATTTACAACCGCAGCAGAATTCTCAAGCTGGCGCAAGTCTTGGTTCTCGGTCTTTCGCTTATCCTTAGTCCGATTGCCAATCTGGTCGCTTGGCTGCTCGATCTGATCACTCCGTTTGATCGCCGAGGATACGCCTCCTACGCAATCCTGGTCAGAAAGAAATATCATGCAAATTAGATTCGGAATTTTCTTATGTGTGGGATAGCGGGTTTTACCGGGGCTCACGGACCGGACGTGATCGAAAAGATGCTGGATCTAATCAGTCATCGAGGTCCGGACGGCCGCGGTTCCTGCGAGCCGGCGGACGGCGTTCGCCTGGGAATGACCCGTTTGGCGATCATCGATCTGGAGACGGGTCAACAGCCGATGAGCGATTCGGCGGGATCCGTGACGGTAGTCTTCAACGGGGAGATCTATAACTTTAGAGAGCTCCGCAAAACTTTTGAGGATATGGGGCGGATCTTCAAAACGCAAAGCGACACCGAAACCATCCTGCATGCCTACCAGGTTTACGGCGAAGATTTTGCGAACCATTTGAACGGCATGTTCGCGATCGCGATTTGGGACCACCGGAAGCGCCGGCTCGTGCTAACCCGGGATCGTTTCGGCGTGAAGCCTCTGTTCTATTCCTTGAGGGGTAAGGACCTGTCTTTTGCTTCCGAGATCAAAGCGCTCCGTCCTATTCCCGGCATCTCTTGGGAGCGCGATCGTGAAGCTCTTTCTTATTATCTTTCACTCAGACATATCCCCGCACCTTGGACGGCATACGCCGGTGTTCGTGCCATGGAGCCCGGAGAACAGATGGTCTGGGAGAACGGCACGCTTCGCCATCGCCGCTGGTACCGGTTGCCCGTACCAGAATCTTCCGCCTCTATTTCTGACGAAGCACGGCTTGTCGATGAGTTGGATGGATTGGTCCGTGATAGCGTGCGGATCCGGATGCGGTCCGATGTTCCTTACGGCGCTTATTTGTCCGGCGGGATCGACTCATCGATGATCACGGCCATCATGAGCGAACTTTCTGGCCGGCCTGTTCGGACATTCAATCTCACTTATGTAAATGCACCTTCCCATAAGCGCGACGCCGAATTCGCAAGGATGGTCGCCGCCCGTTATGGCACGGAGCATCATGAATGGGCGATGGACTGGACGGATCTTAAAAGGGATTTTGGCGCCGTGATGCGTCAATTGGATCAGCCGTTCGCCGGCGTGGTGTCGTCGTACTGGTTGTCGGCTCGCATGTCATCCCATGTGAAGACAGCCCTTTCCGGTGACGGGGCGGACGAAGTGTTCGGTTCCTATGGGCATCACCGGCTCGTGGGGGCGCTGGAAGCCCATCGGCTGGCTGCGGCCGAAGGACGCGCACCTTCGGAGGCGGATTATGGATTCTTCAAGGACCGGAAAGATTTTGTCGATTCGATGAGGGGCCTTCGCCCGGCGCAGTGGCGGCTGGCTTATGCGGCTTTTACGGACGAAGAAATGAATGAGCTGCTCACGAAAAAAGGACGCGACTATTTCGGTCCGAAAACCGGATCGTCCTATTTGGAAGGCTTGTACGGCGAGACTTCTACCGCCGTGGATCCGCTGAACCGGATGCTGGCAATGGATGTCAAAACCCTTTTGCCGAACGAAATCCTCTATTTTAATGACATCTTATCGATGGCTCACGGCCTTGAAGTGCGAACGCCGTTTCTGGATTACCGGATTGCGGAATTCGCGTTCAAGCTTCCAGGATCGCTCAAGATCCGGGGCGGGGTCCTCAAATACCTTTTGCGCAAAACGGCCGGCCGCTATCTTCCTAAAGAGATCCTCGATCGTCCCAAGGAAGGCTTTGTGACGCCCAACAACACCTGGCTGAGAGGCCCATTGAGTTCTGATTTGTCCATGCGATTGAATGGCATCGCACGATCTGATCAGGGTCTTTTTGAGAGCGGCTATATCGACCGGCTCGTCCGCCGGTTCATGAGCGGCGACGACTCGGTTACGTTCAAGATCTGGACGTTATTCGTGCTGCAGTATTGGACGGATGAGGTGTGGAGCGGCCTGTGAGTCGCGTATCAATTTGACCGGCCATTGTTTATAATGACCCAATCATGTCGTCTGTGAATCCAAACCCCAAGTCCGAGCCGATTTTAGCCGAAGGCCAGTACGGCCTGCGCCCTGAAGCATCGGAATTTCCGATGATGCTGGTCCTCTCGTTCGTCTATCCCTGCAACGCCCTTTGCCCGCATTGTCCGTACACCAACTCCAACATCCGTAAAGAGTTCAAAGACGTTCCGTTCATGCCGGAGCACACCTTCAAGAAAATAGCGGACGAAACCGGAAAATACGGGGCCATGCTCAGAATCTCGGGCGGTGGAGAGCCGATGATGCATCCGCAGGGAACCGAGCTTCTGGTTTACGCCAAGAATGTCGGATGCCGGGTGGGCCTCATCACCAACGGATCCAAATTCACCGAGGAGAATTCCAGGGCACTTTTGGCGGCCAATCTGGACACGATAGAGTTCTCCGTTGACTCCGATAATCCCGAGGCCTATGCGATCGTGCGGAAGGGCCTCAGCTGGGACACACTGCTCGAAAATGCCCGCCGGATGCTCCGGCTCCGGAATGAGCTGGGCAGCAAGACCAAGATCATTGCTTCCGGCGTGAATCAAAAAGAAGTCAACATCGACGAGGTTGAGCGTTTTTGGGTCGAAAAGATCGGCGTCGACACCTTCATCAAGCGCAAATTCCTGACTTGGGGCGTCAATACGACTCTGGACGATTCGCGTTCCGCGGATCCAGCACCCTATTTGAATACGGACGAAGTGCCTTGCCCCTTTATCTTCGAACGGCTCAATATCGACAGCCGGGGTAATGTGATGGTCTGCGGATATGACATCGCCTCCAAAACCAATATGGGCAATGTGCATGATCAGTCGCTTCGTGATATTTGGCATGGAGAAGGATTCCGGCATTATCGGGACATGCACTTGGCCAATAAGGGTAAAGAAATCTCTTTGTGTTCAACCTGTCCCGACTGGAAATACCGGTCCTGGGACCATAATTATTGGAAAGTTCTCCGCAATGCCGAGGCAAGCCGGTTGAAAAAAACCGGTCTTCTAGATGAACACGATGATTTTCAGGCGCAAGTTCAAAAGTAACCGGCCTTATCCTTCGCTGCCGATCGACTGACCCCTCCTCATGTCCTCCGAAGTGAATCTGGGTTATCTCAAGTACGTAGTTAATCTCAAGAAGCGGATGAATTTATACCGCCTGGGAGGCTGGATATTGGCCATTCCCCGGGCGCTCCTGTTTCCTCTGATTCTTCTCTATTCAGCGGGCCTCTGGACCGTTCTATCCCTTATCCGGTCGGTGTCGGGCAGAAAAGTACCGGATGCGGTCCTGCGTCGAACCGTCGACATCGAAGCATTCGCGGAGCAATACCCTTTCCACTACTATCCGGTTCTTGCGAAAGGGTACGAGCTTTCTTATATGAAAGACCTCTTGGCCGATGGGACGATCGCAGCGGAGGGGCTGCTTGAATTTGCAGTCGGCGAGGCATCGCTTTCTTCAAGGATATTCGAAGGGATCAAAAATTCGGTGATCGGCTGCGATCTGAGTCCCTACAGTCTTTATCAATGCAAGCGCTTTGACCATTTTCGCGCCTTGATCGTCGCCGATGTGATGAATCCCCCCGTCAAGGAGGGGACGGCCGACTGTATTTTGAGCATGAACTTCATCCACCATGTTTCGCAGAAGTCGGAAGTTCTCAAAAAATGGTCTTTGATCGCCGAAACAACCGTCTTCAACGAAAATACTTCTTACTGGGCGTCTGCTTCCAGCTGGGCCGGAATTTTGGGGCGGATCGGGCTGAAACGGTTTTCGGCATCCGCCGCAAAGAGAAAAGAATTGGCCAATTATCAGTTTTTACTCGATGAGAGCGAGATCGATCAAATTGTCGAGCGGGATTATGAAGTGGTCAAAAAAATCTCTTTCATTCATGCGGATACCATGTTCCTGTCCAATCTTTCGGCTGCTCTCATGCTTGGAGTATACGGTCCGCCGACTCCGGCGTTGATCCGATGGCTGTCACGGCCGTTTCTGCCGCTGGTGCGGGCGACCGCCAAAGAGCTTTTTTTGTGGGACCAGTCGCGGGACCGCAGCCACGATGTGTTTATTCTCTATGTCGGCCGCAGCCGGAATTTTGTGAGAAGTGCACCGGAACCAGTCTTCTTTGCGTACGATGAGGACTCAAACTCATTCACGGTTGATCAACTGCAGTCATCCAGGCAGCCCATGAAGGACGGGCTGGTTTTTCTGTTGTCGAAAGATCGCTCTCAGATTTTTGAGGCCTATGATGTCGCTACCCGGGCGGCCGTGTCTTCCCAACACCTCTAGAGCATGCGCCGAAAGATCCGGGTTCTTTATCTGGTAGATTCACTTGCCGGAGGCGGTACTCAACAAGCGATCTTTGATTATGCGAAGTTTTGTGACCGGTCCGTCATCGATCTAAAAATCATACCCCTTTCTTCCTGCGACGATGTATTTTCGAAGCGTATTCGGGAGTATGCACCCGTTGATTTCGTATCTACGGATCGCAACAGCGTCCTCACGCTTTTAAATCCCGGGACATGGTCCTGTTTAGAGCGAATGATTCGGGAGTTTGCTCCCGACATACTGCATGCCAGGCTGGACGGATCTCTCGTGTTCGGTTCTGTGCTCGCCGGCCGATTGAAGGTGCCTAAATTCGTATTTACGATCGAGGCATCTGAAAAGCAGGTGCCTTACTTTTGTGCCCGCCGTCCCGCTTACCGGGCGCTTCTGAAGAGAGCCTGTGTCATTTTTACGAATTATCCGGACGAGTATCGGGAGATGGGCCTGCCTTCTGAAAAAATGGCGCTTTATCAGGCCGCCGTGGATCTGGATGAAGCCGCAGATCGTCCTGATTGCATCGCTTCAGAAGAAATTTTTAAACAGAACTCTCCGGTCTTGGCCAGCGTTGGCCGATTACATCCGGACAAAGGGCATCAATATGCCGTGCAGTTGATGTCCATGATCAGATCCTCCATGCCCAAAGCCCATTTGTATATTTGCGGGGAAGGCGCCTACAGAAAAGAGCTCGAACGCTTGATCAAGCGGGAGAATTTAACCGAACGGGTGACCTTGACCGGATATCTTCGCAGCATCGACTGGGTTCTGAAGCATTCAGATATATTTTTGAGTCTTATGACCAACGAGCCGCTGAACCTGTCGGCGGCGCGGGCAATGAAGTGGGGATTGCCGGTGCTCGCTTTTAAGACCGGTTTACATGCGCATATTCGGATTCGGGAAGGGATGAACGGTTTTGAGCTCCCTTTGAGGGATTTGAGAACGGCGCCTGATCGGTTGAACGATTTGCTCAAGCTTACCGACAAACGATCCGTTCAAAGTACAATGTTCCTGCCGAGTAACCGGGAGCTTGCGCAACAATACGATGAACTCTACATGAGCCTAATCCCGGCGCTCAAGGAAGGGTGATCCATGCCTCAGCTCCAATCGACCGATTTCGACTTCGGCCAAAACTGGGCCAGCTACACCGACAAGGTGATCGACGAAAAGCGCATCGCCGCTGCGGTTGAATCGCTCCAAATGCTCTTGGCCGACGAATCGCTTCCGGGCCGGTCTTTTTTGGACGTGGGTTGCGGCACGGGAATGTTCTCGGCTGCGGCCGCGCGCATGGGCGCCCGCCCCATTCTGGGAATCGACGTGAACCCGCGTTGCGTCGAAGTGTCGCGCCGCAACCAAAAGACTTATGCGGCTCAGGCCGATACCCGGTTCGAGACGGTCAGCATTTTGGATGCGGACCGCATCTCCCGTCTCGACCGCTTCGACGTCGTCTATGCGTGGGGTTCGCTGCATCACACGGGCAAGATGTGGGAAGCGATCACGAACACTGCTTCGCGCGTCAAACCCGGCGGCACCTTTATCCTCGCGATCTATCACCGTCACTGGACGTCCGGAATGTGGAAAGCGGTCAAGGTCGTGTACAACGTTTCCCCCAAATGGCTCAAGCCCGTCTGGACGGCGATTTTTTACCCGCTGATCTACCTGGCCAAGCTCGTGATCACCCGCGAGAACCCGCTCAAAATGCACCGTGGAATGGACCTTTATCACGACGTTGTGGACTGGATCGGCGGATATCCTTACGAGTACGCTTCGATCGACGAGATAAAAACGTTTGTCGAAAAGCTGGGCTTCAAAATGATCCGGGTCTTTCCTGCCGTGCTTCCGACGGGCAACCACCAATACATCTTCAAAAAATGCGCGTAATCCTGGCCGCCGGAATTCTCGCGCTGGCGGCGCTGTTGAGGATCGGCGCGTTTTGGGCTCCGCACACCGATCCAGTCGAGCTCGCTTACGCGACGCTCGCGATGAAGATGGGAACCCATCCGGGTCTGAGCGGATACCATCCCTCGGGCGCCGAAGTGCGGCGCAGCGAAGTCGCGGAAATCGGCGGATCCGGCCGTCTTCTGCCGGTCGCTTCGCCCGTCACGGCGGATCCGGCCGCCCCCGCCTCCTTCGATGTTTGGCCCGTCCAGGATTCCAACCCCTTCCAATTAAAGGCGCCGTTTTTTCCCTCACTGCTGGCTTACACTCACCATCAGACGCTTGGCCCCCGCTTCCCGTTTTATCCGCTCAGCGCCGCCGAACCTTCGGCCGGCGAAAAGGCGCAGCCTTCCCGGGCCGTTCTGCAGATGCAGGGATGGGCGGTTCTGGTCCCGTTCGTTTCCGGCTTGGCCGCCGTTCTCCTGACGCTGATCGCCGGATGGCGGATGTTCGGCCCGGCTTCGGGGATTCTGGCCGCGGCGCTTGTGGCGCTGGTTCCGGCGCACATTCTGATTTCCACGCGGATTTGGCCTGAGGCGACTCTGTCCGCGCTGATCCTGGCCGCCGTCGTTCTTTTTCATCGCTTCATCTCGAACCGTAACGCCGCCGGCTGTCTTTTGGCCGGCGCCTGCTGGGGGATCGCGGCTTTGACCGATGCGTCCGCGTTCTTGTTTCTGCCCGCCTTCGCCGTCTGGGCTTTTTGGGCGCATCCCAAACCCCTCAACGGTTATTGCCTCGCTTTTGCCGCCGGCGCGGCGGTGATTTACAAAGTCTGGCCCGACTATGCGCACGCGGCTCTGAAGGCCTCCGTGGTTCAGCTCTCCGACGTTTCCGCGTCTGTGTCCGCGGGGCTGTTGCCGGGCGTGCTGCCCGTACCGGTCGAAGCGGCGATGCTTTGTTTTGTCCCGGCCGCCGCGCTTCTCTCGACCGGAATTTTTTTAAAGAACTACCGGTCCGCACGCGCGGACGAGCGGGAGGGGATGAACGTCGGCATTTTGTGGCTTCTGATCCTGAGTTTTGCCGTTTCGCGCTGGCTGATCAGCCGTGAAGCGGTTTGGGACGCCCGGGCGATCGCGCCGATACTGCCGTTCGCCGCGCTTTTGGCCGCGCGGAAATGGAGAATAGCGTGAGCCGCTTCCCGATCGCAGCCGTGTTGCTCGTGTTGCTGGCGGCGCTGGGGCTGCGGATCTGCGCGTTATGGCTTCCGCATTGGCGGGGGGATCAGGCGCAGTATGTGATTCTGGCGATGAAGCTCTCGCATGCCGGACTCGACGGTTACAACCTCCGCTCGGTGTCGCTGGGCCGCTTGGACGTGAGTCCGTCCAAAGAGAATCATATGGAGTTCAATGCGGTGAAGCCTGGCGCCGACGACTCGCCCGGAGCTTATCTGGCGCTCATGAAAAGCATCGGCCAATCCTATTACGACGAACCGCTCCACGTGCGCGCGCCGCTGTATCCGGCGATCCTCGCTCTTTCGCACAAAATATTCGTCGGATCGACCGCCTTCGGTCAAAAGACCGACACTCCGGTATTCGCAGTGCTCTCCTACGGCCCGAAGACGTTCGCGCATGCAGCCGAGTCCTGGAAAATCTGGCGTCATCAACTGTGGGCCGCGCTGGTTCCTTTGACCTTCAACCTAAGCCTCATTTTTTTGACCGCCGTATTGGCGTGGCTTCTTTTCGGCTCGCGTCCAATCACGGTTCTGAGTGCGGCCGTTCTGGCGGTGAACCCCGTTTCGATTTGGCTGGCCCACAAGATCCTGACTGAAGACACGGCCGCATTTTTTGTGACGGCCTCGGTTGCGTCGCTGGCGCTGCTGTGGAAGCGGAACCGCGCCCTGGCAGGCCTCGCCGCGGGCGCAATGGCCGGAGCGGCGGTCCTGGTCAACCAAAGAACCGGTCTTATTCTGCCCGCCTTGGGAGGATTTGCCGCGCTGTGCCTCTGGCAGGACGGGGACGACGGCCGCAAAACCGGCCGCGCGGCCGGCGTCGTATCCCGGACGATCAAAATTATTTTGGATCCCTTCTTCTGGCTGCTCGGCGCCGCTTTTCTGGCGGTGACCGGCTTCTGGTTCTGGAAAGTGATCCAAACGTATGGGCATCCGCTGTATCAGCCTGTCCAGGGGATGACGACGGCCCTCGGGAGCGACGTGACGGGCTGGTTCGCGGCCGTGCATTCGCGGCCTCACCCTTCGATCCTTTTTTCTCTCGGCGCGGTTTTTCTGTGCCCGTTGTTTGGCTTTGCGGCCGCAACTTGGAATCAAGCGTGGTCCGGCATCATCGGCCGCCTGAAGGACTCCCGGACCAGGAGCCTGGTTCTGCTCTGGATCTGGCCCTCGGTATTTTTTCTCTGCATCGCGAATCTGAACAACCTTTTCATCACCGGCAACCAGGAGCACCGTTACTTTTATCCCGCCTACCCGGCCCTGGCGATCCTCGCCGCGGTCGGTCTCGAAAGATTTTTACAAAACCGCCGGGCCGGTGGCATGATAATCGGCTTAATAGCCCTGGCCTGCGCCGCTTGGGGGGCCTGGCTCGCGTACCCCAAGATTTTTGCCGACCAAATGCTTTTTTAACGACGGACCCCAACGATGATCGACCTGAAAAACAAAACGATCGGCTCGGCGCTGCTCTTCGCCCTCATCTTCGCCGGCGCGTTCTACGTCCGCCAGTTCACGTTCTGGCTGCCGCACTGGCAGGGCGACCAGAGCCAGTACGTCATGCTCGCGATGAAGCTGCAGACGAGTCGCGCGGCCGGATACGAAGACTACAATCTTAAAGGGATTAATACGGAAGTTCTTCGTATTGACGGCCGTCCGCCAGCCGAAATTATCTATCCCTACCGGGTAGAGGGGCAGCGCGGATTTGTCCTGGACACTTATTATGAGAACGGACTGGCGTATTACGATACTCCGATTTTTTATAAATCCCCGATGCTGCCGCAGGCGCTTGCTTTGTCCCAAAGAATTTTTGGTTCGGCCGATCGGACGTTTGCGGTCGTAAAAAGCAACCTTGGAAAGGAGGTCCTGGACACCAGGCCTGCGATTCTGCTCAAAGCCCAATTCTGGGCTGCGATCATTCCTTTTGCGTCCAGTCTTTTGATTTTAACGCTGATTTTTTTCTGGACCCGAGCTTTATTCGGGAATGTGGCGGCGCTGGTGGCCGCCTTTATTTTTGCGACTAATCCTGTTTCGATTTTAACGTCGTACCGCGTGTGGACGGAAGACTTGGCTCTTCTACTGCTTTTGCCGGCGATGATTCTTTATCGGGCGGGCTTCAAATCAGGTCGGTGGTGGTTATGCGGGGCGGCCGGGGTGCTTTACGGAGGATCGGTGCTGACCAGTCAAAAGTCACTATTGGCGGCCGGCGCGCTTGCATTTTATTCTATGTTGATGATGCGTGCGGAGAAAAAATCCTGGGTTCGCATGCTCGCGGACAGACGGTGGTGGGCATTTGCCGCTACCGCCGCTGCGATGACGGCCCACTGGTTTTGGACCATGTACAGTTGTTACGGGAACCCTCTGGCGCAGCCCGTGATCACAGATCGGATGTTGAAGGGGCGCGAGATTGCATCTGTCGGAGGTTTCGCCAATATCGGGGATTGGTATCAGGTGCTTTTGAGTCAGCCTCATGGAGTAATATATTATTCAGTTGGTACGGTTGCGATTTGCTGGGCTTTTGCCGCAGCTTACCTCACGGTCAAGGACGGGTTGAAAAATGGCCTTGCCGCTTGGAGTCAAAAGCCGTTCGATGACCGCCCGGTGTTCTTATGGTGCTGGATCACCTTCGGAGCCGGGTATTTTTTAACTCATCGGACCGGTGAGTATCGGTATTTGCACATGATTTATCCAGCGCTGGCGGCCCTGTCCGGCTGGATGATCGTCCGTCTGGAGCGCCGCCTGTCCGGGATCATGGCGCACCGTTTCCTGTCCGTCGGAATCGTCGCGCTGATCCTGGCCGCGTCGGCTGCGCACTCGGTCCGCACGGTGATGCCCGTGCTGTGGGAACAAAAAAATCTGATCACCGCACCCTGGAACTAATATGCCGTCCAAACCGCTGACCAGCCTGAGCCTGTTTTTTCCCGCGTATCACGACGAGGGAACGGTCGAGCCGCTCACGCTCAAAATGCTCGAAGTCGCCGCGACACTTGCCGACGATTACGAGGTCATCATCGTCGACGACGCCAGTCCCGACCGCACCGGCGAGATCGCCGATCGTCTGGTCGCCGCTCATCCGGGCCGCGTGCGCGTCATCCACCACCCGGTCAACAAAGGCGTCGGCGAGGCGATGAAGAGCGGTTATCGTGCCGCACGCATGGATTACGTTTTTTACACCGACGGCGACATGCAGTACGACGTCGCGGAGCTGGCGCTTCTCGCGCCGCACGCGAAGGACCACGGCCTCGTGATCGGCTATCGGCTGAACCGCGCCGAGGGTTTTTCGCGCTGGTTCACGAGCCGCTGCTTCCATATCCTCGCGTTCTTTCTGCTCGGCCTCACGTTTAGGGACATCGACTGCAGCTTCAAGCTCATCCGCCGCACGGTGTTGGAAAAAATTTCGTTCGCGACCTGCGGCGGCCTCGTCGATGCCGAGCTCCTCGTCCGCGCCAAAAAGCTCACCTCCATCCGCCAGGTCGGCGTGCATCATTACAACCGCCGCTTCGGCACGTCGCAATGCCTCAAGCCGGGGCTGGTGTTCCACATGCTCCGGGAGATTTTTTCGCTGCGATTCCGCTTGTGGACCGGCCGCTGATCCTGCTGACCGGCGCG
Source organism: uncultured Planctomycetia bacterium (assembly GCA_964430735.1). Taxonomy (GTDB): domain Bacteria; phylum Omnitrophota; class Gorgyraeia; order 2-02-FULL-51-18; family JAGOUK01; genus JAGOUK01. The sequence goes on along the minus strand of CAYSFB010000010.1, from coordinate 10,343 downwards.
TCCGGCTTCATCGGCTCGCATCTCGCCCGCGCGCTCGCTCCCGACTGCCGGCTGCGCTGTCCCGTCCGTCCCGGATCCGTCTCCCGCGTTCCCAAACACCCCAACATCGAAATCGTTCCGATGGATCTGCGCGACCGCGCCGCGCTCGCAGCCGCCTGTGAAGGTGTGAACATCATCATTCATGCCGCAGCATGCCTGCGCACCGCGAAGCCCGACGAGATCTTCGCCGTCAACGCCGGCGTCACCGAGCAGCTCGCCGCTGAGTACGCGTCGCGCGGCATGGAATACTTTATTTATCTCAGCAGCGAGAACGCGCTGCGACTGGACCTCACCGACGCGTATCCCGAATCCAAGCGCCGCGCCGAAGCGGCGGTCCGGAAGCTCAAGAACCATTTGATCCTGAACCCGTGCTTCGTTTACGGGCCGGGGGATCATCACGGGCTGGGGCGCGTGGCCGATACGGTGAGGCGCCTGCCGGTGTTTCCGCTGTTCGGCGGCCTCAAGGCCCGGGTTCAGCCGATTTATATCGACGACTTCGTTCCGATGGCGGTCACAGCGCTGCGCCGGCGTGTCACCGGTACGTTCACCATCGCCGGGTCCGAAGCGGCGGACCTCAACACGCTCGCGCGGAAGATCGCCGCAAGCCGCGGCTGGCGCCGGCTCTTCATCCCGATTCCCCAGTTCGTTTGGCGGACGGCCGCCGCCGTGTTCGGCCGCGTACCGGGCGCCGGCTGGGGCCCCGCGCAATACGCGAATATCTATGACGCCGTCACGCGCGACCCCGAACCGGCGATCCGCGCCTTCGGAATCCGTCCCCGCAGCATCGACCAGGCCTTCAAAGACTGGGCGGCTGCGGACGTTTGTGATATTGTTTAGAAAAATATGATTCCCAAAATATCCATCGTCGTACCCGTCTACAACGAAGAAACCAACCTGCCCCTTTTAGCCGACGCCATCCGCAAGGTGATGTCCGGTTATTCGGATGCGTATGAGTGCATTCTGGTGGATGACGGAAGCACCGACCGCTCGGCGCAGGTGATGAAGCAGATCGCCGCCGCCGACTCTCATCACAAGCCGGTGTATTTCCGCCGCAACTTCGGTCAAACGGCCGCGCTCTCCGCCGGATTCGACCACGCCCAAGGCAAAATCATCATCACGCTGGACGCGGACCTCCAGAACGACCCGGCCGACATCCCGATGCTCGTCGCCAAAATCGAAGAAGGATATGACCTCGTCAGCGGCTGGCGCCAGAAGCGGCAGGACTCGGCGATCCGCAACTTTCCGTCGTATGTCGCCAACTGGATCATCGGTCGCGTCACCGGGATCCGTCTCCGCGATTCCGGCTGCACCCTCAAGGCCTACCGCTCCGAAATCGCAAAAGGGCTGCACCTGTACGGCGAAATGCACCGCTTTATCCCGGCACTGGCCAGCTGGATGGGCGTGCGGCTCATCGAAGTCCCCGTGCTCCACCACCCCCGCAAATTCGGCAAATCCAAATACGGCCTGAACCGGATTTGGCGGGTCTTTTTGGATCTGATCACGGTCAAATTCCTGCTGAGCTATTCGGCCAGCCCCATTCAGTTTTTCGGCAAATTCGGCCTGATGTCCTCGTTTGTCGGCTGGATCATCTGCTTCGCGGCCATCGTGATGAAAATCGCAGAAGGCCGCACCCTCACCGGAAACCCACTATTTTATCTATTTACTTTTATGCAAATCATTGCAGTACAATTAGTTCTGATAGGTCTTGTAGCCGAAATGAATATGCGAACCTATCACGAAGTCCAGCGAAAAAAGACCTATGTGATTCGAAGCGGAGAAGGGGAGTAAGAGGAGATTCAGATGGCAAAGCCCGCCAAGAAACAATTTCCCGGGATCTTTGTGGTGATCGCAATAAGCTTTTTGGTCTACCTTACCATCGTAACCGTGGTCATCATGGCCCATTATAAGAAGCCCAAGCCGGTTAATGATGCCAATCGAATTATCGGCGCATCAGCCACTTCGACAACACGCTGATCCGGTCTGCAGAACCCTGTCAAGGTTGCTTAAGTCCGCATTAAGTTTTGGGTAATCGTATTATTTTGATTTACAAGATTTTGTAAGCGTGTTATATTCTGCCTGTATTCGGTTAAATTCGTTGAGTTGTCCCTTAGCGTTTGAACCGACTTACAGTTAACACTAACGCTGGATTTGAAATAAAAAACATGGCCGAAACAGCCGAAAATATAATTCAAGAAACCTCAGCTCCGACCGGCAAAAAGCTCGCGCTGCTGCCCGCCGGAGGTCTTTCGCTGAAGTTGGTCAATCGGGTGTTGGGGGTTCTGGCTGCTTTGGCGCTGGCGTATTTTGTGATCACGATTGCGGGCGGTGCTGTCAAACTGATCGGCGTTGGCGCGCATATCCGTCAGCTCGAAACCAAAGCCGCCGCCGTTCAGACTCAGGTCGACGTGCAGCCGATCCGCTCGTCCGTGATCGACGCCGCGTTGGACAACCGGAATATTTTTCAACCGGCCGGAGCGGTCGTCGAAGCAGCCGGTGCCGCAAGCTCGGGCGCAGCCAGCACTTACAAACTGGTCGGCATCTCTGAGTCCAAAGACGCCGCCGAAACCTACGTGATGATCGAAAACTCTCAGACCAAACTCACTTACTTTTTGCAGTACGGTCAGCCCGTTGAGGGGCTGGAATTGGAACGGATCTTGGAAGACAAAGTCATTGTGAAAATCGGGGGAAAAGCCGTTGAATTGGAATAACTTGAAAAAATCCATCGCATTCGTGATGACCTCCGCGGTCTTCCTTTCCATGTGTCTCTTCGCCCCGGCGGCGTCTGCCGTTGGCGAAACGGTCGCATCGGCCGGCGCGCTCGCCGCGCAGGCGGCCCAGGCCGGCGAAGGTCCGAGCGTTTCTCTTAAAGAAGCGCTCACCAAGAAGATCTCACTCGATCTTCGGGACATGGACATCGTCGACGTTCTGAAGTTCCTTTCTATGAAAGGCGACTTCAACCTGGCGATGGACAACCGCATCAGCGGCCGCGTAACCCTCATCATGAAAAGCGTTTCCATCATTGACGCGCTCGAAGTCGTTCTCAAGACCAACCGTCTTGCCTATCAGCCGATCGGCGACATCGTTTATGTGATGACGGAAGAAGATTACCTGGTCACCTTCGGCAAGAAGTTCAGCGACGTCACCCAGGTTCGCATCGTCAATCTGAAATACGCCAAGCCCAGCTACGTGCTGGCCGCGCTCGACAGCCTCAAGTCCAACCTCGGCAAAATCGTCATCGACGAAGATTCCGGTTCGGTCGTAGTCGTGGACACCCCTCAGAACCTGGACCTCATCATGCGGACCATCGACCAGATCGACCGGGCGCGCGATTCCAAGGTTTATCAGTTGCAGCACGCCAAGGCCGTCGACGTCGCCGCCGCGCTCAAGTCGCGTCTCGACGCCAAGGCGCTCGGATCCATCCAGGCCGACGAACGCTCCAACCAGCTTCTGATCAGCGGTTCCCAGGAACGCATCAACGAAGTGCAGCGCATCCTGAAGGACCTCGACAAGCCCATCAAGGCCGTCCTCATCGAAGTCCGCATCCTGAAGCTCATCCTGAATCCCGAATATCACTACGGCATCAACTGGTCCAATCCGTTCGGCCGTTCGGGCAGCGGTACAGCCCGGGACTTCAACGTCAGCCAGGCCTTCCCGATCGCCACGTCCGCTTCCACGGCCGGCGCTTTGACGGCGATTTCTTACGGGTTGAGCGATCCATCACTCCTCCAGGTGCAGATCCAGGCGCTCGAGCAGGTTGAAGACACCCGTACGATCGCTTCTCCGCGCCTCATGGTTACCAACAACGAAGAAGCTCAGATTCACATCGGCGACACGATCCCGTACGTCACGTCGACCACCACCGGTACCGGTGATACGGCGACCGTCAGCGAAGAAATCAACTTCATCGACGTCGGCATCAAGCTGAACGTGACGCCGACCATCAACGAAGAGGGCTGGGTTCTCCTCAAGATCCGTCCCGAAATTTCTTCCCAGACCACGACGATCACGACGCCTCAAGGCGCCGAAATCCCCCAGATCAACACGACGTTCGTTGAGTCCACCATTCTCGTCAAGGACGGTTACACGGTCATCATCGGCGGTCTGAAACAGCTCACCAACACCGCCACTGACCGCGGTGTCCCCGGTCTTTCCAAGCTGCCGCTCCTCGGCAAACTGTTCAAGAGCAAGTCGAACACGCTTGAAGACACCGAGATCGCGATTTTCCTGACTCCGCACATCATCACCGGAGACAAGAGCACAGCCGATCAGCATCAACCCATCCTGCCCGACAAAAACTACCAGGGAATTATTTAAGGTTTAACCACATGAGAAGGAAAGGTGAACATATGAGCCACTCGTCCAAAGGAGCCTTTGAAATCACGCTCGCAGCGTTTGTCATCGCTGTGGTTGCGGCCGGCGGCTACGTCTATCAGTCCGCCAACGAAACCTCCGGTCTCGCGATCGCCGCGGAAGCCCAGGCCGCTCCGTCCGGGGACGAGTACGCCACGCTCGCGCGGCAAAAAAGCCAGCTCGAGGGCGAGAATGCCCAGCTCAAAGCCCAGGCCGCCCAGTTCGACAGCGAGAAGAACATCATCCTCAACCAGGTGCGCACCTCGGTGAAGGCGTTCGACGAATACCGCGCCCAGATGACCGCCGAAATGAAGAAAATGGGTGAAAAAATCGAGTCGCTGAGCCGCGAAAACATCGACCTGAAGACGCAGATCGTTCCCGCCGCCCTGTCCTCGGACGAAAAAGCGGTCTACGAGGCTCGTCTGGCCGACCTCCGAAACGAAATCGCTGTGTACAAAGAAACCGCTTCGGTCCTTCAGCAGGAACTCGCCGCCAAGGAAGAGTCCGCTGTTGTCGTCGAAGCCGGCAAGCTCCACTACAATGTCGGCAACTTCTACTTCCGCAACCGGGAGTATGGTCCGGCGGTTGAAGAGTACAAAAAAGCCATCATGTACCAGCCCAAAGACGCCGACGCCCACTACAACCTGGCCGTCGTCAATGACGAGTACCTCGGCAACCGTCCGGAAGCCCTTCAGCACTACAAGCGCTTCCTGTCGCTGGCCGCCGAAGATCCCAAGGCCGCCAAGGTCGAACAACGAATCCTGGATTTGGAGCTTTACGAAACCGTTCTGGCATCCGACAAGGATCCGGGCGGAGTGAAGTGGCTCGACAAGACCGTGAAGTTTGACAGCAATAAGTTCTACGGCGGATAATATCCGTTCTTTGTCCGGCAGTCTGACCCGTTTTTAATAGCGCAGCTCAGTGGTGGGAGCCCTGCATTCTCCCTCCGCGGATTGCCCGAAAAACCTCTTGGGACTTGAATGATATTTTGTTCGCAGACGGATAAAGCAGGCCACCGCCCTAATATACTAAGACTTATACTTAACTGTGGTAAGTCGGGCGGCAGGACCGTAACCGTTTTTCTTCTGGCAGCCGTCGTATTGATTCCCTCCGTTCCCGCCGCCGCCAATCAGCTCACCGTTTCCGACGTCAGCATCGTTTCACGCAGTTCGACTGCCGGAACGGCCAATATCCGCTTCGATCTTTCTTGGGCCAATTCCTGGCGCAACCGGAACAACCGCGATGCGGTCTGGCTCTTTGCCAAATATTCGACGGACGGGGGTCTGACTTGGAGCCACGCCCGGATGAAAACCGCCGGGGTGAACCCTTCCGGAGTATCAACGGGCAGCGGCACGGCGATCAACCTGACTGTTTCGGCGGACAAGATGGGTGCTTTCGCGGAGCGCGCGGCCGATGGCAACGGTAATGTGGCGGTGACCGGCGCGGAATTGGTCTGGGACTATCAGGCCAACGGTTTGAATCCCAATACGACGGCCCGCGTCAAAGTCATCGGCATCGAGATGGTTTATGTTCCGGAAGGCGCTTTTTTTGCCGGTGATCAGGCTGTATCCGAGGCGTCTTTTAAGCAAGGTTCTGCCGACACCGACCCCTGGTCCATCGCATCGAACTCCGCCATCAGTGTCAATGGAGCCGTTTCGGACGGATACTACTATCAGACCGCCGGCAATCCCGGAGAAAACGGATCGGGCGACAGCTTTTCGATTCCCGCCATTTTTCCCAAAGGCTATTCTGCTTTTTACGTCATGAAATACGAAGTCAGCGAGGGTCTTTGGACCGCTTTTTTCAACACGCTCTCCTCCGCGCAAAAGGTCAATCGTGACATCACCGGCGCTGACGGCAAGGGTTCCGACGCCATGGTCCAGCGGAATTCCGTCCAATGGACTTCCGGAGCGGCCGTTTCTGACCGCGAAAATCGCGCCTGCTCGTTTCTTTCGTGGATGGACGGCGCGGCGTTCGCCGACTGGGCGGCCCTTCGTCCGATGACGGAACTCGAGTTCGAAAAAGCGGCCCGCGGCAAGGAAGTCGAGACGGTTTCCGGCGAGTTTGTCTGGGGCAACCTCAACATTACGGCCGCGGACGCGGTTAGCGGCGCCGAAGAAGGTGAAGAAGTTGTTTTGACCGAGAACGCCAACGCGCATTTTGGCGCGCAGTCGATCTCCGGCGGCGACGGTTCGTCTGGCCCGCTTCGCTCGGGCGTCTTTGCGACCCAGGAATCGACCAAGACCCAGTCCGGCGCGGCTTTTTACGGCGCGATGGAATTCGGCGGCAATCTGACGGAGCGCGTCGTGACGGTCGGCGCTCCGGCGGGCCGCCTGTTCGCGGGAACGCACGGCGACGGAGAATTGACGACCAGGACCAATTACGAAGGCAATGCCACCAATTCCGACTGGCCCGGGATCGATACGGATTCCACGCGCGGTGTGACCGGAGCGGACGGCTCCGGGTTCCGCGGCGGCAGCTGGGCCGACGCATCTGACCGTCTTCGTACGTCCGATCGCCTGGCAGCGGCCATGACCGATGCGTCGCGTCAGGGAACGAACGGGTTCCGCGCCGCGAGGTCCGCGTCATGAAGCGAGCAGCTGCTTTTTTCTCACTTCTTTCCCTGGTGAGTGTTTGTTCCGCCGCGTCGGCCAACGGGGTTTTTGTGACCAACGGTGAAGTGACCGGTCAGAATGTTTCGGCGAATACGGTCAACGTCAAATTCGACCTTTCCTGGCAGAATGCCTGGAAGGACGGCGTGAATCACGACGCGATTTGGGTTTTTATGAAATATTCGGACGACGACGGTCAGACGTGGAAACATGCGACGATGGCGATTTCCGGCACGAACCCCTCGGGTTTTTCGGCTGGATCCGGCAGCCCGGTCGAAATCGTGGTTCCTCAAGATCTTAAGGGATGTTTTGTCCGCAAGACGACGAGCGGCACGGGCGCCGTTTCGACGACGGGCCTCGAACTCGTGTGGGACTACGGTCTGGACGGAGTGGAGTCCGACAAGGTGCTCTCGTCGCTGGTGGTCAAGCTCTTCGCGGTCGAGATGGTTTATGTGCCGCAGGGCGCTTTTTACGCGGGTGACTCGGCTTCGGCTGCGGCATTTCAGCAAGGGGCTTCGGATGCGGACGCCTGGTATATCTCGGGTCCAAGCGCCATTCAGGTGACGAATGCCGCTTCCGATGGCTACTACTACGTGTCCAGCGGATACTTGGGCGAGGATGCTACGGGTTCCGCATTTTCGATCTCTCCTTTTTTTCCGAACGGGTTCAACGGTTTTTATACGATGAAATACGAGATCACCGAAGGCGAGTGGGTGAGCTTTTTCAATACGCTGACCGATACGCAAAAAGCGTCGCTGGATATTACGGGCGGGTCCGGCAAGGGGACGGACGGCGTGCATCAGCGGAACACGGTCTCCTGGACCTCCGGCAAAGCGGCAAGTTCCCGTGAAAACCGCGCGGTCAATTATCTTTCCTGGGCGGACGGCTGTGCGTTTGCTGATTGGGCGGGCCTGAGGCCGATGACCGAATTGGAGTACGAGAAGGCCGCGCGCGGCGCTTCCAATCCTCCGGCGGCCGAAGAATTTGCCTGGGGCACCACCGCGATCACGGCGGCCGGCAGCATCGTCGGTTCCGAGACCGGCTCTGAGCAGGCCGGCTCAGGATCCAATGCCGTTTTTAACAATGTGACATTTACCGGCGGCGATGGTGGACAAGGCCCGCTGCGGTCCGGAATTTTTGCGACGCAGTCGACGACTCGTGCGGCTGCCGGAGCCGGTTTTTACGGTGCGATGGAATTTTCCGGAAACGTCGCCGAGAGGACGGTATCCGTGGGTAATGCGCAGGGCCGGGCATTTACCGGCAGCCACGGTGACGGCGTGTTGTCGACCAACGGTTTTGCGACCAATGCCGATTGGCCCGGTTACGCCTCCGGCGAAGTGACTCAGTCTGCCGGTTCCGGAGTTCGGGGCGGATCATGGTCAGATGCTTCGGCTCGTTTGAGAATCAGTGATCGCCAGGAGGCGACCCAGCCTATTTCGAATCGTCACAGCCGTCTTGGATTTAGAGCCGTGCGGACTGCCCCTTGAAGACCGGGAATATGAAGTCTATATATAGAAGAAGACAAATCAAGCTATTGAGCGGATTAATCGCGCTTACTCATCTGTTGACGATGAGTCAGGTTGATTTGGCTTTTGCTGCCTCGTATAAAGGCGGCGCTCAAGACGGGCATCACGAACTTACGATTTATCTGCAGACCTATAAGGGCGGATCATTCGATGGCTCCAGTTCCGCCACGTCGACGGATTCCGCTTTGGGCCATGGACCCGCGGCAAAGCTGGCCTTTACCGTCAGCCCCTCGTCATCAAAAGCCACTCATGACATTTCACGTCAACCGGTTGTTCAGGTCCAGGATGCGGACGGAAACGCCGTCACCTCGGATAACTCGACCCAGGTCACCGTTTCGATCCTGAACAATCCCGGTCAGGCGACGTTGCAGGGAACCGCAACGGTCACGGTGCAAAACGGTGCGGCGGTTTACACCAATCTTCGCGTCGATCGTGGCGGCGAGTTGTACACGCTTAAAGCCACCGCCCCGGGTCTTGAGGCCGGGATTTCTCAAACCTTTGATATTTTCCCTTCAACGGGTCCCAAAGCCGAGCTCGTGCGCAATGCAAACTATCCGGACACCTCCGCTGCTGAGTACTCACTGATTGTCTGGTTGGACGACGGTACGGGCGGACGAGTTGCCATCAACAATGCGGGTGCCAATGATGGGCTTGATGTGGTCATCTACCTTGGCGGAACCAATACGGAAGATGCTGGGGCGACGGCTGCCGATCCGTTGAACGAAGGTGACGAGTGTACGGCGGATACAACTCTTGAGGTTTACCGCTGCGATTGGAATCCGGGTAACAACCAAACGGACCGCGGTTATTGGGCGACGCTCGCTTTTGAGCATGATGGCACGACCTTTAATGGAATTGCAGGATTTGATCCGGCTGTTTTTGATATTTTCCGTGGAAGCGGTGGCTCTGCAACTTTTGCGGCTGACACGGTCAATTGGGGACACATCGGTGCAATTTATAGCGGAAACGGCGGAACGGACACCGTTGAGACGGTGAATTGGGGTGACATTGATACGATTCGTACCAACGTCGCCAGCATTTTGGCTGTAACCGGAACAACGGCGGATACGTCGGCCAATCGGACGCTTTACGGTCAGCTTCTGGCGGATGCAACCCTGCGCTCGGGTACGAGCGGAATCAACTGGTCCGATTTGGCGGTCATTACCCAAGCGAGCGTTAATTGGTCCGATATGCAGGTCGAGTCCGAAGCCAGTATCAACTGGAGCGATTTACAGATCGAAACCGAAGCGGGTATCAACTGGAGCGATTTACAGATTGAGACGGACGCGGGAGTTAACTGGAGCGATTTTCAGGTCAAGACGGATGCTGGAGTTAATTGGTCTGACCTCCAGGTTTTTTCCGATGCAAGTGTGAATTGGGCGGATTTGCAGGTACTTACGGACGCTGCGGTCAATTGGTCGGATCTTGCCGTTTCCACAGGAGCCGGTATTAACTGGCCGGACACCGTCAATTGGCAGTCTCTTGCAGAGGCAACCACTGCAGGTATCAATTGGTCAGACTTGCAGGTGAAGTCTGACGCAAGCATCAATTGGTCTGATTTTCAGGTTTCCTCTGAAGCCGGTATCAATTGGTCTGATATTCAAGTTTGGTCCGATGCAAGTGTGAATTGGTCTGATTATCAGATCATTTCGGAAGCCGGTATCAATTGGTCCGATCTTCAGGTTTTATCAGAAGCTAGCGTTAACTATTCAGATCTTCAGGTACTAACCGATGCAGGAATTAACTATTCAGATCTCCAGGTCTTCTCAGACGCAAGCGTGAACTACCAGGATCTCCAGGTCCTCTCTGACGCCGG
>CAYSFB010000009.1:0-76184 GCA_964430735.1 uncultured Planctomycetia bacterium | reverse complement strand
ACCCCGGCAACCGCGCGGTCACTTTTAACAAGCTGGTCGAGATCTACACCGAGCAGATCCGGGGCCTCGTCGACGGCGGCGCCGACCTTTTTATCGTCGAGACGATTTTTGACACGCTGAACGCCAAAGCCGCGCTTTACGCGATCGATCTGTTTGCCGAAACGACGGGCAAGAAGCTCCCGCTCATCATCTCGGGCACGATCACCGACGCCTCCGGCCGCACCCTCTCCGGCCAAACCACCGAAGCGTTCTGGACGTCGATGAAGCACGCCAAGCCGCTCGCCATCGGCCTCAACTGCGCCCTCGGCGCTGAAGAAATGCGCCCTTACATCGCGGAGCTTTCGCGCATCGCCGACTGCTTCATCAGCTGCTACCCCAACGCCGGGCTGCCCAACGAATTCGCCGAATACGACCAGCAGCCGAATCAAATGGCCCCGCTGGTCCAGGACTTCGTGAAAAGCGGCTACATCAATATCCTCGGCGGCTGCTGCGGCACGACGCCCGCTCACATTGCCGCGATGGTCCAGGCCGTCAAAGCATCCGGCCTTCCGCCGCGCGTCGTCCCGACGATCCCGCCCTGCTCCGTGTACAGCGGCCTCGAGCCCCTGCGCCTGGAACCGGGCTCGCGCTTCCTCAATGTCGGCGAACGCACCAATGTCACCGGCTCCAAGCACTTCGCCCGCCTGATTAAGGAAGAAAAGTTCGACGAAGCCCTCGCGATCGCGCGCCAGCAGGTCGAAGCCGGCGCCCAGATGATCGACGTGAACATGGACGAGGCGATGCTCGACTCCAAGGCCGCGATGGTCAAATTCCTGAACCTCATCGCGTCGGAACCCGACATCGCGCGCGTGCCGATCATGATCGACTCGTCCAAATGGGAAGTCATCGAGGCGGGCCTGCAATGCTGCCAGGGTAAATCCGTCGTGAACTCCATCAGCATGAAGGAAGGCGAAGCCGCGTTCAAGGAACAGGCCAAAAAAGTCCGCCGCTACGGCGCCGCCGCGGTCGTGATGGCCTTCGACGAGCAGGGCCAGGCCGACACGCTCGAGCGCCGCAAGCAGATCTGCAAGCGTGCGTACAAGATCCTCGTCGACGAGATTGGCTTCCCGCCGGAAGACATCATCTTCGACCCGAACATCTTCGCGGTCGCGACCGGCATCGAGGAGCACAACAACTACGCGCTGGACTTCATCGAGGCGTGCCGCTTCATCAAGGCCGAACTCCCCCACGCGAAGATCTCCGGCGGCGTGAGCAATGTTTCTTTCTCGTTCCGCGGCAACAACCCCGTGCGCGAAGCGATGCATTCGGCGTTCCTGTACCATGCGATCAAAGCCGGGCTCGACATGGGCATCGTCAACGCCGGCATGATCGAAGTTTATGACGAGATCCCGAAGGACCTGCTCCAGAAGGTCGAGGACGTGATCCTGAACCGTTCCAAGAACGCGACCGAAGCGCTCGTTACTTTTGCAGAAAAGTATCAATCCGCCGGCAAGAAGCAGGTCGAAGACCTCGCCTGGCGCTCGCTGCCGGTGCACCAGCGCCTCTCGCACGCGCTCGTCAAAGGCATCACCGAATTCATCGAGCAGGACACCGAAGAAGCGCGCGCCGCCGCCGTCCGTCCGCTCGATGTGATCGAAGGCCCCCTCATGGACGGCATGAACATCGTCGGCGACCTTTTCGGCGAAGGAAAAATGTTCCTGCCTCAGGTGGTCAAGAGCGCCCGTGTCATGAAACAAGCCGTTGCCTATCTCCAGCCCTTCATCGAGAAGGACAAGCGCGCCGGCGACGCCAAGCAGGCCGGCACGCTCGTGATCGCGACCGTGAAGGGCGATGTGCACGACATCGGCAAGAACATCGTAGGTGTCGTGTTGGCCTGCAATAACTTCAAGGTGATCGATCTGGGCGTCATGGTCCCGTACGACAAGATCCTCAAGGCCGCCAAGGAACACAACGCCGACATGATCGGCCTTTCCGGCCTCATCACGCCGTCCCTCGACGAAATGGTCACCGTCGCGTCCGAGATGGAACGCCAGGGCTTCAAGATCCCGCTCTTGATCGGCGGGGCGACGACGTCCCCCAACCACACGGCGGTCAAGATCACGCAAGGCTACCCGAGTGGCTTCACGATCCACGTGAAGGACGCATCGCGCTCCGTCGGCGTCTGCAGCCGCCTCATGGACCCGGCCAAAAAGACCGAACTGATCAAGGAAACCCACGCGCAATACGCCGAGCTCCGCTCCGCGCACGCCGACCGCACGTCCCGCAGCCGCTTTTTGCCGATCGCCGAAGCCCGCAAAAAAAAGTGGTCGACCGACTGGTCCAAGGCGCCGATCGTAAAGCCGTCCTTCTTCGGAACCAAAGTATTCGAAAATTACGATCTAAACGACCTCGTCGGCCGCATCGACTGGACGCCGTTCTTCCTGACCTGGGAGCTCAAGGGCAAATACCCGAATATCCTGACCGACCCCAAGATCGGAGCGGAAGCGACGAAGGTTTTCAATGACGCGAAGAAGATGATCCAGGACGCGATCGCGAAGAAGCTTCTCACGGCGCGCGCCATCATCGGCTTCTGGCCGGCCAACAGCGTCGGCGACGATATTGAGGTGTATGAGGACGATTCGCGCAAGAAGGTGATCGCGACGCTCCACTCGCTGCGCCAGCAAGCCGAGAAGTCCGACGACAAGCCCTTTTTGGCTCAAGCCGACTTCATCGCGCCCAAGGAATCAGGGATCAAGGATTACATCGGCGCATTCGCCGTGACAGGCGGGATAGAAACGGAAGCGCTCGCGCGCGAGTTCGAGAAAAAGCACGACGACTACTCGTCCATCCTGATCAAGGCGATCGGCGACCGCTTCGCCGAAGCCCTAGCCGAACGGATGCACGAGCGTGTCCGGAAGGAATTCTGGGGCTACTCGCCAAATGAGAACTTTTCGAACGAGGAACTCATCCACTGCAAGTACCGGGGCATCCGCCCCGCGCCGGGCTACCCCGCCTGCCCCGACCATACCGAGAAGTTCGTGATCTGGGATCTGATGGATGTGGAGAAAAAAACCGGCTTCAAGCTCACCGACAGCGCGATGATGATCCCCGGCTCAGGTGTGAACGGCCTCTACTTCGCCCATCCCGACAGCTGCTACTTCGCCCTCGGCAAGATCAACAAAGATCAAGTCGAAGACTACGCCCGCCGCAAAGCCATGCCAGTCAAAGACGTCGAACGCTGGCTCGGCCCCAATTTAGGCTATTGATCGCTTCTAAGTCCTCTAAATATTCCGGTTAACCTTTAGCCGCCATTTTGCTCAACCTCTCCTTTATGAAACGATTCCAAGCAAAATCAGCTATCAACTTGTGACCCGACTCATTTGGATGACCGTCTCCTGGGATAATAAAATTATCCGGAAATAACGGCACGGCTCTGCAGTCAGATGAAATATCATAGAAAGGAATTTTTTGACTTTTAAAATAATCAGGCGCTTGCTCCATAAATGCTATTGTAGGTTCATTTTGAGATTTTAAATTGCCGCTGGCGTGCCACCCAGTTGTGGTAACGAGCAGCTGCGCATTATTTTCGTTACACCATTTATTTAGGCGCTCAAACAAGAGCTGTCCCAATAGAACCGCTTCTTGTTTTGACCCTTGAAAATCGAATGAACCAGGTCTCAAATTAATTTCAGATCTGCGAATATTCCGCCCAACTAACGCTTTACGTAATAATTGAACCAAATGGGATCGCTCCAGCATCCACTTATAGATTGGCAGATGATTCAATATCACTCTTAACTGGTTTATTTTGAGAACATTTCGCCTTAAGGTCATTTGCGACTCATCTACTGAGAATAAATTGCTTTTTAAACTCCTGCCAATATCATCGGTATTTAAAAAGATCAGAACAACTTTAGGATTAATATTTTTTCCATAATCTTCCACAAACGCGACATAATCAGACGTGCCCCACCCTCCCGCAGCCGCATTAAGAAATTGGTACTTTCCCAACCCCAACTCCTCGTCTGCATATTTCTGAAGCTGGTGTACGTACGTATCTTCACCGTCGATCAACCAACCAAACGTAAACGAATCGCCAAGAACCAGCACCTTAATTCCCAGTTCTCGTATTTCAGTGTCTCGAAGGTGTGGCTCGTAAAAATGATATGTTGCATTCCTGTTGTCAGAAATAAACTGGTGCCGCACTGTTCCGGTCGATGCATTGACTAAAAGGCCTTTATCATTTTGAACTCTCCATGAGCCATTCAGATTTTGGGGAGCAAAAGTACGGACTGCAAACTCACCAATAATCAGTGATGCGAATGTTGATGAAAATAGCAGTAACGCAGATATGAAAGCATTGCGCAAATGTTTCATTTAGATCTCAAGACCTCTTTTACACTCGATGACCCCCCTTCAATCCTGGACATAATCCACGCCTGACATGAGCATTAACTCAGCCTTTTTGAGCTCTTTCCCTAAATAGGCGATGTGGTCTTTGCTTTGGAACCAGGGGGCTGAGCGATTTTCGACATTAAAGATCGCCAGATAGACATCCTGACACTTTCTGCCCCGGAAGACGGCGACGATCTCATGGTTCGGATTGCAGATCGCCGCCTCGATCCGGCCCGCCTCGCGGTCCACCCGGATCAGGACATAGCAGCCCGACGGGTCGGCTGTGAAGTCCTTGATCGGGTGATGCGGGGCGCAGTCGACCGTCACGCACTTGACGTGGACGGTCTGCTTTTTCCAAACGCTAGAAGCGGACTTTGACGCCGACATTGAAGTTCCTTTCGGGGGCCGGGAAGGCATCGCGCGTCACGGCCGGGACGCCGAACGCGGTTTTTTCGATCTCGTAAGTATTATAGATCGTGTCGAAGAGGTTGTTCACATCGACGAAGAGTTCGTAATTCCCCAGCGTGTACGAGAACCGCGCGTCGGCGACGTAATATGCTCCCGCCTTGGACTTGCTGTTGTCCAGATCGTTGCCGATCACCCGCTCGCCCGACAGCCGACCCTGAAACGATAACACGAAGTGCTCCCACGCCCTCAAGGTCAGGTGATGCGTGAACTGATGGCTCGGCACAAGCGGAATGGTGTTCTCATCGTTGACGCCGCCCACGAACTCGGGCGCCTGATACGTGTGGCCGAACCCGAGATCGAAGCGCTGGGCGTCTTTGAGCTCGGTCAGCTGCAGCAGGTCGAATGTGATCGAGCTCTCGACCCCGCGGCGGCGGGTCTTGTCGTAGTTGTCGTTGCTGAAGGTTGAGGGGTCGAAGTAGATCTCGTCCTCGATGTCGATCCAGTACGGCACGACGCTCAAGTTGGCGAGCTTGCCGAACGCATGCCGCACGCCGACTTCGTACTGCATCCCCTTTTGCTGGTCGAGGTTGGTGTTAAGACCGCCGAAGGTGCTGTACCACTCGTCCGTGGCCAAGAAACGGAATGTCTTCTGAACGCTCACGAACACGTTGGATCCCGGCGCCAGCACATACTTGGCTCCGGTCATCCCCGTCCACTCGTCCACGTCGCGCTCCGTCTGCGTGCGCGACCCGCGGTCGTCGAATCGGTATTCCGCCTGCTGGTACCGGCCGCCCGCGTTCACATACAGCCCGCCGACTGCCTGCACCTCGAGGAAGGTGTACGCGCCGATCTCGTCCTTTTCGATCGTGATGTCGTCGGTGTTCGTGCCGCTGCCGATGATATCGTTGTCGGTGCCGTACGCGTCCACGCCGATCACGAAGTCCACGTCGCGGCCCAATAACTCGCTGTTAAAGACATACTTCGTGAGCGCGCCCCACTGGTCGATTTCGCGGTCGGAGTTGAATGTCCCGAAGAACGAGTCGAACACGTCACGGTTCTTGTAGGTGATGTCGGTCACCAGATGCCCCCACTCGCCCGCGTCGTCCCCGAACGCGACGTCCGCGCCCAGACGCACGAACACGTCCTCGGTCTCGGAGTGATTGTCGTCCGCCGCGCCGCGCCGGCCGAGCCGGATCAGCTCCAGCTCGTCCAATCCGCCCGGGAGCTCCGTGTCGTCGGCATGTCCGCCGATCTCCAGGTCCAGCGCCACACGCTCGCCGAAGTCATAATTGAACCGGGTGTTGAAGTCGCGCGACATCACGTCGCTTTTTTCGCGATAGCCCTTGTCGTCGTCGTAGCTCGCGTAGCCGTAATACCGGAAGTCTCCTGCCTGCCCCGAAACCTGCCCGGCTCCCTTATAACGGTCGTAGCTGCCGGCCTGATTCGTGATCTCCCAGCGCGGCTCGCCCTTACCCTCCTTGGTGATGATGTTGATCACGCCGCCGACCGCGTTGTCGCCGTACAGCACGCTGCCGGCTCCGCGCAAAATCTCAATGCGCTCGATCGCCTCGACCGGGATCTGGATGAAGTCGGGTCCGGACAGGTCGACCGAGTTGAGCTTGCGGTCGTTGACGAGCACCAGGACGCTGCTCACCGCCGCGTCGCCGAAGCCGCGAATGTCCACGACGGCCGTCTTGGCGGTGTTGCGGTCGAACACATACACGCCGGGAACCTGCTGCAGCACTTCGGTCACGGTCCGCGCGCCGGACGCTTCGATTTGCGCGGCGCTGATCACGGTGACGTCGCCGGTGAGCTCGTATTCGAGGTTTCCGATGCGGGTGGCGGTCACGACGACTTCGTCGGTGGTTTTTTCAGAGTCGCTGGAGGAGGCCGTCGAGGGCTCGGCCCATGCGAAGAAGGGCTGACATATCAGAGAGGCGAGAACGAAGAGAAGGGTGGACTTTTTCATGGAGCTCCTTGCCATCTGCCGTGGCATTGGGGTCGTTATAACGCTCCGGTGGTATTCGGACTTAAGGCCTCGAAAGGCCTCTTACCGTGGCGGGACCGCTCGGGATTCACACCCGATTCCCTCATTAAACCTCACCCCGCAGCCGGGGCTAGGTGCCGGAACGTCGCTATTCAGTTGTTCAGACCGTTTGCTTGGCCGTCGCGGTCCGCGCGGCCCAGGCATATCCTCCGATTAAGAGATAACCGTAAACGAGCGTACTCAACAACGAATTCCTAAAAAACGGCAGCGCCATCACGTAGCAGTCGGCGAAGCCGGTGGCGGTCTTGGGGTACATTTCGAGCCACACGCCGAAGTTCGAGATCGCAAAAAAGACGATCGCCGCGGCAAGCGACCCGCCGCCGATGCGGGTCCAGGACGGATTCTTCCTCAGCCAGACGCCGATGCCGACACAAGCGGCCAGCGCGATCCAATTGATCACGATGCTCGGATAAAATCCTAGGATCATGTCCGTCGCGGCCATGAGTCCCAGCGGCAGGATCCAGCGTTGGCGTCCCGGCAGATACGCGCCGGCCAGCAAGGTCAGCGCCAGAACGGGCGTAAAGTCCCATGCATGCGGAACCAGCCGCATCACGAACCCGGCCACCAGGATGAGAAGCAAAAGAGGGTATTGCATGCCCAAAGTTTAGCATCTTTGGGCGCCAACCCGAAAGGGTGCGGTTTATTTTTGCTGATTCCTGATCTTCTGAACGGCTTGATCGAGCGCTTGGAGGAAGCGGGACCGGTCCTGGGCGCTGAACGGCGCGGGGCCGCCCGTGACTTCCCCCGCCCCGCGGAGCGTGTGGAGCAGGTCGCGCGTGGCCAGGATATTGCCGATATTTTCTTCGGTGAAGAGCTGACCATGCGTCCCGATCACGCGGGCCTGCTTGCCGATACAGCGGTGCGCCAGCGGAATGTCCGCCGTGACGACGATATCGCCCGCGCCCGCTTGTTCGACGATCCAGTTGTCCGCGGCGTCAAATTGACCGTCGACGACTTTGAGGACCGCGCCCCACTCCTCGGGTAGCCGCATCCAGGAATTGGAAACAAACGTCACCGGAATTCCATAACGCTGCGCCACCCGGATGACTTCCGGCTTGACCGGGCAGGCGTCCGAATCGACGAAGATCCGCATTATTTTTTAAGGAGAGCCTTGCTGGAGCGCATCGCGTCGGCAACGACGGGGGCTGGGGTCGCGCGAAGCGAGCGGACGATGCCGAGATAACTGAGTGTCCGAAGCAGGTAATGGGTGATGTCCACTTCCCACCAGAAGATCCCCTGCCGTTCCGACGCGGGGAAGCGGTGGTGATTGTTGTGCCAACCCTCACCCATCGTGATCACGGCCAGCACCGGATTGTTGCGGCTCTGGTCTTTGGTAAAAAACCGCTGGCTTCCGAACACATGCGCGACGGAATTGACGCTGAAGGTGACGTGATACAGCGCCACGGTGCTGATCAGGAATCCCCAGACCGTCAACTGAAGGCCCGAAGTCCCCAACGACGGCCAGGCAGCCTGCAATACGCTCCCCAAGACCCACAGCGCGGCCGCCAAAGCGGTCGGCGGCACGAGGCACCAGCGGTCCAGCCATCTCAGTTCAGGGAATTTGGACAGATCGCTGATCGCGTCTTCATCGACCTTGCGGTACGAGCCGGCGCTCATGACCCAGCCGATATGCGACCACCAGAAGCTGCGGACGACGGGAGAATGCACGTCGTTGTCCTGATCGGAATAGCGGTGATGGTTGCGGTGATGCGAGGCCCACCACAAAGGGCCCATCTGAACGGCCATCGTTCCGCCGAGCGCCATGAGGAATTGAAAAAAGCGTCCCGTCCGGAACGAACGGTGCGAAAAATACCGGTGATATCCCGCCGTGATGCAAAACCCGCGGACAATGTAGGTAACCGCGGCAGCGGCAAGCGCAACCGGGCTCCATCCCGTCACAAAAACGAGCAGACATCCCAAATGCAAAGCGATAAAAGGAACGGCGCCGGGCCAGTCGGTGGAGGATTTGACGTGCATGAGCCATGCACGATATCAAAATCGCCGGAATTAAGATACGAGAACCGGCGGCTTTGCCGGTTCAATAAACGCCCAGATCGTCCAGGCGCTCGTCGGAGATGCCGAAGTGGTGCGCGATCTCATGCCGGAGCACATGGGTAATGTGTTCCCGGAGGTCCAACCCCTCCTCCCGACACTCGTCCTCGATCTCCTGCTTATAGAGGATGATGCGGTCGGGCAGGACGCCGCTCTCATCGAAGGATTTCTCGGTGATCGGTATGCCCTCATAAAGGCCGGTGAGCTCTTCCTCGCCTTCCGGAAGACTCTCCTCGACCACAACCGCCACATTCTTGAGCTGCGCCGCAAAACGCTTGGGCAACCGGTCCAAAGCGCGCCGAACTTCTGCTTCAAATTCCTTGAGCTCCATGCTCCGTCAGACCCCTTGATTCGAGCCCGCCCGCTCGATCATCCCGCCCTTGAGATTGGCGGCTTCGGCGAATCCATTCCTTTTGAGAAGGACCGTCGCCTGCGCCGAACGCTTGCCGGACCGGCACACCGTCACGACCGGCTTCGTCTTGGGAATCTCGCCGATCCGGGACACCAGCTCGCCGATCGGAATCGTAAGAACCACCGGAAACGGGGCCGGATCCGCCGCGATCTCGTCCGGTTCGCGCACGTCCACGACCGTGACTTGATCCCCATGACTCTCGACCCATTCCCCGGAAATCTGCAGGATCCCGTCATACGTTTCTTCAACCGGACCCCAGGAAGCCGTCTGCGGATACACGCCGTTCTCCGGCATACCCGAGCGCATATTGGCCGGCAAAGCGATGGCGATTTTTTTGGGATGCGGCAGACCCAGATTTTTCATATAGCCGACAAAGTCCTTTTCGCTGGCGCCTCCGCCGATCCGGGTATTGAACTTTTTTTCCTCCAGGATCGTGCTGGCGCAACGGCCGTCGTAATCGTGCGCGGGATACACCAGGCACGCGTCCGGCAGCGAAAACAGCCGGTCATGGATCGATCGGTACATCCGGGACGCGCTCCCCTGCTGGAAGTCCGTCCGGCCCGCGCCGCGGATCATGAGCGAATCTCCCGTAAACGCCATTTGCCGATCCTGAGACACGTAGCTCAAACAACCGTCCGTATGACCGGGTGTGGCCCACACTTCCAGCAGGCATTTGCCAAAACGGATGACATCACCCTCGTCGACCGCCAAATCGACATTGGAAGCTCCGTACTTTTTGGACAGGACGATCCGGCATCCGGTCGCGTGCTTGAGCAGCCAGGAACCGGTGACGTGATCCGCGTGGCAATGCGTGTCCATGGAATATTTGAGCTCAAGGCCCAGCTCGCGGATGAGCGCCAGGTCGCGGCGATGCAGATCAAACACCGGATCGATGATCACCGCTTCCCGGGAGCCGGCATCGGCAAGCAGATAGGTGTACGTGGAAGACACGTTGTCGTACAGCTGGCGAAAAATCAGATTCATGGGATCACCCCGCTTGTTGGATGAAAAAGTGCTGAACCGCCATCACGAGACCCACGGCAAAAATCAGAACCGCAAAACCTTTTTGCAGCGCCGCCGTGCTGAACTTCTTGCCGAGCCGCGACCCGATGAGCGTCCCGAGCAGCATGGCGGACAGAAGCAAGGCGGTCAAACCCGGGTCCAGCCGCAAATGCGACAAATGCCCGGCGAATCCGGTCAGCGAATTGACACTGATGATCGCCAGTGACGTTCCGATCGCCGTATAGACGGAACACCGCATCAGAATCGTGATCGCCGGGACGATTAAAAAACCTCCGCCGACGCCCACCAGTCCCGTCAAAAATCCGATGCCTGCCCCGGTCCCGGCCGAGACCGCCGCATGCGGGCGGCAGGTGATCTTTTCGGGGATTCGAGCGCAATCATTGGACTTCCGGTATAGGATCACGGAGATCGTCATCATGAGGATGCCGAATATCAGCAACAAGATGTCCGCCGGAACAGACTCAGAAAATCGTGCTCCGACAAAAGCCGCCGCGATACCGGGCACGAGGAACAAGACCGCCAGGCGCAAATTCACGAATCCCCCGCGGAAATAAGGAATACTGCCCAGCGCGCTGGAAAGACCTACGAGGAGAAGCGATATGGCGATCGCCTCCTTCGCGGGCACCCTTCCGACATAGACCAGCAGCGGCACCAGCAATACCGCGCCTCCGCCGCCGAGCAAGCTCAAGGAAAGGCCGACCAGCACGCAAAGGGCTGCGGCGGCGAGGAGCGGGGCTTCCATGAATCAGCGGCTTTGCCGGTTCCAAGGCATGCGCAGGAGCACCATGCCCATTCCGCACGTGTCGGTCACGGCAGAAAATATCAGTCCGACCGCCACGAACAGCGAGAGGAATATCCCGGCGGGATGGATCGTCGCAGCCGCGATGATGCCGATCAGGACAAAAAGCCCGGCGGCGAAGCGCACTTGCCGCTCCAGGCCCCAGACTTTGGACGGCCCCTGAATCACGGCCGCGCCGGCTGCCTGCATGGCGTTGAGACCGCCGTCGATGACGCGCAAGTCCGTGAATCCCATTTTTTCGAGCCGCTCCCCTGCCTGGCAAGCGCGGTTGCCCGTGCGGCAAAGCAGGTAGGTTCGCCTGGTCTTATCCAGCGCGCCCACCGAATGTTCGGATAGACCGCTCAATGAACACAGGTTGAAGTTTGCCAGCCGCGCCTGGGCATACTCCGAAGGCTCTCGAACGTCGACGCACTGCGCGGACGGGTCGGCCTTGATCTCGTCGTTGAATTGACGGGCTGTCACCTTTTTCATGATTTTTTCCCTCCATAGGTCCTGAGACAGTTCAAAACATGGATCACATTGCGGTACGCGATCGAATAATGGCGGAAGTTGGACACGGCCTCGCTTCGGACGATCCCCTCGCGCTTCAGAACGCCCAAGTGCTTGGAGACGGCGACCTGGCTCAGGTCCAGCTCCCTCATGAGTTCTGTGACGCTTTTGGAGGACTTCTCGAGCGCCTCCACGATCCTGAGCCGGTCGGGGTGGCCGATGACGCGAAGGACCTTGGCCGGGTTTTGGATGACTTGGATATCGATTTTTTTCATGGGCAGCCTTTCTGTATTTTTTTTTTATTATATTTTATTTTTTGCATATATTCAAGCCGAAAAAGGGGGGGCCCCCCCCCCCCCCCCCCCCGGCGGGAACCGTTATTGCAGCAGAACGGTCTGGACGACGGCCCGCGCGTCCTTTCCCGTGACGCCCTGCCCTTTCAGCACGCAGGCGAAGGCATAAGTCTTCGAGTCCCGCTCGACATACCCGACATACCAGCCCAACGTGTAATTTCCGTCCCCGTCCGTCCCGGTGCCCGTCTTGCCGTACAGTGTGCCTCGATCCGTCTTCTCAGCGGTCATAATGTCCTTGAGCGTCGCCTGAGCCTGAGCCGAGAACGGAACATCTCCGGACGCCAGGCGCGCCATGAGCTGCGCCTGTTCCTTCACGGTGATCAGAAGCGATTTGCGGCCCGGCTCCGGGAGCCAGAAGACGTCCAACCCCGAAGACAGGTCCCGGTCACCGTATCCGATTCGGTCGATCCAGGTCCTCATCCGCTCCGCCCCGATCCGGCGGGCCAGCTGCTGATACGCCGGCACGCAAGAGACCTGAAACGCCTCGCGGAGCGTCAGATCCCGATTCCAATCCGGCAGCCAGCGCTTGACGCCGTCCCACTTGTAAAAAATGCGGTCGGGCGAATCGATAAGGTCCAATTCCAGGCCGATCAGGGTGTTCCAGATCTTGAAGGTGGAACACGGCGCGAGTTTCTTGGAGGCGAGAGCGGGATTAAACCCGTTGATCGCACCGGTATCCGTGTCGATCACGACCAGAGCCCCCTCACGGTCGCCCAAAGCCGCCCGCACCGACGCTTCCGATACCGGAAACACAGATCCGGCCGCAGCCGGAGCTGTGAATGCCAAGCAGCCCATTATCAAAAGAGCCGTGTAAATCCACGCCGCCCGAAGCTTCAATATCTTCTTCCCTTTCATCGATACCATCCAAAAACACATAACAGGCCTACCAATCCGTCGGAAAATAATCCTTTAAGAATTTGCCGCACCAATGCTTGCCCGTGTTGATCCCGTCGAAGAAGGGGTCACATACGCGCGCCGCCCCATCCACGATGTCCAGCGGCGGCTGAAAGTCATGCGTTTCCTGCTTGAACTTGGAAAGATGCGCGGGATCCTCGTCGGTCACCCATCCGGTATCGACCGCGTTCATGTAGATGCCGTGCTTCACCAGACTTCCGGCCGCGGTATGTGTCAGCATGTTGAGAGCCGCCTTGGCCATATTGGTGTGGGGGTGGCGGTCGATCTTATTGGTCGCATGGAATTTGCCTTCCATCGCGGTGACGTTGACCATGTGCTTCTTTCCCGTAAAATCCCGCCGCATCATCGGCTCCAGCTTGTTGCAGAGAACGAACGGGGCGATGGCATTCACCAGCTGCAGCTCGAACATCTCGGCCGTTTCGATCTCGCCCAGCCGCAGGCGCCAGCTGTTCGTTTTGCGCAAATCCACCTGCTGAAGGTCCGCGTCGAGCTTGCCCACGGGAAACACCTCGTCGGCCTTGAGGGAATGGTCGTGCGGGTACGGGATCTGCGAAAGAGCCGCGGAGGCCCGGAGCCCGATGCCGGGGGCCTTCCCCATCCAGCTGACGGCCAGGGCGTCCACGGGCTGCAGATTGGAATTCGAATACGAAACAAGCTCCCGCTTGCAGTCGTCGTATTTGCGGAGCAGCTGCTGCGCCGCTTCCGGAAGGTCGGAGAGCGGAAGCTGCTCGTTGGCCATCAGGTGCGCATAAAAACCCGCGGGACGCCGGACGGTCTGCGCCGCGTTGTTAACCAGGATGTCCAGACGGTCGTACCGCTGTTGGATGTAGTTGCAGAAGATTTCGACACTGGGCGTATGCCGCAGATCGAGTCCGTAAATATGGAGCCGGTCCTTCCACTGCCCGAAGTCCTTTTCGCGCGCGTACCGCAGCGCCGAATCGACCGGAAACCGCGTCGTCGCGATCACGGTCGCTCCGGCGCGCAGCATCATGAGCGCCGCCTGATATCCGATCTTGAGACGCGAGCCGGTGATGAGCGCGACCTGGCCCGACAGATCCGCCGTCTGGAAACGCTTCTTGTAATTCAACTCGCCGCATTTTTGGCACATCGAATCGTAAAAATGGTGAAGCTCGGTATACCCCGCATGGCAGATGTAGCAGCTGCGCGTGGAATTGAGCCGGCCGTTCGGGAGCAGGGCTCCTGCCTCGACTCCCAACAACCGTTCCGGCGCCTCAAAGACCTGTGTGTCGCGCGCCGCCCGGATGCCGGTGGCCGCGCGGGCCTGGCGGTCCTGCTGGAGGCTTTTTTTCCGGAGACTTTTGACGTAGTGCCGGCGCCGCAGACGCAGCTCTTCGGGGCTAGGCCGGGCAATTTGCCCCGCTGCTTTTTCCAGTTCCGCGCGATCCTCCGCCGCCAGACCCACCCACACCTCCGGATGATCCGTCAGGTAACGGAGCAGTTCGACGCTGGCTCTGATTTTCTTTGAAAGGCCGGCTTCTTTTATGGGTTCCATTTAAACGGAAGATTTTTCTGATTTAAAAGAATCCGGTTTATAGCATGCGATCCATCGATTATCTTTTGTACGATTCTCGGGCAAAAAACACCTCCAAAATGCCTGCGGGATCACCTGGACCTGATATCCGCAGTTTCTAAAAATTTGAATCGCCGCTGATTCTAATTCTCTGGAGTGCACTTCGATCAGCCAACGCACATCGGAACGATCCAGCGTTTTTGCAGAACTTTTGAGCGCTTCGACTTCCATGCCCTCAATATCCATCTTGATAAAAATAGGCTCCGGCTGTTCCTTTAATAAAACATCCAATGAAAGGCAACCCTTGGATTCGTCGCCGACAAATTTAGAAATGATCTCGACCCGGTCTCCTGCCAAAAGATCGTTTAAGCGAAGATTTTCTTTCAGTTTTGCATTAAGCAATGTTCCCGGCTCAACCGCGAATACTTTTTTTGCCCCTGTTTTTTTAACGAGGAAAAGTGTCTGCTCGCCGTAAGCGGCTCCGACATCGGCAGCCGTCGAGATTCCCCCGCATAACTTTACGATCCAGCGATGATTTTCAACTTCGGCGAGACCCGAGTAAAATTGAAATTCGGAAGAAAGATCCAGGTGAAAGGCAATGCCGCTATTGGGCCCTGAAAGGACTCGTCGGACACCGGGGCGCGGGAGAATTCCGGTACGGATGCACAGATGCTTAAAGGTCCTTAATATATTCATCGATGTATTATAAGTCTTCACATAACTCATTTTCACTCACAGCATAAAATACGTGAACCCGAATTGGTTTAACGTATTCATTTCCGATAATGACTCCCTCCAGTTGAGGAGCTCAGCGCCTGGCTGATCTCGCGGGAAGCGGCTGCGCTCTCGGTCAATTACGGGAATTGGTTCTAATTTGAGGGTCATCCGCGCCCGGGACGGGCCTTTGACTTCATGTTTTTCGGAATGAGTCTCTCCGCATGGTATGTAAAAGGTGATTGTTCCTGTAATGAACGGATCGTTGTCTACTCCGGCAGCTACGCATTCATCATTCCCCTCCAAGTTAACGTTGCGGCCGATTATGGTTCCCTTGGAAGCTATTGTCGATACTAAAGCGGGGCGGTCGGGTATTTGAAGGTACAAAAAAAGCGTTGTTTGGATTTCTCCAACCAACGCTTTCCCCTGCATGAGGAGAGGAGTCAATGGCTCCCAGGGTAGGACTTGAACCTACGACATGCTCGTTAACAGCGAGCCGCTCTACCAACTGAGCTACCTGGGAATAAACTTTTTATAAATGCCCCTCGGGCGGGGCAGGTGTCGGACAGGCAAAAAGTATAGCCGAACACCGGCTGGATTCAAAGAAAAAAGGACGCGCCCGAAGAGCGCGTCCTTTTTAAGAAAGATCGACTTACGAGTTCGAAACGGAGCCCGACTTCGAGAGGTACAGCGACATGAACGCGCCCGTCGTGACGATGCCGAGGTAGGCGTTCACCGCGCTCGAGAGGAATCCGGCCAACACCTGACCGGCTTTGCCCGGCAGCGCCCCGCCGGTGAGGCCGATGACGAGACCCAGCAGGAACCCGATCGCAAATCCGATGACGACGAGGATGACTCCGACGCCCAGGATGGTCAAAAAGTTCTGCTTCACGATCGCGATGCTCGCCTTGATGGCTCCGACCACGCCCTTGCCTTCCACGACCACCGCGTACGGCGCTAGGAAGATGAAAAGGAGGATGATCATGCCAACGATGGCCAGGATCACCGCCAGGACGATGGCGAGAGGGCTCGGTTCCGCCTGCGCGCCGCCGGCCACGAAGCCGATCACCGCGAGAACGGCCAAAACGATCATCACCAGGCCCACCACGATTCCGAGACCGAGCATCCGGAGGTAGTTCTTCTTACCGGATTCCAAGAAGCTGCCCAGAGCGGAACGGCCCTGCTTGACGACCTGCTCGACATAGCCAATGGAGCCGGACTGAATGAAAACGCTGATCAGGATAAAGAGAATGCCCAGAACCGCTGAGATGGGGTTGGGTTCGGCCGTTCCGTCCGCAGAAACAAACGGAAGGTTGATCAGCGTCCAAATGAAGCTAAACGCAAAAACCGTGAGCAAGAGGCTCATGCTGGACTTTGCGATCGAAAAACCTTTGGTTATGTGACCGAAGATGGACATATATGCTTTATCTCCTTGAGTATTAAGTATTCAAATCTTAACAAACTTTTCCAAAAAAAGCTAGTCTCAAGCCTTGATCTCTTGGCGGGTCTCGATGGCCCTCATGAGCGTCGCGCGGTCGGCAAATTCGAGCTCCGTGCCGACCGGAACGCCCTGAGCCAGCCGGGTGACCCGGACTTTGTAGGGCTTGAGGGCCTTGGTGAGATAAATCGCGGTCGCCTCCCCTTCCGTGTCCGAGGTCGTCGCCAGCAGTACTTCGGTGAATTGTCCGGCCGTGAGGCGAGACAGGAGCTCGGGGATCTTGAGGTCGTTGGGACCGATCCCGTCCAGCGGCGAAAGAGCGCCGAGGAGGACGTGGTATTGGCCGTTGTACACGCCGGACTTCTCGAGCGCGATGATGTCCTTGGGCTCTTCGACGACGCAGATCATCCCCGTTTCCCGGGTCGGGTCGGCGCAGACGGAGCAGGATTCTTTTTCGCTCAGGTTGAAGCAGTCGCGGCAGTAGCGGATGGATTCTTTGGTTTTTTTGATCGCGTCGGCGAGGCGGTCGGTGTCGTCCTTGCGCGCGCCGAGCACGTAAAAAGCGAAGCGTTCGGCGGTGCGGACGCCGACGCCCGGCATCTGCGCAAACTGCTCGATCAGCCGTTGCATCGGCTCGGGGTAACCCGCACCCAGACGGCTCACTTTATGATCCTGCCCCCGAAGATTCCGGCGGCCGTTTTAAGAAAAGGGTCGGGCGCGGCGGATTTGGCCGCGGAGCTGCCTGGGGCGCGGACGCCGGAACCGGCGTCATCGCTGTCGTGGATGACGAATTTGACGCGGGTTTCCTTGTTGAGGATCTCGGAGAGGTGCTTTTCGACGAGCTTCAGGTTCGCTTCGGCGGACATGGCTTCCATCTGGAACGAGCAGTCTTCCGGAAAGCCGACGATGACCATATCCTTGCCCTGGTCGACGATACCGGCGTCCTTGAGGTAGCTGGCGGCGGACATTTTTTCGGTCTGCACGCGGCGGACCACGCTGGACCAGAGCTCGTCCAGGGCCAGGGCCGAGGTCGGGGCGGAGTCGGGCGCGTCCTGGGATTGGGCCTTGGGCGCCGATGAAGGTGCGGAAGCGGGAATGGATTTGGGCGCGGCGGACGTGAAGCCTGCGTGGGCGGCGCCCGGACCGGGGCTAACGGGCGCAGGAGCGGGCGCGCTGAGCTGCGGCGCGTTCTGGGCTTCGGCCGCATCCATGAGGACGAGCGGCTCACGGAGCGTGCATTTGAGCAGCGTCATCTCGAGCGCCACGCGCTTGATGTTGAGGCGCCGGGCCTGTTGAACGCCTCCGGCCAAAACTCCGAACAGATAAAAAAGATCCTGACGCGAGTAGATATTTGCCTCCTCAGCCAGACGCGCCCTGAGCGGCTCGGGCATTTCGAGCAGGCCGCCCATATTCGGCGCGGACTTCACGATCATGAGCTGGCGCACGTGTTCGAGGCACTTTTCGAGGTAATGAGCCGCGTCGACTCCGCGGCGGATGGCCGCGTCGATGCGCTCGAGCACTTCGGCGGCGTTGCGGTTGCCCACGGCGGTGAATAGGTCGATGAATTCCTCGGTCCGGATCGTCCCCAGCGCGTCCGCGGCGGTGTCGGCCGTGATTTTGCCCTGGGAAAAGGATGCGACCTGGTCGAGGAGCGACTGGGCGTCGCGCAGACTGCCGTCGGCGGCCTTGGCGATCTCGAAGATGGCCTCGGCGTCGATGGCGAACTTTTCCTTCTTGGCGATGGCAGTCAGGACTTCTTCGATTTTTTGCGTGGTGATGCGTTTGAAGTCGAAACGCTGACAACGCGACAGAATGGTCGCCGGGATCTTCTGCGGCTCGGTCGTGGCGAAGATGAACTTGGCATGCGCGGGCGGCTCCTCCAGCGTCTTCAGGAGCGCGTTGAACGCGGCGTCGGTGACCTGATGTACCTCGTCGATGATGTAGATCTTGTACCGCCCGGCCGCGGGGCTGAAGCGGATGTTCTCACGGACGGCGCGGATGTCCTCGATGCCGCGGTTGGATGCGCCGTCGATTTCGATGACGTCGAGAGAGCGGGAGGCGTCGATGTCCTTGCAATTTCCGCAAACGCCGCAAGGGTTCGGGGTCGGGCCCTTCTCGCAGTTGAGTGCCTTGGCGAAGATGCGCGCGATCGACGTCTTGCCGACGCCGCGCGGCCCCGTAAAGAGGTACGCGTGGGCGATGCGGTCCAGCGCGATGGCGTTTTTGAGCGTGACGGCGACGGCCTCTTGGCCGGCCATGTCGTCAAAATTCTTGGGGCGGTATTTGCGGGCGAGGACCAGGTAAGACATTCATGCTCCTTAATGCTGCCCGCTATTATAGATGAAATTCGAGACACGTCCCGAATTTTTTGGTATATTACGCTTCCTGTTTTTGCGCCCGTAGCTCAATTGGATAGAGCATCTGACTACGGATCAGAAGGTTTCAGGTTCGACTCCTGACGGGCGCACTTTTTCGACAACATCCCTCTTCCCCTGTTAACCTTCCCGCAACACGCTTGTAACGCTCCGGCGGTATGCTTCATCCTTAAGATGACGCAAACTGCCAAACCCCAAGCGATCTTCCAGGACTATCAGGGACAGGGATTCTACGACGAATTCTTCGGCCCCGACGGAGTGCCGCGCAAGTGCGTGCGGCCGCTCATCGACGGCCTGAATGCCCTCTCCAAGGCGGAGCTGCTCAACTTCCAGCAGGCCGCCGAAAAGTCCTTCCTCAACTCCGGCATCACGTTTACCGTCAACGACGGCAAGGGCGAATACGACCGCATCTTCCCCTTCGACATCATCCCCCGCCTCGTGGAAAAGAACGAATGGAGCCGGATCGACCGCGGCCTCAAGCAGCGCATCCGCGCGCTCAATGAATTCCTCAAGGACATTTACGGCCAGCAGAAGATCCTCAAGAACAAGGTCATCCCGGCCGAGATCATTCTGTCGGGCAAGCACTTCCTCAAGGCCTGTGTCGGCCTTTACCCGCCTCAAGGCATCTGGTGCCATATCACGGGAACCGACCTCATCCGCCACAGCGACGGGAACGTGTACGTGCTCGAAGACAATCTGCGCTGTCCGTCGGGCGTTTCGTACGTCCTGGAGAACCGCGCGATCGTCAAAAAGGCGTTTCCGCGTTTCTTCCGCAATCAGGCCATCGAGCCGGTCGAGAATTACCCCGAACAGCTGCTCGCGATGCTGCGCTACATCGCGCCGCCCGGCCGTTCCGAGCCGACCGCGGTCGTCCTGACGCCCGGTATCGCCAACTCCGCCTATTTTGAACACTCCTTCCTCGCCCAGCGCATGGGTGCGGAGCTGGTCGAAGGCAAGGACCTCACCGTGCAGGACGGGTACGTCCACATGAAGACGACGCGCGGCCTCCAGCGCGTCGACGTGATCTACCGCCGCATCGACGACCAATTCCTCGACCCCAAAGTCTTCCGCCGCGATTCGATGCTCGGCGTGGCCGGACTCATGGACGTGTACCGCGCGGGCCGGGTGTCGCTCGCCAACGCGCCCGGCACCGGCATCGCCGACGACAAGGTCGTATACAAGTTCGTCCCGGAAATGATCCGGTTCTATCTCGGCGAGGAGCCGATCCTGCCGAACGTGGAAACTTATCTCTGTTACAACGAAAAAGAACGCGAATACGTCCTGCAGAATCTCGAAAAGCTCGTCGTGAAGCCGGCCAACGAGGCCGGCGGATACGGGATGCTGATCGGGCCGATGTCGACCAAGAAGGAGCGCGAGACCTTCGCGGAGCTGATCAAAAAATCGCCGCGCGACTACCT
The DNA here is from genome assembly GCA_964430735.1 of uncultured Planctomycetia bacterium. Classification (GTDB taxonomy): domain Bacteria; phylum Omnitrophota; class Gorgyraeia; order 2-02-FULL-51-18; family JAGOUK01; genus JAGOUK01. Next base: position 55,836 of record CAYSFB010000009.1, on the reverse strand, counting down.
CGCCCAGCCGACGCTGTCCCTCTCGCGCGTGCCGACGATGATCGGCAAGCAATGCGAAGGGCGCCACGTCGACCTGCGGCCGTACATCCTCTACGGCAAGGACATTTACGTCATGCCGGGAGGCCTCACGCGCGTCGCGCTCAAAAAAGGATCGCTCGTCGTGAACTCGTCCCAGGGCGGCGGCTGCAAAGACACCTGGGTGCTGCGGCGGGAGGCGGACGCATGCTGAGCCGCGTGGCCGACTCTCTTTACTGGATGCAGCGCTACCGGGAACGTGCCGAAAATATCGCGCGTCTCGTCGATGTGAACCTGTTCCTGAGCATCGACGCGCCCGGCGACGAAAACCACCAATGGGACCCGATCGTCAAAACGACCGGCGGGCACGAGCTGTTCTCATCGTTGTACAAAACGGCCACCGCGCCGAACGTACTCGACTTTTTGACCTTCGACGAGCGCAACCCCGACTCGATCCTGAGCTGCGTGTACCACTCGCGCGAAAACGCGCGGTCGATCCGCGAGGCGATCACGTCCGAAATGTGGAATGAGCTCAACGTACTCTATCTCTTCGTCCGAGACGCATCCAGAACGCGTCTGCTCAAGACCGGAAAGTCCGAGGACCTGTTCAACTTTTATTCGCGGGTCCGGAGATCGTGCCAGCTTTTTACCGGAATCATGGACACGTCGCTGTCGCACGACGAGGGCTGGCACTTCGGCCGCATCGGCAATCTCCTCGAACGCGCGGACCAGAGCTCGCGCATTCTAGACGTCAAATACTTCATCCTCCTGCCGTCGGTCGAGCATGTCGGCACGCCCCACGACGACATCCTGTGGGCGGCCTTGCTCAAATCGGTCAGCGGTCTGGAAATGTACCGCCGTCTGTGGCACGAGATTCATCACGCGCACGTGATCGACTTCATCGTCCTCAATCCCGACTTCCCGCGCTCGGTTTATTCCTGCGTGCGCCGAGCCCGCGAATCGCTCGGACACCTGGCGCTCGCGGCCGACCGGCAGGATCCGCCGATGGAACTGGTCAGCCGTCTCTGCGCGCGGCTTGAATCCATGAGCGTTTATGATATCGTTAAAAAAGGCCTCCACGAATTTTTGGACGAGATCCAGTCCGAGATCTCGACGATCAACAACAGCATGTACGCGGCTTATTTTGCGCCGCTGCCCGCGCCGGATCCCTCCTCGATGGAAGAGATGACCCTGACGCCGGCGTCGGCGGCGGGCAACAGAAACGAGTGAGGAAAAAATGACTTTTTGCCTGGGCATGAAGACCAAGGAAGGCCTGATCGGCATCGCGGATACGCGGATCACATCGGGAACCGAACGCATCACCGCCAAAAAAGTGAGCGTTCACCAGCACGGCAAGCATTCGTTTTTCGTGATGACGTCGGGCCTGCGGGCGGCGCGCGACAAGGCGCTCACGTATTTTGAGGAAGTGGTCCAGGAGAGCGACGGTTATTCGCATCTGTACAAGGCCGTCAACGCGTTCGCCTCCCAGATCCGGCGCGTGGCGGTCGAAGACCGCGAAGCGCTCGAAGCGGCGGGTCTTTCCTTCAATCTGCACGCGCTCGTCGGCGGGCAGCTCGAATCCGACACCGAGCATCGGCTCTATATGATTTATCCAGCCGGCAATTGGGTCGAGATCGGCGAGTCGACTCCGTTCTGCATCATCGGCGAATCCGGCTACGGCAAACCCATCCTCGAACGCACCATCCAATATTCGTCCGATCTCGGCTTCGCGCTCAAGGTCGGCTTCCTCGCGTTCAACGCGACCATCACCTGCGCCGTCGACGTCGACTATCCGATCGACGTGGTCGCGTACCGGAACAACAGTTACAAACTCGTCGAAGAACGCTACGAAAAAGAAGAGATCCAGGACCTCTCCGTCCAATGGCAGAAGCTCATTCGCGAGGCCGTCCCGCGTCTGCCGGGCGGATGGATGAACAAAGTCCTCGACAAGCTCCCTCCGCATGCGGCTTGAGATCCGGCACGAACTCGAATATCGCTATTCCCAGCCCGTTTCCCTCGAACCTCACACGCTTTATCTGAAGCCGCGCGAGAACCGCAGCCAAAAGCTGCTCGCGTTTGATCTTCTCGTCGACCCGGCTCCGAGGCTCCGCGCCGATATCATCGATCCGCTGGACAATGACGCGGTCCGGGTCTGGTTCGGCGGAGGAGCGACTTCGCTGCGGATCTGCGCGGTCAGTCGGATCGACATCGACCGGTCCAATCCCTTTGATTACGCAGCGGATCCGGCTTTTTCCAAGCTTCAGACCCCCTACGCCGCGACCACCGCGGCCGTTCTCAGGCCTTACCTCGAAGGGCTGAGCGTCATCGCTCCGCAGGTCGCGGCTTTTTCACAAGAGATCGCGGCGCGGACCGGTCCGTCCGTCATCGCGTTTCTTCCGGAGCTGTGCCGGTCGATTGCCGCCGCTTTTCAGGTCATCCACCGCGCGGACGGGGCGCCCTGGACGGCTTTGAAGGTCCTCGAAGACCGGCGCGGGGCCTGCCGGGACCTGACGGTATTCTTCATGGAGTGCTGCCGGGCCCAGGGGCTGGCCGCCCGGTTTGTCAGCGGTTATTTTGAGGGGGATCCAGGAACGCCCGAAAACGAACTCCACGCATGGGCCGAAGTTTATGTCGAAGGCGGGGGCTGGCGCGGGTTCGATCCCACCTCGGGCCTGGCCGTCACGGACAGCTATGCGGCCATTGCGGCAGCTTATGCCCCTGAACAGGTCTCCCCGGTCATCGGCAGCTTCCGAGGCTCCGCGCAGTCCGCCCTTCAGACGCGGGTCCGGATCAAAAGGGTGTAGAATAGTCCTGATGAAAAACCGGCCTCTCCCCTTTTGGATTTTGCTGGCGCTTGTCTCATGCCTGCCCGGCCGCGCGATGGCCGGTGACGAAGCTTCAGACGAGCGGCGGCAGGAAGCCCTTCAGAATATTCAGGACGCCCTGGACGAAGATCCGGACGAGGCCGCCCGCATCCTCGGCGCGACTCCGGTCGCCGGCCTCGATACGGATGCATTGGAGGAGATCGGCAACCGCGCGTTCCAGTTTGTCCAGATGAAACGGCTGGAGCGGGAGCGGGACGCGCTCGACGCCCAGCGCCGTCTCCGCGAGTGGCAGGACTTCCAGAACTCCAGACCCCGATAAACCGGCTGGTCTCAAGCCCCTGTTTCTGCTAAAATCACCCCTTCTTTAAGCGCTATTCTTTTATTGGAGAGATGTCCGAGTGGTTTAAGGAGCACGCTTGGAAAGCGTGTAAACGGGAAACCGTTTCCAGGGTTCGAATCCCTGTCTCTCCGCCAGTCTTCGGCAAAAAGGCCCCGTCTGCTTCGTTGCTTCGCGCTTGCGCACTGTAGAGTGCGCGGCGCTTGTCGCGCCTCGCATCCGGGACCTTTTTGCCGAAGACTGAAAAGTTTTTGCACAGTCCACCCCAGAGAATTCTAAAGACTACACGATGCTCGAGAATGTTCTCTTCTACATCTTTGCATTGGGGGCGCTGATCGCGGGGGTCGGCGTGGTGCGGTCGCGGTCGGCGGTTTATTGCGTCCTTTGCCTCGTCCTCGTCATGTGCTTCACGGCCGGCCTCTTCGTCCTCCTCAACGCCTTCCTGGTCGCGGTGGTTCAGGTCATGGTCTACGCCGGCGCCATCCTCGTGCTCTTCCTCTTTATCGTCATGCTCATGGACACCCAGCAGATGAACGCCGTCAAAGGCGGCGGCTGGCTGATCCAGACGGCCGCCGTCGGAGCGGGGGCCGTGTTCCTGGCGGCCGTCGTTCCGGTGATCCGCGCCGTCGAGGCCCCCCGGATGCCGGCCGTTCACGGCGTCGCCGAAAACCTCGGACTTGAGCTGTTTAAAAAGTTCGCGCTTCCCTTTGAACTGACGTCGCTGCTCATCCTCGCAGCGGTGACCAGCATCGTCGTGCTGGCCAAAAAGGACTCCCAATGACGTCCTGCCCCCTCAACGCCGCCTGTCTCCAGGTCGGGCTGCACCATTACCTGACTGTCTCGGCCGTCCTGTTCGCGATCGGCCTCTATGGTCTCCTGACCCGGCGCAACATCCTGATGATCCTTCTGTCGATCGAGCTTATCCTGAACGCCGCCAACCTTTCTTTTGTGGCCTTCTCCTCTTATTGGGGCAACCTGACGGGACAAGTCATGGTGTTCTTCACGATGATCGTCGCGGCGGCGGAAGTCACAGTGGGCCTGGCGATCGTCGTCCTGCTCTTCCGCAAGAAAAAATCCGTCTCGACCGAATCCGTGGAAACGCTCAAATGGTAGATCCCCTCCACCTCTGGATCATCCTGCTCGCGCCGCTCGCCTCCGCGGTCCTGATCACGCTGTTCTTGCTCAAGGCACCCAAGATCGCCGCGGCCGTTTCGCTCGGCGGCATCCTGACGTCGCTGGGTCTCATCGCGAACCTTTTCATCGGCTCGCTTCAGCACAAGATCGAACTTCCGCTCGAGGTCAATTACCTTTGGTTCCAGGCCGGATCCCTGCCGGTCCAGCTCGGCTTCCTGATCGACCCGCTCTCCATTCTGATGCTCCTGGTCGTCGCCGGCGTCGGCAGCTGCATCTTCCTGTACTCGGTCGGCTACATGCACGGCGACAAGAGCTTTGCGCGCTTTTTTGCGTCGCTGTCGCTGTTCGCTTTTTCGATGATCGGCATCGTGGTGTCGACCAACTTCCTCATGCTCTTCGTGTTCTGGGAGCTCGTCGCGGTGAGCTCGTACCTCCTCATCAGCTTCTGGTTCGAAAAGCCCTCGGCGGCCGACGCCGGCAACAAGGCCTTCCTCGTGAACCGCGTCGCCGACTTCGGCTTCCTCGCCGGCATCCTGCTTCTGTGGAAACTGTCCGGCTCCGGCGCGGCGCGGACGCTCAATTTCCACGAGCTTGAAGCGGTGATCCCGCAGGCGCTGGTGGACGGGGCCATCCTTCCGGGCGCGCTCCTGGTCGCGGTTCTCCTCATTTTTTGCGGCGTCGCCGGCAAATCGGCTCAATTCCCCCTGTACGTCTGGCTGCCGGACGCGATGGAAGGCCCGACGCCGGTGAGCGCGCTCATCCACGCGGCGACGATGGTCGCGGCGGGCATCTATCTCATGGCGCGCATGTTCTTCCTCATCGGCCTTTCGCCCGATGCGATGCAGACCATCGCCGTCATCGGCAGCATCACCGCGGTGCTCGCGGCGGGTCTCGCGGTCGTTCAGAACGATATTAAAAAAATCCTCGCCTACTCCACCGTCAGCCAGCTGGGCTACATGGCCGTCGCCGTCGGCCTCGGAAACGCCGCGACCGGCATGTTCCATCTGACGACGCATGCGTTCTTCAAGGCGCTTCTCTTCCTCGGTGCCGGCGCCATCATCCACGGACTGCATACCCAGAACATCTGGGAAATGGGCTCCGTGATCAAAAAAATGCCGGTCACCGCCGTCACGTTCCTGATCGGCATGCTCGCGCTCTGCGGGATCTGGCCGCTGGCCGGGTTCTTTTCCAAGGACGCGATCCTGGCGCTCGCGTACGGACATCACCCGGTGATCTTCTGGACGGGCTGGGCGACGGCCTTCCTCACGGCTTTTTACATGACGCGGCTGGTCTGGGTCGCGGTCCTGGGCGCCGACCGCGCCAAAAAGCACGGACACGGCCACGCGCAGGAGACGCATGAAGCGCCTTACGTGATGCTCCTGCCTCTCCTCGTCCTCTCCGTTTTTTCGATCATCGGCGGCTTCATCGGCATTCCAGAATTCCTGGCCGGAGAACATGCGGACTCCGGGCATGCGGGCGGACACATCGTCCCCGTCCTGGCCACGGCGGCGGCGGTCGCGGGCATCGGCCTCGGCACGCTGCTCTACGCGCGGCTCAAGACCGCCCAGGACCCGATCGCCAAACTCCCCGGCTTCTTCTACCGGACCCTCGTCCAAAAGTACTACCTCGACCATCTCTTCGGAGCGCTTGGCAACATTTTCCAAACGTTTGTCGCCGGTCTGCTGGCGCGCTTTGACAACAACGTGCTCATCAAGGGCCTGGTCAACTTCACCGGCGACGCCGTGCGCGAAACGGGCGCCGTGGTCAGCCGTCTGCAAACCGGCCGTGTCGCCAACTACGCCCTCGTCTTCACGCTGGGTCTCCTCGGAATGATCGTCTACACCGCGGTGAAGGGCTTCTGATGACGGACGGAATCCTCACCCTCGCGCTCCTGGCTCCTCTCGCCGGCGCGGCGCTGCTTTTGGCCGTTCCCAAAGGCGCCCGACGCCTGCTTCAGAGCATCTCGCTCGCCTCCGCCGCAATCGCGTTCGCCGCAGCCGTGACGGCCTTCGTGCGCTACGACCGGTCGGCCGGCGGCTATCAATTTGTTCAAAAGTTCGACTGGATTCCCCAGCTCGGCATCAGCTACCACGTCGGCGTGGACGGTATCGCGGCGGTTCTGCTCGTGCTCGCCGGCGTCTGCGCGCTCGCCGGCGTCTGCGTCGCCAACCGGGTGACCGACCGGCTCAAGGAATTCCTCGTGTTCTACCTCCTGCTCATCGCGGGCTGTTTCGGCGTTCTGTCATCGCTCAATATTTTCTTCATGTACTTCTTCTACGAATGCGCGCTCATCCCGATCTTCCCGCTCATCGCGGTTTGGGGCTCGGGCGACAAGGGCTACGCGAGCATGAAGCTGGCAGTGCTGCTCACCGTGGGCGCGATGCTGGCGCTTTTCGCCATCCTGGGGCTGTACTGGCAGACCGGGCTTCAAACGTTTGACTTCGTCGCCATCGAATCGGCGCTGCACGCGAACCCGCTGCCCGCCGCGTTCCAAACATGGGCCTTCCCGGTCCTGGTCCTGGGCTTCGGGCTGATCCTCACCGTCTGGCCGCTGCACACCTGGACACCGATCGGTTATGCGTCCGCCCCGTCGTCCGTCTCCATGCTCCATGCGGGGATTGTGAAAAAGCTCGGCGCCTTCCTCATCATCCGCCTCGCCATCACGCTCATGCCCGACGGCGCGCGGCTCTGGATGCCCTGGCTCGCGGCGCTCGCGGCGGCGAATCTCGTTTATTGCGGCTTGGCGGCGTTTGCCCAAAAGGACATGCGGCAGGTGCTCGGCTACTCCAGCTGCAGCCACTTGAGCCTCATCCTCCTCGGATTGGCCGCGCTGACGCCGGCCGGACTGAACGGCGCGGTGCTCTACATGTTCGCCCACGGCGTCCTGGCGGCGCTCAGCTTCGCCGTCGTAGGCTACCTCGTGGATCAGACCGGCAAGGCGCGTCTCGAAGACTGGGGCGGCATCGGACGCAGTGTTCCTTTTATCGCGACTCTGTTTGTGATGGCGGCGCTCGCATCGGCGAGCGTGCCGGGCTTCGCGCCGTTCGTCGGCGAAGTGCTGGTGCTGTTCGGCGCGTGGGACCGCTACCCCCTGCCGACGATCGCGGCGATCTCCGGCATGGTCATCACGGCCGGTTATATGCTCAAGATGGTGCGCTCGGTCACCCAGGGTCCGATCAACGCCGCCTGCGCCGACGTCCGGGACGCGCGCGGCCTCGACAAACTTCCTTTATTGTTCCTGCTGGCCGTTCTGATCGCGGCCGGCGTGTTTCCCAACCTCCTGTTGGCGGCGGTGCAGTCCGGCACGGCTGCCGTTCTGGCGCGGTACCAATAAATGACGGCTGAACTTTTTACCACCCTCGGTCTCTTCAAAACGGAACTCGGCCTGGGCGCCTTGGCGGTCATCGGCCTTTTGGCGGACATGCTGCTGCCCGCCTCGGTGAACCGCGGACGGGCGCTCACCCGGATCGCGCTGGTCGGCCTCGTCATCATTCTGGGCCTGCTCGCGTCCAGCTGGGGCGTGTTCGGCAGCGCGTTCGGCGGCAGCTTCGTCCAGGACGGCCTTTCGTTCTGCTTCAAGGCACTGTTCCTGACATCCGGCATCTTCGTCCTGCACATGGCCGGACAATACGACCAAAAGATCAAGCGCGGACGGTCGGAATTCGTCGTCCTCATCCTGCTGGCGCTCACCGGCATGAGCATCCTGGCCTCAGCCAATGAATTCCTGCTGTTCTTCGTCGCGCTCGAAACGCTCTCCGTCTCGCTCTACATCATCACGGCCTACCTGCGCGACGACGAGCGGTCGATCGAAGCCGGCGTCAAATACCTCGTGCTGGGAGCCCTGTCCACGGCGCTGCTCGTCTTCGGTCTCAGCTACGTCTACGGCGCGACCGGCCAGACGGCCTTCCCCGCGATCGTGGCGGCAGTTCAGGCGCAAGCCCAGCCTCCGGCGGCCTTCGTCTTCGGAGCGGTGCTCGTCCTCATCGCGATGTTCTTCAAGATTGCGGCGTTTCCCTTTCATATCTGGGTTCCGGACGTGTACGAGGGCGCGCCCGCTCCCATCTCGGCCTTCCTGGCACTGGCGTCCAAGGCGACCGGCTTCGCCGCGCTCACGCGCCTGCTCCTGACCGTCTTTGCGCCGATCCAGGACTTCCTGCTGCCCATCCTGGCCGTCGTGGCCGCGGCCACCGTCCTGTACGGCAATCTGGGCGCCCTGAACCAGAAGAACATCAAACGCCTGCTCGCCTACTCGTCCATCAGCCATGCGGGCTACCTGCTCATCGGCCTCGCAGCGCTTCCGCACGGCGGCGGTCCGGCCATGCTCGTGTACCTCGCCGGTTATCTCTTCAACACGGCGGCGGCCTTCCTCGTCGTCGTCTGGATCTCCGCCCAGCTGGGCATCGAAAAAATCCAGGACTACGCAGGCCTGAGCCGCCGCTCGCCGCTCATGGCCGCGGCGCTGCTGGTCGCCATGGGCTCCCTGGCCGGGCTCCCGCCCCTGGCCGGCTTCTTCGGCAAATTCTACGTCCTGTCCTGCGCGGTCGACGCGGGCCTCATCTGGCTGGCCGTCATCGGCCTCCTGAGCGTGATCGTTTCGATCTACTATTACTTCGGCGTGATCAAGGCCGTGTACGGCCGCCCCGCAGTCGCGGCAGAAGGCGAACCCGCATTGGCGGTCAGCCTCTCCCAGCGCTTCTTCCTCTGCGTCTCGATGGCCGGCATCGTCGTTCTCGGCGTCTTCCCGGCCCCCGTCCTCACGCTGGCGGCGGAAGCCGTCGACCGCTTGATTCGCTGACCCCCGCAAGCTAGAATCGCTTCATGACCCTTTCCAGCAGCCCGAGTTCTTTGGCTCAGTCGCATCCCCGTCATATGGGCGTGTATGCGCTCCTGGCCCTCGCGGTCGGTGCGCTGGCGGCGGGCCTCATCCTGCCGACGATCGAGATGAAAGAGCTGGTCTTCAAAAAAACCTCTTTCTCGATCATGGCCGGGATCCGGACGCTGTATGAGGAGCGGTATTATTTTTTGGCGGCGGTCATCTTCGTTTTTTCGATCGTTTTTCCGATCCTGAAGCTGACCGCCTTGTCGATGCTCTGGCTGGTTCCCATGACCGCGCGGGTTCGGGAAACGGCGATCGAATGGCTGGAAGTGGCGGGCAAATGGTCAATGCTGGACGTGTTCGTGGTCGCGCTCATGATCATCGTCACCAAGAGTTCCGGGCTGGTCAAGGCCAAGCCGCTGGCGGGCATCTACTGGTTCATGGCGTCGGTCGTGCTCTCGATGATTCTGAGCTCCTGGATCAAGCGCCTGCACCGGCGCGGCGCTCAAGCGTAACTTTTTTATTCACGAGGAGGCTCTGTTCATGATCCGCAAATTCGGCAAACTTACTGTCACCGGCCTGGCGTTGGCGCTGTGCGTGATGCAATTCCCCGGGGCGGTGCTGGCAAATACCCCGGCCCTCCCCCAAGCCCCGATCTTGACCCTGGCCCCGTCCCCCGCCTGCGCGGCCAAACCGACGCTCAGCACAAACCAAGCGCTTCTCCAGCTGCGGATGACCAGGGCCTGGCTTGAGCAAACTCCTCAAGACGCCGAGGCGCTGCAGATGCGGGGTTTGGCTTATGAGGCGCTCGGCCGGTACGGCCGGGCGACGGCTGATTTTGTGAAGGCGCTCAAGCTGGATCCGAGTCTCGAACGGTCGCGGCTGGGCCTGGGCGAATCGTACCTGGCTCACGGCCTCACAGCCCGTGCGATCCGGGAGTTCTCCGCCGCGATCCGGACGAACCCGGAATCCGCCGAAGCATACCGTCTTCGGGCTGCCGCCTACGACGCGCTGGACTCCTTCGGCCGCGCGCTGGCCGATTACAACCGGGCGATCGCGCTCGAACCTTCCGACGCCTGCACGCACAACGACCGCGGAATCACGAACGATAACGCGGGCTTTACCGACGCGGCCCTGGCCGATTACTCTCAGGCGATCACCCTCGCCCCGACCCTGGCCCCCGCCCTCTCGAACCGTGCCTTCCTGCTCGCCCGACTGGGCCGCAATCAGGAATCGCTCGCCGATTTTGACCGCGCTCTTGCGCTCCAACCCGCCGACGCCGAACTCCGCGCGATGCGCGCCGAAGTCGCTAGCCGGATCGGCTAAAACTTCAGCTGCACCGCATTCTCACCGGCTGGCGCGAGTGGAAGCGAGCCTCCTCGAAATCCGTTCATTGTGAGCCACGTACTGATCTAACAGCTCACGAATCATTTTTTGATACTTGGTGTGATACTTCGTGGCTTGAGCTTTGAAAAATTCCACATTGGACCGATCAAGCTCTATCGTGATCTTAATCTTATCGTTAGGACGCACGAGTTGTCCCGGAGGGGGTAAAAAATCTTTTACCCGGGTGATTTTTCCGATCGGCATTTCGTAATCAGAGTCACGCTTTTTCATAATATTCCCTTCCTAGCCGCCAATATCCGGCTCCAAATATCCTGACCCTTCCATCCCGCTCGACGAACCTGACCGTCATCAAACGACCCTTCACGATTCCAACACAAAAGTATCGCACCTCATCCCGGCTGTGCGCTTCATCGTGAATAATAATACGGGCCGGGTCCTCAAAAACCATCGATGCCAAAGCAAAGTCCACGCCGTGCTTCTGGATATTGGCCCGCTCTTTGTCTCCATCCCAAACAAAATGTCCAAAATCAATGTCCATAAAGAGTATGCCGCTTATACTTATAAATTGCAATATATCTATATGTATTTTTAGATGCTGCAACTACCTGCGCCTACCTATATAGACGGACGAACAGGGCGGATTTATTCAAATGTGGATAACTTTTTTAGGAGGGATAAGACAAAACAAAAGCCGCCCATTCGGGCGGCGCGGCGTGAGTCAACCCGGCTTGGAGAACTGCGGGGGGGCTTAGACGGGAAAGACTAGCTTTGGGTCGGGGGCTGGAACGGGGGCTTGGTGGCCGAAGCGGCGACGTCGGGGTTCTGGGCGTGTTGGACCTTGGTCGAACCCGGGTTCATAAGCTCTTCCATGTTCAGCATCATCCCCCCGCGCGAATACGAGGCGGTATCGAGGATGTGCGTGTCCATCCGGATTGCGTCTTCGGGGCAGACCTCGACGCAGAAGCCGCAATAGACGCATTTGCCCAGATCGAGGTCGAAGGAGGACGGAACTTTTTCGATGTTCGGGTCCGGATGTTCGGCTGCGACGATGTTGATGCACTTGGCCGGGCAGATCGTTTCGCACATCATGCACGCCACGCAGCGGGTCGACCCGTCGTCGCGCTTCATGAGCCGGTGGCGCGTGCGCACGCGCTTGGACAAGGGGCGCTGCTCCTCCGGGTACTGGAAAGTCACCGCGCCCGCGGACTTGCCGCCCGGGCGGATGCCGAAGAGGCCCAGCGTCTGCAGGAACCCGTTTACAAAAAAGTGTTTGCCCGTGATCGCCAGGCCCAAAAAGACGGCGGGCAAATACGTCTTGTCCCAGAAGGACAGCTTGCGGCGTTTGAGGACTTTGGTCTTGGATGCCATCAGCGACCCCACATGACGACGATCAGGCTGGTGATGAGGACGTTGAGGAGCGAGAGCGGGAACAGGACTTTCCAGCCCAGGTGCATGAGCTGGTCATACCGGAAGCGCGGCAGCGTCCAGCGGATGAGCATGAAGAACCAGTTAAAAAAGGCCACCTTGAGGAAAAACGCCGCCACACCGATCACCGCCACGGCCGCCTGCGGCAACGCGATCGCCGCACCCCACGGAAAGTGGAAGCCGTCCGCATGGAGGTACGGAACCTGCCAACCGCCGAAGAAGAACGTCGTCACCAGGCACGAGACCATCACGGTTTCGATCAGGTCGGTCAAAAAGAACATGCCGAACTTCATGCCGCTGTATTCCACGAAATAGCCGATGATTTCGGATTCCCCTTCGGGCAGATCGAACGGCACGCGCTTGGTCTCCGCCAGAGCGGCGGTCGTAAAGATGAAGAAGGCCAGCGGCTGGGTCACGATGCCCCAGGCCGGAAGCCAGCCAAAAAAGTATTCCCCCTGCTGGTGCACCATCTGCTGCAGCGACATCGTCCCGTGCAGGACCACGAGTCCCATGATCGAAATACCCATCGCGATTTCGTAGGACAGCATCTGGGACGCGGCGCGCATGCCGCCGAGGAAGGCGTAATTGTTATTGGAAGAAAAGCCGGCCAGGATGACGCCGTACACGCCCAGCGACAGCATCGCGAAAATGAGCAGGATGCCGATGTTCACGTCGGCGATCTGGAGGTTGATCGTCTGCCCGCCGATCTGCAGCACGTTGCCGAACGGAATCGCGGCGAAGGTCACCAGCGCCGACGTGACCGAAATCACCGGCGCGATGTTGTAGAGCAGGCGGTCGACGCCGGCGGGCTCGAACACTTCTTTGACGAACATTTTGACGGCGTCGGCGATCGAGTGCAGAAGGCCGAGGCGGTTCACCGGATACAGGATGGGAAAAAGGATCCAGTTGAGGAATTTGAACGGACCGCCGAACACGATCCAGGCGCGGTTGGCGCCGACGCGGTCCTGCATGACGGCGCTCTGCTTGCGCTCGACCCAGGTCAAAAGTCCGGCGAGATTCAGCACCATGCCGAGGAACGCGGCAATCAAGATACCTTTAATGGCGAGGACTTCCATCATGACGCGGCTCCGGCAGCGGCTGGCTGGGCCACGGGGGCAGAGTTCCAGAGCTTGCCGTGCGGTTCCAGCGCCGTGTAGGTCAGCCCCTTGAACGCGGCTGACTCCAGCGCCAACGCGGCGAAGACATCCTCCGCGCGCTTGTGCTTCCAGACCACCCCCTGGCCCGCGGCCAGGTCCTGGACGATCTTCCAGGTCGCGCGGGCGTCGGCCAGCGGCTCGAGCGCCTTGCGGATGCGCTGCACGCGGCCTTCAAAATTGACGAAGGTTCCGTCGACTTCGGCGTACGACGCGCCCGGCAGCACCCAGTCGGCCGCTGCGGACGTCGCGTTCGCGTTCACGCCGGAATAAATGAGGGTCGGGACCTTGGACCGCAGCACCGCCAGCGTGTCCGCGCCGTACCGGGCCAGGTCGCGGCCAAAAACGATGAGTCCGTCGATTTCGCCGCGTTTGGCGGCTTCGACGATCTTCGAGATGTCCTCGGCCGCGCCGAAGATCTCCGCCGCGGCGGCCGAATTCGGGTTTTTGTCGGCCTTGATGAGGAATTTGTCCTCGAACCCGGTATCGAACGACCAGGCGTAGGCGACGCGCGTGATCTTGAGGATGTCCTTAAAAAGCTTTTTCTGCAAAAAGAGCTCTTCGCTCGTGTATTGCGGCGATGTCACGAGCGCCCAGCGGCCGGGTTGCGCGGCGGCGGCGGTCAGGATCTGGCCGGCGGCGACGAGCGCGTTTTCCCAGGTGGTTTCTTCCGGCTTGCCGGCGGCGCGGGTCTGGACTTTTTGGATGCGGTTGGCGTCGATGGACTTGTAGCCGTAACGGCCGTCGTCGCACATCCACCACTTGTTCACGTCGGGGTTCTCGACGGGCTTGAGCCGCATCACGCGCTCTTTTTTCAGATGGTACGGCCGCTTGGACTCGGTCTCGATCGAAATATTGCATCCGCGCGAGCAGCCCGGGCAGACCGACTTCTGCTTGCCGAGGTACCAGACGCGCATCTTGAACCGGAAGTCCTTGTCGGTGAGCGCGCCGACCGGGCAGATGTCGGCGACGTTGCCGGAATATTTGTTGTTGAGCTCGGAATAGACGTCGACCTGGGCGTGGTCGCCGCGGTTGAAGATGCCGAACTCGTGGGTCTTGGTGATTTCGTCCGTGAACCGCACGCAGCGCGAGCACAGGATGCAGCGCTCCTGATCGAGGTTGATCGTGGGTCCGACGGCGAAGGCCTTCTTCGACTTCTTCACCTTGTTTTCGTTGAACTTGGGATCGTACGTGCCGTACTGCATGTAATAGTCCTGCAGCTTGCACTCGCCGGCCTGGTCGCAGACCGGGCAGTCCAGCGGATGGTTGGCCAGCAGGAATTCGAGGACGAATTTTTGGGAGGCCTGGGCCTTCGGGGACTTGGTGTGGATGACCATGCCTTCGGCGACGGCCGTGTTGCACGCGATCACGGTACGGGGCATCTTCTCGACTTCGACCTGGCAGATCCGGCAGTTGCCGGCGATCGAAAGGCCCGGATGGTAGCAATAGCGCGGCAAGTCGCCCTTCATCTGATCGATCGCCTGGATGATCATGATGCCGTCGGGGACCGTGAGCTGCTTGCCGTCGATGGTGATGTTGGCCATGTTTAAAAAATCCTAGTGCGCGTGCGCGGCGGCCGGCAGGGGCTCGACCGGTTTCTTGCCGCTTTTGATGTAATCTTCGAATTCCGGCCGGAACTTGCCGATGTAGCTCTGGATCGGCCAGGCCGCCGCGTCGGCGAACACGCAGATGGTCCGGCCTTCCATGCGCCCGGCGATATCGAGCAGCGTGTCCAGGTCTTCAAGTCTTCCCTCGCCGCGGTAAATGCGTTCGACAATCTTGAGCGCCCAACCCGTCCCCTCGCGGCAGGGCGAGCACTGGCCGCACGATTCGTGGGCGAAGAATTTGCAGGCGTACAGAAGCGCCTTGACCATGCACGTCGTGTCGTCCATGACCATGACGCCGCCCGAACCGAGCATCGTGCCAGCGGCTTTCAGACTGTCAAAATCCATTTTGACGTCGATCTCGGCAGGCGTGAGGATTTTGGCCGACATACCGCCCGGGATCACGGCCTTGAGCTTGCGGCCGCCGCGAACGCCGCCGGCAATGTCGTAAATGATCTGGCGCAGCGTGACCGTCATCGGAAGCTCGTAGACGCCGGGCTTCTCGACATGGCCCGACACGCTGTACAAGTGCGGCGGCGACGCTGGCACGCCGCCCCAGTTCGCGAAGGCTTCGGGGCCGATGCGGTGGATGTGCGCGACGTTCGAGATCGTCTCGACGTTGTTGATGATGGTCGGGCAGCCGAACAATCCCACGATGGCCGGGAACGGCGGCTTGAGGCGCGGCAGGCCGCGCTTGCCTTCGAGTGAATTGAGCAGCGCGGTCTCTTCGCCGCAGATGTACGCGCCGGCGCCGCGATGGACGGTGATGTCGACACGGTAATCGGCTCCGAACGGCTTCTCGCCCAAATACCCTTTGGCGTAAGCCTCGTCGACGGCGGCCTGCAGGCGCTGGGCCTGCAGCACGTATTCGCCGCGGATGTAGACGTAGGCCTTGTGCGAACGGATCGCGAAACACGCGAGAATGATCCCCTCGACCAGCGCATGCGGATCGCGCTCGAGGATGTAGCGGTCCTTGCAGGTGCCGGGCTCGCCTTCGTCGGCGTTGATGACGAGGTAAATCGGCTTCTTGGAATCTTTGGGAAGGAAGCTCCACTTTTTGGCGGTCGGGAATCCCGCGCCGCCGCAGCCGCGGAGGCCGGACGCGCTCACTTTTTCGGCCACTTCAGCAGGGGTCCCGGTCGTCAGCGCCTTGCGGGCGGATTCGTACGCGCCGCGCGATTCGGCTACGCCGATCGTCCAGGCGTTGGGGACGTTGAAGTTGCGGGACGTGACGGGTTCCATTATTTGAGCCCGTCCACGATCTGATCGATTTTTTGCTCGGTGAGGTTCGTGATGTAGGGGTCGTTCACCTGCATCATCGGCGCGCCTTCGCAGTTGCAGAGGCACTGGGATTCTTCGAGCGACACACGGCCGTCCTTGGTCGTCTCGCCGCGTTTAATGCCGAGCTTTTTTTCCAGATGGCAGAGCAGCTTGTCGCCGCCGTTCAGCATGCAGCTCATCGACGTGCAGAACCGGATGTGGTTCCGGCCGACGGGCTTCCGGTGATACATCGAATAAAACGTCACGACTTCGCGCACATGCACCGGCGGGACTTCGGTCCACTTCGAGACCCACTGTTCCACTTCCGGCGTGACACAGCCCACATGGTCCTGCGCCAGATGGAGAAGCGTCAGCGTCGCCGCGCCCTTCTGGTCGTATTTGGCGAGGATCGCCTGCGCCTGCGCGTCGAGATCGGTGAGTTGCGCCATTTAGCGGTCGAGCTCCCCTGCGATCATATTCACCGAACCAAAGGTCGGAATGATGTCCGCGACCTGGTCGCCGATGAGGCATTTGTGCAGCGCGGACATGATGGCGAAGCAGGGCGGGCGCACGCGCACGCGATACGGCTTGTCCGTGCCGTCCGAAACGACGAAGAAGCCGAGCTCGCCGTTCGCGCCTTCCATCGGGACATAGGCCTCGCCTTTCGGCGGACGGATGCCGTGGCCGTACATCACGAGCTTGAAGTGATTCATCAGGCCTTCGATGTTGCCGTAAGCGTTTTCTTTTTTGGGAAGCGAGACGAGTTTGTTGGGCGCGTAGATGCGGTCGTGGGCGGCGCCGGAGGAACCGTCGAGCGTGGGGTCGGCGGTGACGACGGCTTGCTTGAATCCTTTGGTCTGACCCATCTTGGCTTCGTCGACCATGTCGGCGCCCTTGATCGCAATCTCTTTGGCGGGATTGCCCGCAAGATCCACGGTCACTTCACCGCCGGGCAGGTCGCGCAGCGCCTGCTCGATGATGCGCATGCTCTGCTGCATCTCTTCCATGCGGACATAATACCGGTCGAGGTTGTCGCCGTGTTCGCCCACGGGAACGTCGAAGTCGAGACGGTCGTACACGAGCGACGGCGCGTAACGGCGCGCGTCCAGATCGATGCCGGTCGAGCGCAGGAAAGGTCCGGTGATCCCGTAGCTCATCGCGTCTTCCTTGGAGATGACGCCGGTGTCTTTCATGCGGTCATAAAAAATACGGTTCGTGTTGAGCAGCGCTTCGACTTCTTTGAGCACCTTGCGGGTCTCGGCGAGCGCGTGAAGGGTTTTTTCCTTGAAGCCTTCGGGAAGGTCCGACTTGAGGCCGCCGACGCGCGCATACGAGATCGTGAGCCGGGCGCCGGTGACGTTTTCGACAAGCTCCCACAGGTATTCGCGCGCCTTGATCATATACAGGAAGACCGTGAACGCGCCGAGCTCCATCGACGTGGCGCCGATACAGGTCAAATGGTCCGTGATGCGCGAGATCTCGCACATGATGACGCGGATGTACTTGGTGCGCTCGGTCGTCTCGATGCCGAGGAGTTTTTCGACGGAAAGGCAGTAGCCGACGTTGCTGATCAGCGGCGAAACGTAATTCAGGCGGTCGGAATACGGCAGCGCGACGTTGTAATGGCCCTGCTCGCAGGACTTCTCGAAGGCGCGGTGGAGGTAGCCGATCTCGGCTTCGATGCCGGTGATCGTTTCGCCGTCCAGGTCCGCGACGAGCCGGATCACGCCGTGCATGGCCGGATGCGACGGACCGATGTTCAGGAGCATCGACCGGGATTCGGTAACCTTGTAATCGGGGTGGAGGGGTTTACCCATAACGCGCGGCCTAGTTCTTCGGCCCGATCAAGGGCTGGCGCTTGCTGTACGGATAATCTTTGCGCAGCGCATGGCCCTGGAACTGTTCATACATCAGGATGCGCCGCAAATCCGGGTGCCCCTGGAAGCGCACGCCGAACATGTCCCAGACTTCGCGCTCAAGCCAGTTGGCGCCGGCCCACAAGCCGGTGACGCTTTCGACGACGGCGTCGTCTTCGGCGACCTTGGCCCTTAGAAAAATGCGTTCGTTGCGCTGCGGCGAGTAGAGGTTGTAGACGACTTCGAAGCGCTCGGCTTTTTCCTCCCAATGGAGGTAGTCCACACAGGTCAGGTCGATCAGCATCGAGAAGCCGAATTCATTTTTCAGGAAAGAAAGGACTTTTTTCACCGCGGACTTCTGCACGTAGCCCCATTGCTGGCCGCGTTCCGCCTTGAGGTCGGTGACCTCCTGCGGGAACTTGGCGCCGAGCGGCTCGAGAACGGTGGCAGGGGCTGCGGCGTCAGACATGGGTCGGGCGCGCTTCCTGCACGGCGCGAACGCCCTGCTTCTGGATCTTGTCCTGGAGTTTCATGAGGCCGTCGAGGACGTTTTCGGGGCGCGGCGGGCAGCCCGGAATGTACACGTCCACCGGGATGATCGTGTCGATCCCCTGCACCGTCGCGTAATTGTCGTAGAACCCGCCCGTGCAGGTGCAGACACCGAACGCGACGACCCATTTGGGGTCGCACATCTGATCATAGACTTCCTTGAGCACCGGGGCCATCTTGTGGCTTATCGTTCCGACGACGAAGAGCACGTCCGCCTGGCGCGGCGAGAAGCGAGGAAAGCCCGCGCCGAAGCGGTCGACGTCGTAATGCGAGCAGGACGTCGCCATGTACTCCATGCCGCAGCAGGCCGTGATAAAGGGGTATTGGAAAATGGAGAACTTGCGCGACCAGCCGATCGCCGCGTCGAGCGTCGTCGTCATGAAGTCGAGCTTGTCGACGTTGATCCCGGCGACCGGCGAACCCGAGGTTACTTGGCCCATTCCATGGCTCCTTTTTTCCAGGCGTAGGCGAAGCCCAGGCCGAGGATGGCGACGAACGAGAACATTTCGACGATGCCGATCCAGCCGAGCTGGCGCAGGACGACGGCCCACGGAAAGAACCAGACGATTTCGACGTCGAACAGGATGAAGAGCATGGCGATGAGGTAGAACTTGACCGAAAAATTGCCGCGCGGGAGCGCGAACGGGGCCTTGCCGCATTCGAAGGCCTTGGACTTGGCGGCGGTGGGGTTCTTGGGGCCGACCAGGACGTGCAGGGTCAGCATGGCGGCGGCAACGCCGAAGGCGGCCAGAAAAGTGATGAGAAGGGCGATGTATTCGGTAGAGTTTTCCATTAATTAAAGGGAAGTCGCCCCGATCCGATGCGCGTTGTTTGGGAAGAAAATGTAAGCGCTTATTTTAAGGCTTACGCGCAGGGCTGTCAATTAACGGTAGGAAAGTAAACCCGGGCTAAGAGGTCCTCAGCTTTGGTGCCGATAAACGAGGTGTTCATCCCGGACTTTTCGAGCTCTTTTTTGATTCGGTTGACGATTTCCATGGGGCGTTCCTTTCGGACGGATTGGGCCTTAAAAACCTTCTTTTTACGAAAAAAGCTGGCAGCGGCGGTCATTTGAGGATCCTTTTCTGCTCTCAATGAGAGCTGGGCAAAAAAAGCTTGGAAATCCATGTAACTTTCTGAGTAACGCTGAAGGAATCCGAAGCATATCTTTCCATACAGCATTATTCAATCTTTTATTTAGTTATGTGATTATACGAATTACGATCTGGAAAGCAAGTGTTTAAATTTACACGTATAATACGGACATGCCAAAATCATCTGTCATTGCCCGTTTTGGAATCCTGCTTATCGCGTTGGTCTTCGGGGTTTACATCTCTTTGCAATTGGCGGCGCCTCAAATCACACGGCTCCTTGTCGGACAAGCTCAAGACCGATTGGAAGCGGCTGGAATCAGGGTAGATGTGGAAGTGGGCCGGACCGGAATAACCCTCCCCTGCGCCTGGACTTGGTTCGATGGGGCCGGTGAAATACAGCCGGATCCCAAAAGTGCTTTGGGCCGGTTCCTCAGCATCTCCATAACAGCACAAGAGATCCGGGTCACGCCTGCCGATCGGAGTCTCAGCCGATGGCACGTTTCCGGAAAAGGCGTGACAATCACGGTCGAGCCGCGGGCCAAGGACGACCGCGTGCAGAGCTCCGTCAAAACCCAAACACTGTACTTGCGGTCGTTTTTGGTGCCGGTCACCCTTCATGCGCTGGCGCCCGGCAGACTCAAGGCGGATACAGCCGATCTGACGGGTCAGCTGATGGATTTTGTTCAGGCCGGTTCAACGCCGATGGACATCCGATTTGACGGCAAATTCCTGACGACCATCGAGGGCCGCGCGGGAGAAATCAACTTCAAGTCACAGCGCGCGAACGGTCTGACCTCAGTCGCTTTGGACCCCGCCGAACTCAAGCAAATCGGCGACTTGACTGAGGAAGGGCTCACCGACGCGGAAGTCGCAGTCCTGTCCAAGTACCCCTCCCGTGCGCCGCGTCTGCTGGAGATCCAGCGCTATGCGTCGGCCCAAGCCCGCAAGCTGGGCCGCGCAACCCGCGGCTTCCCCTCGGATGCTTACCGGCATGTCCTGTGGAGCTACTTATTGACCAAAGAATACGGGGCTGAATTCGCGCTCGAGCTGACGACGGCCCATGAAGCGGGAGAAAATAAAACAGCCGACGATCCCCGCGACCACGCGATGGACCTCAATAACAACGGGATCGGGATCGGCTACGCACGAGGCGGAATAGAGGAATCGGACATTCAATGGAAGATCATTTCGGATCCGGGCGTCATACGTTCCCGACAGGAAGTGCCTGCTCCAGTTGCCGCCGACCTGTTAGGGCACTAGCTTCTGTCCAAGACCTTCCTGTCGGTTATCTGCAGGAGCCGGACGTGATCCGATAACGCTTCAGATCATCCAGCCCGCGGATGCCCTTTCTGAGGAACGGGAATGACAGCAGGAGTTTTTCGGGCGATTCAATCCGCGCAGCAGCATCCATCTCTCTCGTCAATTCTTCGATACCTATGTAATTTTCGTAAAGATACGGCATCTTCATGCGGCCCGTGGATGCGTAATAGTCTTCGAACTTGATATCGGGTTCTGACGGAATTCCTTTTTCGCATTTTGGCTTGATCCATCGCGAAGGGATACCGTAAGCGTCGGCGACAATGATCCCGTGCAGAGAGCTCGACAGGATCTGGCGGCATTCGCAGATCTGCGAAATCACCGACAGAGGATGCTGGTCTACGCGGATCTCGAGAACCTTCAGACCCGCGGGATTCAAAATTCGGGACTGATTCCTGTAACGAAGGTGTTGAATGACGCCCACATCGTACCGCCGGGTCGTCCGGGGATCAAACAGATAGGGCATGAGAACCGCGGGATCTCCGTAAACTTGGGGAGCTTTGATCCCGAGCCGGACCAATGCTGCCCGCGTCAACGGACCGCGCACCGCACGAACATCGAGTCGTCCGGCCCGTATTTCGTTTCCTCTGAACCCGCTTCCCCAAACAATATCTCCCTCATTCGCGTCATGAAGCACGGATCCCACTGCCAGCAATCGAGGTTCCTTGAAATCTGAAGAGCGGTGCACAACCCCCCGGCCGCTCAGCACCCGGACGACGAAAGGACTGATGGCGTCCCCAAAATTTATCCAATTCTTCCAGTAATAAATTGGAATCGGCTTATTGGAACTCTCCGGAGTCTCCGGATCTTTCTCAAAAATGATCTTTCCGCGCTCGATCCCAAGATTGAAGCATCGGGATCTGAATTCCCGTATCTCTTTCGCCATTCTTCCAAGGCTCAGACATTCGCGGATCCGATCAAGACTTCCCCTCATCGGATCACACTCCGCCGTATAACATCGATCAATTCAGACGCCACGGCACTGGACGAATATTTAGAAGCGGCAATTCCGTGTATTTTTCTACCCTGCTCTGCAGCGAGTTGCGGCTGCAAAAGCAGTCTGCGGACGTGGATGGCGATCGCTTCCGGATCATCCCCCAAAAGCACCCCATCCCCCAAGTCCAGACCTTCCGCACCGAGCGTCGTGGTGACAACGGCACGCTTCTGCGCGGCGGCCTCCAATATCCGGGTCCGGGTGCCTGATGCGATCCGCAGGGGCAGCAGGACAAAAAGACATTCAGATATGGCGGATTCGATTGAATCGACTTCGCCGATCAGCTTCAAGCAGGTCTGAGGACGGGTCTCGATCCGGCGACGGATCTTTTCCGGCGGATTCTTCCCCACGATGTGAACGACGGCTCCGGCGCTCTTGAGATCGGATTCAATGAGGGGGAGCACGGATTCTAGGAGATGGGCCGCGGCGTCGCTGTTGGCGGACGAGTCGAGACTTCCGAAAAAGAGGACGATCTTTTTTTGCGGACGATCCGACTGCGGACTCGGTTCCGGCATTACGTTGGGAACCAGATAAAAATTCGGGCCCGGATGTCCCGATTTGATCCGGACTTCCTGCAACTCAACGGGATTGCTGAATAAGAACTGCCACGGCTTGCGGAACAGTTTTTTTTCAAAAAGCTTCAGCTTGATCGCCTCGTGTAAGAACCAGCGGCGGTGGAAAACGGGATCGGATCGCCACGATAGATCAGCCAGCCGCGAGGACAGCATGTCGACGTCAATGACCGTACCGATGTCAGGAAGCTTCCTCGACGCGAGATCACACAGCTCCCACCCCGTGCAGAATCTGCTGAAAATGACGTCATGCGCCCGCGCGCGAAGCATTTTAAGAAAAACCTCGCGGTCAAAAGCGGAGAAGGCCGGTATTGCGGAGGGACGAGGAAAAGGCGGTCTTTGTGGAACCAGATGCGGAAGGATCGGATCGGACGGATGATCCAGCAACAACAGATCAGCATCAAAATTTTCTTTGAGCGTCTTCCAAATGAATCTGCTGCGGTTCTTGTCCCCTCCCTTTTCGTGTTCAAACGGCTTGTCCAGATACAGCACGCGCAGGCGCTTCATCGGCGTACCCATTTTCTGCGTTCTCCCGGGGAAAGAGCCCAAAACCAGATCCCGGCGACGCCCACCAGAAGCGACGCGGCCGCGGACGTAAGAACCGGCAAAGCATCCCCCGATCTGACTGCGGGTAGTTGTGCGTGCGTCCACAACGCCAAACCGGCCACAGGAAGGCATGCCGCCCATATCCGGATCACGATTCGGCCAAAAAGTCTAAAATAACCAATCCCTAACTCCCTGGCCGTCCACCGCCACAGAAACGACCAGCCGAACACCGCGGTTGGCAGTAAAGAGCCGAGCGCGACTCCGACAATAGCCCAGTCGGCGCCCCACGCTCGCTTGATCCAGACCGTCAAGACGACGCTCAGGATCAGATTCGCTGCTGCTTCGCAGACCCCCTGAACCATGAGCCGCTTTTCCTGCCCTGCCATCATGGCCATGCTCTTGAATACGCGGTGCGTCAGCGCCAGCGAGTAATACCAGCATAACAGCAGCTCTCCCGTCCAAATCATGGCCGGCGTGGGCTCATCCATACCGGTCAACAGACGGATCAGGCCTTTCATGTAGACGGCCGTTACGATGACCAGCGGAGTAGCTACCATCAAGCTGTATCGCATTCCGTTGAAGAGCATCTCGCGAAACACCTCGCGGTCGTCTTTGGCATGCAGATGGGCTGCGGCCGGCGACAGCGCATCGGCGATCTGGCGCGTAAACATCCCGAACATTTCGCCGACTTTTCCTCCGGCCTGATAGGGCGTCACAAAGGCGACTCCGAGGATCGCGCTGATGATGGGCTGGTCCAGCTTCACCCGCACCACGTTGCTCAACATGCCGCAATATGCGAAAAGGCTGAATCGGCTGATATTGACGATCTCCGCGAATGAGAAATACTTGGGATGAATCCGGACTTGAGGCATTTTTTGGAAAGCCAGTTTGGCGGCGATGCCGTTGGCGACCAGAATGCAGGCCAGCGAACCGGCGACCAGACTCATAAAGCTCAGCTTGAACCAAACGACCGCGACCACCACGGCGAAATTCGCAACAGTCCCCGCCATACTGAGATGATTGGCTGCGGCCGTCCGCTGCTGGCCTTTTAATATTTCAGGCAGAATCCCCAATGGAAACATCGCCCCCATTCCGATCAAGAACACGATCAACACGCTCCGGAATTCATCGTGATTCCTGGCGCTCACATTAAACAGGCCGATCAATGCCTCGGAGAAAAAAATCCCGATCGTGACTATTACCAGAGAAGCGAACAGGTAGTAGAAAAAAATGGTGCTTAAAACGCGGCTTAACCGGTCCCAATCTTGTCTGACCGAGAGCTCGGCGACACTTTTCTGGGCCGCGTACCCAAAACCAAAATCCAGAAGGATTCCGTAACCAAAGACAGCCCAGAGCAGTCCCCAGAACCCGAATCTCTCGGGATCAGCCCCCAGTCCTTGATAGAGGAGGCGGAACGTGATCAGGCCCAGGAATATCTTCAGCAACAAAAGTGAATAACCACTCAGGGCGTTGATGGCGGTGGTGCGCGAAAGGGACCCGTGGGTCATCAAACCTCCCGCTTCCGCAGCCGGATCCGACGGGTCCAGAACTCACGTACGAGGATAGCGGCGAACGATGCATGGCAACTCAGATAACGGCCCGCAAGACGCCCGGGGTCTTGAACCAGCCGGAACAACCATTCGAGTCCCATATTCTGGATCCACGACGGTGCCCGCCGGACACGGCCGGCGATCATTTCGAAAGTCCCGCCCACCCCCATCATGACCGGCGCACCGGCCGCATGAAGATTTTGATCGATCCAAAGCTCCTGCTTGGGGACTCCGAACGCGACGAACACCAGATGAGGCTGCGTGCGGCGGATGGCTTCCGTCACCGCCTGAGATCCCGCCGCAGTTTTCTCAAATCCTAAAGGAGGGCACGCCGTGCCGGCGATCCGCAGACCGGGATTCCCGCGCTCCAGGATCCGCGCGGCTTCTTCCGCGGATCCGGGCCGGCCTCCCAGCAGAAAAACTTTTAGACCCTCCTGCGCCGCAGCCTCGCAGAGCCGGGGCATGAGATCGGAACCCGAAACTTTGGACACGCCTTGGACACCTAGAAGTCGCAGGCCAAACACGAGGGACATGCCGTCGGGAAGGGTCAAAAGAGCGGCGTCGCAGGCCGCTCGGTAACCGGGATTAACGGCGTATTCTCGGATTCCCTGGGAATTGGCCGAGGCGATAACCTGCGCCGGCGCCGGACCCGTTGCGGCATGGTCCACGATCCGGCGGACGGCACCGTCCAGATCCAGGAGATCAATCTTCATTCCGCCGAACTCGGCTTTGTTCATGCGGCCTCCCGTGCGGTCAACCGTGCGATAACAGCGTCGATCTGCGGATCCAGGTCTACCCCGGCCAAAACAAGATCCGCATCGGCCCTCAGGGGCAAGACATGCTTTTTGAACATCGGCCGGACGGTCTCGCGCAGCTGGCGCTCCACGTCAACTTCGGTCCTTCCCCTCTCTGCCACGTCGCGCCGCTTCCTCCGCATCTCGCAAAGCGCCGTATCCGTATCGATATAAATCTTAAGGTCCAGACACGCCTTGATTCCGGGCCAGTGCCAGACAAACAGCCCTTCCACAATAACGTGCCTGAGGCCTGCCGGAAGCTCCAGAGCTCCGACTTTTCGACAATGCTTGGAAAAATCGTACAACGGTATCGATGCAGCACGACCCGATCGAACATCCTTCAAATCCGCCAATAGACGCGCGTCGTCAATGGCTGCGGGTTCGTCAAAATTACGCTCAGTCCTATCAGAAAATGGCAGGTACGAGAGATCGCGGTAATACGCATCGAGCTGAATGGACGCCGATGATTTGAGATGCCGGACCAGGCGATCCGCCAAAAAAGACTTGCCCGCCCCGGAGCCGCCCGCGATGCCGATAATGAAGGGACCGGCGCTCATCGCTTATCTCCCGCCGCGCGCTTCAGAATACCCAGCGTGGTCCGTGCGTTGGCGGACCATTCGAATTTTTTGCTCTGCAAAAGACCTTTTTGGACATACTCGCACCGGCGGACCGGATCCATGAGAGAGCGGACGGCGGCGGCGATGGACTCCGGATCATACGGATCGAACAACTCCGCCGCGCCGCCGGCAATTTCGGGCAGCGAAGAGAGATTGGAGCAGGCCACCGGAATGCCGGATGCCATCGCTTCGACGACCGGAAGACCGAAGCCCTCATAAAGCGACGGGAAGACAAGAAGGTCCGCCGCCCGGTACAAGTCCGGCAAGTCCGACCCTTTTAAGAATCCCGTGAACAGAATGTCCTGCTTGTACGGCGATTGCTCGCGGGCCAAATGCACTTGCTCGGCGCCCTTCCAGTCACTGCCGGCCAGGACGAGCTGATGCGGAATGCCGGACGCCTTGAGGCGCTCGAACGCATGGATCAGCCGGATGTGATTCTTGCCGGGATGTTCGATGCGCGATACATAAAGAAGATACGGCGCCCGGAGACCGTAGGAACCGGCGACGCGGGCAAAAGCCGCTTTTGGATCCCCAGGGGTGTAGACCTGATGATGCGCGCCGTTGTAGATCACGGTCACGCGGTCAGCGGGAACCTGCGCATATTCGACGATGTCCTTTTTACTCGCTTCGCTCACCGTCAGGACATGGTTCAACCGCCGGATCAGAGGAGGGAGCGCCCGGGTGATATAAAAATGCCTGGCGGGATCATACTTCCCCTTCACATGAAGATTGGAAAAATCATGCACGGTTCCGACTGTCGGACAAGGCGCGTGGTAGCAGATCCGACGGTTGGCCGCAGGCAAGAACAGCACGTCGTATCCGCGCTTCCGGCACAACACCGGCAGCCCCACCTGATTCCAAGCCACGTTTACGATGGGCGGCTTGAGTCTGGGGCTGATATGCACGGGAAGGATCCGCTTCGGATCGGAAATAAAAATATCTTGTTCGTCCGGATAGACGATGCATTCGAATTCGATGCCGCTTTTGTCTTTGGCGAATTCGTTGATAAGTTGGATCATGTACTGGCTGATCCCCGACTTGCCGCCGTCACCTGCGCAGGTGGAAATGCCTATGCGCATCGAAGATGCCCTTCCAATGCGCTGAAATACCGTTCGGTCACGAACTCATCCCGGGCCCGCTCGTACCCTTTACGGCCCATGGCCCCGGCCAAGGCGCGGTCCTCCAGCAGCTTCCGGATCGCGTCCGCCATGCCGTCGATATCCTGCTCCTTTGCCAAAAAGCCCGTTTTGTCCCGGTCCACCATCTCAGGGATGCCGCCGACGTCAAAGGCCACGACCGCGCGAGCGTGCCGCATCGCCTCAAGCACGACGGTCGGCAGCGGGTCCGGCCAGCGCGACGGCACGACCACCATGCGGGAATCTTCGTAGAATTTTCCGATCTCGTCATTGGCGACCCAGCCGAGGAAGCGGATCCGGTCCTGCAGACCCAGAGTGCGGCACAATTTTTCAAGGTCCTTCTGCGCATTGCCGGTTCCGATGAGCGTCGCCGAAAAATCGGTCCGGACCCGCCCCAGCGCCCGCAGCATCAGGTCCACTCCCTTGCCGCGGATCAGTTGACCCACATACAAGATATGCCGCGATTCGGAAGGGGGCGTGATCGGCCGGTCACTCAGACGGACCGCGGGCGGCAATACCGAAACTTGTTCGGAAGTGAACCCGTTCATCAGCATTTCATTTTCCATTGCATGGCTCACGACGAGAATGCGGTCCAGGATCCGATGAGCGCGCATTTCTTCCATCCGGTCCGGAATGCTCGCAAATCCGATGCCGACCGGTGATTGCGGGTCCTTCTTCAAAAAAGCCAGATCGACCCAGCAGCGCCAGTCAGCTTGATGACGGCAGATCTTCTGGCCGACCGTGTAGTATTTTCTCCCCCTCGGACAGGTCACGTCATAATCGTGGATCATCCGGATCGCCCGCACCCCGAGCGACGGAAGGCCCAGCGTTCGGATAGAAGGAGCTTTGTGGATATAAATGGCGTCCGGAGCCAGTTCGCGGACGATGTCCGAGAAAAGCCGGTGTTCAGCCGACGGAACCGAGCCGTCGGAACATAATTCGCGGACCGGTCGGCTGTCGGAAAAATGGCTCATATAATCGGTAAAGGATTTTTCCGTCCGATCGCCGTAAGCTAAGCAGCAGACATGCCCGCGGCCGCCGAGAGCCTTGGCCATGTTCAGCACATGCTGCTCCACCCCGCCGAGATAACCGCCGCTTTGATTAACGAACAGGATTTTCACGAATGACTTCCTCATAAATTTTGAGCAGCCGGCGGGTAACCGTGTCCCAACTATAGGACTCAACCGCTTTTTTCCGGCCGTTCGACGCGAGTGCGGTCCTTAAGCCGGTCGCCATGATGATTTTTTGAAAAGCTTCTAAACAGCTTCGCTCATCATCCGGCGCGAACAAAAGACCGTCGCGGCCATCTTCAACAAAAGACGGAATTCCGCCGACCCGGCTCGCAACAACGGGCAGGCCCGAAGCCCACGCCTCCAGAATGACGACGCCGAAAGGCTCGTGCAGCGACGGAAGCAAAAGCAGATCCGCCGCGTGATACGCATCCACAAGCTCCTGTCCGGTGCCGGACAGACCGCCGGTCCGGGTGATATGCGCCGCGAGGCCCGACCGTTGAATTTGGTCCTCCAGCTGCCGCGCATAGTCCTGGTCCGTGCAAGGCCCCGCCAGCACCAAATGGACGTCAGGCCGGATCGCGCGCATGCGGGACAATAGACGCGCCGCAAAAACCTGATTTTTCTGCGGATCAATGCGGGCCGGGATCAGGATCACGAACGCATCCGCCGGAATGCGGTGCCGGGCGCGAAAAGCTCCGCGATCGCCGTGCGCGAACCGTGCCGCATCTACTCCGTTAGGCAGATGCTCGACGCGCTTGGAAGGGAACTTTTGGGCCATCAACCGCCGCTCGCTTTCGCCGACGCAAAGAATCGCTGCCGCATCGTCGAGCACCCGGCGCGAACCCACCCACCAGCCGAGCCACTTGCCCCATTCAAATGTGCCGCGGGCCGGCGCTGTCCAACGACGGACCTCTTCCGCGGGAACATCCAGAACGCCGCCGTGCAAAGTGATGACATATGGGATACGCCGGATCTTTGCCGCATGCCGGCCGATGCCGCCCATGCGATTCCCGGTGTGCAAATGGATCAGGTCCACGTCCGGTGCTGATCTCAGGGCTTTCAACAAAGAAAAGGAAAAAAGGTTGCCCGCTTTTTCGTCCATCTGATGCCTGGCTTCCGGGGTCAGTCCGAAATAAGGATAGAACGACTTGAAACGCCGAATGGGAACGCCTGACAGGGATGCTTCTCCTTTCACGTCCAAAGCATCAGACGAAAATATCCGGGCGGGATGGCCCATCGCGCACAGACGGCTGGAGGTTTGAAGCACCACCGTTTCGGTGCCTCCCCAACGGTCCGTCGAAAAACGCCGGGGGATCTGGATCGTGTGGATAGGAGCCTGAGTGGTCACAACTGCCCCCTTGCGGCGCGGCGGAACTCGGCTATTCTCGATTTGCGCTCCTGCAATCCCCGCTCGACCAGCGCCACCGCAAATCCAGAAAGGATCGCAAATAAGTAAAAAACAGGCGTGATCGGAAATGCGAATTCCAAAAACCCACTCGCATGCAATGCTCCAAATCCGATCGCCAAACCGCCCAACAAAAGACCCAGCAGAGTCTTCATCCTTATTGCGTTATATGTGAAATGTAAGACAAAACGTCCGATTATCAAAAGATAAAGTACGAGTCCTGCGCAACCCAACTCAGCCATCGTCAAATAATAAATGCTGTGAGCAACCGGGGCTGTTGAGTCACCGCGCATTTCCGCTGACTGTTGATAGCGTCGCACCCGGGTCAATTCATCTGAAAAATTGTTCAACCCCACTCCAATGGGATGTTCAGCAGCCATCATGGATGAAGAAATATTGAGTTCGCGGCGTGTCTCGATACTTTCTTCGGGCGCATTCTGGATGCGGTCGATGAAGCTGCTGGACACTCGAAACACACCGGCCGAAAGGAGCAAAAATATAGCCCCCGTCGCCAGGATCGCCCGTTTCGAGGAACGGCGCGTGTTCATGAAAAAAACCGCCGCGATCAGACCGATCAGTCCGAACGCCGCACCGCCTCTCGAGAATGTCGCGAACACACAGAACAACATCCCGAACACGGTCAAAACGCTGAGGATCGTCTTCCAGACCGCAATCCGCGGCTCCGTGAGACCCCAGATCAGAAGAACCGGAATGATCATGTTCAGGTAGGGCGGCAGCACATTGGAGTGGTCAAAAGGTCCGCTCACCCGGTAGATCCCGCCAAGATACTTTTGCTGAAGACAGAGCACCGTGACATAGATGCCGATCGCGACAAAAGCGCGCCAATAGACGGCGGGCCGGATGCCGGCCCTCAAGCAGTTCGCCGCGCACCAATAGATCAGATAGAACTTGACCAGTTTAAAAAGCGTAAAAAACGCGTACAAAGGCGCTTCCGCCGTCGACGCCGAAAATACAGCCAGTCCGAAGATCGCGAACATCGGCAGGGAGTTGAACGGCAGCCACTTCATCCGGCCGGCGTATTTGGAAACAAAGATCCCCAGAAGCGCGGCCGCGATCAGGTCCGTCAGATTGACTTCGAATCCTTTGTCGGGACCGCGATACCATTCCATCGAGTAGAAATTGATATTGGCGATATCTCCCAGCGCGGTCGAGAACACCAGCAGCGTGAACAGCAGCTCCCTGAAACGCCGATGAACCCGCCCAGCCGTCAGCATCAAAGGCACCGACACCGTCGCGAATACGATGAACAGCAGGTATTTCATCATGTACCTAACCTGCTTCCTGCCAACGCCGCAGCAGACGGCGGCTTGATGCGGCCCAGCGGACCGGGTCCTGCCGTTCCGGCCGAAGCAAAGATGGAAGCAGTCTATAGATTTCCTCTCGCGGATATCTCAGCGATAACGCCCCCACTTTTAAGTTCTTGATCAAATTCCTGACCCATCGGGCCGGTCCGTTCTGTGCAGGCTCCCGAACGCTTCCCCATCGCGCGTAATCCCCGGCCGATCTCCAGCTTCTGCCGGTCCTGACGGACTCGACATGCAAAAAAACCGCGCACCATTGTTCCGTCATGGCATTCAGCTCGACCAGACCTATTTGGCGGCTCTCAAAATCGCTCGGCAGCGTCTTAAAGTGGAGCGCTTCCCTGTAAATTCCATCGAGATTCATCCGCCGGATCGTTTCGTGAGTGCGGCACAATCCTGAAAACGCCTCATCTCTGTCCCGATACTGCGTCTGATGACGACCGTAGGCGATCAGAAGCGCGTCCCCCAAAGCCAGCGCGCACTTAAAATAGTTCCGCCTCACAAAATCCTCGTCGGGCGCAGGCTCGTGTCCGGACGCGATGCGAATGGCCCGGAGCAGTCCGGCCCCCCGATTTAGCAGCAGCTTCGACGCTTCGATCTCCGACAGAGCCTCTTTCAACCGGTCGGGAGCGGCTTGCGTCAACACATTCTCCGGACCCCAGAGGACCCGATGCCCCTCCAAAAGCTCTTTCCACATCAGTTCACAGGGCCAGTTCCGTATGTCCTCCAGCGTGAACGGGCGGCTGAAGTCCACATGCACGCCGAGCTTATCCTCCAAAGTCCGCACAAGGGTCCGGAGACGATCCTGCGGCAACAGAAGCCGGTTTTTTACCACCAGAAACAGGTCCAAGTCGTTGTACGGATACTCTGATCCTCCCACCCGACGGACGCCGCCTTCACCGCGGCCGTATCCGCCCCCAAGGATCAAGGCGGACAAATTTGGACCGAGCACGCTTCGAACTTCCCGCGTCAGCGCTTCCAAATCCCGACCCAACCGCTCGTTGAAGGCTCCGGTTCCGGAAACGGCGTACATCGGCGGTCATCCCTTTTTCAAGCCGCTCAAAAATCCGCGGCGGCGGCCGATCATTTGCGCCATGCGCAGAACCGGGGAATAAAGAGCGGCGTCGGGCCGGCCTCGCCTGAAGCAATAGAGCGCGTCGTGAACCACCTGCCGGCCATATGGCAACAGCGAATACCGGATCAGACTTTTTTGCCAGGCGGACCATTCAAAAATGGACGCCTCTGCTTTGCCCTCTCCCCGCTGCCGTTTGTACCATTGGCGCAGCGTGTAATTGTGGGAGTGCATCACGACGGCATCCGGGATATAAAGAATTTGGTGGCCCGCCCCGCGCAAACGCCAAGTCCATTCGATCTCTTCCGAATATTGGATGGCTTCGTCGAAGCGGCATCCTTCCCACGCGGACCGGCGAACGGCCGAAGCCGCCATGGAAAAACACTGGCGCCAGCGCTGCTGCTTGGAGCCGTCCCCGAATGTGTCGTCCGTGTCCTTTTGAAAAAGAAGGTGGTGTTGAGGCCTTGCGATCTGACGGCAAAAAGCGGCGGCGGCGCGGCTTTGCCGGAACTTTTCCAGAAATATTCTCAGCCAATCTGCATGTTGCGGCGCGCAGTCAGAATTCAAAAACACCACTTCTTCGCCCTGCGAATGTTCCATGCCCCGGTTCAACACCTGCCCCGGAACATAGGTACCGGCCGGAACCCGCAGGATGCGGTCCGTATATTTTTTGACCTCTTCCAGAGTCCCGTCCGTTGAATCGTTGTCCAGCACGAGAAGTTCATGCGGCAGGTCCTGCGCCTTGAGCTTGGCGAGCGTCTCGGCGATCACCGGTATGTCGTTATGGGCGCGCATGACGACGAAGGGCTTCACGACCGAGTTCCTCTGGCGGCAGACCCGTTCACACCGCAGGATTGGAGCAAAACGGGATAAATGTCCGTGAGATCCCTCAACGGCGCGGGAGGTGCCGTATTGCTTGCGAAGACTGCCATTGAATCCGGCTGACCCGGTTCATAGCCGTGCATCCCGCCCACAAAGTCTTCGCCCATATGGCTCGGGCAGATCAGCATGCCGGGGTTGACCAGGAAAAAAAGCTCGCCGTATTTCGCGTTCTCAAACGAGCAGCCGTAACCCTCGAGCTCGGCCTCGGTCAGGATCCGGCCGCGCTTTTCGGCACGCAACACGGCTTCGATCTTCTCTCGGGACCCCGGCTTCAGGAACCAGAACCGGGCCATCGTCGAATCGTACACGGCCGCATAATCCTCGCCGAACCGAAGCCCGGCCCCATCCACGGCCTTCATCAGGTCCATCGGCTCGGTGACAGTGCACATCCCGTGATCGGACACGACCGTGAGCTGAACGTCATCGTATTTCTGACGGGCTGTCTCGAGAACCTCGCGCAGCCGGGTCTCATACCAGCGGATCTTCTCGGCGATATGAGCGCCGTTCTTGGTCTCTTCGTGCAACAGCCCGTCCATTTCCGCCCAGTACAGATAGGCGAACCGGATATCGCCCTTCGCCAGTTCCGCGCGTGCGGCCTCAAAATTCTTCGTCTCGTTCTGACGCCAATCCGATTTATGGAAAGGCGCCCCCGCTTCTCGGAGACGGTCAAACACCGTGCCGCAGCCGCCATTGATCCCGCCCGGCTCATAAATATCGTTCTTTTCCGAGTAATCAAACAAATGGATATGCTCGAACGGGATGTTGTAGATCTGAAAGTACCCCGTGTAACCATGGACTTTTTTGATCAGTTTGCTGATCAGGTGGCGGACGCGGCCGCGCGAGGTGATGCTTTTCGGCAGCCATCGCAGGAACCGCAAATGACGGAATGGCGAAGTCTTTGGAGAATAAAAGAAAAACGACATGTGTCCATGTTTCTGGGGATACTGACCCGTGAGGATCGTCGGAACGCAGGTCGAGCTGTAACCCAGCATGGACTTGAGCGGCTGGCGGTACGTGAGTACATCATCCAAGAACGAATGCTTCTTGAGGATCTCCCAGCCGAACGCATCAATAAACACGGCAATGCTGATCTTTTTCATTTGCGGCTGATCTTTTGTTCAAAAAAATAAAAGGACAGGCTGGCGACGGCAACG
Organism: uncultured Planctomycetia bacterium; assembly: GCA_964430735.1. GTDB lineage: Bacteria > Omnitrophota > Gorgyraeia > 2-02-FULL-51-18 > JAGOUK01 > JAGOUK01. The sequence goes on along the minus strand of CAYSFB010000009.1, from coordinate 22,049 downwards.
CTACCGGCAAGCGTCAAAACAAAGGAGGCCCAAGGCCCTAGGAATCCCGATTCAAGAGACGGAAATACACGAAGAACTGCACATTTAACCAGCATGTGCGTCAGATAAATTCCATAGCTGATCAGACCGACGAAGGCGACAAAAGGCAACTTTAAAAAACGGGCGAGATAATGATCCTCCCGGATCACGCAGGCTCCGATAAATGCCGTCACAACGAGGGCCAGTAGCAGCTGGGTCCATTGACCACTCCACACCGCCGCAGCCACGGAAGCAAAAACAGCAAAAATCAGGAGTATGAGAGACGGCCACCGGCTTCCAATCAACCGGAACGCAGCCTCAAACGCTTGCCGGTCGTGCAGCGTATGGGCAAGAAAAATGCCGCCGAGGATTTCGGGACGGATGCTCTGGATCATAATCAACGCAAGCGGGGTCCGGTCAAAGGCCATACCGTACCGTTGTCCGATGATATAAGCCGCCGTTTGAGAGGCGATGAATAGAAATATCAGAGCCGCATAGACAGCTCGTCCCTTCAGATACTTTTCGAACCACGGCCAAACCAAATAGAACTGCACCTCCACGGCCAGTGCCCATGCAAAAAAAATCGGACTATCTCCGCCGCCGGCCCAATCCACGAACCAGGTGGAGGTGAATGTGGCGTAATAAGGCAGCGTCTGCCAAAAAGCCTTAGCATGAGCCGCGTCCATCCAGCCCATGGTTACGATCACTGCATAAGCCACAAGCACAATTCCAAATAACGGAAAAATGCGCAGAGCCCGGCGCTTACAAAACCGGCTGACCGACACGACGCCTGAAGACTCTCTTTCCCGAATCAGCAATGTCGCTACCAAAAATCCGCTGATCACGAAAAATATCCGGACTCCATAACGAGCCGCCGAAGCCAGATCCGAGTGATGTGCCAACACCGCCAAAATACCCAAACACCGAAGCCCGTCGAGAGATCCGAACTGACGGACGCTCAAAAAACGATCATACGCTGCGCCGGCCGGTGTTGGCGAAACAAGGCTTGAACTCATCACACGCCCGTCCCCTTCAACACAGCCGGGATCGTCTTGAGCAACAAACTTAGATCCAGCCACAGCGACCAGTTGTCGATGTACTGCAGGTCCAGCTGCGCCCATTCGTCAAAGTCCTTCGTCTGACTGCGCTTGGTGACCTGCCAAATGCAGGTGATGCCGGGCTTCATCGACAGCCGGCGGCGCGCCCAGCCCTGGATCCGGGCCGCCTCGAGTACGCACATCGGACGCGGGCCGACCAGACTCATATCGCCCAGCAATACATTGATCAGCTGCGGGAGCTCATCGATGCTCGATTTGCGAAGGAACCGGCCGATCGGGGTGATGCGGGGATCGTTTTTCATCTTGAAGGCCACGCCCTTCATCTCGTTCTTGGATTGGAGCGATTCCTTGAGCGCTTCGGCGTTGCTGACCATCGACCTGAACTTGAGGCAAACAAAGCGGCGGCCATTCACGGTCGCGCGGTGCTGTTTAAAAAAGACAGGGCCCGGTGACGTGAGCTTGACCAGAAGGGCCGTGAGCAGCATGAGCGGTGAGAGCAGGAGTAGAAGCGTCAGGGCCGCGAGCCGGTCGATCGCGTACTTGATCATGATCGCGCCGATATCCCGCGGACCCGACCGCATCGTCAAGAACGGCGCGGCGCCCAAGTGCTGGACCGCCACCCGGCTGATCTGACCGGCGGCGACCTCCAGCTTGACCCAGACCTCGATCCCCCTTTGTTCACACTCCCATATCAGATCCTTGATCCACGAAGAACCGATCGGTTCCAAAAAAGCGACCGTGTCCACAACGGTCTTTTCGATGATATCGACAGTCATGCTCGTGTCGCCAAACACGGGTAGAGTTCCCAGCTGCCCCCGATTGGTCGGAACGGTCGAGATCACGCCCTCGATCCGGAGTCCCAATAAAGGGTTATCCTCGATCTCTCGGCAGAATTCGACTACCTGCTTTTCGGATGCCGCGACCAACAGCACTCTTTTCAGATTACGACCCTTCACGCGGATCGACTGCAGGACCCGGCGAACAAGGCCCTCCTTGGCAAGCAGTATTAAAAAGGCCATGCTCGACGCGGACAATAGGATCATCCGGCTCGAAAGGATCGGCTTGAACGTGTACGCGATCGCCATAATGAGGACCAACGAAGCGTAAACACTTTTAAAATAGATCCACGATTGATCAGTGAACGAACGCATCCGGGGCGTCTGGTACGATGAAAAATATGACAGCGCCGACTGATTCACAAAATAAAAAATGACGAACAAGGTCCAATAAGATCCGATCGACTGCGTTTCCGGATCCACGCTCCAGTGCAGACGGATCCACCATCCGCCCGCGAACGCCGCCGCAAAAACACAAAGATCCAGCACGTGCTGGATGATCTTGATGGTGGTCTGCTCGGGCCTCAGCATGACGGCTTCAGGGGGAGGTTAGTTCTGTTTGACCTGCGGCGGGGACTTCTCAGCGGCTGATTTGGCAACTGGCTTCTGAGCGCCAGGGAACGGCTTTATCTGAAGGTATTTGTTCTTGTATTCGCGGTATTCCTGATCCCCGCCGTCGCCCGGAAGATGGTGGCTGTGGTCCATTTGGTTCAGCACAAACCCGACCAGCGGCCGCTTCATTGCGATGAACTTGTTCCGCGCGGCGATAAAACTCTCTTTGTGAGTGACGCCGGAGGCGCAGACCAGCACCGCGCAAGACACGCTCTTGCCGACAATGAGACCGTCCGGAATATAGAGGATCGGCGGCACATTGATGATGATCCGGTCGAACTCCGTATTGAGACGATCCATGAGTTGGTCAAAACGGGGTGATGAGAGCAGTGACGATGAGTTGTTGGTGGCTTCGCCGCCGGCGATGACCTTGAGGATATTCCCAGGCACGATGCGCACCACCTCTTCGGCAGAAGCATCTCCGCTCAGATAATCCGCAAGCCCCTTACCCTGATCCAGACCCAGATAATGATGTAAATAAGGCCGTCTCAGATCCGCGTCGATCAACAGCACTTTGCGGCCCATGTCCGAAAGCGACAATGCGACCAGCATCGCAACGGTCGAACGGCCTTCGGAAGGCGTGGAACTGGCGAACATGATGCGGCGGGACTGCTCATATGGCACCGAGAACAGGATATGCGTCCGAATATTCACCACCGCGTCCCGCAATTCCAAATTGTTATGTAAAAGATAGGTGTACATCCCCGCGTTGCGCCCGCTATCCGGCTGCTGCAGCACCTTGATCTTGGGGATCAGTCCCAAAAGCGGCAGCTGAGCTGTGTGCGGCAGATCTCTCTCGGTGCGGATCTTCTGATTCAGGATCTCGCGGATCAGGACCAACGAAGCTCCGGCCGCCGCGCCGCCAAGAATACCCAGGATCACCAGCGCCATCCGGCCTTCGTTCGAAGGCGCGGTCGGTTCAACCGCCGAATCCAGCACCCGCATATTGGTGATGTTCAAAGCCCCGCCGAGAGATTCCTTGAGACCCTGCACGAGGATGTCCTTGCGGCCTTGAATGTCGCTGTTCAGCTCTTCCAGCGACTGGCTCAACTCTTTGATCTTGGGATGAGCCGGCCGGTACCGTTGCGAAAAATCGCGCAGTTGGTCGAGCACCGCATCCTTGGCGGCGCGCAGGCGGATCAGGTCCGGGTCATTGACAACGGTCTGAAGGGAATTGACCATTTCCTCGCGCCGGGCCGGATCGGCCGATTCGATGCCGCGCTCTTCGTCTTCAAGCCACTTGTACATCTGCTTTGAGATAAAAAGGTTCTCCATCGCGTTCTCGCGGATAAAAATCTCAGTGATCGCGTTGGCGAGGCGGGCGCAGGCGGCGGGATCGGTTCCTTTGACCGTGAGCGTGATCACCCGGGATTTTTTAATACGTTCAGCCTGGACCACAAAGCTGCCGGCTCCAACCTTCGGCTGACTCAGCATTTTGAGCGGCGTGGCGGAACCAAAAACGGCGAATCGCGTGGTTTCCGGCAATCCGGCTGATCGAACCGCTGCAGACAGGATCTTGTTTGACGTCAAAACTGCGATCTGGGTCCCAAAATAATCCTCTTCCGCGGCCAGCGACGGCAGCACCAGCTCGGACGGCTGGCCGCTGTCGGGTTTGCGGTCCACTTTTTCGACCAGGATCTGGCTGACCGCGCTGAATTCGTCACGGATCATCAGGGAATGGACTAAAGCGGCGGATCCGAACAGCATCGCTCCGGCAGCGATCCAGATCCAATTGTTCCGGAGGACCAACAAATACTCAGAAAGGGTTTTGCCCGGATCTGCGTCGATGTCCTGCAAATGATCGATCGATTCGTAGTTCATTTTGTTAAAACTCCGATTCGGGTACATAGATCACATCGCCCGGCATGAGGACCAAGTCCTCCGCCTTCCCGTTCATGATCGCCGTCACGTTCACGCGCATGGCTGATTTTCCGGAATCACCGGAAGTGCGCGTCAGCATCACCCGGTCCTGAGCCGCCAACCGTGTGAATCCACGGGCATCCGAGATCAGCCGGACCAACGTTCCGGATTTGGCGATCTCATAATTGCCCGGCATATTGACCTGACCCAGGACCGAGGCAAAACCGGAGGCCGTAGCGTCTCCGGACAGGTGGTTTTGACGGATCGGAACGACCACGAGATCCGCCGGCTCCAGCGGCACGTCCGGCGACTGGCCGTCCATGATCGCTTGGGTGTCCACGATCCGGACACTCTCGGACGCGCCTACTCCTTGCCGGGTGATCTGAATGCGGCTGACATCCGGGGACTGGGCCGAAACCGCGGCGGACGGTTCGGGCTTCAAAAATCCTCCAGCTTCCGCGATGAGCTGCATAATGGTCATTCCGGGCACATAGTCATAATTTCCGGTCCTCGCCACCTGTCCCATCACGCTCACCTTCGCCTTTGTTTCTTTTTCATAAAAGCTGATGCTCACCTGCGGATTCACGATGAATTGGTCGAGCAGCTGAGTGAGATTTTTCTGAAGCTCTTCGATCTTCATACCGGCGGCATGGATGGTCCCCACCATCGGGAATGTCAGATCGCCAGCGTCGTCGATCGAGTAACCCACTGAAGATCCGTGCCAAACGCCGGTCAACTCCTCTTCGCGGAACACCCGGATGTTCAACTTGTCCCCGGCCAAGATCACGCCCGCGGCCGAATCGGAAGAAGCCGGAGCCACTTCGGAAGCAAAAGCGGATGCGGCAGCAAGAACAAGCGACAGAAAACCGACCCAAACAGCCCCATTCCATTTGAGGCGTTTAACGGACATTCCCCACCCCCATCACATCCAAATTCAGATTGACCGAAGCGATCACCTGATGCTCCGAGAACTCAAAGTCTTTGAAGCTTGAGTTTTGATTGTCGTAGGTGTAGCCGATGTAATATTCATCGAACGCGGTCCGCGCCCAACGCCAGCCAATCCCCCAGCTGTAGGCGATATCCTTACGCTGACGCGTATAAGTGGCCGCTGTATTGTCTGCGTCCGGAAGCGTGATATCCCCGTTCCGTGCTTCGAGATCGATCCCGCCATTGAGCGTTACCTGCATGCGGTCTGAAACAGCCCAGCTGAGCGCGGCGCCGAGATCGACCGTGTGGATTCCGTTGTCCGGGTTCGACGCGGCCGCATCCGCGGGATCCGTCGTGTCCGGACCGTCACCGTCCGTGCCCGAAACAGAAAGCAGCAGCTGGAACTTCTTAGCAACCTGACGCCGCAACGCCAGACTGTAGATAAAAAGCTGTCCGTCCGCAAAGTCCGGCTGATTGAAGCTGCGCTTCTTATAACCCGCCTGCGCCATCCAAGAAGTCTTGGGGTTCAGCTGGGTCTCAAACCCCGCCGTCGCGGCGTGACTCTTAAAAGCCAGAACCCCGCCCTTGAAGTAATCCGCTGTCTGGAACTGATAATTGGTAAAAAGCGTGGTTTTTGCGGTCCACTGGTATTCCAGCCGCGGAGACAAGGAATGGATCTGATTGCTCTGAAGCTCGATCGCCCGGTTGTTGCCGCTGGAGCTTTCGGGGTAATAGATCCAAGAATGGCTCCAGGCGTTCCTGAACGTGAACTTGGGTGCAAGCTCATAAGACGACTTGAAGACGAATGCATTCGAGGTCGCGATCACGCTGCGCGAGGCTCCGGCTGTTTGGAGTTCACGCTGATTGGCCGTGCCCTTGGGTGACAACGGCGAGAACGTATTCTCGAGACCGAGGGTCATCTTCTTGCCCCGCCAGTCGAGCCGGGTGTAATGAACATGGCTCATTTGATCGAACTGGTCGTTCTCGACATAGTCCATGTACGTCACGCCGTAATCGCTCTCAAAATAATATTCGCTCAAACCCTCTTTTCCGCGGGATACGCCCATCCACGCGGTCGGAAGCGTGATCAGGTCGTCGATCGGGTCAAGCCGGGTGTCGTATAGATTGGATTCGTAAACGGCGGTTTGCGAAAACCCCGAATGGAACTTGAAGATCGACGCCTCGGCAGGCTGTTCCGGATCAGCGATAGAAATCTTCGCCGGCACGGCCTCTGCGGCGGCCATCGATCGCTCCTCAAAAAGCCGGACATCCCGCTTGAATTCCTGAAGAACCGACTGGGAGGTGTAACTGGACGAGTAGGAGTTATCCAAGCCGGGACTTCCCTCCTTAAAAGAAGGGTTAGCCTCCGCAACAACCGTCCATACGGCTACCGCCAGCATACCCAGCACCATGGAGAAAAAAATCTTAGTTATCATATACATAGTTTCGTATGCGTGAGTATGCCATACTATAAAAGTATTTTCAATAGTTGCTAATTTTAAGCATTTTAGACAAAATGGGGTCTTCTTGATGGGTTGAAGACAGTCGGGGCGTCGAGTTAAGCTTTGGTGGAGAAGGCCGGAGCTACTGAACCGTAAACGCAGATCTGATTCTTGCCGTTACGCTTGGCAGCGTACAACGCCTCGTCGGCGTTTTGAATCAGCGTCGCGCGGTCCTTGGCATCTTTAGGGAAGGTGGCGATACCGATGCTCAACGTCAAGGGCTTGGGGGGCGTAATCCCCTCGATGCCGTTCAGCTCGGTACGAACCGTCGTCAGAAGACGTTCGGCGCAGATGATGGCGCCTTCCGTATCCGTATCCGGAAGGATGACGCCGACCTCGTCTCCGCCGAAGCGGACCGCGACGTCGGATTTACGCAAAGAAAACAGATGCTCCTTGTCGTGCCGCTGGTTCAGCACTTCGCCGAGCCGCATGAGCACCAGATTGCCGATGGAATGCCCTTCGGCGTCATTAAGCTGCTTGAAGTTGTCCAGATCCATGAACAGGAGCGAAAAGCACCCGCCATGGTAAAGACTCTTGGTGATTTCGATATCGAGGTAATCGTTGAAAAAACGGTAGCTCTTGAGGCCGGTCAGCGCGTCCGTGCTGAGGTTCCGGTCGCGAACCTTGATGAGGCGCTTCATTTCCTTCTGGGTCCTGTCCATGAGGTCGCGGATCGAAATGATGCCGACCGAAAAGCCGCTCTTGTCGACGACCGGAATGTGCTGGATCCGTCTGGACTGCATCTGATTGAGCACGCGGGAGATGGGGCTGTCGGGAGAGGCGGTAACGACTTTGGACGTCATGGCTTTGGCGACGGATTCCCGGCCGGGATCCTTGCCGTCGGAGACCACTTTGATGACGTCGTGCTCGGTCAGGATCCCCTGCAGCCGGCGCTTTTCGATGACGAGGACGGAGCCGACCTTGTTGCGGCGCATCTTGCGCGCGGCTTCGAGGACGTTCTGATCTTTGGTCACAGAGACGATACGGCGGGTCATCACGGTCGAGATACTGATATCCTGCCCCGTCGGCCGCATTTTTTTAGCCATCAACCCGCCCGTATTTAAACTTTCATTTATCAAACTTCGCTAAAAAGGCGTCAGATGCGAGGCGCGAGGCGCGCCGCGGACTCTACGGTCCGCAAGCGCCGAGCAACGAAGCAGATGACGCCTTTTTAGCGAAGTTTGGCGGAGAAGCAGGGATTCGAACCCTGGAAACGGTTTAACCCGTTTACCGGTTTAGCAAACCGGTGCCTTCAGCCACTCGGCCACCTCTCCGTATCAAAGAAGGCAAAAACAAACTTTGGCCGGTCATTATAACAGGCGGGAGGTTACTCCGCGAGCTTGGCGCGTTTGGCCCGGAAAAAACCCTGCATGAGCGCGGCGGCTTCGGGTCCGAGCAGGCCTTTTTCGACCTGGACCTCGTGATTCCACCGGCCTTCCTTGAGAAGGTCGACGACGGAACCGCAGGCGCCGTACTTTTCATTCGGAGCGCCGTAAAAAAGCTTCGGGATCCGGGCGTGGATGATGGCGCCCAGGCACATCGCGCAGGGCTCGACCGTGGAATAAATCTCGGTCTCAAGCAAACGCCCGCTGCCGTGTTCGAAGTGAGCGGCGGCCTGGGTGATCGCGATCATTTCCGCGTGGGCGGTTGGGTCTTTGAGGAGGTTGGTCTGGTTGAAGGCTTTGGCGATGACGCGGCGGTTGTGAACGATCACCACGCCGATCGGCACTTCGTCGCGCTCGAGCGCTTTTTCCGCCTGGCGGAGCGCCTCGCGCATGAAGTGGGTTCTGAGGTCGGGCTGGGGATCGTCGGGATCGTTCAGGAACATGTGTTCTTTATATCAGGTCGATGGACGTTTGTCATTCCGTCGCGACCGGACGGCAAAACACGCTAGGCGGACTGTTCGGTCCACTTGCGGGAAAGGCTCTGCAGATAGAAGGCAAGCTCCAGTTGGCCGCGAAGCTGGAGCGGCCGGATCGTCCGGTACTGCAGAGCCGGATCGTAGGTCTTCATTTGTTTCAAATAAGCTTCGGATAGCGCCAACTGCGGTCCGGTCGTCAAGGAAGCAAAAATCGGTGCGGCGTCCCGTATTCTGGATGCCCGAAGCGCGGGATCTTCGGTGTGCGCGATACGCGCCATGAGGTTCGACAATAAAATCGAACTCAAAATCGGCAGAATTTCGTTCTCGCTCTGCTGGTACTGCATCTGAAGATCGTAATCCCCCACCCGGTCCAAAACACCCGGATCGGTCAGATTCCACAGCAACACCGAAGGAGCTCCGGCGATCGTACGCGAGCGCCAATCAACCACGCTCACGTCGACGATGCGGCCCGCTCCGGAAGCTTCGATGGTCTCCGCCACGCGCACGACCCGGTTCAGGAGACGACGGCGGACATCCTCGTCCGGAACATCAGAAAAAAGTCGATCCAAATCAATCAGATAATTGGCGGGTTCCATTCCGGTTGATAGCGCGGCTTTGAATGCCGGGGCAGCCGTCCACAAATCCCGGTCCACAGCTCCATCGACGAAAAGGGGCGTCCACTCACGCCGCACAACCTGCCGCTCGAACCAATCGCCCGACTGAAGCCGGAACCGCGTGATCGGACGGCGGCCGCCGGGAAGCCCGGAAGACACTCCACGCTCCAACGCCAGGATGCCATTCTGACGGGGCCGGGCCTTTCGAACCGACACAAGAAACGATTCCAACGGTTGGTCGGAGGATCGCGCCGGCACGGTTTTGGCAAGCCGGGTTCCCTGAGTCGGCGTTTCGTCAACGACGGCGTCAAGGATACGGGTCAGATCGCGAAATAAGTTCAGCTTGTCGACAAAAAACAGGTTTTGGCGGTCGAGCTCCGATCCGAGCTGATCCATCGCCTCGTCCAGGGTCGCGCTTTGATATATGATGACCGAAGGGGTGGTGGCGGCGGACATCTCTTCGTGCCGGGCCTGCCGAATCAGCTCCGCGCCCGTGCTCATGGATTTGGTGTTGTGGTCGGTGATAACAAGGTCGTAGGGCTTCCCGCTCTGGAGCTGCCGGCGGAACGCTTCAAGCGCTTCTTCGGACCGCGGATACTCCTCGATCACGGCATCGTCAGCGAAGCTCCGTTTCATGAGCCGAAGCCGGATCAACATCCGCTGGTCTTCGTCATCCTCATTGATGAGAATGCGCAGGATGCGTCGGGGCGCTCCGCCCGCTTCATGCCAGCGCCGGATCTGCTCCTGCACGTCCGGTCCCGCCGCAAGACGCGAACCTGACGGCCCCGTCCAATCCGCGGGCACGGCAGTCGTGCGCTTGAGCCCGGCTTCTGAGGCCGGATTCGCGGAATAAAAATCAACGGCCTCCCGCCCCTTGGCGGACACCCGGTACAGGTTCGCCTGCTTGCCCCGGCGCCCTCCGGCTTTGTCCAAAAGCCCCTGTCGTGTCAGCCATTCCGCCCGGTTGGTGAGATCCAATGCGCCGACAAGCAGGCCAAGGGCCAGCAGCCCCTCCTTGATGGATCGCGCAGAGAGTCCCACACCCGACCCTTCCCGGCTCAAGAAACGCAGCATCTCGAGCTCAAGCCGGTCACGCAATGCGCCTCGCGGCGCCTGATCCGCGATACCGGTGCGCGCCTCACCCGTATCGCCCGGCACCGATGCCCCAAGCACCATCCGCCGGCGCAATCCGTATTCATCCAAATACCGGTCGATCCGGTCGAACAGATTGAGCCAGCTTTTTGCTCCCGCCGTTCCGAGAAGCGGAGACCGGTCTTTATTCCAAACCTGGACCGCCTCGGTCATGCTCACATAGTGCACATGTATCGCATTCAGGGTCGTTTCTGAAGGGTTATGATTGATTGTGTATTGGTGAAGAAGTGACAAAAATTCCATAAGCCTGGGATAGAGAGCCTCTGCGCGCGAAGCGGCTTCTTTTACGGATCGGAAGTAGGAGACCGCCGATTTGGCGCCAGCCGGAATCGTTGTGCGGTCTGATTCGAATGTCAGCCGTTTTTTTGCATCATCCGCCAGCTCGCCCTGCTGCAAGACCGCAAACGGCCATTTCACTTCGTCCTCAGCCAGACGCGCGCCATGCTTCGGGTTGAGCTTTTTGAATTCCGAAATAAGTCCGCGGACCTTTTCGTCGGCAACATAAAGTTCGATCAGCTTGCGATACCCCGTTTGATAATCCGACCGGATCACCCCTTTCAATACCGAAATGCTGTCTTGAAAGTCCCTGTCCGACTCGGCGATTTTTCGGCTGCCGGCACGCTTTTCTTCGTCCGGGAGGGAGTTATAAAACTGCATAAAAGTGTCATAGGCCCTGACGACCCAAATATGGTTGTTTTTAGCCGTTCTTTCTAAGACGAACCAGGCAAGAGCGTGATGCTCACGCACGATCGCCTCGAGCTCGCTATTAATTTGTTCGGTCCGGCTCGCGGGACGTCGGACTGGAGCGGATTCCTCCGTTTCCTTGTCAAAAATGAAGGAATCTGCGATCCGTTGGACGAGCTCGCGGTTGTTGCCGACCGCCTGCGGCGCGGTCAGGAATTTGGCAAAGGCCTGCCGGGTGCGAAGTTCCGGAGCGTCCGAACGTCCGGACAAACGGCCGATCGAGAGCCGAATCCTGCCAACCTTCCCTTTGGCTGCGCCGGCATCCAGAATCAGGCGCTCGATCCGGTCCCCCGGGATTGCGTGCACATGATACGCCGGCGCCTCGAGCTTCTCGAGCCGCTCAATTCCAATAGCCACATCCAAAGGCGCTTCAAGCGAATAACGCTCGACCCAATCGCCGACCACATCCAGCTGCCCCCTAGCCCTTGCGGCGATTTGAACGCGCCGCGCAAAAGAGGCTTCTGTCAAAGGACGCAGGGACTCGCCCTCCTCAAGAGTGGTGATGAATTCGCTCCAAAGACGGCGCAACTCTTCGGCCGGTGAAGCCGCACCGTCCGCGGATTCCGCATCCGCCAACCGGGCGCCGGCTTTTCCGTTGGAATTATCCAAAGCGGCGAGCCGGTCCTGTTCCGGCTGGCCGCTCGCCGGTTCTGGGTATTTGAATCGACTTGAAGCGATATACACCGTGTCCGTTCCAATTTTCCGAACGTCCGCTATGAGCGCGGACCAGCGCCGGATACGATCCGATGGCACCTGAAGGCGGCCATCGGGCATCTGCGCCAGCCGTTCCATCAACGACGCCCATAACGGGGGCAGGGCCTCCACGCGGCGCACGTAGAGCGGCGTGGTCAATTGGTCGACCCGGTCCGCTTTTTTCCGAAGTTCGGCCAGCCGGTAGAGGTCCGACAAAAGATAGGCGTCGACCACATCTTCCACGCGGATCTCCGACGCAATCGGCGCCGCCGCCTCCGGCAAACCCTCACGCATCAGGCGTTCCATCGTGCGGATATACGCGTCACGGTAGATGACCCGGTCTGATTCGTCCAAATCATTCAGATCCTCTGCGCGCAGCCGATCCGTTCCCTTTTTTTTCTCCAACTGCTGCATTCGATGGCGGTGCAGACCCAGGACATCCGCGAGGTCTTTTCTGGCACGGACACGCTCAATGACCCGATCCATGTTCGATTCGCGGCCAGACCCCGCCGTGCCGGTAAAAAGCTCCGGCAGCGCCCGGTGCAGGATCTTCTGTTCCTCAAGACTCAGGTTGTCGGCCGCTTCCTTGGCGATCATCAGAAGAACGGCCTGGACCGAGGCGCCGTTCGCGCGAAGATACTCGGCGTTCTCGGCGACCTGGATGATTTTGCGCCGGCTTTGCGGGTCACGCGGGAACCAGCGCCGCTCCGTGAACGCCCGCGGCAGAACCCGGCGGAGAAGATAACTGAGCTCCGACTGAACCGCCATCCCGTCGATCCGCGCCATCTCCCAGCGCCGGCGCAGATCCAGCGCCGGAGCCGAGTTCTCACCGCCGATGCGGATCGCCGCTTCGAGAGCGGTCTCGATGGAGCCCAGGGCGCGGGCGTCATCCGCCTCATAAGCACCCAGCAGACGTCCGATCCGGTCTTCATACTTCCTCCGGTCCGCCGCGAAGGACTTGAGGTCAGACCGCATCAGGTAATCATAGATCTTGGCGTGGTAGATTTTTTGTTCCCAAGAGGTGTGGAGACCGAATTTTTTATCGGCGTATTCGATGATGGGCCTGCTGGCGTAATACGCCAGAACCCAGAATCCGATGCTTGCTGCCAGAACCGCGTGATTGTTGAGAAAAAGCGCCGTGGAAACGGCTCCGAGCGCCAGCGGCAGCAGAACTCCGAGCGAAAGCTGTTCGACGAATTCCGCAAACCCTTCTTTGGCCAGGTTTTGGCTGTCACTGAAGAACTTGAACACGATCCACTCCAGTCTCGTCGGAGCGATCGGCTTGGGCTGAACATCCCCGCGCAGCATGTCCTCAATCAGGTTGTTCAGCGTGAGCTTGAGCGCCTGAACGGCCAGGGCGGTGCCGCCGTTGCGGGCCAGGTCCTCACCCAGGACGCGGGCGGCAAGACGGTTGAACGTTTCCGACCGGTAATACCCGCGAAGCTCCAGAACCTCTTGCAGCTTCTGCCCGCGGTAAAGATACATATCGTTGGAATCGGGGCTCTCCCATTCGTCCGAGCTCATATGATCCCGGACGGAGTTGAGAAGCGCCATCGCCAGCCAATCCCGATCGCCGCGCGTCAGTTCGGCCGGGGCCTTCCACCCGCTGGACCTCTGGAACCCCGCAAGCGCCGAACCCCGTTCCTCAAGATAATCACGAATCCTTCCGCGCCGCTCGGCGGCATCAATCAACGATTTTTGCCTGGAATCTTGAATGCTGCCGTCTGGGATGGCCGCCGCCAATTCGCCCAAGGACATGCCGGACCACGCCCGGGGCACCCTCATCATTCCACGAAGCGTTTTGCGGACAATCTCCATGAACTCACCGGTCGGTGAGATCCGCATCCGATTGTAATCGATCAGCCACGGGGTTCCTCCGTCATCGATGATGATGTTTCCGGATTTGATATCCCACACGCCCGGAAGACCCAGGCGCTCCAGTTCCGAGAAGGCCTGTGCAAGGGATCGCAGCACCCGAAGCCGTTCCCGCAGATCCGGACGCGATGCGATCCACTCATCCATGGTGCGGCCCGGCACGTAGGGCGCAATGCGGATCTTATCCTCAGGAAGCCAGCCGATCCGCGTTTGCGCCAAATCATACGAAGCGGGCATCGCGACCTTGACACCGATCTTACGGGATTCCAGGTAAAGACCCAGGTCCCGGATGCCGTGCAGGGCCATCGCGTCATCGAACACCCCGGCCGATTCGAACTCGTTGCTCCTGATATACGGGTCTTCAGATTCATCGGCCAGCAATTGCTTGACCGAAAAACGGCGGCCATCCACGGGCTCTGCTGCCGCCAACCAGCTGCTTGAATGCGGCCCCAGCCGCCTCAGCACACGAATCCGGTTCAAGCCTCGATCGTCCGCCCCATCCGCACGAAGATCGATCAAGGCCCCCTCATAAAGAGACAATCGGGCCCCTTGACCTTCGGTTGTCCGGACATCCGCGACCGTCCAGTCATCCCCTTCGATGTCGGCGACCAAGTCGATTGCCGACCACGTCCTGGGAGCATAAACCTTGTCGTAACTCGGACCGAGCGAAAGGTTGAAGAACTTGACCTGGCGGTCAGCGTCATAGGGACTTTGGCGGCGCTGCCGGATCTCGAACCTCGCCCGCACCCGCTCGCGATTGTCTCTCAACCGGATCCGGAATGCGTAGTACGGAGCCAGCTCCTCGCGGTTGCCGTATTTACCCTCGGCGAGGACGATGTCGCCTTTACGGATAGGAGGATATTCCTTTTCGGCCAGAACCTTCTTGGTGGACTGGTCATATGCGTCGCGAACCTTGAGCACGAATTCTTGATCATCGGATTGGAAAAATTTGTGCACCGGTTCCAGGACGTCGCGGCGGATCCCCTCATGGTCCATGAACAGCTCTTCGCCCAAAAACTCCTGTCCCGGCTGATGGTTCAAGACGTCGGGTGTTCGGCTCCGAATCAGTTCGATCTCCGACTCGGACAGGACCTCGCCGACCACCAGCTTGTGTACCGCCTGCCGCCAGGCCCGGTCGCGCATCCGCACGTCCAAACCGATCACAATGCCTCCGCGTCCTCTGGCCCGAAGTGCCGACTGAACTTCGACGGCAAGGCTCGACTTGCCGGAACCCGAAGGCCCGTCGATTGAGACCATTCCGCCCTCAGCAGGGATCACGGCCAAAATGCGGTCCGCAATTTTTTCCGCCAACGGCCTGAGCTTTGCGCCGAACATCTCCGCATCAGAGAGTGCCGGCTTTCCCGTGCCCGGATCGATCGGCGGATGCCAATAAAATCCGTTGGCGATCGCCGCCTGATCCACCGCTCGCGGCACAGCGGACGGGTCATGCGCGGTCCGGTAGTAGGTGGAGCTCACGCCAAGATCGATGTCGGGATCCATGATCACGCGCGTTTCCAGCGAAGCGGGATCAAAACCAAGCTCCGCGACCAGCGCGTCGAGATCCGCCTGCGTGACCCTGTTTCCAAAATCGCCCGAGCCGCGCGGGATCACGGCCCAGCCAACCTCATGATTCGGATTCTCGAGAATCCGGTTTTGCTCGACCGACTGCCGGATATTGGTGCCGATCTTTGCGGTTCTTTCCCGTGTTTCCGTTCCCGAAATGTAAAAAAGCTTGATCTTCCGGTCCGGGTTCATCTGGAGGATTTTTGGAAAATTAAATTCCCCGATCGTCTGATTGTCGAGCGCGATATCCGTGTACTCGATGAGAGGCTGGAGCTCCTTGAGCGCGTCGACGACCATCTCATGGCGCTTCCGGGTCGGAACCCGGTCGGCCTCGGGAATATTTTTGTACTGGATCTCGCCCTGAACCAGGAAGACCACCTTGTCGAGATTCAACTGATCCATCGTCATGAGCGCCAGGAGGACATGGCCCCAGTTGAGCGGGTTCGCCGCCAGCGCCAGCACGCCGACGCGCAGCGGCCGGTCCGAGACCGATGCGGCTTCCGGCGAATCCTTGAGCAGCCGGATGGGTTGCGCCGGATCGATCACGCCCGTCCTGGCCTTCTCGACGATCGAGCCCATGGTTCGCTCCATCGCCAGGTAAAGACGCGCCAAAAATCCCTCGGTCTTCGTCGCAATCTGAGGATCATGACTCAAGAGATCCCTGCGAATGTTGTCGCGAACGTTTTCCGCCAGCCGCGCCGCTTTGGGCGCTATTCGGGCGACCGCCTCGGGACGGCCGACGATGAAGGGATCCGAATACGTGTCCCCGGATTCAAGATCCGACGCCTTGAAGACGATCGGCCGGCCGTCATCGAGGCGAACGGCGGATCCTCCCGCTTTTTGGATCAGATACAACGCCGGCAGCAAATCCCAATATTTGGTCCGGCTGCTCGCAAACGCCGAGATGCCGTCGACCCCCAAAATGATCCGCGCCAATTCAAGAGATGACGAGGACCGCTCCGAATAAAAATCAAGGCCTCCGGGCTGCGTCAGCGCATCGGAAATTCGTCGGTGAACGAATATCCGTTGGTTCTGATCCGGCTCAAGCTCCCGCATCCGGTCCCAGCGCTTGCCGTTCACACGGATACCCGGCTCATGCTTCGAGGCTTCGATCAGCAATCCTTTGGTCCCGTCCCATTCCTGTTCCGGAGCATAAAAAACAGCGGCGATGACTTCCGCTGTGTCTGCAGCCCGGTCCAGGCGCACGACGGCTGCGGCGGTCCCAAAACCAGTGTAGCCCGCGCGGGTATACGCGCTCGTTCCATCGATCGGATCGACCACAAGCATGAGTTCCGCTTCCGGGTTGAGTTCATTCAAGATGCGGCTCAGACGATCCAGCGGCTCCTCCGCCATGATCTTAAACCGCACAAGCGCCAAACGCTTGAGAAGGCTCCGCAGGATCCAGCGCTGCGCGTCCCGGTCAGCCAATGTGACCAGCGATCCGTCCGACTTGCGTTCAGGCGCCTCCCCGCCATGCGTCAGTGCAAACCGCATGGGCAATACGACCTGATTGTTGGCCTCCAGAATCGTTCGCCGGAGAACAGACGGAATCGACATCTCGGCCGCAGCGGTAAAAAAACGGGCGGGATTCATCCGCGACAGCGACTCGATCGCGGCTCCGGCCGCGGCCGCACGGGCCTTGCGGGATTCGATCTTCAGTCGCAGCATCCACGCGGTATCCTCGGCTTCACGAATGCCGTCCAGCAAAAACCGGCCGCC
This sequence comes from uncultured Planctomycetia bacterium, assembly GCA_964430735.1. GTDB lineage: Bacteria > Omnitrophota > Gorgyraeia > 2-02-FULL-51-18 > JAGOUK01 > JAGOUK01. Next base: position 5,015 of record CAYSFB010000009.1, on the reverse strand, counting down.
GGCTGCAATAATCGCGATTCTAACCGCATCGATAAGATCGCTCTGCCCCATGATATGTGCGATCGTCCCTGCCCCGATTCCAAACAGCACGTTGGTTGACAGCACCTTCCACATCTGCGACCGGGCCAGGCCCCTGAGATAATCGGCGTCATCCCCGCCCAACGCCAGCCGCGCGCCGGAGGGTTTCGTCAAAGAACCCAGCGCATCCCACAATTCGGCATGGTTTTCGCGCCCTTCGGCCCGGCGGTTGAGACCGTCATAAAGACGGTCGGTGTTGCGCAGCTTGGTGATGACCCGGGCAAAGGCGGAGTCCTGAAAAGGCTGCGAGAGACCTGCCAGCAACCTCAGGTCACGATGCAGCACCGGCAGCTCAGGGTCCTCGGCGAGACGCTGCGACCAGCGATTGTGTTCCAAAAAATACAGATCCAGATGTCCGGCCATGAAAAAAAGCGCTCCAATGGCTGTCTCCGCCCGGTCGTCCGAAGACACGACCAAACGGGCCATCTCTGCCGGGGAACGGCCTTCAAACTTGAGTATCTGAAGCAGCCGGTACAAATGCATAAGATCCATCGGGTGAATCCGGCCCGTAAAATCCGCGTCTGCGGACAGCGCTTTGGCATCTGCGATCCATGCACCTTCAGACGGTCCTTCGATATCGAGGTCGATATTTTGTCCGGCGGGACTCAGGCGGTTCGCGAGGTCATCGGCCTTTCTTGACAAGGCCACGTAATGTTCCGCCGCCTTGCCTCCGGACAGCGCCTCGTGGCGCAACCGGGTGGCGAGCAGCTGAAGATCGACCTTGACCCCTTGCAGGAACAGCCGGCCGCTGTTCCGCTGATGGAGGCGGCGGATCTCGTCATGAATGTTCTTCACATCCGGATCTGGCGCCGGATCGGCCTCCGGCGATCCGGATGATGGTCGGTTGAACCGCCCCATCCAAGAAGCCAGTCGCGCCCCGCCGAGAACTGCGCGGTCGATGTCCGAACGGTCTGCCCCCAAGCGCGCACCGATCCGGTACACGGCTCCGGAGGAGACGGCATAAGGGTCCATGAGCGAGGATTGAGGGGCCAGCAGAAGCTTTTCATACCGCGCGCGATCCGTTTCTTCGTAAACCTGCGGCGTCACGACCGCATACGAAATTTTTTTCTCTCGAAGCAGATGCGACAGATGTTCCGTGTGGAATCCTCCGGTGATCAGAAGACCCGTCTTCATCCCCCGCTCTTCCATCTGTTTGAGCAGCCTCCGCACGAACACCCGGTCACGCGTGTCGGCCAAAGCATAAAACCGCATGGCCTTCCGAAGCCCCCGCGCGGCCGTCTCGTCCAAAAAAAGCACCCGCTCAGGCGAGCGGCCCGACTCCTGGAGTTTGCGGTTCAAAAAGGCCGTGATCCGGACCGGATCATGATCTTCGCGCCGCTCATTCCAGGCGGCGCGGTCCCCCGGAGTCCATTCTAGGGATGAAAGTTTCTGCAGAACCGATACCGCGTCCAACAACCGCATCAAACGTGCTTCGTCCGCGCTTCGGGCCAACCGGTCGATGAGAGCGGCTTCGAGCGCCTTCTGCTCTCCGGGAAGGTCGCGGAGCCGGAGCCGCTTCATCTCATTCAGGTAACGCAGGTATCCGCGCAGATGCGGGTAGCCGCGGTTATTTTTGAGAGCCGATTTGAGCCGCACGCCCAGCAAAATCTGTCCATTCGCCCCGTCCGCGTCCGACCGTCCCAAGTTCCGGATGAGCCCGGCCCAATCCGTCTCTGACGACTCTTCCGCAAGACGCGTGAGCTCCTGCCGGACGGCGTTGAAGTCTGTCTGCTTTTCCAAACGACGGACTTTATGGAGCGCTTCAAGCCGGCCGAAGTCTGTATGCGTGACGCCGTTGGCGAGCGCCGTGGCAGAGAGCGCCTCCAGGTATTCCACCCAGGACATCCCGCCGGCTCGAAACGCTTCGCGCTTTTCGGCAAACGCCCGTAATTCGGGATTCAGCACCCTGTGGGCGACATGGCGTGCGGTGATCTGGATTTGTTCCAAAAACTGTCGCGTTTGTTTACGCTCGCGGCTGACGCGCCGGTACACTTCCACGGAACGGCGGTACAACCGGTTTTCCTCGACGCCCAGAATCGCGAAGTCTTTGGAACCGGTCAGCTGCTGGTATTCGCTTCCCTTTAACTCCCCTTTCCGCAAGAACTCAAGCGCAACCCGCGCCCGATCGCCAGCGCTTCCGTATTCGCGGAGAAAAGAAATCGAAACATCCCGGTCCGCGCCTTCCGTGAATACCGCGGGGAGCGGCAGTTGTGCGGCCACGGCGTCGATGGTTTTGGCAAGATTGATCTGGCCGGAGGGATTGGCATGTGCATCCCGAACGAGAATCACGAAGCGGTCGCGGCCGGCCGATTCCGAAGACGCCGAATAATGGTCTTCGACCACCGCGACGGATTCGGACAAGCCGAAGTCGGGTGCGGCCGGACGCAAGACGTCCGTCAACTTCGCGCCGATCTGAGGAACGGCGGTCTGGGCTGCGGACGCAAAATCTTGAAAGCCCAAAATGACAAGCATCGCTGCCGCCAGGACGCGCAACCGCCAACCCCATCGCGTCGATGGGAAAAGCGTCGGATGTATTAGAAAAAGTCTTTTATAAGCGGATGAAAAAAAGTTCATGGGTTGTTCGAATAATCGTCTCGGAAGTATGCCCGAGAAGCAGGCTGAGTTCAACCTGTTGTCACTCTAAGAGATCTATACAAATATGGTGATTTGTTAACAAAAATAGACAGTGCTGAGTTGTCTATCAGGATGAGGGGGTCAGGCGATCGGTGTGTGCTCGCGAAGAACTTCGATTCGAGCGGAAGATCCGTTCGTATCAGAAGCTGGAATGCCGCCCAAAACACGCATCCGGACTGACCTGTCGGGCGACATACCCGCGGATTGAATCACCAGCGAACCCAAAAGCCGGCCAAGACAGACTTCTCCCCGCCTGGACCAGCGGATGCTCTGCCGCGCCACAAGATTCCCCTCTGAATCTTCGATCACAACCTGCTCTGGGAGCAGGTTATCCGGCATTCGCGCACGAAATACGATCCTGGACCCGGCATCGCTCAATAAGGTCAGCGGCAGCAGCGTCTCCGCAAAAACATGCTCTGTCGGTTGCATCCCTTCGCTCTTATCGAGCGGTTCCGACGACCCTCCCAAAACAAACGGGTTAAAGTTCCGATCCAAAAGGTCGACCCAGGCGGTCGCCGCCAGACTCGGAATCGGGTTGGCCCACCAGCCGAATGGAATATAAAACCTCCGGTTCGCGTACAGATAGGCGGAGGATCCGTCCTCCAGCCGAACGCGGAGGGCTTCGATTCCCTCTCGCATGGTGCGGGCATCGGCGGCGGCTTCCGCCGACCACTCCGGATGACTCGAAGCATAGTGCCGCGCGAGCATCTTCGCGCACAGAACCGCTCCGGCCGTCCATTCGGAAGAGAGCACATCGTTCCCGTCCGTAAATCCTATGCCTTGCAGAACGCCGTTTTGAAAAACCCCCGCCCGATCCCGGGTGTTGCGCCAAATCCTCCAGGCCGCGCCTTCCCCAAAGTTCGCGTCAACCCAGGCCGGACCCAGCGTGATGATGCCCCAAGTCTGGCAGTCCGCCGCAAAAATCGGACTCGGCCTGAAGTCACCGGACACCCAATGGCCGCCCTGAACAAACACACCCGCCGCCGCGTCGTAAGCGTAATCACGGAAATAGCGCTCGATGCCCTTCGCCAGACGCGCCGCGCGCCGCGCGGATTCCCAATCCTTGTTCTGCCGGGAGATCTGAACCACCATCCTGAGCGCCGCCAGCATCGAGCTGTTGTTTTCCGAAGAAATATCATTCGCGTCCTTGCCGTGCGTACCTTCCGGCGCGTGATAGATCGCACCGATCGGACTCCGCATCGCCTCAATCGCCGGCAGGATCCCGAGGGCCAGCTGCATGCCGTCGGATTCCAGCGGAACGAATCCGCCGTACCTGCTCCACTCCAGTTGGAGGGGGCCGATGACAGCCGCCCATGCCTGCTCACCGGTGATCGGCTTCCAATCCTCATGATGCAAGCGGGGATCGTTCGGGAATCCGGGAAGGACGGCCCGGCCGTCTTTCGGATCGGGCTGATAATAGCGGTCGGAGATGATCCGGAAAAAGAACGCTTCCTTCGGAGACATTTTTTTGCGCTCATCGCCGTAGCGGTACGGGTTCTCATAGGCACGGATGGTGCGCAAGTCCCCCGAGCGTCCGCGGATCAGACGCTGCATGAAGTCTTCCGCCAGGCGCGCGGACCGCGCATCGCCCGCTTTGCGCATGGCGATCTGCCACACCGCCGCATCATAAATATTGACGCTGTTGGCGATGATCTGACGCTCGATGACGCCGTCGATCGAATCGGATGCACCTTCCACCTGATTCCAGTATTGGCCGGAAACACGGTAACTCAAGGGAAGGCCCGTGGAGGTGACGCTGTTTTTCAGGAACGCGGTCAGGTCCTGCGGATTGCGGGAATAGTCTCTGGCAAAAAACAGCGGGGCCGGATCCGCAGCCGTCAAAGACGGCGGAGGCAAAACCGCGGGAGCGGAAAACAAGGGCACAACACGCCCGGCAATGGGGGCAATGTCCGACCAGCCCAACGCAGCGGTAAAACCCACAGCCGTCAGAGCGGCGAATGGAATCAGGACTTTAATACGCAAATAAGCTCCTGTGCAACGCATGAAGAACGACGCGATCGAAAGGAGTACTCTACATAATTATTTGTATAAATATCAACTCTCGCCGGCTCACGGAAATCTAGGTTCGATTACTTTCGCTAAGACCTGTTAAATTTATTTTGCTTATTGTGAAAAGAGGCCACTCGTGCCTGTTCCCTCTGAACAGACAGAACATTCAATCAATCAAAATATACCGGATGAATGTGACGTCCTTGTGACGACCTGGTGAATTCCGGACTCGGACGAAAAATTGGCGGTAGTAGCCGCTGACTATCAAGCCTCGGACATACCTGGCGTTAAAT
>CAYSFB010000008.1:0-101870 GCA_964430735.1 uncultured Planctomycetia bacterium | reverse complement strand
ATTTAACGCCAGGTATGTCCGAGGCTTGATAGTCAGCGGCTACTACCGCCAATTTATTGTTCAAACCAGGACTCCAAGGCGAGGTCGGCCGGTCGGGTCGACCCTCGCGAACTCTCGCCGCCGCCGCGCCTACCGCATCTTCCGAAACATCCAACCGAGCGGATTTGTGCGTATCTCTGGGGGGATCAAGAATCAGTCGAAAGTCACCAGCGACGGGAGCGAGACTCCGAGGGCTTTTGCAATATCATCCAGAATATTCAGAGCCACCCCGGGCGGGGAGGCACTTTCCAGCCGCTGAACATGCCTCAGCGTGATGCCTGCTTTTTCGGCAAGTTTTTCCTGCGACCATGCCTTCTTTTTTCTCAAGCTTTTAATACGCTTCGCCAGCTTTAGACATGCTTCTTTACTCATACCAAGATGTTAAAGACTGGGCTTGAGGAAGTCTATGACAAATTTGTCGTTCTTTGCTATCCTAATATACGACATATTTGTCGTATATTAGGAGGCGAACATGCTGCAAGCAAGACTCTGGGCCAATTTGATTGGGCTCACCCTAGAAGGCATTTGGTATCTGATTACGCTTGGGGTAAGAACGGCTATCAAAACACTTGATCGCATGAGGAGGAGAAAATCATGAAATGCGCCATTTACACCCGCGTATCGACTTCGATGCAAGCGAACAAAGAATACAACTCGTGCGAAGCACAGAGAGACCGGATCCTTTCCTACATCAAGAGCCAAGACGGGCTTGAAGTTTATCGGGAATACTCCGATCCGGGATTCTCGGCCTCCACTATCGACCGCCCCGCCTTTACCGATCTACTGAACGACATCAAACAGCGAAAGATCGATGCCGTGCTGACTTACAAAATCGACAGGTTGACCAGATCCTCCAAGGATTTTTACAACCTGATCGAATACTTCGACAAATACGGCGTTAATTACATTTCCGTCAGTGAGCGATTCGACACTTCTTCGGCTGCCGGACGACTGTTGAGAAACATCATGCTCACCTTTGCTCAATTCGAGCGTGAAATGACCTCCGAAAGGATACGAGACAAGTTCGAGCAACGGGCAAAGAAGGGTTACTGGAACGGCGGCGGTGTGCCCATCGGCTTCAAGTCAGTGAGCAAACGCCTCGTGCCGGATGGCCGGTGGGCTTCGAAAATAAAATCAATATTTGAGAATTTTGTTTCGACGGGCTCGTTGTTCGAGACGATGGCTATTCTTCGATCAGAAAATACCATTCACCCGCGATCGAACAAGCCTATAAGCTTAAGCTCCGTCGCATACATTTTGAGAAATCCGATCTACACGGGGAAAATTCGGTGGAACGACACAGTCCTGCCGGGAGAGCATAAACCAATAATTTCGGAGGAATTATTCGACCACGCCCAAACGCTGATGAAGAAAAGGGTTCGAAAAAAGAGGGTCTACAAAGAATTCTTATTGAGCGGCCTGGTCAAGTGCTCGTCTTGCGGATTCACGATGACCAACAGCTTCACAAACAAAAAGGGCGGTCGTTACTACTATTACCGCTGCACGAGCACCATGAAGGGTATTGGAGATTGTCCGGTGAAGCAGGTGAACGCGCAGAAGCTGGAGGCATTTTTAATCGACTATCTTTTGCGTATTTCACAGGATGCCGATTATCTTGAGAGCATATCGCTCAAACAACTGCTCGAATTACCCGACCAGCTAGGATTCGAACTGGCGAGGTCATCCTCCAAAACGCTGGCTAACCGGGTCCAACAGGTACTGATAACCGGTCTGGAAAAAATTCAAAGGGGCTCTCAAGTCGAAAAATGTCTGCACTTTAGGAATCTTCTCCGAGAGATAAAGTTCTCCAGAGAAACGATGGAACTATATGTCGTGCTTAGGGATACGCACAAATCCGCTCGGTTGGATGTTTCGGAAGATGCGGTAGGCGCGGCGGCGGCGAGAGTTCGCGAGGGTCGACCCGACCGGCCGACCTCGCCTTGGAGTCCTGGTTTGAACAATAAATTGGCGGAGGGAGTAGGATTCGAACCCACGAGACCTTTCGGCCTAACGGTTTTCAAGACCGCCGCAATCGACCACTCTGCCATCCCTCCAGAAAAGACATTTGACGGCGAGGGCGTCATTTTAACACACACCCAAAAGCTGTTTATGGTAGATTATGCGAGTTTAATAAACTTATGGCAGAAACCACTTTTAACGCCACGATCATCCAGAACGATTTCCTGAACCCGGATCTCTTCATTATGAAGATCAGGCCGGACGGTTGGGAGATCCCCGATTTCAAGCCGGGTCAGTACTGCGCCATCGGTCTTCCCGCGACCAATCCCCGCACGGCCGACGCCGGTCCGGACCCCGCGAGCGTGAAGCCCGACGGCTGGATCAAACGCGCCTATTCCATCGCCTCCGCTCCCGACGAAAAAAAGGCCCTCGAATTCTACGTCGCCCTCGTCAAAGAAGGCGCGCTGACCCCCCGCCTCGCCACGCTGCGCCCCGGCTCCAAGATCTGGGTCTCCAACAAATTCACCGGTATCTTCACGGCCGATGAGCTGCCGGAAGAGTGCAATGTCATTCTTTACGCGACGGGAACGGGCCTCGCCCCCTATATGTCGATGCTGCACACGAACCTGCTCGGGCCCAAGCGCCGGATCGCCGTCCTCCACGGCGTGCGCCGGCCGGCCGACCTCGGCTACCGTGAAGAACTCGAAGCGCTCCAGCGCTTCAGCCGCTCCCGCTTCCTCTACATCCCCGTCATCAGCCGCCCGACCTTGGCCGGCTCGATGTGGTCCGGCCGCACCGGCTACATCCAGGACGTCTGGCAGACCCGCGACCTCGAAACGATGTGGGAAACGAAGCTCACCCCCCAGAACACGCATGTTTTCATGTGCGGCAACCCCGCCATGATCGAAGCCGTCACCAAGATTCTCCACGCCGAAGGCTTCGCCGAACACACCCGTCAGACCCCCGGCCAGATCCACGTCGAAAAATACTGGTAAGCGCCGGCGTTTTGAGCCGGCCGCTTCGACCTGATATACTATCCGACCTATGCCAAAAACACTTTTTGAAAAAATCTGGGATTCGCATCTCGTCACGACGCTGCCCGACGGCACGAGCCTCATGTACATCGACCGTCACCTCATCCATGAGGTGACCAGCGCCCAGGCCTTTGAAGGCCTGCGTCTCTCCGGCCGCAAGGTCCGCCGCCCCGAACTCACCTTCGCGACGATGGACCACAACGTTCCGACCGACGACCGGATGAACATCAAGGATCCGATCTCCAAGGCCCAGGTCGAAGCCCTTTCGAACAACTGCCGCGAATTCGGCGTGACCCTGTACGACCTGAACAGCGACCGTCAGGGCGTCGTCCACATCATCGGCCCCGAACTCGGCCTCACCGTTCCCGGCACGACCATCGTCTGCGGCGACTCGCACACGTCGACGCACGGCGCGTTCGGGACGTTCGCGCTCGGCATCGGTACCTCCGAAGTCGAGCACGTGCTCGCCTCGCAGACACTCCCCCAGAAGAAGCCCAAGACCTTCCGGGTGGAATACACCGGCAAGCTGCAACCGCACGTCACGGCCAAGGACATGATCCTCAAGCTCATCGGCCTCATCGGCACCGCCGGCGGCACCGGTTACGTCATGGAGTACTGCGGCGAAGCCGTCCGTTCCCTCACGATGGAAGCGCGCATGACGATGTGCAACATGTCGATCGAAGCGGGCGCCCGCGCCGGCATGATCGCGCCGGACCAAACGACCTTCGACTACATCTCCGGGCAATACGCCGGCGGGCCCCGTCCGTTCGCCCCGAAGGGCAAGGCCCTCGAAGCGGCCATCGCCTACTGGAAAACCCTTCCGACCGATCCCGGCGCCAAGTTTGACCGCGAACTCGTCATCAACGCGTCCGAGATCGCGCCGCAAGTCACCTGGGGCACGAGCCCCGGCATGGTCATCGACGTCAACGCGCCCGTGCCCGACCCGTCCAACGTCCCCGGCTACACGAAGCTCGACGCCGAAAAAGCGCTCGAGTACATGGGCCTCAAGCCCGGCGTGCCGCTGACGGAAGTCGCCATCGACACGATTTTTATCGGCAGCTGCACCAACGGCCGCATCGAAGACCTGCGCACGGCCGCCGCGTACCTGAAGGGCCGCAAGGTCAAAAAAGGCATCCGCACGCTCATCGTCCCCGGCTCGCAGGCGGTTCTCCGCCAGGCGGAAGCCGAGGGTCTGGACAAGATCTTCAAGGAAGCGGGCTGCGATTGGCGCCAATCGGGCTGCAGCATGTGCCTGGCGATGAACCCGGACCAGCTGACCGTCGGCGAACGCTGCGCGTCGACCTCCAACCGCAACTTCGAAGGCCGTCAGGGCAAGGGTGGCCGCACGCATTTGGTGAGCCCGGCCATGGCCGCCGCCGCCGCGATCGAAGGCCGCTTCGTCGACATCCGGAACTGGAGATAACCCGCATGAAGCCGATCAACAAGCATTCCGGAACGCTCGCGTCACTCAAGCGCTCCAACGTCGACACCGACCAGATCATCGCCAAGCAGTTCCTCAAATCGATCGCGCGTACCGGCTTCGGTCCGAGCCTGTTCTACGACTGGCGCTATCTGGCCGACGGCAAGACGCCGAATCCCGATTTTGAGCTGAACCGTCCTGAATTCAAGGGTGCGTCGTTCCTGGTGACCGGCAACAACTTCGGCTGCGGCTCCAGCCGCGAGCACGCCGTCTGGGCTGTCGAACAGGACGGCTACCGCGTCATCATCGCGCCCTGGGCCGAACAGGACGGCGCGCGTATTCCCGGCTTCGCCGACATCTTCAAGAACAACTGCTCCAAGAACGGCGTGCTCACGATCGAATTGTCCGCCGCCGACGTGGAAAAAATCTTTGCCGCCGTCGCCGCTAAGCCGGGGATTAAAGCCTCCGTGGATCTGGAAAAGCAGACGCTGACGGTGGAATCCTCCCCCGCCCTGACCTTCAAGTTCGACATCGACCCGGCCGTCAAAGAACGACTGATCCACGGCCTGGACGACATCGGCACGACGCTCAAGCACGAGAGCTCCATCTCCGCGTTTGAGTCCAAACACAGCCCCCAAATCGCTCTCTCCTAGCCCCAAACTCTCGTAGGTTCATATAGCCCTGAGCCCGGGCCGGAGGCATGTCTTCGCTCCGGGCATAGCCGCTCGCGCGCTGTCAAAGACGAGGCGCGCTCGCTCCTTGCTCCTCCTCGGCGGGGACGCCTCGTCGGAGCAAAAACCCTTCGCGAAGACATGCCTCCGGCCCGGGCTCAGAACTTATTTGATTAGTAGAGAGTTTCGCGGCGTTTTTCGGCGATGCTGTGGAGCTGGTAGGAGGCCTGGCCGTCGTCGATCTGGCGGGACATGTCCATGAGCGTGTCGTACTCGGCCTTGGTGAGCGTGCGGCCCTGCTTCTGACCGGCGACGATCTGGTTGAGCTGCGACGCCATGGCGGGATTGTTGGTCTGAAGCGTTTCGGATAATTTACCCAGAAACGCAAACTCCCGGCTCGTCAGCGGCTGGTTGCGCGACATGCCGGCCGAAGGCTTGCCGATATGCTTCTGGATATGGACGCGGCTCGAGGGCGGCTGGGCGCTTTTCAGCACGTTCTTATGGCCGATGGAAGCGGTGGTCTGTCCGGCGGCCTTGCGGCCGAAGGACGACGACCCCTCGTTCTTGAATCGGTGGGTGCTGAGCGACGCCATGTGCTCTTTGTAGGTTTCTTTTTTCGGCTTCACGTACGACCGCGGGCGGCTGCCGGCGATCTTCGTGGTCGATCCGGCGATGGATTTTTTGTAGGCGGAGCCGGGCTTGTACGCCGGCTCGGTCGAACTCTGGATCTCGGCCGCCCGGACGGACGCACCCGCCGCGAGGATCGGCAGCAACCATACCAAAACTCGGGCGGATCGGGAGAGTCGCATCCTCTACTCTTTTTTGGGCTTCTGCGGCTTGAGATCGAGCGAGGGACGCTTGGAGGATTTTTTATCGGCGTATTTTTTGCAGAAGAATTCCTGGACCCGGAAGCGCTTCTCGTCGCCGGCGGCGCGGCGGCGCCAGGTTCCGTCCGGCTGCAGAACCCACGCCTTGACGTTGTCCTTGAAAAAAAGCTTGAGCGTCTCGAGCGCTTCCTTCCGCACCGGACCGGCGGTCAACGGAAACATGAGTTCGATCCGGCGGTCGAGGTTCCGGGGCATCCAGTCCGCGCTCGACAGGAAAATCTCGTCCTCTCCTCCGTTATAAAAATAAAACATCCGCGCGTGTTCCAGGAACATGTCGACGACGCTGGTGACTTCGATGTTCTCGCTCATGCCCTTCACGCCGGGCCGGAGGCAGCAGACGCCGCGGACGTTGAGCCGGATCTTCACGCCGGCCTGGGACGCCTTGTACAGCGCCTCGATGATCTTCGGATCGACGAGCGAGTTCATTTTGGCGAGGATAAGGCCTTCCCCGCCGCCGTGCGCGCGCATCGACTCGCGCATGATGAGCCGCTCGAGCCGCTTGCGGAGACTGTAGGGGGCGATTTCGAACTTGGCGAAGCCGGTCGGCTGCGAAAAGCCTGTGATCACGTTAAAAAAAGCCGCCGCGTCGTGCGAGAGGTCTTCGTCGGCGGTAAAAAGTGAAAAGTCCGAATAGATCTTGGCGGTCTTTTCGTTGTAATTGCCGGTCGACAGATGCACGTACCGGCGGATGCCGTCGGGCTCACGCCTTACAATCAGGCAGATCTTGGCATGGGTCTTGAGACCCGCGACTCCGTACAGCACCGTCGCCCCGGCCGCTTCGAGCCGGCGCGCCCACTCAATATTGGTCTCTTCGTCAAAACGGGCCTTGAGCTCGACCAGCACCGTCACCTGCTTGCCGCTCTCGGCCGCGCGCTCGAGCGCGGCGATCACGGACGAGCGGGATCCGGTCCGGTACAGCGTCTGCTTGATGGCCAGCACGTCCGGGTCCTTGGCCGCTTCGTGGAGGAGCCGGACAAAGGAATCGAATGATTCGTAGGGTTGGAAGGCGAGCGTGTCCTTCGCCCGGATCGCGGCCCAAATATCCTCCGCTTCCTCGAGGTCGCCCGCCGCGCGGGGTTCCCAGACGGGCCGCTTGAGCTCGTCCAGACCGGGCTGGAAGGCCAGCTGGGCCGCGCCGCGCAGGTCGAACCAGGAACGGTTCAGAAAAACGGTGTGTTCCTGGATCGCGAACCGGCGCTTGAGGTAGGCGACCATGTCGGCGGAACCGCCGATTTCGGCGCGGACGGCCTGGTTGAGCCGGCGCGAACGGATCGCGTCGGACATCACGCGCAAAAAGTCGGCGTCCTTTTCTTCGTCGAGCGTCAATTCCGCCGCGCGCGTGAGGCGAATCAGGCCTTCGTCGGCCACCTCGTACCCGCGGAAGAGCTCCCGCGCAAAAAGCGACAGGACGTCTTCAAAAAGGATGAAGTCGTGGCCCGTCTCGCCTTCCGCGACCGGCAGGTTCACGAGTCTCGGGCAGTTCTTGGGCACTTCGATCATCGCGTATTGGCGGTCAAAGGGTTTGGCGAGGTCCAACAACTGGACGACCCGGTACAGACTCAGGTTGAGCAGGCTGGGTCCCTGTCCGTGCTGGGGAGACGCGCCCGGAACCTCATCGCGGAGCGCGATCGGCGTGAGCAGCGGCATGAATTCCTTCTGGAACACGCCGGCGAGATAGCTTTTTTGGCGTTCGGTGATGGTCTGGGCCGTGACGCGGCGGATGCCGGCCTTGGCCAGCTCCGGCACCAGCACGTCCGAAAAGTATCCGTGCTGGCGCTCCATCAGCTCGAACGACCGGCGGTACACGTCCGACGCGCTGCCGGCGGATTCCTGCGCGAGACTGGCGACACGGACCATGAAGAACTCATCGAGGTTGGCGCTCGTGATGCCGATGAACTTGAGCCGCTCGAGCAGCGGGTTGGATTCGTCCATCGCTTCGGATAGGACGCGCGAGTTGAACTCGATCCAGGACAGCTCGCGGTCGAACAGGCGGTCGGATTTTTTGTCGAGCATGTCAGGCAGCCAGGGCTTTTTGCTTGATGATGACCGGCAGGCCGAAGACGTCCGCGAACAGGTCGCCCTTGTCCTGCAGACTCTCGCGTTCGGTCGAAACGTCTCCGAGCGCGTCAGAAAGCCAGATCGTATAGGATTTTTCCGTCGCTTCGAACTCGAAGTGCTTCACCTTCTGCTGATGCGCCGCGTCGAGCGCGTCGGCGACGCGCAGGATAGCGGCCAGCTTCGAGACAACAGCCCGGTCATGGCGCGAAAGCGCCATATAGGCCTCGTGCGTGACCTTCGGGACCGATCGGCGGTGGTACCGGACGACGTTCGAAACGATCATTTTGTCGGACTTGCGCAGACCGAAGATTTCGGACGATTCGACGAGATAGGCCGAATGTTTGTGGTGGCCGGCCGGCGACACGTAGGAACCGATATCGTGCAGGGTCGCGGCGACTTCGAGGAGGATGCGCTCGCGGAGGCCGAGGCCGTGCTCGGTCTTGAGCGCGTCGAACAGCTTGAGCGCCAGCTGGGCAACCAACGTCGAATGGGCCTTGTCGTACTGGAACTTGACCGCCAGGTGACGGGCGGAATTCATGATCTGGCGCGAAACGTCGGTGCGCTTGTGGCCCGAGATGAGCTGGGACATCTCCAGCAGCAGCGCGTCGCGGATCGAAACGCTGGGGACGATGAGACTCTCGGCCGAAGTCGCGGACAGGAAGTTCAGATAATACAGCAGCGAGGCGTACAGGGACTCTGCCTGGCTGAACGGCAGATTGTATTCCGAGGCGGCTTCTTCGGGTGTCAGCTTGCCGATCTTGTTGACGAGGTTCACGAAGGCTTTTTTGTCGACGATCGCATACCGCTCGCGCGCGGACGTCGCCAGCTGTTGGGCGGCGAACCGGACTTCCCCGCCGAGGGCGATGAAGGTGTCGACCTGGCCGAAGTTGTACTCCTTGGCGGCATAACCCACGATCTCCTGGATCGACCGCTTGAGGACCTTTTGCACGGCTTCGGGCTTGAGCTTGCCGCCGGAGGCCTGCTCCGGAAGGCGCAGACTGCCCATGGAAAGGGTCCGGGTCAGCTCGACTTCACCCTGGTTCAAAACAATGACTTCCGTGCTGCCCGAACTCACTTCGACGATGAGGCAATTTTTCTTGTTGAGGTCGAGGTCGGATCCAGCGGCGTGTTCGACCGCGATGAGCTCGAGCCGCAACTCTTCAGGCCCTTCGATGACTTCGACGTCGATGCCGGTGCGGACGAAGACCCGGTCGATGAAGGTGTCGCTGTTGAGCGCTTCGCGCACGGCGCTGGTCGCGATCGCCTGGATTTTTTTGACCTGATACGTGTCGATCACGCTCTTGTAATTCTGCAGAATGGCCAGCCCCTGAGCCATGACAGCCTGGCTCAAGCTGCCGCCGGAGAACACGTCCTTCCCAAAATCGACGGTCTTCTGGAGGTTCTCCAGGACGCGGATCTCGCCCTTCGCGCCGATTTCGGCGACGACGAGCCGGATCGCGCTGGCCCCGATGTCGATGACGGCGACGGTCTGCGCGGACATGCTTATTTTTCCTTCCCGCAATGACGGTCGTAGGCGAGCTTCGCGGCGCCCTTGGCTCCGGCATAATCCTTGAGACGGGCCGGGCTCACGGCGACCTTGGAGACGAGCGGCGGCATCGCGTACTTGTGCATCGACTCGCGCGCGGCCGGAACGATGAGATGCCCCATCGCTTCGACGACGCCGCCGCCGAGGACGATCATCTCCGGCGAGAGCAGGTTGACGAGATTGGCCATCGCGATCCCCAGAATGCGCGACTTGAACAGAATGAGTTCTTCGACCGCCCGGTCCCCTTCGCGCACCGATTCCGAGAGCACGCCGCTCTTCATCCGGCGGATCTCCGACCCGACGGCCTTCGCCAGATTCGGCGCCTTCTGCCGCGCGGCCAGGAGCGCCGCGTCGCCCGCGAGGGACATGCGGCTGGTGAGGTTTTCGACCGTGCCCCAGAACGGCTTGGGCTTCCACAGCGCGTCGAGCGTCAGAAACATGTGTCCCAGCTCGCCGGCCGCACCGGTCGCCCCGTAATACAGCTGATTGTTCAGGATGAGGCCGCCGCCGACGCCGGTCCCGAGGAAGATTCCGACGACGTGTTCGTATCCCTTGGCCGCGCCGAACTGATGTTCGCCGTACAGACCCGCGTTGACGTCGTTGTCGACGTGCACCGGGCAGCCGGCCCACGACTTGAGCTTGTCCTGCAGCGGATATTCGTCCAGGCACGGAATGTTCGGCGAGAGGCGCACGACGCCCTTGGGAACCTTGATCATGCCGGCGCAGCCGACGCCGATCGCGGCGATGTCCTTGCGCTTGAGCTTGGATTCGGCGAGCAGCTCTTCGATCCCGTCGGTGACCGAATTCAAAAACTGCTTGGCGCCCTTATCCGTCACCGGACGGGCTTTGACTTCCCCGCGGATCTTGAAGTCCTGGTCGAACAGGACGTTCATGATTTTGGTTCCGCCGGCGTCGACGCCGATCACATACTTTTTCTTGCTTCCCACGGGAGATTCCTCTCAGTGATTCAAACGGTCATTGTACCCCGGCGTCCGGCCCGGACGCCGTAAAGTCCGGGTAAAAAAACATCCGCCCCTCGGCGGGACGGATGTTCCGAATGGACGCCGGACCGGAAAAGTCAGCTGATCCGAAGTTCCTTTTTAACCTGCCGTTCGGCTTCGAGCCAGTCTTCACGCTCGCATCCGCCCGAACAACCGCGGTTGAGATAGATGTGATAAGCGCGTTCGCGGATCCGCTGCTCGAGCTCCTCGCGGCCGATAACCGGACGGGGCTTGGACTTCTCCCGGACTTCGGCTTTGACCTGGACGGTGGAGGTTTTGTGACTGGTGCCGTTCACGGACTTCTTCGCCTTGATTGCCATGGCCCGATCCTCCTTGAGCAACTGCGTGGACAACACGCCGTAGAATACGCCTTTAACGCGGGTGCGTCAATTCGGGTGCCAGAAGATGGTACTTCCAGGGAGGAAGGTCGACATAAAGGCCTTCGCCGGTCAATTCGCTCCCCTCGCGCTCATAAACCGCGTCGTCCGCCCAGTCCCGGAGCCGCTTCCGGCCGCCGCCGCAGGATTCCGGCAGCTGCAGCCGGCCCGCCGCGCGCTGCGGACCGTAATTCACGACCGCCAGCGCGAAGTCCGACCCGCGCGTCCACACCCAAGCGATAAGATTCCGGTGCGCCGTGGATTCCGGCCAACCCGGATGCGGATGCAGCAAATGCCAGCGGCCGCCGCGGAACGCCGGATGCTTGATGAAGTTCAGAAGCCGGCCGGTCGCGCGAAACACCGCCGCGTCTTCGGGTTCTTCGAAAAAGCGTTTGAGCTGCACCGGGATCCGCCGCAAAAAACCTTTTTCCTGGTCCTGATGGAACAGCTTCACGCCCGGCAGCGTCAGCGTCGCCGCCTGCGCCGCGAGTCCCCGGTCGCGGCCGAACATCGCGACCATCCTCGGCTCATCGTGGTTCTCGACGAACCGGACCTGCCGCTCCTGATCCTCCTGGGCATCGTGCAGATACTCGCAGATCCGGCCCGCGTCCGCTTCCGCGAAGCGGTCGTACAGCGCCTTGTCGTATACGGCGTCGAAGCCGAGTGACAGCAGCTTCTGCCCCATTCCCCAATAAACTTCGGCGACTGCCGTAAATCCCGCAAATTGCCGCTTCACCGGCGCGAGCACGTCGTCCCAGAACTCCGTCGGCGGCGGCGCGGGCACGCAATCGCCCCAGGTTTTTTTAAAAATATCCGAAATCATCAGCATCGCCATGTCGCAGCGCACGCCGTCCGCGACCCGGGCGATCGCTTCGAGCGTGCGGCGCATCGCGGCGCGCGCGTCGGGACTGAACGCGTTGACCTGGGCCGTGTCGGTCCAGGGAGTGAAATAGGGATCGCGGCCGTGGGCCAGATAGACGCCGCCGGCCGGCTTGAAAAACCGCTCGGGGTTCGTGCGCCGGGCGGCCGGAGTCGGACGGACGAAGCGGTCGGAGTATTTGAGCGTCCAGCGATGATCGCAGGCCACGTGGTTGGGGACGAAGTCGACGATCAGCTTGAGGCCGAGCGCGTTCAACTTACCACGGACGGCCGCCAGGTCCTTGGGCGGGCCCAAAAAAGGGTCCAGCACGTAATCGGCAACGGCATAAGCGGATCCGCCCACGTCGTCGGGGATCCAGCCGGGCAGAACGCGCGCGTATTCGGTTTTGAGTTCGGAATGCTTGAGGGCGCTCTGTTTGGCCTTGGGACTGCGTTTCCAAACGCCCATGAGCCAAACAGCGTCGAATCCCCGATCCCGGATCGAACGCCATTCGGAATCCGGCACGGTGGCCAGCGTGAGCTTCCGGCCCGTGCGGCTCCTCAAGGCGGAGAGCCAGGTAAAGGCGTTCAGTTCGAGAATCAGGGCGGGATGGACCATCGGCCCATTTTACAACGCGGAAGGATGAATATTAAAAAAGCTTGGCCGCCAGGCGCTTGAAGGCCTCGGCGATATTGACACGGCCGGCGCCATACAGAGCGTCCTGTCCTTCGGCGCCGAGATCATCCGCTCCTGATTTGAGCGCATCAATCACCATTCCGGAGTCAGCACCGGAGCCCATCACCGATTGAAGGTAGCCCGCCAGCTTCGAAATCACGGCCGAGACGATCGGCGCGGCAAAAGAGGTTCCGGTGTAGAGCCTGATTTTTTTGGCCGTTTGGGTGAAGGCCGATATTTGAAGACCGTTGGCGACCAGACTCAATTCGGCTCCTTCATTCGAAAATGCCTGGTGGCGGCCGAGCAGATCCGTGGCTCCGACAGAAACCACGCCGTTCAACTGGGCAAGCATCGAAAGCTCGGGGTCGTCGTTACCTGCCGCGACGACCACGACGGCGTTCTTGGAACGGGCGTAATCCACCGCGTCCTGAATCAACGATTTGAAGCCGCGTACCGCCATCGCGAGGTCCTGGCCCGTACGGAGCGCCCAATCGGCCACCGAGCTGAATGCAAATTCCAGCGACAGGTTGATCACCGCATAGCCCTTGTCGGCGGCCTGCCGGACGGCATTGGCCACTTCGTAGTGGTCCTTCGTTTTGAAGAGCTTCATGTCGGCGCCAGCCAGCGTCTTGATGATGTCCTGAACGGCTTCCCCGTGCTCCGCCCCGTCATAATCAGCTTCGATGACCGCCACGGACGCCCCGCGGACCGTTTGGAGCTCCTGGATACCGTTGACACCGGCGTCCTCCTGGAGACAGTCGGTCGTAAAGCAGTCATGTACGACGCCGTCTTCGTCGGTCATGTACCGGACCTGGGTTCCTTTGCTGTTGTACTGGAGCGAACGGACCAAAAGGTCGTTTTCGTCAAAGAGGTTTTCTTTAAGCTTCGCATCAGCGCTCGCTCCGGCAGTGAGGTCGTTGTACAGATAGCTGGTCTCGATCTTGCGGCCGGAGCCGAACAACGTCTTGGTGGCGCGGCGCCAGGCGTCATACACATAAAGCTTCACGCCCATCTGATCGAGGTTCTCGAGGACCTCGATGGTCTCGGCGCCATTCTTAATGGTGATCTTTTCGAGCGCGGGGGCAAGATCCGCGGTTGATCCGGTTGAAGCCGCTTTATATGCGTAAGTGGTGGCTTCCGGCGCCTTCGTCAAGGATTTGAGCGCGCCCCTTTCGTCGTACTCGGTGACCGTAAGCAGCTTGCCGTTTTCATAACGCTCGACTTTTTTAAGGACGTCGCTGTCCGGGTAGTACTGATACGAATATTTGTATGCGACTCCGTTCTGGGTATAGGACTGTTCGTAATCTTTTTTGGCGACAACCGTTTTGGGGGCTTCGGCCGCGGCAGCCTTAGCAGGGATGGGCGCAGCGGCTATCGGCGCAGCTTCGACTTTTTGAGTCAGCGGGAATTCCGTCGATACAAGCGATCCGGAAGAGTCGTACGATTCGATCTTGTAGACGCTGCCGTCCTTGCCTGAGTATTGGACGGTCTTGGACTTGCCGTCAGGCCAATGGGCGGTGTAGTCGATCTGAACCGCGCCGCCATAAGAAGGGATTGGCGAGCCAAAAACAATCTTGAGGAGTTTCGCGCCGCCCGGCACGCCGGGGGCGGACTCGTCTGCATAGTAGTAGGTGGTTCCATTATGGTTCCCGTACCAGTACGTCTCCATGCGGCCGCTCGGGAAATACGTCCACACATCCGTCACAGCTCCTTGAGCGTTAAGAGTCTTTTTAACCGAAGGCGTCTTCGAAGCACCGGCATATTCGTACACCGTGCTTCGGGTAATGACGCCCTTACGAATTTCGTCCTTGCGCGTCAAACGCCCGGGACCTGCGCTGTAATCGTAAACATCCGTGTCTCCGGACGCATAGGTGACCTTCAGGACGTTGCCCTGAAAGATGCCGCGGCCGCCGGAGTAAGTGACGTTCTCATCCGTATATTCTGTCTTCATTCCGCGGAACGTGTAGTCTTTGAGCAGGCCGCTGGGATAGAAGTTGAAGGCTTCGACGACGTTGCCCGCCGCGTCCATGGACAGGAGGCTCTTCCTGACCGAAGTCCCCTTGTGATATTCGTAGATGTTGACGCCTGCCAAAGCGCCGCTGCGGTAGATGGTTTCGCGGATCATGTTCCCGCCGCCGTCATACTCATAAAACTCTTCGCCGCCCCAATCCCAGACCATCCGGGTTGTATAACCATGCCATCCGCCGTCATAGTTGCGGACCTTGTCGTTACTGAAATACCATGTGCGGCCCAGCGATTGATAATAGACGGACTCGATGTTGTTGCTCTCGTAACGCGTTTCTTTGAAGGTCAAAAGGCCGTAGGCATTGTACCCGCGGTATTCCTTGACGGTCTTTGTGCCGGGCCAATATTCGTAGACGCCCTCGCCGGTGTATTTGCCGGCTGCATCATAACTGGACGTGCGTATGAGGAGTTGGGTCGACTCGTCGTATTCGTACTGGGCGACGGTCACGCCCTCGGCCGTGACCGACTTCAGAATACGGCCGTTCGAGTAACCGTTGCCGACGTAGACCAGCTTCTCATCCGTGTAGTGGTTGACGTTCTGATTGGCGTATTTGATCCACTTGAGGTTGTTGCTCTCGTAGATCTCCAGACCGGAAATGAACTTGCCGGCCATGTCGTAGGTCCATTGGCCCTGGATGCGGGTCGAAGTGCCGAAATAGGTGTAACGGGAGACGTTCGTCTGGATGCCGCTCTTATCGAAGGTGCGGGTCTCTTTGATCTGGAGTGAAGTTCCGTCAAAGGAATGCTCGTAACGGGATCCGTCATCATAGAGGAATCCGTTTTGACGGCCGCGGTACCATCCGTTCCCCTCATAAGTCGTACGAATATCATCAAAAGTCGCAACGCCGCCGTAGTTGGAATACCGCAGCGCCTTGATGTTGCCGCTTTCATAGACTTCCAGCCCGGAGACCTGCTTGCCCGCCGCATCATAGCTCCAGCTGCTCTTGAACTTGGTTGTATCACCGAAGTAATCAAAGGTCGTGCGTGAACCGTCCTTCCTGACCTCGGCCTTCTTGCGCCCGAGTTTGTCGGTGTAGGTCGAATTACCCAGCAAATCAGTCTTTTTGACGAGGCCGGACAAGACCAGCGGGTCGGTCTCAGACTTATCGGCCGAACCAACGACCCAATCTCCGGTCGCCCCGAGGACCGCATCCGGCGTCTTCGCAGTTCCACTCACCTGGGAGCTGTTCGATCCGCCCGGGATCAGGGCATCCGCCGCAAGCGCCCAATCCGAGCCCAGGGTGTTGAGTAAAAAGAAGGTGAGAGTCAGCAGGGCGGCCGGTCGAATTCGACCGTTGGAGGAGCTGAGACTGTGTTGGCTCTTCGGCGTTTTCATACCTGGAGTATGCCTCAAACTGATCAAATATCAAGATATCATCACATTTATTTCCATATCTATCTATTTATTACATTTTTGTTCGTTTTACATATAAATTGATGTTGGGAGGCCTCTGGGAAGCCTTGGGGGGCGGAATAACCGGGATTAGAGACTAGCGAACCGAGCTGAGCAGCGTCATGACCTCGATGTGCTTGGTCTTGGGGAACATGTCGAACGGAACAACCGCGTCGACCTGGAATCGGCCGCCGGCGACGATGGTTTTGAGGTCGCGGGCCAGCGTGGACGGGTCACAGGAAATATAAACGATTCCCTTGAGACCCTTGGCGTCGGCGATGCGCTGGGAAAGGTCGCGGGTCATGCCGCTTCTCGGCGGGTCGATGATGATCGCGTCGATGGGCGGCTCGGCGTCGGCCATCGCGCGGCTGAAGACTTTTTCGACGCGGCCGGCGTGCACGCGCGAACGGCGGTCGGGACGGTCGGACACGTTCATGCGCAGCGCCTGGACGCTCATCGGATTATCCTCGATGAACGTGATCGAGAGCTTCGGCGGGACGGCCAACCAGCCGAACAGCCCGACGCCGCTGTACAGATCCGCCACATGGGTGGGCTTGAGCTGCCGAACCCAGTTGGAGGCCTGTTTGACCATGAGCTCGGCGACGGCGAGATTGTTCTGAAAAAACCCTTGAGTCGCCGCGATGATCTCCTGCCCCGCGATGCTGACGCGGTAATACTGCTCGGTCCGGCTCGTCACGCAGGTTCCTTCGGCCGTGATCCGGTACGTGCGGCGGTCCTCGTCGCGAACGAGCTTCTCGTCCCAATTGAACACGCGTTCGAGCCGTTCTTCGGTGAGCAGGCAGCGCTTGATAACGATCGGCGTGGCCTTGTCGCGGCCAATGAACCCCATCCGCTGGGGTTCGGCGCCGGGCTTGGTCCGGTGGAGCGTCACGCTCGAGCGGTAGTTGTACTCGTTGGGCGAAGCGACGATGGGCCGGATCTTGGCGTCGTCGACTCCCCCGTGGCGGGTGAGAAGCTCCCGGACCTGGGCTTCCTTCCAGCGAAGTTCTTCCGGGTAGGACAAATGCTGATACTGGCATCCGCCGCAGCGCTCGACGTATTCGCAGGGCGGCGCGACGCGCTGAGGCGAGGGCTCGAGGATCTCGAGCAGCTCGGCTTCGAGGTAGTTCTTTTTATCGGCGACGACTTCCGCGCGGACGCGCTCGCCGGCGGCGACGCCGGGGACGAACACGACGCGGCCTTCGTGGCGGGCCAGGCCGAGGCCGCCGTAAACGATCTTTTCGATGGTGAGCGTGAGTGGCATGCGGAGATTATACAGGAAGCGGCCGGCGGCGGCGCTTATTTGACCGGAACGTGCCAGATGTCTTTGGCGTATTCGCGGATCGTGCGGTCGCTCGAGAATTTGCCGGAATGGGCGGTGTTGAGGATGGACTTCTGGAGCCAGGCGCCGCGTTTCTGGAATTCGACGGAGACTTTGTCCTGCATCGCGCAGTACGAGTCGAAGTCGGCGCAGATGAGATAGGGGTCCAGGCCCGTGAGCGAGTCCACGATCGGACGGAACAGGTCCGGCTGACCCGGGCACAGGACGTTCTGGCGGATGAGTTCGACGATCTCGGCCAGCATCGGGGACTTTTGGATGAATTCCTGGGGACGGTAGCCCTGTTCCTTGAGCTTGCGGACCTCGGGGGTCCTGAGACCGAAGATGAAGATGTTGTCGGGACCGACTTCCTCGGCCATTTCGATGTTCGCGCCGTCGAGCGTGCCGATCGTGAGCGCGCCGTTCAGCATGAACTTCATATTTCCCGTGCCGGACGCCTCGGTGCCCGCGGTCGAAATCTGCTCCGACAGATCGCTCGCCGGAAAGATCTTTTCGGCGACGGAGACGCAGTAGTTCTCCATGTACGCGAGGCGGATGCGGCCCTTCATCGCCGGGTCGTGGTTCACGACGTCGCCGACGCTGTTGATGAATTTGATGATGAGCTTGGCCATCGCGTAACCCGGCGCGGCCTTGCCGCCGAACAGGAAGGTGCGCGGCTGGATGGACGCCGACGGGTTCTGGCGGATCTTGAGGAATTGCGACAGCGCATAAAACGCGAACAACAGCTGGCGCTTGTACTCGTGGATGCGCTTCACCTGAACGTCAAAGAGCGAATTCGGGTCGATCGTCAGGTTTTGGGTCCGGGCGATGTAGTCGGCGAGGTGTTTTTTGTTCTCGTGGCGGACGGCGTCCCACTTTTTCTGGAAGGCGGCGTCGGCCGCGAGGGGCGTGAGCTTTTTCAACAGGGACAGATCGGTCACCCATTTGTTCCCGACCGCCTCGCCGATCAGGTGCGAGAGCCGCGGGTTGGCCTTGAGCAGCCAGCGGCGCTGGGTGATGCCGTTGGTCTTGTTGTTGAACTTGTCGGGCGTAAGTTCGTGGAAACCCTTGAACAGCTGTTCCTTGATGAGCTCCGAATGGAGGGCTGAGACGCCGTTGACCGAGTGGCTGCCGACGACGGCGATGTGGGCCATGCGGACCCGGCGGCCGTGGGATTCGTCGATGATCGAGAGCTGGCGGAGACGCTCGGTATCGCCCGGAAAGCGCGTCGCGACGTCTTCGAGGAAGCGTGCGTTGATCTCGTAGATGATGCTGAGGTGGCGCGGAAGCACTTTTTCAAAAAGCTTGAGGTCCCAGCACTCGAGCGCTTCCGGGAGCAGCGTGTGGTTCGTGTACGCGAAGGTCTTGCGCGTGACGTCCCAGGCGGTGTTCCACTCCATGCGCTCGTCGTCGACGAGGACGCGCATGAGCTCGATCACCGCCAGCGTCGGGTGCGTATCATTCAGCTGGATCGCGGCCTTTTCGTGAAGCTTGCGAAGGTCGGTATTTTCGGACTTGTAGCGCCGCAGGATATCGGCCACGGCCGCCGCGGAGAAGAAGTACTCCTGCTTCAGCCGCAGCTCCTTGCCTTCCTGCGAGTTGTCGTTGGGGTAGAGCACCTTCGAGATGCTTTCGGAATGGATCTTGCTGTAAACGGCGTTGGTGTAATCGCCGCCGTTGAAGTAGTCGAGGTCGAACTCGGTCGTGCTGCGCGCCGACCAGAGCCGCAGCGTGTTCACGACGTCGTTGCCGTAACCGGGGATCGGCACGTCGTACGGGACGGCGAGCACGTCCTCGGTGTCGACCCATTTGACGCGGAACTGGAACTTTTCGTCCTGATAGCTCTGCGTGCGGCCGTAAAAACGGACGCGGACGGTGTATTCGGGGCGCGCGAATTCCCAGGGGTTCGGGAGGCGCAGCCATTCTTCGGGCAATTCGACCTGATAGCCGTCGCGGAGCTTCTGCTTAAAAATTCCGTAGTCGTACCGGATCCCGTAGCCGTGCGCCGGGATGCCGAGCGTGGCCATCGAGTCGAGGAAGCAGGCGGCGAGGCGGCCGAGACCGCCGTTGCCGAGGCCGGCGTCCAATTCCTGGCCGCGGATCTCTTCGAGGTCGAGCCCGAGATCTTTCATGGCGGCGGCGACTTCTTTTTCGATCTCGAGGTTGTAGATGAAGTTGCCCATGAGGCGGCCGATCAGGAACTCCATCGAAAGATAGTAAACGCGCTTGGCGTTTTCGTTGTGGTAGCGCTGCTGGGTCAGGACCCAGCGCTCGACGATGCGGTCGCGGATCGCCATGGCGAGCGCGAGGTAATTGTCGTAATGCGTCGCCGTGTACTGGTCTTTGGCGAGGGCGTATTTGCAGCTTTCGGTGAAGGACTGGGAAATTCCCTCTTTGGTGAGGGCTTTTTCGAGGCGGTGGACGTGGGCTTTGGTGCCAGGGTTCGCCATGGACGCCTATTGTACTAGAAAAAGTTAAGCCGCGTTAAGAAAAGTAGGCGATCAGCAGGGAGATGTCGTCGGGAAAATTCTCCTCGCCCCGGCGGCGGCGCAGATCTCCGGTCAAGGCTTTGAGTTCTTTCCGGGCGGTGCACGCGGAGCGCAAAAAGTCCGTGAACATCCCGAGCCAGGCGTCCCAGCCGAGCTCTTCGCCTGCCGTGTCCTTGAACTCGTACGCGCCGTCGCTGCAAAGGCCGAGGGTTGCGCCGGGCGCGAGCGTCTCTCGGCCGGTCTCAAAGTCCGCGTTGGAAATGAGTCCGAGCGAGATCCCGCCGGCGCCGAGGAGCTTCGGCTGTTTGCCGGGCTCGGCGAGGATGGCGGGAGGGTGGCCCGCACAGGAATACACGAGTGAGCGGTCTGCGGAGTCGTAGACGCCGTACCAGATCGAAAAGCACCGGCCGCCGTGCTCCTCCATCGGAAATGCGCAGTTGAGCGAGTCCATGACGGACTCGGGGTTCTCGAAGTCCGTGTCGCGCAGCGCGCCCGATTTGAGAACGCTCATGATCGTCGTCGCGAACAGCGCCGCGCCGACGCCGTGACCGGCGACGTCGAGCAGGTAGATCGCAGTCTTGGTCCCCTTCCCGGCCGCGTCGTCGAGCGCGTGGTAACCGATCGCGTCGCCGCCGAGCTCCGACGACGGCAGATAGGACCAGTCCGTCCGGATCGGGCCTTCGCGGAGCGGAGCCGGAATGAGCGACGTGACGTAAGCGGCGGCTTCGGCCATTTCGCGGGCGAGCACGCTCTGGCTCTCGAGCAGCTTTTGCTTGGTGGTCAGGAATTCGCTCTGGAGTTTGATCATATCGACCAGCCCCAGCTCCGATTCGATCATATCGGCGAGCTCTCTCAGGATCAAGCGTTCGCGTTCGCCGAATTCACGCGGCTTGCGGTCGACGACGCAGAGCGTGCCGACCCGGTGGCCGTCAGCGCTCTTGAGCGACTGACCCGCATAGAACCGCACGAACGGCTCCCCGGTCACCATGGGGTTGTCAGCGAAACGCGGATCGAGCTTCGCGTCGGGAATGACGAGCGCCTCGTCGATGAGGACCGCATGTCCGCAGAAGGAGATGTCACGCGGAGTCTGACAGGGTTTGAGCCCCTGCTTGGACTTGAACCACTGGCGCGTCGAGTCGATCATAGCCACGTAGGCGATCGGCACGTCGAAGAGTTTGGCGGCCAGGCGCGTCACCCGGTCGAACCTCTCCTCAGGCGGCGTGTCGAGGATCTTGAGCGCGCGCAGCGCCGCCAGGCGTTCCTGTTCGTCCAGCGGAATGGGTGCGGTGATCATACGGGATTCTTGGAGCCGCAGTGGCGGCAGATGGCGAAGGGTGAATTGAACGCGGGCGAAAGGGTGACGGCCTGTCCGCAGGCGGTGCAGCCGAACGATCGCCAGCCCGGAGCGGCAGGCGCCACAGGTGCTGCGGGCGCGGGGGCAGCCGATTCGGTCTTTGCGCCGCGGCCGGGGACGGCGAGCGTTTCGCCGCATTTGGGACAGTCGACGGTCGGATGCGCATACTCCGGCGGCAGCTTGAGCTTGAGGCCGCAGGCGGAGGTTAAAAAGACGAAGTGGTTCACCGCACGCATGAGGTCGCCGGTTTCGCGCCTGGAGGGCGAAAAACGTCCGAGACCGACGGGCCGGGATTGCGGAGCGGCGACAGGCGCCGAAGCGGCGGCTCCCTTCTCTTTCAAGGCCGAGGCGGGCACGACGCCGTCCCCAAGAACGGACTTGGCCGATGCGGCGTAATCCGCATAACCGGTCCCGTTCATCGCGCGGAGGATGGCGATCCGCTTATCGATGGGCGGATGCGTGGAAAAAAGTCCGACAGCCGCGCGCGCCTGGCCTTCGGCGGGTCGTTCGATGAACATCGGTGCGGTCACGGAGTTCGCCGAGCCCAACGCCGAACGGCCGGAGATTTTTTCGAGCGCGGAGGCCAGGCCCTCGGGATAGCGCGTGAGCCGCGCGCCGGTCGCGTCGGCCAAATACTCGCGCTTCCGCGACAGCGAAAAATAAAAGATCTGCGCCAAGATCGGGCCGACGATCGCAAGCACGATCACGCCGACCAGTAACAGTGCCTGGCCGTTGCCGGAACTCGAGGAAGAATTGGATTTGTAGCGGCGGCTGGATCCGCCGCGCGAGCTTCCATACCAAAGACCCCGCGTGACCATCTGCGAGAGCATTTGAAGACTGCCGAGCATCACGCCCGCGAGCGTCATGTACAAAACGTCGCGGTTCAGGATATGCGCCGTTTCGTGCGCGACAACGCCCTGCAGCTCGTCCCGGTCGAGTCTGGTGAGAAGGCCGGCCGTGACGGCGACCGAACTTTTTTCCTGCCGCGTACCGGCGGCGAAGGCGTTGAGGCCCGGATCGTCGATGATGTAGACCTTGGGCATGGTCTTGAGGCCGGAAGCGATCTTCATTTCTTCGACGACGTTGAAAAGTTCGGGATGGATCTCGGGAGTCACTTCGTGCGCGCCGCTGGACTTGAGCAACACCGCGTCGCCGCTGTAGTAGCTGAACAGGCTCATGACGATCCAGACCAGTCCGGCGACGCCGCATCCCAGCACGCCGCCGCCCGGACCGGCGAGAAGCTCTCCCCCGACCCAGCCGAAGGCGAGCAGGATCAGCCCCATCGCGGCGATGAGGACGACCGAACGGCGTTTATTGGCGGCGATGATTTCCCACATGGATTTAAATGGGGACACGTACTATTTATTTCAAAAATAAATAGTACGTGTCCCTAATTATTTGTTCTAGAACTGGACCTTGGGGTTTTGGCGCTCGGCGGCGGATTCGACTTTGAAGAATTCTTCGGTTTTGAAGCCGAACATCCCGCCGATCGCGTTGGACGGGAACATTTCGAGCTGGTTGTTGTAATTCAGCGCCTGGTCGTTGTAGTTCTGCCTCGAGAACGCGATCTTGTTCTCCGTCGAGCGCAGCTCTTCCTGGAGCGCGAGGAAATTCTGGTTGGCCTTGAGGTCGGGATAGCTTTCGGCGACGACGAGGAACTTGTTCACCGCGTCGGTCAGAACGCCTTCGGCGCGTGCTTTTTCGCCGACGGAACCGGCGCCCATCGCCTGCGCGCGGGCCTTGGTGATGTTTTCGAGCGTCGACTGCTCGTGCTTCACATATCCCTTCACCGTTTCGATCAGGTTCGGGATCAGGTCGTAGCGGCGCTTGAGCTGCACGTCGATCTGGGACCAGGCGTTCTTGACCTGGTTGCGCGCGCCGACGAGCGAGTTGTAGATCACGATGACAAAAACGGCAAGGGCGATCAGCCCGCCGATGACGACCCAGAGAATTTCCATGACGATCCTCCCTTATTTATTTGAAAAAACTTTTTCCAAAAAATCCTTGATCCGGTCGGACACGGCGTGCGGTCCGATGACGCGGGCGAGCTCACCGCGGTCGAACCAGAGCCCGTCGCTTTTCGGGCATTCGTCGAGCACGATGCCCGGATTCGAGGAGCTCTCGACCGGCACAAGCCGAGCCGCGCAGATCGGGCATTTTTTGGCGGCGTGGGCCGAGCCGGGCGCCGGCTTGAAGCCCTT
The DNA here is from genome assembly GCA_964430735.1 of uncultured Planctomycetia bacterium. Classification (GTDB taxonomy): domain Bacteria; phylum Omnitrophota; class Gorgyraeia; order 2-02-FULL-51-18; family JAGOUK01; genus JAGOUK01. Next base: position 78,564 of record CAYSFB010000008.1, on the reverse strand, counting down.
GAGATAGTCGGCAGCGGTACGGGCGTGGTCGTGCAACAGCTCCAACTCGCCGCGATCAAGCCATACGCCGCCGCAGGCGCCGCACCAGTCGACTTCAACCTGGTCGAGCTCCAGCGAAACCAGAACATCCTTGCAAGCCGGGCAATTCATGGGACTATTTTACCCCGGAAGCGGCCTTCAGGCCTTTCGCCGCGCCGCGGGCGGCGACGGTGCCGCTCGACCAGGCCCACTGGAAGTTAAAGCCGCCGATGCGGCCGTCCACGTCGACGATTTCGCCGGCGAAGAAGAGGCCGGGTTGAAGCTTGGATTCGAGTGTCGCGCGCTGGATCTGGGCCATGTCCACACCGCCGGCCGTGACTTCGGCCTTGTCGTATCCCATATCGCCGTTCACCGCGAGGTGCGACCGGAACAGCGCGGCGAGCAAGCGGGAGCGCTCGTCCTTCTTTAAGTAGGCGAGAAGCTTTTCGGGTTCGACCTGCGCTTTATCGAGCAGCGCGTCGGCCAGCCGCGCGGGCAGGTTCCGGTCGATCCAGCCGCGCACCGTGCGCTTGCCCCCCAGCCCGGCCGAGAGCCTCAAATCCTCGGCCGCCTCCTCTTCCTTCGCGTCCGGAAAAAACGACGCTTCGAGACGCACGGGCTTGGACCGGTCGGCACGGATCCAGTGGCGGCTCATGTCGAGCGCGGCCGGACCGCTGAAGCCGAAGTGCGTGAACAGGAAAGAGTCGCAGGTCTCGTGCGCTTTTTTGCCGGCGACCCAGAGCGTGAGCCGGACCGGCAGCGTGAGGCCGGAGAGCGACTTCCAGACCGGGTCGTTGGTCATGAGCGGCGTGAGCGACGCGGTCGTCGGGATGAGTGTGTGACCGAAGGTCTGGGCGATCTTGTAACCGGTGCCGTCGCTGCCGGTCGCCGGAAACGACAGACCGCCGGTCGTGAGGACCACGGTCCGCGCGCGGAAGCGGTCCGTTTCCGAAAAAAGCGTGAACACGCCGTCGGCGTGCGTGATGTGTTGGACTTTATGCGGCGTGACGAGTCGGACGCCCGTGCGCTCGACTTCGGCTGTGAGTGCCCCCAACACGTCGTGCGCACGGTCGGTGACCGGAAAGTATTTGCCCGTGGGTTCGAGCTTGAGCTCCACGCCGAGCTCGGCGAAAAAAGCGATGGTCTCTTCCGGCGTGAACGCGCGCAGAGCGTCGCGGACCGTGTTGGGCGCGCCGGTGTCGTAGTCTTTTTCGGTGACTTCGCGGTTCGTCACGTTGCAGCGCGTGCCGCCGGACATGAGGATCTTAGCGCCGATCCGGTCGCGGCCGTCGAGCAAAAGGACGCTGAGGCCCAGCCGCGCGGCCTGGATCGCGGTCATCAGGCCTGCCGCGCCCGCTCCGACGACGGCGACGTCCGCGACCGTTCCCATATCCGTTCTATCTTGAGGGTTCATAGTCTGTTATTCTAGCAGGCATGCAGCCTCTCCCCGTCACTAAAACGACGCCTCTTCTGGAATTCCTGTTCGCCTCCTTCCCCGACCTCACGCGGACGGAAGTGAAGCGCTTTCTCAAATTCGAGTCGGTCCGCGTGAACGGCAAGGTCGTGACGCAGTTCGACTGGAAGCTCAAAGCCGGCGATGACGTGCGCGTTTTGTCGGCCGGCGAGACGCGCGGGCTGGAAGGTCTCGGCCACGCCAAGATTGTGTTCGAAGACAAGGACATCATCATCGCCGACAAGCCGCCGGGGCTTCTCACCGTCGCGACCGAGAAAGAAAAAGAAAAGACACTGTATTTCCGGCTGCAGCATTACTTGAGGGAAAAGTCCAAAGGCCGCGAGCGGATCTTCATCGTCCACCGCCTCGACCGCGATGTCTCGGGACTCTTGGTCTTTGCAAAAAGCGAGGAAGCCAAACTCACACTGCAGAAAAACTGGGGCCGTTTCCAGAAGATCTATGTCGCCGTCGTGGAGGGCAAGCCCGAACGCGAAAAAGGCTCCATTCAGAGCTTCCTCACCGAGGACGCGCTCGGCAACGTCACGAGTTCGGATACAGAAAGCCGCGACGCCAAGGAAGCGATCACGCATTACCGCGTGCTCAAGTCCTCGAACCGTTATTCATTGATGGAAATAGAGTTGGAAACAGGGAGGAAAAACCAGATCCGCGTGCACATGGCGGACCTGGGCTGCCCCGTCGCCGGCGACAAAAAGTTCGGCGCTCAGTCGGACCCGATCAGCCGCCTCGCCCTGCATGCGTCGTTTCTGAGCTTCACCCACCCCGTCACCCGGGAAAAAATGACGTTCGAACGGCCCGTTCCGGTGCCGTTCGAATCCCTCTTCCGCAATTAAAATTAGGCGGCTGTGTCGACCGTTGCTTTGCGCAGGCCCTGGAGGTAGACCAGGAGGTCGATGTAGCCGCGGAGCGAGAGGCCTTTGACCGAGTACGGGTCGTAGGCGTCCGCGTCGGCGTTCACCGGGACTCCGGTAAAGAAGGCTTCGCTGCCGCTCAGACGGATGGTCGAACGGGTGAGCTTCTGGAAGATGGGCTCCAGGGCGGCCAGGGCCTTCGACCTGGCGTCCTTGGCCTCCTGAGTGTCGGCCGGCTGACCGAGGATCTGCGTCAGCAGGTTCTGAGCCAGCAGCGTACTCATCAGAGGTATGAACTCGTTCTTGTTCTGCTTGTAAAAAATCCCGTAGCCGATCTCCCCTTCCGGGTTCAAGGCCTTGAGGTTGCGCAGCGTCGTTTCGGGCGCGTCCTGGCCGGGACGTGAGGCGTCCTTGGCACGCTCGAATTGCGGCAGACCCCACGCGGCGTCCTCGGCCGCATAGAAAAACGATCCGAAGCCCTGCTCGTGCGCGCGGGTCAAAACCACCTTTAATTTTTCGACAATGTCGGCGCGGTTCTCGGCGTCGATCGCGGAGAGCATCTGCGTCACGTTCAACCGGTAATTGACCGGCCGGATCGGAAGATTCAATTCCTTGGCGGCTGCCAGGAGAAGTTCGAACACCGCCAGGTCCGCTTTGAGCGCGTTCTCGGCGCTCAGACGGGTCTCCTGAACCACCGGTGCCCAGATCTTCTTGATGGCGCCGCTGTTTTGATCTTCGATCACGAGCCGCCACTCCGTTTCGCCTTCGCGCTTCCAACTCACTTGGGCGCCCTTCTGAATTAAATCGATCACGACGGCGACCTCGCCATCCGACAGGGCCAATTCAGCCTGTCCGCGCAGATTGATCGCTGCCGCAACATTCTTCAAATAGGGTTCGAGAACGCCCTGCGCGATCGCCAGACTACCGGTGCTAGCCAGTCGGGCGCCGGACGTGCCGCGAAGCGCCATTCCGAACTCAGCCACAAGAATCCCCTGTACGGCCTCAGCGAACCCGGCTTCATTCACAGGCGAAACAACCGACCAGGTCTTATAATTTTTTAACAGCGCCCCCGCAACCAGCTTGGCCGGATTCCGCTTCGTGAAAATGGAGATATCATCATAATCCCCAAGCCAAACGTAATGCCGCCAGACAATCTTGTCGCCGGACCGGATCATCAACACATGCTGCTTGGGCCCATGGCTCAACACCGTAACGCTCCACTCGCCCTGCACGGGGACGGTCTCGCTCTTGTTGATCAAGGTGTTGGATATGACAGCCTCCAACAGAATCAGGTCGATCATGGCGTCCTTGAGCCCGGTCCGCCACGCGGGCTCCCCAGTATTGATCGGCGCATCAGCCAAGATGGACATCTGCCCCTTGAGATTGGAAGCCATCGATTCAAGCGCGGGGAGAATTCTGTTTGAATCTTCCTGGATCATTAATCGCACGACCGGATCCGTGGCCTTTTGATGCTGATGACCGGTCTTGTCCAAGATCCCCAGCAATTTACTCAGAATGACCGCATGATGGTCCAGTATGTCCGCATTTATGGCAGTGAAGTTGGCATCCCTATCCTTCACATTCTCCAGTATCAGGGCCTGGGCTCTGAGCTGGGCGGCCGAGGCCTTGATCCGGCGAATGGCATTGTTGAGATGCTCCACCGCGTCAATGCGCCAATCAGCCGGGTTCGAATTCGCAAGGCGCGCGGCCGCGGAAGCGATGGCCGCGATGCGGGCCGTACCGAGGCCGCTGCCGTCGGTCGTTTGGACATAGCGCACCGGGCGGGATCCCCAACGCGCCATGTGAATACGGGTCGCGCGGCGGACCTGCCGCCGATAAAACTTCGATTTGCTGTACACCGACCCGTCGATCGCGACGATCAGTTCGTCGGACTTGGCGTACGCGCCGGAAAGCTTGAGGTTGGCGTAAACCGCTTCGACGAAGAGGTCGGCTGAACGGGTGAAAAGGGCGTGAGCCACGGCACGGATCACTTTCCGCTCGTTCGCGGACGTTCCGGGGAAATACCGGCCGACCTGGGCCAGTGTTTTGGTCCTGTCCTCGAGAATCTTCGAAAGCATCGTCGTCGTGACACCGCCCTGACGGGTCAGGCGCGGTAATGCTTTGCCTTTCAAGAATCCGTCCTTGCGCAACAGATTGATTTGGGTCCTGGCGATTTCGCCGAGGTATTTTCCGCTCACCATCTTTTCGAAGAGCTGTTTACCCGGTTTCTCGGAGCGGCGGTTCACGATCCGGTCCGCTTCGGTGGCTGCGACTTTCCAGGCCCCTTTGAATGCACCCCATTCGGTGTTCACGGCGAATCCAGTCAGCTCGTCCCAATATCCGCCGTTCGTGCCGGTGCCCAGAATCGCGGCAAGCGCGGCATCTGGCCGCGTCACGAGCGTTCCGATCACGTCGTTCACGAGAGCTCTGACGCGGATGTTCTTCACACCTTCATCTTCGAGCGCCTGGTTCAGGAGCCCGACCACTTCCTCGCCCACGACGCCCTTGACTTTAAATTCCTTCGTCCAATGATCCAGGGTCCCCCGGTCGATGGAGATCTGCTTCACGCGAAACGCGAACGAAAATCCGAGGTTCTGAACGGTGTCCAAGCTCAACTTTTCCTTCGCCATGACTTTTTTGATTTCGCGGGCGATAAAACCGAAGAGCTGGCTGGAATCGCTTGTGATCAATTGCTTTGGAATCGTCAAGGGGTGGATTTTTTTACGGATGACCTTGCCGTTCTTCATATCGACGATCAGCACCCGGAAGTTGGTGCCGCCGAAGTCGAGCGCGATATAGCGGCCCGATTCGTTGCCTTTAGGACGCGGCACGTAACTATTTAGGTTCTCGTTGGCCGCTTTTGTGTAGTTGCCTTGGATGGCTCGGGCCTTTTCTGTACCGGCAATCCGATAGGGCTCGAGTGCAGCCAGGAACTTGGCGGTTGCGGCTTTGGAGGCGAGGCGCGCGCCGGAAGCGGTGTACCGGCCGCCGCTGGCCATCGAGCGGTGTCCGGCGGCCTTGCCGGACCAGTAGGCCTGGCTGAGCGGATCGCCCGCCTTGCCATAGTCGCGGGCCGCGATGTCCGCATTGCGGCCGTAAGTTGCATGCATCGACCGCGTGGCGATGATTTTTCGCGCGGCATCATAACCTTTCTTCCATTCAATTTGGGTCGGCGACAGAAGCGGAATCTTATTCACGATGTTGAGCGTGAAGCCGGGCGTCACCGCGAGCGTCGGCTCTTCGTCGGTGAGCTTGGCAAGCGACAGAATGAGAGCGTCGCGCAGGGCGTCTTCGACTCCGTCGAGCGCGGTCTGCGTGAACGCGCCGATGTGCGGAACCAGGATCAGGTTCTGCGCATAATTGGGGTGTTTGGTCTTGAACTCCGCGACTTCCGGCAGCTCAGCGCCCTTTTTGGCGAGATCGGCGTCGGTGTAGACGCGCACGCCGCGGTCCAGCAGCGCCGGCAGGGCTTCCTTGAGATCGAGCGAGTGGAGCCGAGCGGTGTTCAGAACGACTTCCAAGCCCGCGTTACCGGCCAATTCGGCGGCGGTCACCGGATCATTTTTGTCAAAATAATGGATCGAAAGGACGTTGGCCGCGCTGATCGCTTCCTGTTTGGTCTTCGCGATTTGCACTCCGAGCTCGGCCGCGGCCTTGGCGCGGGACGGGTCTCCGGACGCGAGAGCCGGCGAGTACGCGACGACCGTGAAGTTGACACCGGTCAATTCCCTGACCTTTTGGAGTTTGGCGGCGAACGCCTGTGCGACGGGTCCGAAGGCGAGAAGGCTGATTGTTTTTCCTTCGAGCTTCGCAAAAAGTTCTTTGACCTGGTCCGCCGAGAGGTTCTTGAACACCGCGGCCGACTGATCGGCCGGCATCACGCCGCGACCCGCCTTTTCGGAGGAGGCCAGCGCCTTGGTGAAGTCTGCGGGATCATGTCCGACTTCGGACCAAGCCGGATCGCTCGAAAAATCGACGTCTGAAGCGGTCATTTCCTGACCGCCGAGGGCCGCCAGCAAGAACCGCATACTCAAATACGCGACCGCCTCGGCGTTGCCGCCGGTGGTCGCAAGACTGATCTGCTCGCGCACGGAGGCCTCGAAGTCCACGTTGTCGTAACCCGCTCCCGCCCGCAGAAGTTCCTGCACGCCGTGTTGCTTGGCGAACGCAATCAGCTCGGGAGTGAACGTGACGTTAGAACGGAAAACTGCAATCGCGGGACGGTGTTTCTCGATCGCCGCCCGAATAAACGCCTCATCTGCTTGTTCAGAAAATTCTTCAACCAACTCTGCCGCACCGCCGAACGACTGAGCGATCGTCCGCACCGCATTCACAGCCTTCAGGGTCTTCTCAGTCACCGGCGCCGCATACAACACTTTAACAACAGCCGCGTCGCTCTGCGCAAACCGCGCGCCGGCTTGGGACGGAGTTTCTCCCGACGACCGGATCTGCTGCTTCATTTCCTGGACCTGCTGAGACAAAGTGCTCAGCTGCTCGGAGTTCGACCGGCCCGTTTTGACCAGTTCGTCTATTTGACGGGTCAATGCGTCCAGTTTTTCGCCAACGTTCTTCATGCCGGAATTCTGCTGCTCGCCAATTTGCTTCAACGCTTCGATCAGCTCCCGGTGCCGCTCCTCGACCGACTGCGCCAGCCGCTGAGTGATCTCGGACTTCCACTGAAGATGCTTGGAAACCGTTTGACGCAGCTCCTTGACCGCCGACCTGGTTTCCTTGAGGTTCAAAGGAGAATCAACGTAGGTCTCGATAACGTTCAGGGCCTTGTGCATGGCCACCAGCGTTTCGCGCGCGGTGGCATCCAGCGTCTCGTCCTTGGTGACGATGTCGGGATGTGTCTTGCGTTTGACGTTGCGGAGCGTGGTTTGGTAGTCGCCCGTCTTGTCGTCAGGATCGGCATCAAGATGTCCGCCGATGAGTAAACGCAGCACGGGGATCGCGATCTTTGTGTCTTCCTGATCCAGCGCGTCGGCGGCGGACGAACCGATTTCTGAGACTCTTGCCAAAAATCCCTCAAAGCTGGCTTCCGTATTGGTCACCCTCAAGGCCTGAACGCCTCGGGGAGCTTCCACGGCGGTTTCGGCGATCGGCTCAAACTGCGGGTTTGAGGATGTGTCCGCAGCGGATGCCGCCTGCCGCGCTTTGGGCTTTTCCGTTTGAACGGACGTGTCGAACTTCATGGCTTTCATTTGCATCTGAACCACGATCACCCGGATCAATTGAAAAACCGCGTAATCGGGTCTTTCGCCCATTTCAACGAGAGTCTTATCGATCACTTCGGCCGCGGATTTTTTTTCTGACTCCTGAAGAGGCTCGAGATAGGAAGCGATCAAGAACGCGACGTACCAGGCGAAGGACAGCTCCGTTTTGCTGTAGACGGTCGGATTGTTCTTGACGCTCTTCATCGTCTCGATGGCTTCAATCAAGGTGTCGTCAGTGACAAGTTTGGAGCGGTTCCTGAACGCGTTCCAGGCCGCTTCGATCGTGCCCGGACTGCGGCGACCGTCGTCAGCGGAAGCCGACGTGTTCGGGTAAAAATACAGCGAAGCCACATAGGCGAGCCAGCGGCCGATCTGTCCCACCCGCCCGTCTTCGGCTTGAAGAAGCTCAGAAATTCTGAGTCCACCGATAAACTCGTCCGAGGGCTGCGCGAGCCACTGCTCGACCGTCTTGGCGGCCTGAAGCGCGTGAGACATCGCCGGGACCAGAATGTCAGGGTTGGCCGTGTATCCCTCTTCGAATGAAAAAACATATCCTCTCGCGTCTCCGACAAAATCCAACAATCCCGCCGCGGGCATGCCGGCCTGAGCGCGGCCGGCTGCCGATGTGGACCCGGGTGATGCCGAGGCGATCGAACTCGATGGCGCTGGCAACGCGAGCTGGGTCTTAGAACCGGTCCGCGTGCTTCCGATGAGCAGAACACCGGCCGAATCGGGCCTGGCCGCCGCCATCGCGACGGCTCCCATGATTTGCTTGACCGTTTCTGCCGCCCCTGAGGCACTCGCAACTGTATCCGAGGCATTCGTTTTTACGCTTCGCTTGTCGATGGCATCACGCAGCCACCGGTTGAACCGTGGCGTACGGAGGTAGGAGTAAATTTGTTCGTTCGGCACAATCAAATCGGCCGCGGAAAGAAGCTGGGTCTTGATATCCGTGGGTTCTTCGCCCGCCGCACGGCGCGACCGTGCAAAATTGATCAATCCCTGAGCCACGTTCTCCAACAACTCCTGCACCTGGATCGGATCGAACTTGGCACCCCGTCCCGGCGTTTCCCAAAGCCCGGACTTCGCGGCCGCCTGCATCGTGGCATTGATGATGGATGCCATGAGATCCGCGAGCGCTTCCTGCCGGCCCGCGCTGTCCGAAATCATCATCACTTTAACTACGTCCGGCGCATACGCCATCCAGGAAATCTCAAGAACCCCTAGACTCCGGGTCTTTTCGATCATATGCGTGGTTTGACTCACGTACAGGCTGAGAGCCGAGGAAACGTGGGGTTCAATTTTTCCGGCGGCGACATCCAACCGGCGCTGTCTTTCGGCTTTGGCACGGTCTTCGGCCTGCGCAACCTTGATCATCGCCTCATGCGCGGCACGCTCCTCATCCGTCATTTGGATGATCTGATACATCTCGCGTTCGATCTTCATCTTGTCGGTGCGGGAAAAAGGCGGGTCTTGGTGCGATGACCGAGTGCGCGTGAGCAAAATATCCGCCTTCATGAACCGATCTCTCTGAAGATTGAGGATGGCCTCGGAGGTCTTATGCACCGATGGGTCTAGAACCAAAAGAAGCATTCCGAGTCGCACCAGCTGGCGGGCCATTTCGCGCTCCGCATTCTGCGCATCGGCGGGATGAAACTCAATGTGCAGCTGCCGCCTGGGGTTCTCTCCTTTGATGAACTTGATGTCCGTATGGTGACCTGGGGCCGCCGGTAGAATTTCCACATTTCCCGCGTAGAGAACTTCGAATACTTTTTTAAGCTGCTCCCCCGCCTCATGATCCGCGTCGGCAAGTCCTTTTTCGTCCGACAACTGCAGCGCTTCTACCGTATCACGAATCCGGGTTCCAGCATGTTGGACCAGCAAATTAAAGTCCGAATTTCCGACGCCTTCTGCCAACCGCGCGCCGTTGACAATGGCTCGAAGTCCATCCTCCAGCTCCTTTGTGGCGAGCTGGATGCTGGCGGCGGGATCTGTCGGATGCCGGTCGTCGGCAAAGAGGCGGATGGTGTTGGGCCGATTCAGAAGGAAGTCGACAATCGGCCGCGTTTCACGGTTGTAGGTCTCGGCTCTCTGGATCTCCTTGTCCGCGTCGGCTCGGCCGCTTCGGTCGGGGCGGCGAAAGCGCCGCTCAATCGTCTCCCGCATCACTGCATCGGAAGAAAAATTCATGACGATATGCGCACCGATCTTCAGCGCGCGCCCCTGGGGGCCCCCGACCTTCACCCGGCCTTCGAGAATGGCATCATACTGCCCGGTCGTCCTCGGAAAACCGTCGAATACCAGCAGGGGCGCATTGGCAAAGACGTCGAAGGAAAGAAGATAATTGATGATTTCTATCGTGGAATCGTCCTTCATGAGGCCGCCGCTTCTCATGTCGGCGAGATCCGCTTTTTGGCGGTCGAGGATGCCCTGGATGTGGCGATAAATCTGTGTGAGCGCCGCTTCGTCGAAGTACTCCAGATTGGGGTCATTCGGAACATCGACGCCGCCCAGCTCCTTGAGCTTGTCGACACCTCGGAAATAGTTGCCGGGGCCGATCACAGCGGCGCCGAACTCCCTGCGGAGATACTTGGATTGCTCGCCCTTGCCCGCTCCCGGAGGACCGATGAAAACGATGGCGCCATTCCTGCGGACCTTACGCCTCAACGACTCGGCGTCCGTGAGGCGGATCGTCAGGATCGGATGATTCTCGGTGATGATGTGTTCCGGGTTGAGAGCGTCCGGACGGCCATACTGGGTCCGGGGGGAGTCCCGGTCGATCGTATGCGTGATTCCCGCCGGAATCTGCTGCATGGCTTCCAGACTATAGCCGGCCATAAGCCTGCGGAGATGCCGTCTGGCCATGGCGATGACGCGTTCTTCGCTCTCTGCCTGCAGAACGATGGGCTCCTGCTCGATCCGGTCCAGGAATCTCTCTGTTTGAAGCGCGGGATCCTTCGGCAGGGTCCAGCCGACCCAAAGGGCTCGCACCGCATCCGCAAGATCCAATGCCAAATCGGCCGCAAAGCGGACGATGGATGCCGCCGCAAACCGCGCGCCCGCGCCTTCGGGGCGGGCGCGGTCGAGGCGCTGCTGGCGGACTTTTTCGAGCAGGTGCGCGAGGACCTGGGGACTGAGCACATTGGAGCTGTCCAGGCCGCGGCGGTCGAGCTCCTCGGCCAAAGGCTTGAGTAAAGCGAAGTGAACGTTGCGCGCCGAGTAGGACCAGCCGGGAATTCGGATGAACGCAGGGACAATTTTTCCGCCGGCTAATTCTTCGTAGATGATGCCGGATTCGGCGGTATCATCGGCGTAGCGGTTGAGCAGACCGCTGACCTGCTGCTCATTGAGGTTGAGCAAACTATCGCTGACTGCCCGGACGGCCGGAGCCGCAGGTTTGGCTTCCCCGGTCTTGCGCCACCAGCCGCGGATTTGCCGATCCAGATTCCGCCATTCGGCCGGATCCTCAGACTTCAGCTTTTCCGCCATCTCGCCGTAGGTCGACGACCGGAAGCGGCTTTGGTGCGCTCGGATTTTTCTCAGGTGAAGGTTCAGGATCTGATCGGCCGACTTGGCGGCATCCTTGCCCCGGTATTCAAAAAGTTCGATATTTCCGCGCAGCTGCTCGTTACCCAGCACCAGCGCCGCGTCCTGACGGAGGTAGTATCCGCCTTCGAGCGCCTTGGAAACGGCCTCGTAAGCGGCCGCGCGCTTGGGGGGCGCCACGCGCCGCTCAACTCCGTTCCCGATGCTGCGCTCATCCCCTTCCATGTCGGCGACGATCGCGGCGGGATTCGTGTGGATCTGCAGCGGCCTGGCATTTAATGTCCCGTCGGAATGCCTGTCCCAGTGCGGGGCGTAAATCAGCGGACGATAAACGCCGCCGTTGGAAGGCACCGTATCTTCATACGGGGCGGACATCAAGAAGACGGGATTATTCCGGTCTCCGGCGACCATGAAGTTCATCTCGGTGATCGCATCAAGCGCCTTGGGATCCTTGGCGGCGGCATCCGGATAAGCGCGATGCTGACCGGCAATGAAGGCCTCGCGGTTCCGGAGCCACTCTCTCAAGTCCACAGACAACGATTTGAATCCGCTGTTGGTCACAGCGTCGCGGTCGGCATAGCCCAGAACCTCTTCCCCGTCGAGGTCCGTCATAAGATACCGGTCGTGATCATAACGGAACAGGTACCGAAGCGTCGTGCCGCTGGAACCGGCGGGTCCATTGCCGATCCGGACCCAAAACGACCGGTCCGACCACTTTTGGGTCAGCGGCCGGTTCGTTTTGGCGAACCGCAGCTGGACGAATTCCTGAATCCGGCCGGCTGCAGACGGCTTCAACCCCGCGGTGAGCTCGCGGTCTGCCAGCAAACCGGCGGCGTCCTTATAGTCCTTAACGACCCGGCCGGTTCCCGTCGCGTAATTGAATTCAAAAATTCCGAACTGTTGCTGCGAGTCGATCGTCGCACCGTCTTCGCCCCAGTTGGGAGATCCTACAGCGGAGATCAGGGTCAGGTTTCTGTTCCGCAGTTCGCCTTCAAGTCCCTGTTCGATCTTTTCCAGCGAAATCCGCCGGCTCAAGTTGCGTATCGTGCGGTCCACGGCGGCGTCCCAGCTGTTCTGCGGTTCCGCGTACAAAAGTTTTTTAAACGGAGCCAGAACCGCGCCCCACCCCGCGCTGACCGCTGCCCATTTAAGCAGGGTTCTGCGCGTCCATTCGGCCGCCAACCGGGCACCGGAAGTCAGCCGCTTCAATGCATCTGACATCGCGTCGCCCGCATCGCCCAATCCGTTGAATACGCGGTCGACCGCCGCCGGCGGAAGGCCCGGAGCATCGACGCCTGCCGGAAACGCAGATTCCCAGAACTCCGCACCTTGGGACATCACGTCGTCCACAACCGGCGGCGTCAGGGCATTTGTCTTCAGACGGGTTTGATCCTTTTCAAAAAGAATGATCAGGTCATGAATCTCGTCCGGACGCATCCGAACGGACGCATTCGATCCGGAACGGCCGGTCGAAATACCGATCGGCAACCGGCCCTCGTCGACCCGTTCGTCAAAAGCGGGGTCCAAAACCATCTGAGACAGATCGGCTGTCCGCACCAGCACCGCATCCACCACCCCTTTGCTCCGGTCAGACTTGATAAAAATGGTCGCAACGGGTTGTTCCGCTTCCCCGCCCCGCTCACCTTTGATGATGAGAATTGTGAAAGGGCCGCGCGTCCAGCCGTCAGCGTCGGTGATCCGGAGCGCTTCATCAGAAGCTGACTCTTCTGCTTTATCGGCAAGCTCGGGCAGGAGCGGAATCCGCGACGATTCCAGCCCGTCGACGTCGGTTAAAATAAGTTCGCCCGAATTCGTGTCGATCCGTACGTCTACGGGGATTTCGTCCGGCAGGGATTGCTGAATGCGGTCAATGTGTTTGAGGCGGATCTGAGAGTTGACCGGCATCGCAGCATAAGGATTGATACTGAGATTGCGGGGGCCCGGGTCAAAACGGCCGCTGGGACCGCCGCCGTTTTCCGCCGGAATCCTGCCTCTATTGAACCTCAACCACGCATACTTGTTGTCTTCGGCCAAATAGTTGTAATCCTTGTCCATCCGGAAGAACGAAGCCCTGTACCGATTCGTAAACTCGGAGACTTTTTGGGGGATATCGGTCGAGGAGGTGTCGTTGATCAGTCCCGGGTTGTAAATACCTTGAGCGGCGGCGATCTCTTCACGAAACTCCGTCGCATACCCCGTGTCGACACCCGTCGCCGGATCCAGCGGCACAACCGGCGTCAGATAGTCCCGCTCCTCCAGTGATTCGAGCACCGCGCTTCTGCCGCCGGATCTCACCGCCAGACGCGCGGCTGCGAGCGCTCCGCCCAGATCGGCGGGAACGGTTTGATTATCGGCCTGAGCCGCATCCGCAAAATCGCGGACCATCGCGAGCCTGGCTGCCTGGACCGCCGGGATCGGCATTTCGATGTGGGCGGTCATTGCGGCGTGTTGCCCGGACGAGGAAGCGCGAGCAGAAGTTGCCGCGCGGGCGGCTTTTTGGGCGGATGCGAGCTGCCGGAAGAGAAGATCCTCGTAACGATCCGTGTTTGTTTCGTGCGAAACCTGCGGCCGGATCGAAACGTAAGAAATCCCCTTCCGCTTCAGAAGTTCCTTGAGGTTGGGTGTATGAAACCCGCCGGTGACGAGGACGGCTTTATCCAGTTTGGCCGCGTCCATTTTCTTGAGCGTTCCGGCGATGAAGGCCCTGTCGCGATCGAGCGCCAGCTCGTAGAACTTTTTGGCGGCGGCCGAAGCTTCGGAATACTCCCCCTCCAGAAGCACCGTGCGGTCGTAATGTTTGGCCAGATCCATGATTTTTTTGTTAAAAAAGCCGGAAATGATCCGGATGTCGAATGAAGGCTCGTTGCGAAGGTAATCGGCGAATTCATCGGGCGTAAGTTTGAGCTCAATCATCCGGGTCAACGATTCGAGGTTCCTGCTGAGCTTGACCAGAAGGGCGGCGTCATCCGCGGCCGCCAAACGTCCGAACACGTCGCGTTCAAGGGCCTCGATCTCGTTCAGCACGCCCTGAGCGTCGAGTTTTTTGGAAGCCTTGAGGTATGAAAAATACTTGAACAATTCGGGATAGGAGCCGGTTTTTGCTGAGGCGGTTTCGGCGCCGGAGGCGTCCCGCAAAGACGCTTCGAGCAGGGCGTAAAAACCCTTGTCCGCGGCATGATCGTCGCCGCCGATACGGAACGGTGAACGGCTCTTCCGGGACGCGGCCCGAAGATCAGATTGAACCTGCTGCGGAAGCGACTGAATGGCTTTATCCTGTTCGGCGGCCGCGGCTTTGAAGTCGACTCGGGACTCCAGCGAGCGAATCGCCTTGAGCCGTGAGAGGTGGCGATACTGCGGCAGATAGACCCCTGTTTTTTTCGCCATCACATGAAGCGCTTCGAAGTAATCGGTGAGCGGTTTGTCGCCCTTGAGGTACGCGGCGCGGGCCGAATCGACGCTTTTCAAATCAGGACCGTAAAGAGCTTCCTTGAGAACCGAGGCGGTGCGCGTCAGACGGTCCAGATAACCCAGAACAGCAGTCCGCTGATCCGCCACTTTTTTATAGGCCTCGAGCGCCGCATTATAAAGGGAAGGGTCTTCCACTCCCCAAATCGTGAAGTTCAGATCCGAAGTCAGTCCGAGGTATTCATCCCCCTTCAGAACGCCTTTGCGCAAGTACGACATGGCGACGGGCTCCATGACCTTGGGCTCGAACACTTTTTTAAAATACCCGACGGACATGTCCCCTTGCGAGGCTTCCGTAAAAACGTGGGTGATCCCCTCGCTCGGAAGGATCTGTCGGAGCGCGTTGGCCAGGTTGATCTGACCCGACTCATTCGTGTGGGCGTCTTGGAGAAGAAAAAGTGTTTTGGAGGCATTGGGCGCGGCGTAGCCGTCATCGATTTGGGCGACAGATTCCGGGAGTCGAAAAGCGACTTGAGGAATGGTGAAAGCAGAGGCCGGTTGCGGGAGCATCGGCGACGGTGCGGCAAAAGCGGCGTCCTGCGCGACGAAAGTCATGCAAAGAATAAAGGAGGTAACGCGCAAGCGGCTGACGCCCAATGCTTTCATCAAATGATCCCGTCGTTTTATGACTTGTGATAAGCCCTTGAATAGAGGGCAAAGCACTGCCGTGAAAAAGTAAATAACTTGTGGGGAGTATACCCTCGGCACAAGCTGCCTTCAAGGCGACCTTCTATATTTTTTGTTGGTTTACTTTGAAGTTATGCCGCGGACTTGACTGCGTCGAGGGCCATGTTAAGGGCGCGGAGGACACGGTCGAGGGCGATGGCGCGGGCTTTGTAACGCTCGAGCACGGCGGGGTCTTCGTTTTCGCCGCTGATGACACGCATCCCTTCGATGTCGACGCGTTGGGCGCTCAACTCGACGATCGCCTGACCGACCTCGTCGATCAGGCGCATCAGATCCGACCTGTCGATCGCCCCGCTTTGGTCTTTTGAAGCGGCAGCCGTTCTCGCGACCGCCGTCAGAAGCAGGGTCGTCAACGCAAACTCGAATAAACTACCGGATTCTCCGTTTTCAAAAAGCAGCCGCGGAGTGCCGCGCTCAAAGATCCCTTTATCCTTCGCGTACAAGTCCACGCTCGCGGCCGACGCCTTCAGCAAACCGGCTCTAGTGCCGGGAGTCAGATCAATCCCAAGCTTGGACGCCTCCTGCGGATCAAATATTGGATAAACCTGCATACGCTGCTGGAACCCCTGAATGGTCTCGGCCAATTTGGCCAGTGCCTGCGGATCAAGACCCTCCAGCTGGACGTCACGATAGGTTACAGCCACCGGAAGGACTTGTCCGCCCCGCCTGGCCTGGAGCGCGGCCAAGTAATTCATCAGCCGCGACAAGGCCCGCTGATACCCGATCTCCCAAGCCGCGTCGGAAGCCCCGGTGGAAACGGTCGGCATCATTCGCCGGAGCTGCGCCGGGTCGGTGATCAAGCCGGAGGCGGTCGCATCGTCCGCCATGGTCGTATCGGACGAAGTCTGATCGAGTCGCATCAGCTCCTTACCTCCCGGTGTCCATAGCGCTCCGTCGGAAACAACCGTGAGATATCCTCCGACCCCCACGTAGATCCGGTCGTCTTTTGCCACAATACGCTTGGCCGGATCTCCGAACGTGCTGGCCATGACCGCCCATAAGCTGTCCCGCCGCACCGAATCCGCAATTTCTTCCACCGGAACCTCTCCGTCCAGCAGCGCATACCGCCCGATCAGATCTACAAGATCCAGAAGCGCCTTGAGCTCGACCGCACCCGCCGCCGGGCGATCCGCAGTCGCCAATCGAGCTGCCGATTCCACTTTGCCGCGCATCTGCTCATAAATATCCAAGTCGTCCGCATCGGCTCCCGAGTCCGGATCGCTGCCCAATGCGAGATGTGCGGCATCTAATTTTTTCAATATTTCCGGATCGATCCCCTCCAGGGATCCGCGCCGGCCAGCCGCCCGGATCGTGCGCTCGTAAAGTGAAGTCAGAAATAATGATTTGCTTTCGAGCTTCGGCCGGACCGCCTCGATCAACCGGAACATAACATCCAACCGCTGCAGCCGATAGGCGGGCTGAAACGCTTCACGAACCAGTTCGCGGAGATCGAGCTCATTCGGCTCCAGGGTCATCTCCATCCGCCGGATCATCTCGTCGAATCTACGATCCAACTCACCGGTTATCAGGCGTTGACGGGTCTGCAGATCGAGATAGGGCGCATATACGGAACTGAGCAACAAGATCCCCGAAGCCTTCTCCGAACCGATGATGACCTCGATCAGATTTTTTGCCGGATAATTCACTTCATCCCGGATCGTTCCGCTGAATCCTTCCTGCAGACCAGATTCCAGATACCCCGATCTCAGCTTTTGTGCGATGTCCCCAAATTCTATGTCGGAATCCGGGCTCAACGTGGCGATAACATCACCGGAAGCGATTGCCTCGCCCTCTTTATTACGAACATGAAATTGCAACCACCCTTTATCCATCAAATATCCAGCGACAACCCAGGGCACCGGCACCATCGGCCGGGTGGCATAAGGATCCAAGGGGGCATTTTTATGGAGCACGAAGAATCCGTCGCTTTCGCCGGCTTCCAACCACGCCCTGACCGCCGGATGATCGGACGGATTCTTTTGGTCCACGACCGGCAGCTCAGCGTTCAAATCATCAAGAATACTTTCCGGGTCGTTCTGGGATCCGGCGAGCCTGGCTCCAGACAGATCAACACCGAGCTCCCTGAGCACCGCATGAATTCTAGGACCCGGATCATCCCCGCTCCGCACTAGGAGAGCGTGCTTCCTGATATAAAAAAGAAGTTCTTGTTTTTGGTCCGGGCTCATCGACATGATTTCTTCATTTATCTTGCTCTTCAGATCCTCCGTCATGGCAAAACCCGCATGCTCATTATAGATCGCAGCTTTTCCCAGCATTTTTGCAATCATGCCTTCGCCAAGCTTGAGGCCCGGCGCCTGCCATAAGTTCAATTTTTTACTTTGGAGATCCTTGATTGCGCTTCTGTGGCCAAAAAGGATGTATTTGCCGTTCATTCGAGTCAAGCCCAGCCGGCTGATGCTGAATGCTTTGCCCTTTCCGACCGCAAGCATTTGATATTCAAAAGTAAATCGCCCCTCGAGCCAGCGGCTGGGGATGGGATCCAGAGTCTGCCCCGTAAGCTTTTTTAAATCCGGATCTATTTGGGCGGCCTCCAGTAAACGGGCCTTAAGGACCTCAAAAGCGTTCTCATCCCAATCGTGTTCGGCGAGCTCCTTTCCGCTGGGAATGAGAATGTCCACATCCGTCGAATCCGGCATCGAGAAGGGCTTTTGCCTCTTCTCCGAATGCGCGACCATCGCAACCGCAAAATCCCTGGCCGTGCCGCCGGTCGCGACCACATACGGCAGCTCCGCATCCTGCGGATCCGCTGCATCAAACAGCGCCTTGATTTCTTTTGGGATGAACTGATTCGCCTCCTTCTCGTCGATGCTGATGCGATCAACGTCCGGAAGCGCCATCAAAGCCTCCAGTCGTTCCCGCGCTCTCTGCAGGATTACCTGGTTCGAGCCGTGCCTGTCAGAAATCGAATCCGCCAGCCGCGACCCTTGTTCCGGTCTCCGAATGTCTCTCCTGTCATCACCCTTCGCCAGCAAATCGCCGTCCGGAAGCAGCTGCCCGTAACTGCTCAGCGTTTCCCACATTGCGGCTCCATACACAAGCCACTCCCGCGCGTCCGAGCCGTTCAAGTTGCCGCCCAATCTGAACACGCGCTGAATCGTCGCGCGACCCTGAACACCGATCTGAGGCTCGTATCCATCCGTCTCCGCGTCGGGCATCACCCAGGAAGTGAATTGGATGGAATCTACCGGCACATCGGCCACCACCACACCACCCCTTGCGTTGTCTTCCCAGAAGTCATCCGCATGTCCCGGTACATGCGTGAAAAAAGTCGTCTTGCCGATAGAAGCCGGTTTACCGACCTCCGAGTCGACATAAGGTTCGTTCGCTGCGTCCCTGAAGCCGCGGACCAATCTTAATGCTCCCGGATTGTTCTTCTCAAAGCGGTGCAGCAGGTCCCACTGCGACACTTCCGCGACGGTCTTGCGGGCGTGTTCCACCCCGTCCATTATTTGTTTCACGCGTTCCGCTCGCTGACGTGAATCCTTCATCTCGCTGACACCCGACAGTGCGCTGACCAGATCGCCGATCATGTTTACTTCAGATTCATCGTTCAAATCAATGTATGCGAGCGTCGTTCCCAGCAAGCGTTTGGCGAGCTTCTTCCGTTCCTCGTCGGTGACGGCGGCATCTAACATCCAATCAAACCCGTTCGCCGTCGCATAATACTTGATTCTCTCTTCGGGAAGGACCCTTCCGGCAGAAAAAACCCCCCGTCTGATCAGCCCTTCGTATTCCTTTCTATTGATCCCCAATTTACCTGCGGCGGCCATTTTAACCAGCGCCTTCAACACGTCGCGCTGGAGTTCCATCATCATGATCAAATCGGCGTAGTACCTGCCGCTCTTCAAGCTCCCCGGGTCGTCATTTCGGGCGATGCCGAGCGTTATGGCAAGTTCTTCATACGCATCGGACACAATCTTTTCACCCGCAAGCGGGCTCCAAACCGCGCTGCGTGACAGGAATTGTTTATCCAATTTGCTGCGAAGCCGGTCCATCCGCTGCTTAGCCGCCTCAGTCGCAGCGGGGATGACGAATTGACGGCCCAGATCCGCTCCGCTCATAGGATCGGTGCCCTCACGCGCAGCCAGCCGGGCCGCTGACCCCGTACTAGAGGCAGTTGTCGGCTTGGCAGGATTGGCGGCTATCACTCCGTATCCGATCGGCAATCCGGACGTTTCATCTATGATCGTTTGGACATCGTTTTCTTCCGTCTGGAAACCCCATTTTCTCAACAAACGAACCAGCCGCTCCTTCGATCCAAATTCAACGACATTGCTCAGCAGCAAGGAGTACATCTGATCCGCGTCGGCATCATAGCCGATACGGTCCCGGACCCAGGCATCCACCCTGCTCCCGCGGAGCAGCGGGACCAGACCTGCCGATCTGCTCCATGCCCGATCCATCCACCCGGATCTTTGAAGCATCCGTCGGCGTTTGAAAAAATGTGCGGCCACGGTCGATTCGGGATGGTGAAAAACACCGACGAATCGGCCGCCCGGCTTGAGCATGGCCTTCACGTTAGGGAGGGATCTGTTGAGGTCCGTGTATTCCAGCACATAAGTTGCCACGGCCACGTCCGCCGGAACATGTGCAGGAACGGTTCTCTCAATGTCTATTTTTTCGTACGAAAATTTATCGTCTTCCGAAATCAGCCCGAGCAACCTGTCCTCGCTGCTCATCTCATGCGGATTCGAAAGGATGTAGAGTCCAATTTTGGCGCCGATGGATTTTGAGAGGTGTCGGGCCACCGTCCCATCCCCTGATCCGATCTCCCGAACCGCCAGCCCATCGGACTCGATGCCCGCCACTCCATCCTCCACAAACAAAAGCACATTCTCCGGATACCCCCCCTGAAAAGGGCCGTTCGTCTCTGCTCTGCTTCGATCTCTGAAGTAATCTTCCCATATTCTTTTTGCCGCATCTGACGGAAGCCCGGCGCCGATCCGCGGCTTTGATTCCGCATCAGAAGCCAGCCGCGCGGCGGAAGGCGCTGTATCAGGTCCTTGATCTGCGGAACCGGCCGTCTGCTGCTGTTTCACAAAATCTGCAACACGCTGATAAGACGCCTCGAGGCCGGCGAGGTCGACACCGACCTCCTGTAAAATACTCCGGCGGACAGCATCGGGGCTTTCCATATTTTTTAGAAGCTTGGTCAGGTACGTCTTCATGATCCAGGCAAAAGTGCCCGGCACATCCTGCTCCGCATGATGCGTCCAATCATTGCCGTACAGAGGCCTGTACCCTCTCTCAAGGGTGTGGGCTGTCTCATGGATAATTGTCATCACCATGTCTTCCTGAGCTGTAATATCCTGACCTCGTCTCAAGAAGTCCAACAGCGGTTCCAGGAATTTTTTGTGATAATCCAGATTGAAGCGGACCTCTGACCCGGCGGCATGGGCGAGCGATATTCCGTTAATCTCAAAGTGGTAACCAACCGTGTTGTCCCCAACCCCGCCGATCGAATTCAGCTCCTCGACAAAACGGCGAAAAGCAAGAAGGATGGGTTCGTCGGCGATCGAGCTGTAATCGATGCTTTGAGCCGATTTTGAAGCGCGGATATTTTGCTCGATCGTCTCCTCCAGATGCTCCATGCCCTTGGGCAGGCTGATGGGCGTCTGCGATCCCTGGCCGTTGAACCGACTCAGCACCTCTTCCTTGATTTCTCTCATGCTGATCCGCCGGCCGTCGGCTGACGGAACACGGATCAGCGTCAGAAGCTGGATCAGTTCGTGCGGTGATTGTTTATACCGGTTAAAGTCGACATCCGCCAGCCGCTGCTCATCTTTTAACAGGCCTTCCAGATACGCGTTGATGATTTGGGCATCCCGCTCGATGTCTTTCCTGGTCGTGATCGCATTTGTCTGCGAATACACATAGTCCTTGGGCAGAAGAGGGAGCTCCACATCCGGCTCAGCGAGATACAAAAGGACCATATCCTTGAGCGCGTGGGCGGCGACAAAAGGCCGGTAGGATTGAGGCTCCCGGATACCGATACGCGTCCTCGTGGTCGGAGTG
This sequence comes from uncultured Planctomycetia bacterium, assembly GCA_964430735.1. Lineage (GTDB taxonomy): Bacteria > Omnitrophota > Gorgyraeia > 2-02-FULL-51-18 > JAGOUK01 > JAGOUK01. The sequence continues at coordinate 57,274 of CAYSFB010000008.1, read as the reverse complement.
CCCGCCGGAAAATCCACATTCCATCCTCGCGGCTGGAGCACGCCGAGCACGGACTCCGGCACAAGTCCCGCATAGGACGCGTCGGGCTGATCCACATACAAACCGTCCAAAGTGACCCGGGGGATCAAATCCCGGCTGTAGTGCGTCTGGATGCCATCGATCGTCTGCCGGCGTGCGGGCTCGCTCTGCATGGGCTTCCCGGAGACGTCGACCGGCAGCAGCTTGCTGAGCACGGTCTTAAGACTCATCCCCACTGGGTCTTCGATGCTCACGACCCATTCCGACACGCCTTCGGCGTCCGCTGACGGCCGAACGCCGTTTTTGATCAGAATTCGAGAGTCGGGTTCCGCGGATTCAGGCCGATCCTGATTGACCGCCTCTCCGTTAAGGTAAATGCCGACGCGCTCGTCTCCGCCGGGCACCGCCCCGAGATACCGCCTGACTTGATAATCCGCGAGCATTTGACCGAGGACGGCGGCCTCGTCCGCACTCCCATCCATGCGGTGTATACGCTCGATCCGGGTTCCCTTGAAGTCGCCGGCCAAAGGCGTCATGCTCACCACGCGAATGTCTTCCAGTAAGCCTTTGGGGTCATAATGGGGCTGCAGCAAAAGCTCGACGCCCCCTTCTTCGCCGCGGCCGGTGACGACTCGGACAAACGTCCTGCCGTTGGTCCCGCCGGCAAACAAGGTATAAAATCCGTGGCCCAAAAATCCGCTCTGGATCCCGGTTTCTTTTTCTTTTCGGATGGCGTCACGCGCGTTTTGGGCGATTTCCCGGATCCAGACCATATTGACCATGTCTTGGCCGTTCACCGCCCCGGCGATCTGATTCCTGATCTCCTGCAGCGGTCCGTCATCGATCGCCGACATCCTTTCCAAAAAAGCCGGCCAGTCAGCGCTGACTTCCTGCGGATACTTGAACGCGAACCAGATCAAGCCGGCAAGGTCCCGATCGTTCAAGGACGCCCCGGCCGCGGCGCCGCCCTTCCGGACGGACGGCTCCAATCGAACGGAAGGAGGCACGTCGCTGCCCAACATGAATTTTAGATACAATTCGTCGGCAGGCGAGACATGCACCTGGTCATAGCGGTTGAGATACATCTCCATGACGGAGACCTTTTTGGAGTCAGCGCCGTTCTCCGGCGGCAGGTCATACCGGGGCTCCAGCAGCCGGCCCGCAGCATATGCGGCAAACTCGGGATTCAAGGTCTGCATGCGTCTGAGGTTGCGGAGCAGTTTTAAGAGCCCTTCACGGATCTCCTCCGGCCGGCGGGCGGACGCCTGATACAGATTCAAAACCGGCAGGATGAGCTCCGAAAAAATCTCGCGGGCGCTTTTCATGCTCGCGGCCTCCGACAGATAACCCTCCAGAACACTCACAACCTCCTCGGTCATAAAGGGCGCGCACAACGCCTGCTGCTCCATGCTTAAGAACATGTTCACGGGAGACCCTCCCTCCGCGAGCCAAAGCGAATGCAGAAGGTTGCCGTATTCCTCTTTCGACGCCTCGTCGATAAACCGGCTGAACGATGAATAAGCCCCGATCAAACGTTCCGCGCTGTTTGAAAAGGTCTCCGATCGACGAAGCATGAACGGCAGGGTTATCTCAACGGCGATAGGCCTATCAGCCTTCGCGGATAAATGGACACTCGCTCCGCCGATAAAGACCGTCCGGGATGCCGAGTTGTTAATGTCCCTCCCTAGAGTGATATCGACCACACTGCCGCTGTGAACGTCGATCAGATGATTTGTGAGGGAATATTCTTCAGACCTTACTTCCAGTTTTTCATTCTGCTTGTCGTATGTTAAATAGCTGTCAGGAGCAAGCCTTCCCCTGATTTTGTGCGTTTCAACGACTCGTGCTTGATTGTCTTTTAAAGAGTACTTCTCATAAGAGGCGTATTGATTTTTGGGCTGGTTGACGACGTGCAGCTCATTTCCATCAAGCTCCATCCTTATGTCTTCCGCCCCATCGATCAAAACCTCTTCCTGCAGCATCCCATCGCTCCCCTGCCGAATATAAACGAGACTTGAGCTCAGGGGTTCATTCATGGGATCTTGAGCGGACTTTCTGACTGCAACAATCCCGCCTTCGACCTGTATCACATCAGTCAGAAGCTGGTTCATCGGCGCCGCTTCACCGGCGCCCATGTCATAAATCCACCACAGGTCGCCGGCCACCGGACGAACCCTTTGACCAGGCCGCACGGCCGATAACTCCTGCACGGAAGCGCTTCGTCTAAAAAGAATGAGGTTGCCCCCAATCACTCCGACCTGTTTAACATCAACAGCGGAACCATACTCCCGCCTGATCCTTTCGCTGATCGAAGAGTTGAGCAAGTCGATTTCTTTTCCGTTCTCGTCAACCCGTTTCCATTCACCCGAACTCTTGTAATAAATACCGCCATTGCTGCGCTGAAGTTCGGTGATATTACCCTCCGATACAAGCGTCACCTCGCCCATTTTATGCTTATAGATCTTGCTCGATTCCTCACCTATAACCTCCCTCCTCATCCCGCCCAACCCAGATAAGTCTCTTCTAAAAAACCCTTCCAACATCCCCTGCCAGACATTGTGCACAACAACATATAATGCACCGTCAGGCCCAGTCATAACACGACTGATCTGCTCCTCCTGGTCCACCGGATACTCCACAACGCTCCCGTCGCCGAGCACTTCGAATACTTGGGGCTTGTAAGCTCTCTTTGACCCATGTTGATAGAATATGATCCTTCCGTTTTCGACCAGCACCGTATGATCGCCCCTCTTGAGATATTTTTTTGGCCTGTAACCGAGGCTAGTCTGAAGAGCAGCCGTAAAATCAAATTCATATATATAGTTCGACTTCTGGATGGCCTCCCAGGCAGACGGCGTCAGCACACGGGACGTTACCGCACCGTTCCCATCAATGACCTTTAAGGTGGTAACGCCGTTATGGCGCGTCGCGTAAGCCATGGAACCGGACGCATCACCGCCCGGCCATATCTTTTCGACATGCTCATCGAGCTGAACGGCCTTTCCCTTCCGGAGTGTGTATAAAACGGGTTGTTCCTGCGAAGTCGTTGGATTCTTGACCGCCACAGCCATTCCCCCTCGGATAAAAACCTCAGCCCCTTCCATCACAAGCTCGGCGTCGCCTGACGAACCGGTACGGTAAACACCGTCTTTCTTATTAAAATATAGATAACCGTCATGATCTCCGGCAAAGGTCTGAGGTCCCTCGATGACCCGCTCCACAAATCCGGAGGAGTCCATCCGGTATACGTCATCCCCTCTTAAAAAATACAGATGGTCTTTGTGGGTTCTTAAAATTTCGGCGCTGTCCGTTCCGTCGATCGATGCGTCCATGAGCCAATAGCTTTGGTCGAGCCACTCCGCGGCTGAGGCTCCGATATCAATCCCAGGAATCGCCGTCCGCAGCCGGTCGGCTGCGGACATCAGCCGATCGGACATAGCCATGTACTCGTGCTCGTTCTCGTGTGTCATCGTGCCCGTGCTGATCATATTGCCCGCATGCTGCACTAAATAGCGCGTATGGGTTTTTTGATAGGGTGCCTCGCTCCATTTACCGATAAGCGCTTTGGGTTGGTTGATGATGGAGGCGAGCACATCGTCGTCATTCGATGCTGCCGAATCACGGCGTTTGCCGGTCAACATACCTTGAACGACCGCCGCGATTGCCGTGAGAGAATCAATCAAACCCAAGGGCAGACTCAAACAGGCCTTCCACCAGCCCCAGAATCCGCGGGGAAGCTCAAACTGAGACGATGCCGCCCAATTCGCCTCCTCCTGCCGGGCCGCGCTCACATCCGATTGAACGATCAGCCTGCCCAGCTGGACTCCCGGGTTGCCATAGTCAATCTTCAGATTCAGCAGAGCATCGATGAAGGCCGGATCATCTTTGTGTTTATCGTAGAGTTCCCGATTCATCAAGATCCAGCCGGAGCCGATGCCCGCGCGTCCCGCCAAGTAAGCGGGAGCTCCTTCGGAAGAGTCCAAATCCACAAGATAAAGCCGATTATTGGATCTGGATTCAAACTTGTTGATAAGCTCCGCTCCCTTCATCCCCTGGGGGCTAAAGTAAAACAGCTTCTCGTCCAGATAAACGATCCGGCCGCTCTTCGTCCTGACGGCGGAAAACTCCATCCTATTAGGAACAAAAACGGCCCCGTTTTGCTCTTCTCTTTTGACTGCAGCGGAGACCCTTTGCTTGAGCTCGTGGATCAGGCGGGTGTCCTTGCCGTTCGTCTCATCGGACATTTTTTTGGCCAACGCGCCGATCGCGTTGATCAGCGCGAACCGGGCGTCCAAACCCTCTCTCTCGGGTGCCAGCAATTTGTCCACAAGATCCATCAGACCCCGAATGGTCGTTTGATCCAACGCCACCCGGTCGCGGGACTCTGGAAGCCAGACCGCATGAGGGAGCTCCAAAACGGTCACCGCAGGAAGATTCAGGCCCCGCGCCTTGAACTCCTGGATCAAAACGCCGCTCACTTGGATCCTGATGACCGCTTCGTCATTCTCCCGGTCCCCTTCCATCCGATAAAATATTTTGGTCTCGCTGCGAACTTCCTCAGAAGATTCAGACTCCTGACCGGTGATGTTCTTGGTGGTTCCTTTCGGCATCAGATACTTCGTCATGATCGTCTTCGGGCTCATGCCGCGTCCGCGATCGATGATCGAATACCCTTCAGAGCCGATTTCCACATCAACTGGAGGGATGATGTCCGCCGACACGGCGTCGCCGTTCAGATATCGGTAGCCGTCGATCTGATTTACGGTGACTTCCGCGTCCCGGTCCTTATTTCGCAGTCTGACGGCACCGCGCGAATTGGTCGCCAGTTTTTTCTCAATAATGCCGATTTTTGATTTTATCTCTTCGGGTGCGAGGTTCCGCCGGACATCCACGCGGGTGCCTTTCGGCAACCCGCCTCCCAGGTTCGAGGCCTTGTACTCAATAGCCCCGTTGGTCAGCCTGAATTCCATCCGCGTCGCCGAAGTCCCGTCGGACGTCGTCACGACAATCCTATCGTCAGGCGTCTTGAGTTCCTGAAACATCTGATACATGCCCAGGCCGAATCGGCCGATTGTTGGTCCGGCGGCGGACGCGTCCTGACCGTTCGCGATCAGCTCGATCAATGCCTGATCTTGCAGCGACGCCTGGTTATGAATATAAGTTCGGAGTTCGACCTCGGCCGCATCCCGGGTGACGTTTTGGTCTCCGCTTAAAATCGACGCATAATCCAAGTCGGACTGACCGGAATTCAGGACATCCCGCATATATCCGACCGTTTTGCCAAGATTTTTCCAGCCTCCATCCCCTTCAGGATCAACAGATGCTTCGAATTTAGACTGAGACGCCAACCGCGCCGCCTGAGCCGTAACTGCCGCCGCCTGAATCGGCGAAAAACTGACGGTGAGTGATTTTGCAAACCGGGCTCCATTCGATTCAGCTGTCGCGAGGGCATCCATTTTGCGCAACCCGTCGGCTGCTTTTTCCGGGGCAAGGTCTTTGGCGATCTGGATCAGCTCTTCTGACTCATGGGAGGGTTTTTGGATGCGCTTGCGGGCAAGCTTGAGCGGAGCGAGCAGCAGGTTCTCGTACTGATCCTGATCCGTCTCATACGTCACCGCCGGCGTCAGCACCGCGTAGGAATAGCCGGCACCGCGCCACAGCCGGGTCAAGTGGCCGGTGTGATATCCGCCGGCGATGAAGAAGGCGGCGTCGGCCTGCTGGCCGGTAAACGCCTGTGCGCTTTTTTCCATAAACGCCAGGTCACGGCGGTCGACCAGCTCGTAGAACTTTTCGAGCGACGCGCGGGCGTCTTCGATCGGGGTTTGGTACGGGGTTAGATCCTCTGTGAATCCCAGGTCCAGAAGCTTGCGGTTCAAGAATCCGAGAATGAGCTTCGTCGAAAAGTCTTTTTCGTTCAGCTGCAGCATCGCGAATTCGGTCGAGGACATTTTGATCTGGTAAGCCTTCTGGAGCAGCCCGAGGAAGCGGTCGCAGGCGCGGGTCATCCGGGCGTCTTCGCTGTCCGCCAAGAGCGTCTTGTAAACGGTGTCTTCGAGCAGGTCGAGCTGTCCGAGCAGATCCTCCATCTTGAGCATGCCGAACGCGTCGAGGTATTCCGCGTATGCGAGGATCACGGGGAAGCTCTCGCGCACCGCGCCCCTCCCTTCCGCCTCGCTCCAGAGCGCGCGCAGAAAAGCCCCCATTGCCACCGGCTGGGTCCGTGCCCGGCGACCCGCATCGGCAAGCGCTTTGCGCGCGGCTTCGTCCTTGCCCTGAAACGCCAGAGTCATGAGCCGCTCCTGATCGCGGTTGGCCGCGTCGAAGTCGATCTGCTTCTCTCGCGCGCGCAAGCCCTTGAGCTTCGCGATCTCGGCGAAGTCTGTACCCAGCGTGACGCCGGCCCGATCGGCCAGCTCCAGCAATTTTCCGACGCGCAGATTGAAGTCGTCTTGGTCCGCCGACCAGGCTGACTCAAACGCAAGCAACTCCGACGGGTACAGCTTGTTCTTCACACGATCCAGCGCAAGCCGGATCCGGCGCAAATAATTGAGCGTCTTCTGGCGCGACTTCACCAACTCCGCGTAGGTCTCGAGACTCTCGTCATAAAGTTCCTGAGACTCGATCCCGATGAGCTTCATGGGATGGTCGGTCGTCAGGTTCAGGAATTCTTCGCCGGAGATCAAACCCTCGTAAAGCAGCCGGTTCGCCGCGCGCTTCCACTGGTCGCGCGTGCCGATCTTCTTGAGCGGATCGAGCGTGACGTCGGTCGAGCTGCCTTCGACCAGCACGAGCTCCACCCCATATCGGGTCATCATCTCGTCGAGCGCTCCGGCCAAACTTTTTTGACCGCTCAAGTTCGAGTGCGCGTCCTGGATGTGGATGATGAGCTTGCCATTTGTACCCTGATGGAATTCTTTGAGCGTCGTGTGCTCCAGCGGAACTTGGAGCCGGGAAATATCGGTCGGAATCGTGACGGAAAAAGGCTTGGCGGCCGAGTCGCTCCGGATCGGCACGGCAGAACCGGCCGAAAAAACATCCGGCCCCGCCCACGCCAATTCCATCGCCCCAAAACTAAGACATAGACTTATAGATATAAGACGGCGTAAAAAAATACCTATGCAATTCTTATTAATAATAACCATACGTTATCAAGTATGGCTTCATGACGTGTCAAATTCAAGCTGACGTAGCAAAAAAATGGGGGCCGGTTGTCCGGCCCCCATGCATCGTAACCTATTGTCAGATAATTACTTAGTATCGGTCTTGGTGATGCTTGCGATGGTGCAAACCGGGACGGCCACGATCCGGACCAAGGTTCACATCCCAGCGATCTCCGCGCGGACCGCGGGCATCGCCAGGATGCCTGTAATACTTGCCGTCCTTGAAGCGCTCGGCGGCTTCGGGATGCTTCTCTGCCCAGCGTTCACGCTTGGCCTTCATGACTTCTCTGAATTTGTCCGGGTCTTCCGCTCGAAGCTTCTCAAAATACGCGCGGCGTTCCTTGCGGTTTGAGAACTCCGGAGTCTCATCCGATGAGTCCGAGGTCGCATCCGTAATCGCATCGGTCAACGCCTGAACGGCGTCGGTCGCAGCAGATTCTTCCGCGTAGGCAAGCGGGGCTGACAGCGTCACAGCCGTCAGAAAAGCCGCAAAAAGGGCGAGGGTTTTGGGTTGATGTTTGAGAATATCCATGACGGCCTCCTGTTCAAACGTTGTTTTTCGAACTTCTGCACTTTAGACGCGCAGACAACGCGGAGGTTTAGTCGGAGCGGAGGCGAAACCTAGCGGAGATTCTGGAGTTTTTGGTCGACTTCGGCCACTTTTTCGAGAAGGCCGGCCATGGCCGCCTCTTCTTCCTGGATCTTCCGCTGGAGCGAGGCGTGCTTCGTGTACAGCTCCTGGGACCAGTTGGCGGCGTCGGACAAAAGGGTCTTGTCGGCTTCTTCGAATTCTTTTTTGAGCAGGGCGATCGCCTCTTCGCTCTTTTTCACGCGGGTCTGGGCTTTGCGCTTTTCGGACTCGAGCTCCTTTTTGGCCTCGTAGAGCGCCTTGCCGGTGAGCTTGGGGCCGGACGGTTTTTCCGCCGGCTTGGCCGCTCCGTGCGGGGCCGCTTTTCCCCCGGAAATACCGGCGATCGACGGGATCACGGCTTCGGCGCCTTCTTCGTCGGCTTTTTTCTCGAGATAGTACACGTACTCTTCGTAAGTTCCGGGATAGCGCATGACTTGGCCGTTGTTCACTTCGATGATCTCGGACGCGACGAGGTTCACGAACGTCCGGTCGTGGGACACGAAAAACACGGTGCCCTTGAACCGGTGCAGCGCGTTGCCGAGCGCTTCGACGGTCTCGAAGTCCAAGTGGTTGGTCGGTTCGTCGAGGAGCAGCACGTTGGCTTTGGACAAAAGCATGCCGGCCAGACACGCGCGGGCGCGTTCGCCGCCTGACAAAACTCCGATCTTCTTCTCGACCTCGTCCCCCTTGAACAGGAAGCTGCCGGCGATGTTCAGGATTTCCTGACGCGTCACTTCCGGCGCGGCCTTTTGGCTCATGTACTCGTAAACGGTGGTGTTCGGATTGATGGACGCGTAAACGTGCTGGGCGTACGTCGCCACTTGAAGGCCGTTACCCCACCGGAAGTCGCCCGCCAGCATCGGGAGGTCCTCAGAAATCGTTCTCAGGAACGTCGTCTTGCCCTGACCGTTGTCGCCGAGCACGGCCACATGCGCGCCCTGCTCGATGTCCATCGTGATCTTCTTGGCGATGGTCTTGTCGGGATAGCCGATCGACAGGTTCTCGATCCGCAGCGCCAGGCCCTTGCGTTCGGGCGGCTCGGGGATGCGGATCTTGACGTTGCCGAGCTGATGGCCGACTTCGATGGTCTTTAAGCGCTCGATCTGCTTCATCTTGGATTTGGCTTGAGTGGCTTTGGACGCCTTGGCGCCGAAGCGGTCGACGAAGGCCTGCAGCTGCTTCTGCTTGGCCACGACGCCCTTGTTGTAGGCGATGGCTTGCTGCTTCTGCTCTTCCTTGAAGACGAGGTAGTTCTGAACGCTGCCGGGATAGAGCGTCATGCCGCCGCCTTCGACTTCGAGCGTGTAGTCGCAGGTGCGCGCGAGGAATTCCCGGTCGTGGGAAACGATCATGAACGCGCCTTCGTATTCCTGGAGGAAGTGCTCGAGCAGAATAAGCGTGCGCAGATCGAGGTAGTTGGTCGGTTCGTCCAGGATCAAAAAGTTCGGTTCACGCAGGAGCATGGCCGTGAGTTTGACGCGGGTGCGGTATCCGCCGGAGAGCTCGCCGATGGGCTTTTCGAGCAGCGCGCCCTTGAGCGCGAACTGACCGGCGATCTTGCCGCATTCCCATTCCTCGCGGCCGGTATAGCGCTGCAGGAAGCCGATGACGGTTTCGTCGAGCTTGAACGCGTCGTGCTGCTCGAGGTACGCGAGCCTGAGTTCCGCGGACGGCTCGATCAGGGCGGACTCCGCCTCCTCTTCCTTGGTCAGGATGCGGCACAGCGTGGACTTGCCCGCGCCGTTGCGGCCGATGACGCCGATCTTGTGCTCGTCGCAAATCGTGACGCTCGCGTCGTCAAAGATGATCTTGCCGCCGTAACGCTTGTTGAGCTTACTGATCTGAAGAAGGGTTTTCATATTCCCAAATGCTCCGGTAACCGCCGACCGATTCGGCGTATTCGATGAATTTTTTATAAAAGTCCAGGGTCGTCAGCGTCGCGCCGTCGCCGATCACGATCAGGCGCTTGCGCGCGCGGGTCATCGCGACGTTCATGCGGCGCGTGTCGGCCAAAAAGCCCATCTCGCCGTCCATGTTGGAGCGGACGAGCGTGACGATCACGAGTTCCTTTTCGCGTCCCTGAAAACCGTCCACGCTGTCGATTTCGACCTGGGGATGGGGGCTCTTGGATACGAGCAGACGGACCTGCGCGCTGTACGCGCTGATGACCGCGATCTCCTCCGGAGGCACTCCGAGCGCCAAATAGCGCTTCAGCTCCCCCAGAACGAGTTCCGCTTCCTCAGGATTGTAACGGCTTTGGCTCCCTTCCTCCAGTTTTTCTTCATACCCCTTCCCGGCGGTATCCAAGAAGAGGAGCGGCGCCTCGGTCTCGGGGACCCGGGCCACGCCCGGCAGGTCGGCGAGCACTTTGGTCTTCACGGACTCGTCGGCGACGAGCTTGCCCTCGTAAAACATCTTCGATGAGAAGCCCATGATGTGCTCGTGCATGCGGTATTGGCGCTCGATGAGCTGCTTGTAGTCGGGGCCCAGGATGTCGAAGTAGCGTTCGAACAGCGTCACGCCCAGACCGCGGGCTTCGGCCTCTTTGGAACGGACCGTCGGCGGCAGCTGGAAGTGGTCGCCGGCCATGACGAGCTTGTTCGCCCGCGCGATCGGCATCCAGCTCAAGGGTTCTGTCGCCTGCGTGGCTTCGTCGAAGACGAGGAGGTCAAAGGTCTTTTCGCGGATCGACCGGTCGCCGATGCTGGTCGGCGTGCCGATGAAGACGTCCGCCGTCTGGAGGACACGGTTGAAGATCTCCTTGCGCACGGCGCGGAGCTGGGCCTTGAACGTGTCGATTTCGGTCCGGAGCTCGCGTTCGCGGTCGAAGCCCGGGCTGCGCCGGTCGCGGTAACGCTCCTGGCGTTTGTAGAGCCGGTCGAGTTCCATCTGGATGTCGGAGGCGAGTTTGGACATCGGGTGCAGCGCGAGCTTGAAGTCGAGCGTGTGGTCGCGCAGCCCGGCAGAAATGCGCGCGGGGTGACCCATCCGCACGGCGTTGACGCCGGCCGCGACCAAACGCTCGAGGACGTTGTCGCAGGCGGTGTTGGACGGCGCGGTGACGAAGACGCTCTGTTTGCGGAGCGCCGCCTGGCGCACGAGCTCGACGAGAACGGTGGTCTTGCCGGTGCCGGGAGGGCCGTGGACGAGCGCGAGCTCCCGCGCGTCGAGGCATTTGCGGACGGCTTCTTTTTGGGAGGCGTTGAGGCCCGGGTCGAACCAGACCAGCGACGAGCCGGCTCCGACCGGATCCTGCGCCGGCTCCGCTTCCTTGAGCGAAATGTCGCGCAAGCGCGAGAGAACCCGCGCCTGGGTCTGGATCACCGCGTCGAGCGCTTCGAGCATCCGGCGGTACGCGACGGCGTTGGCGGATTTGTGGAGATCAAAACGCTTCACCTCGTCGAAGCTCTCGGGGAGCGGGTGGTGGAACGCGACGGTGATCGAATCGGCGGCCTTCTCGTACACGGTGCCGGACGGACATTCGCGGATCTGCTCGCGGCGCGGCACGAGCGTGACGAGATCCCCTTCTTCGAGCGTGAAGATCGGCAGCGGCCGGTCGCCTTCGCGGCTGAACGTCACGAGCACGTGCTCCGCCGGGCTGAACGACCGGCTTGAGATCGACAGCGACAGGAGCGACTTGCCCCGGAGCTCACGGTCTTCCGGCGAGAGATTGAGGAATTCCCTCCGGATCTCCTCGTTCTCCCCGGCTTCCTCGAGCTTCACCAGGTCTTTGAGATGCAAAAAGTATTTTTTGTCTTCTGCCTTCATAAAAAGCTTTTTCTAAAAAAAACAAACCCAGGTCAAACCTGGGTTTTAAGAATATTTAGGGACACGTACTATTTATTCTTCGGACCTGACGGTCCTTGAATAAATAGTACGTGTCCCTAATTAAATTCTATCGGGTTATTCGTCCTTTTCGAAGCCGCACTCAGGGCAGATGCCGGACTCGGCGTAGTCTTCGGACTTTTCCTTGCAGCTGGGGCACGCCTTCACGGTCGTATCCAACTCATCGTCGTCCAAATCATCATCATCGTCGTCCGGGTCGTCCAGAAGGCCATGCTCGTCCGCGCAGGTCGCGCACACGAATTCCTTGTCCTCGTTGTACTCGCCCTCGTCGCGGCTGAAGCTGTCGTCGCATTTGACGCATTTAGGCATTTGAATTCTCCCGATTGGCGGCGGACCGTTGATTCAAAATACTTCGATTAGATTATACCGATGGAACGGACGGCTTCAAGCGGAAGGATGTAATTTTTTGAGCATGGCCGCGAGCGCCGCGGCGACGCCCTCGACGGCGGTCTGCTGGTCGGGGCTCTTCAGCTTCCCCTCCGGCCCGAACGCTTCGTGCGCCTTGACCAGCGCGAATTGATGCGGCAGGACGGTCACTTCGATGTTGCCGAGGATGGCGCGCAAATGCACCAGTCCCCGGAGTCCTCCGAGCGCACCAGGTGACGCGCTCACAAGCGCCGCCGTCTTGCCTACGAAGCACGCCATGCGCGGCTCGCCCGGCACCGGACGCGACACCCAGTCGATCGTATTCTTAAGCAACGCCGTGACGGAGCTGTTGTACTCGGGCGACGCGATGAGAAGGCCTTGGTGGGCCAAAAAAAGCTCCTTGAGCTTCTTCGCGTTGGCCGGCAAGCCCTCGCGCGCTTCCAAATCCTCGTCCATGATCGGCAGCGGGTAGTCCGCCAGATCGATCACCGTTACTTCGAGTCCGGCCTTCCGGGCGCCCTCAGCGGCGGCGCGGACGAGCTTCTTGTTCCAGGATTCCTTGCGGGCGCTGCCGGCGAAGGCGAGGATACGGGGTGCGGGCATCGTGGGCATAAATAGTACGTGTCCCTATTTAATTATTTGAGTTGGGCGGGGCCGATGATGCCGCCGGAAATGACGGTCTTCAAGCCCTCTTCGACCGTCCAGCCCGGGTCGCGCGCGTCCTCTTCCCGGACGATGATCATCGTGCCGGACGTGGGATTGGGAGGGGTCGGGACGAACACCTTGAGAAACGTCACACCCGGCTCCTTCGCGTCGGTGAGCGTTCCCGTCACGAACCCGATAGTCCAGGCGCCGGCATTGAGGTATTTCACCATCACCACGCGCTTGAAGAGCTGTTTGTCCTCGTGCGACAGCGACTGCGAAATCTGCTTGCCCACCTGGTAGGTCGTGCGCACGAGCGGAATGCGCTCGCTGATCTTTTCGATCAGCCCGAAGAGCTGCTTGCCGACGAGGTTGGACGCGATCAGGCCGACCAGGTACAGAATCGCCAGCACCAGCAGGATCCCCAATCCCGGAATCGCGACCCCGGTCCATCCTTCGATCATCCGCGCGACGCGGCGGTCGACCATGATGTAGAGGAATTGGACGACGAAAAACGAGATGACGAGCGGGATGACGGCGATGAGGCCGCGGAAAATATGCGTGCGAAGATGGACGAGCGCGTGGTGGGCTTTTTTGACTTCGACTTTGACTTCGACCATATCAACTCAGGATCATGAGGTTGCATTCCTTGTTGAGGTGCTGAGCCAGGGTCCGCATGACGTCGCCGCGCACGAGGTTCATGAGCGCGGTGTGCTCGGTCGTTCCGATCAGCACCGTTTTGACGCCCAGTTGGTTGGCGACGTAAGCCAGCTGGCGGCCCGCCTGATGCCCCGCCTGCCACACGGGGATCAGGGTGATCCCCCGCTCGCTAAAATGATGCTCCACTTCGGCCAAAAGCTCAAGCGATTTGGCCGATGGCATGATCTCGGCCGGAAGCTCGGCGTGGGACGGAATTTCTTCGACGTAGCAGAAGTAAATCGAGTTTTCTTTGTGCGCCTTGACCTGCAGCGCCGCGTTGTCGACGATCTGGGGCGTCACGCGCTTCAAGGCCAGCATGAAGGAACTCTTGTACAGCGGGCCAATGTCTGCGGCTTCGGAAACGGTGAGCACGTCGGAGCTCGGCACAGCCACGGGAGGCGCGGGCGCGGGCAGGAAGGTCTTCACCGCGGCGCGCAGCAGCAGGCCCACGCCGATCACGATCAGGGCGAAGATGAGCGCCTTGGTTTTTTCGATGGCGATGGTGATCCAGATCGCCAGGAGGACGAGACTCACGACAAAAAGCAGCGCGCGCTCCCAGCGCTTGAGCGGCAGCGAGAAGTTCGACGCGCAGGCGCCGAGGTTGAGCGTGATCGCGCCCACGACACCGATCGCATACAGCGCCGCGAGCGAAACGAGGTCGTGGACGAACACCAGAACGCTGACCGGGACGAAGATCGCCGCCAGCAGCGCGATCCACGGCATGCCGAAACGGTTGAGCTTGGCAAAAAATGCCGGCAATTCCCCGTCCTTGGCCATCGAGAATTGGATGCTGGTAAAGGCGTTCACGGCGGTGTTCACCGCGGACAGGAGCAGGATGGCAAATACGATCGCGATGGCTTCGCCGAACCAATGGCCAACGTAATGTTTGCCAAGCACGCGGAGCATGTCTTCGATGTGGTGAGTCAAATCCCCGGGAACGCCGTTCATGGCGACGCCAAGCAGGAAGGTCAGCAGCGCGACTTCAAGCAGGACGGGCCAAATCGCGCGTTTGGCGGTGCGCTTGACCGGATCGACCATGATGCCGGTCATGTTCGCGACGGCTTCGACGCCCGAAAGAGCCAGGACGATCCCGGCGAACGTGGTCCATCCGTGCCAGAGGCCCGTCGTGGGCATCGTGAGCGTCACTTCCGAAAGATGCGGTATCGTAAACATGAACAATACACAGGCAAACAAAGATGCGACCACACCGACAACGGTGGCAATATCGCTGCCGCGCGCAGGCCCGATCCAATTGGCGCCTCCGATCACGACGATGGCAGCCATCGCCCAAATCACCGGACTGCCGACATTAAAGTAATGGAAGGCCGCCAACGCGCTCAAGGAAGCGGTGACAACATAGTCGGCAACCAGCATGAAGGCGCCGATGGACGCAAAAAGACGGGACCGGCTCCGAAGCGCCGAGTAGACGCCGCCGCCGTCCGGATAAATTCTGCAAATGATGGTGTAACAGTACCCGACCACGACGGTGAGGATGGACATGAGGCCGAGAAAGAACCAGGAAGCGTGGCCCGCAAGCGCGAACGCGATGCCGATGACATATGCCTTGCTCGTCCCCCAGTCGCCATAAAGCATGGCGCCGGCTTGGAACCATTTGAGTTCCCTGGGGCGTTCGACTTTTTTGAGCATCGTGTGCATGGGATGTATCTTACTTTTTGTTTTTACTAACTTTTTGGGAAAAAAGTATTATAGCGTAACTGGATATTTAGGGACGCTTTTGCTTTTTGGGGGCGGGACGGGCCGCGGGCTTGGGAGCTTTTTCGCCGATCGTATAATGTTCTGCGCTGATCAACGCCTCGTTGGCGCCATACACGCGCAGCGGCGTCACGGGTTTGCCGCGCTGATAAACGGCCTCGATCAGCCGCTTGCCGTTGGAATCGTACTGTTTGTAGGGACCGTCCAAAAATCCGTCGGCATAGCTCACTTCTTCGGCAATCCGGCCATCGGCAAAATACCGGCGGCCCGGACCGTTCAGCTTGTCGTTCCGGTACGTCCGGAATTCCTGAAGCCGGCCGTCTTTTGAAAAAAGTTCATAGGGTCCTTCCAGACGGCCGTCTTTGTAGATCGCCCGGGATTTGACCGCGCCGTTGGGGTAGTAGGTTTCGATGGCGCCGCTGGAGCCTTCGTCCGAGGCGGACGCGGTTGCGGCAATCGACAGGATCAATGTGAGAGCAAAAAGCTGGAAGCGGCGCATGCGTCAAGTCTAGGCGCGCAGAACCGCTCCGTCAATCGCCTTTTAGGCCGCAACGGCGGCTGCGGCGAGCGAGCGGATGAGATGCGCGACCGATTCGGCCAGGCGCGCTGCCATCGGCTTGATCGAGAATTTTTGTTTCCGGGCCAGAACGGCTTCCGCGTCCCCGGCCCTGAGCAACTCGGCGTCTTCTGCGGATATGTCGGTGCGGGTCAGGTAACGGAGCAGGCCCACCACCGCCTCCCCTTCCACGATCGGAGCGGGATCGGCCAGCCGCACCTGCACCAGCAGCGTCGCGACCGGGTCGCGGACACCGTTGTTCAATCCGGATGCGGTGAGTACGAAGGCTTTATCGGTCTCCGCGAAACGCTCCAACGCCCGTGGAGTCAAATCGCGGACCCCGCGGCGGCCGGACGGCAGGTCCATCAGCGTTTTGGCTCCGGAACCGTCCCACGCCGACAAAATCTTGCGCGCGTCCTCGACGAGCTTGCGGGCTTGAGGGTCCGGAAGATCCAGGGTCGGGTCGGCGATCGGCGCGCCGTTCCATGTGAAGCGCACTTCGACTTCCGGCAACCGCTTGAGCACATGCGACAGGGATTCGACGGCCGATCGGAAGATGACCCCGTGTGCGTCGTTCTTCACTTTGTAACGCGCGAGGTCGTGCTCGATGTAACGCGGGCCGATCGGATTCTGAACTTGCCGGTACGCGGCGCGCAGCGTGCGCGACAGCTGCGGCATGCCCGCCGGAGCGCGGCCCGAATCATACTTGGCGACGGACGTCGCGAGCGAAATGGCGGCCCTGTGCTCGGCCGTGCTCACCGACGCGCCGCCGGGACCGATGCGCAGCAGCGCCGCCAGCCCCAGAATCGTCACGGCATACGCCCCCTTCAAACGCTCCTTCTGAAGCAATTGGGCCATCCGCCCCATCTCCTGCAGATCCGCTTCGCCCATCCAACCCGCGAGATCCTGCTCCGTCGCCGGCTCCGGAAACGCCAGACGGGCGCCTTCCTCGCGGTACGGCTTGCGCTCCATCCCGGATGGGACTTCGACGCGAAGGTGCATTTTTCCTTTTTGCGAATCCACTTCCACCGCGCTGGCCTTGATCGCGTCTCCGATCACCATCTTGGACTCAGACTGCTTTGGAATAAAAAGCTTCATCCGGGCGGGCTGCCGTCCATCCGCTCCGGTTACTTCGATCTCCGCCCAATTCAAACCCAACTCGAGAATCCGGATCCGCAGACGGCTCTTGTTCGGAATGACGATCTCGGCTCCTGCCTTGAGATTCTTGAAGTCGTGCCGCTCAGGACCCGAGCCTTTCTGCGCGAGCCGGGCGCCGAATCGTGATTTGGATTCACCGATGCGTGAAGCGACTTCCGATTCGAGTTCTCTGCCGGCTGAATCGGTCAGAAACGTGTAAAGGATTCCTTTTCGCACATACTCGTAAACCTGGTTTTTCATCCGGTCGGCGAGCTTGATTTGACCGGGCGACAGACGCTCAAGACCACTCGGCTCATGGATCCACCGCCAATAAAGCATCGTCCACTCGAGAAGATTCAGCTCCGCTTCTATCGAGAAGGGCCCGAATTCATACAGTCCGCTTTGGCGGAATTCCCGGTAGATCCGATCCAACCGCTCAGCGCCCGACGCATCCAGCGACTGGCGATAGGACTCCATCCGGCGAAGCAGCTCTTCTTTTACCGGCGCTGCGATATACCGCCGCTCGTTGATATCCATCACCAAACGGGTCGGCCCCGCGAGCTCGGTCAGGGCAAAGAAAGCCGCCGCCCGGTAATTAGCCAGGCCCTTTCTCGGATCATACGAATCACCCGTGACCTCGGATGATGCGGGCCGCTCCCGGGCATAGGACGCGATGTCCGGCACCAGCTCTCCGGCGAACAACTGCTCCAGCCGGTCCACGATACCGGGAATCTGCGGCGCAACAGCCGGAGCGATCCGGCCGGGATCGTTCCAGCCGAATTCTTTCCGATCCATCCCCTCATCCACGCGTTTGCGGATATCCAGCATCAGCACCCGTGCGAGCGCAAGTGAGGCGGAAGACCGCTTATCGGGATCCGGTTCAAGCAGCGATCGCGCCTGCTCCCGCCAGTCTATCTGTCCGGCCGATCCGGCCGCATTCTCTGACAGGCGGGCACCATTCCGATCGGTAGCGCGGGGGCTCGGCGATGCGGAACTTGCGGGCTTGAGCCAGGGGGCATATTCGGATGGCGCCAAGGGGCCGTTGGTGTGAATCACCTTCTCGAGTGTCAGGGCAAACCGGCCGACCCAATCCGAATCAGAATCAACATCGGTCTTAATGGAAGTTAACAGGATGGCTCGAAGAGTGACCGTTTCAAAAAATTCCGCCCGGGTAAGTCCCGGGTTGAGCTGAGACCATGTCGCGCAGGCGTCGATCAACAAATCGCTGACGCGGCCGAATCGGACTTCGATCGGTTGCTCGGATGGGGAATGCTTGAGGATGCCATGAATCGCCGGCAACACCCGGTACCTGAAATCGGTGCGTCCGTCGTCTGATTCCTTAAATCGATCTCTGTAATCCCGTTCCGCGCTCACCAGCAGCGGGTCCAATCCCTCATAACCGGGACGATCGCCGAACGACCTGCGGGCCATGGATCCATCCAGGTTCGCACCGACAACGCGGAGTGCAAACTTGCCCTCCTGCATCCGATGCCGGTTGATCCCGTCCCAATCCATCTGACGGAACGCATAATCCTCAACCGTCGATCGGTTGATTTTTACTCCGTATCGGTTCCGAAGGTAATCCCAAATCTGCCGGGCGTTGGCGACACCGCCCAATTCTTCAACCGCCCTTAAAATCTGACTTTGAGAGCGAAATATTTTATTATCGTCCGGCATTCGCATCATCGGCTGCCCTGTGACGATCAGGTTATAGAGGTGCCGGTGGGCGCTTGTGTGGTCCAACAGCAAACGCTCGACGGATGCATGAACGCTCTTCGCAGACCGTCCGACGCGTTCGGCGATCCCGATGGCGGAGGCCGGATCACCGCCGCGCAACTCACGCGCAACGACACGCAAATCCGCGTTCCGATCGTCTGCCGGAATGATCTGAAGCAGAGGGCGGAACGGCAGGCCCGTCCGATTCAATATTCTTCTATTGCTGTTGAGATCGGCAAGGAGCTGCTCGGCATTGATGCGCCGGAAGATCCGGGTCCGGGGGGGCCGGCTTCCGGACAGACGGATCTTCATCGCAGCGGCGATCTCAGGATAGGTGGCCATTCCAAATCGGAAGCTTCGCTCCTTGCCGGTTCCTTCCATCGCCCTTATGATTCGGCGGGCCCTCTCAGCGTCCCGGGCATCCAGGATGATGGGGACCAAACGCTGCCTTTGAACCGTCGCATCGACTCCGTATCTTGATTCCGATTGAATCTGCCCGAGCCGCTCCGGGGTCAAATATGTCCGCGCCTCGGATTGCTTCACACCCAAATGTTTGGCGATTTCCTTCCAGGATGCGATTCCGCCGGCGGATTGCACGTAGGCGAGAATCCGATCCTCGGCGGATGCGGATCCGCTCAACCGCGTGGATTCTTCGGTTTCTCCGAAGAACTTCAGCGGAGTCGCCGGGTGCGCCAGGTTGTAATGGGCCCTGGCCAGCTCCGCGGTCAATGGGCCGATCGCCCGGACGCCCGGGATCTGACGCAGCTCCATTTCAAACTCCCGGGGAGTCGGGGTGGGGTGTCCATTGCGGATACCGTCCTCCTGACGCTCGACATCAACCGCCCGGTCATATGCCGCGCGTATCCGATCATGCGATAGTCCCGTCGCCTCCCGCAGATGCTTCCAGGCCCGCATCTGCTCATTCCGAAGCCGTCGAACGGCTCCTTGAATGACCTGCCCCACCCTGGCCCTGCTGATCTTGTACTCAGAAGCAAGTTGCTCCATTGTCGGACGAGCTTCCGCGCCGCTCTCGTAGTAGGTGCGCAGAATCGACAAATCCCTTTGAGACAATGCCTCCCAGGAGCTCACGGTCTCCGGATCCCGCAACGCCAGATGCATCATCCGGATGGTCGCGAGCGAGTCATTCTGCCAGGATGCGGGAGCGTTCTCTTCCGGAGTTGGCACGGTTCGATCCGTCTCTGCGGGGTTCGAGGCATTCAGAGCCGAAATCCGCTTCAGAATCATCTCAACCCGGGATTCAATCTCTTCCTTGGACAAGAACCCTTCGTATCGGTCGGCGATTTCGTTGCTGGTCTCTTTGTCTCCGATCAGGCCGAAGAACAGGATCGCGATCTCCCGATCCTTTTCCTCCATTCCGGCAATCGCCGACCGCACGGCTTTCTTCTGATCGGAAGTCAGATCAGGAAGAGCGGCAATCTCGGAGCCGATCAAGTCGATATTGCCGGCTCGTCTCCGGTGGCGGGCGCCTTCATAGACCCGATTTCTGATCGCTCCGTCGACCGGCAGCGTAATCCACGTGCTCAACGCACCCTTATCCGGCTCATACCGATCGAGCGACTCCCGCGCTTTACGAATACCCAAGCTCACCATGTCCGAGAGTCCGACTTCCGAGTTGTGCACACGGCTCTGATTGATGCGGTCCCATTTACGGGCAATTTGGACGATCCAGCGGATCTGCGAATCCACCAGCAGCTGTTCGGCAGCTTCACGCTCCTCTGCCGTCCGGGATTGACGATATCGGTCGTGCAACCGCCGGATGGCCGATCGGTCAACCGGCACGACAAAGGATTGCGGCTCCCCCGCCGCCAACGCCGCCAAAAGACGCGCGTCAGACTCCCGGATCAGCTGATCAGCAAAGATGATATCCAGCGGGTCCGGCGCCGCTTTTAACTCAGGTCCGCGATTATCGCGATCAACAGGTTTTACTTTGCGCCGGACATCGGTACGCTTCGCCAATCGCGCGCCGGAGACAGCGGGAGCGGTGCTCTGCTCCAGGAAGTGCCGCAGATCGTTGATGGCCGCGACGTACTGGTGCTCGGCAGCGGCTTTGACCTCTTCTGAATCGGATTGCTGGTAGACCCGCTGCAGCAGAACCATCGTTCTCAGCGGTGTGTACAGATCGTCCGGCAGTCGGCGTTGGCCCGTCTGATGGCGATACTCTTCTTCACGGCCGATCAAATGAAGGATCGCGCGGTCAAATTGCGTCGCCGCCTGCCAGTAGATCACGCTGATCTTGGACTGCGGATCTTCCGGTAGAACGTGGAAGTTGAGAAGTCCGGCCAATAGGGACGCGTGGGTAAAAATGAGCCGCGTCCGCCAATTCAAACCAAAGCGTTCCATATCCCGGACCCTTGGATCATCGTCCGGAAGGCGCATCCACTCCTCGAACTGCTGACTGAAGTCCTGCACAGCTCCAAACTCGTCCCTCATCCGATCACCCGCATACGACTCGTCGTCAAAGTTCCAATGGAATTCGGCAGGCCCGCCGGATTCGGGCACACTCATGCCGAAGTAAAACGAATCGTGGTGATTGAGCGCGAGATCGTACCAGCCGTACTTGTTGTGCATGAGTTTGGCCAAATCGTAGAGAGGGTCATTCCCGTTCGGCAGCCATTTGGGATCGATGAGGCGGAAACTTTCGATCCGCTTGCGGCGGAAGTAATCCGCCGGCGGGATCAGAATATTGCCAAAATGCAGGTCCCCGTGCTCGCGCGTCAGATGAGGCGGAAGCAGGGCTTCCGGGTCATACGACGCGATCGCCTCCGCCGCCTGCGCGGCCAGCGGGAGGTTGGGAAGCAGTTGTCCGTATCGGCGATCCGGGTCTTTGATGTAAGGCGCGGACATGACGAGGTCCAGCTGACGGGACCGCGCCCGCGCCTCGGCCCAGCGCGTTTCCAGCTTCTCAAAATGATACTTGCGCAGGAAGTCCGGCGGCGTTTGAGCTGACTGAACTCCGTAAAAAATAGGGATCAGCGACCGGTAGATGTCGAGAGCGATATCCCAGTCCGAACGATAGATCGTGCGGTCGTCGATCGAACTGCTCTTGATTTCGGGCCGCTTGAATCCCAAATGGGCCCAACGGGACACTTCGGTCAGCTGTTCATAGCCCTTCAGGTCCTCCATCCAGACCGTAGTCCCTTTAGGGACAGGCGGCTGAGCCGCCCATCGCTCAAGCATCCCGGCCAATGGCCTCAGCCATGGAATTTGGTGCGCAAGCTTGATCAATTGGTGCAAACAAGCGGCCGCGGCCGGATTTTCCAAAAGACGCCTGAACAGGGGATTTTTGCGCACCCCGTCAGACGATTGGACGTCGTATACCTTTGGAAAAATTCCGGTAGCCTCGAGCATCCGCATGTAACGCGCCTCATCCCGCAACTTGTCGGCATGCCAACCGGCCGGTGCCGATTTACGGATCACCGTGCTCCGATCCGATTCGTGAACGCGCACCACGGTGCTCATGGAGCCGCCTTGCAGCACCTCTTCCGCCGGCGCGCTCGAACCGTCAGGCATTCGACTGATCAAGGGAAGCAACATCGACCGATAGGGTCCGAAGGGACCGAACCCATGCGGAATCCCATTTTGGGAGACGCTCATCCAGTACCGCATCCCGATCCCCCGATACACAAAATCCGTCGAGACGATCCTCAAAGTCCGCACGCCCATTTCCGGATTCACCCAATACTCGTCGGCCCGCTCATCCACAACCGCAGCCATCACTCTGACCCTATCCAAAGGAACTTCCATCAGAATAGATTCGACCGCCCTGGCAAGATCCTCGCGGAATGTGTCCGGAGTCACGAGATGGTCCAAAAGCGCGCGGGATACTGCGGCTGCATCGCCGGTATCCACGACACGCGGGGCCTCCGGCCAATCTTCCAACGCACCGACGGGCCCCGCCAGCGTCCAGCGAATTCCAAGCGCGTCGAGCTCACCCATCGCTTCACGCAGCAGCTTCCCGTCCCGGAGCCGCACGGCGCGGTCAAGCCGGGCTAATGCGCCGGGCCCGTTGTGCGCGGCCAGCTTCGTCGTCTGGACGATCTGATCCTCAATGGGACGGGGCTTCATCAGATTATTCTCCATGCGGACATGCGCCGGACGCGGCGCTTGGATTGCGGCCGTCGTCGCAGTCGTTCCGGCCAGGACGTGTTGATCGCCGGACTCCGGATCCAATTCCACGGCCGCGATCCTCGCCATATCAAACCGCGTTATCGGCTTTTCGCCGTTCAGCTGGTAAATCCCCTTTTTCGGATTCGCGACCAGGTCCCGCACCGCCAAAGCGACATCATCCACCCAGACCGGATAGCGCTTTCGCTTTCCGTCCACGGTCGGCGCCTGAGCGCTTCCGCTCATGGAGCCCTGGATTTGTTGAATGATTTTTTCAACATCCTCTTCGGCGACGACGAGACCGAGCCGAAGCACCGCGTTCCGGTGGCGTAATCCGTCCAAAGTGACGCGCTCGCCGTCGAGCTTGCTTTGGCCATAAGCCATGCCTTTGAGCGGCCGCGGGCGGGCCTTCGGGTGATAGGGCTTTGCGGACTGGCCGTCAAAGACGTTGTCTGTCGAAAGATAAATGAGTCTGGCTCGCGTGAGGCTGCGCAGACGTTTCGGTATTCGGGCATTGAGCAATTGAGCGGCTTCAGGATCACGCTGGGCGCGGTCGGGGTCTGCGATCCCGGCGGCGTAGACAATTACATCCGGACGCATGCGGTCGATCCATCCGGCCAAGTCAGCATCATCCGTCACGTCGAGCTTTTGGGACCCAAATCCGCCGCTTCGGGATGCAGCCGAAACGTCCGGGTACACCTGCCTCAGCTCGGCCGCAATACGGCGGCCGACCTTGCCGCTGCCGCCCAAAACGGCGACGCGCTGAGCCGGATACAAAATCTCCCGGACCAAGGCCTCGTCGAAGGCGTCCGCCGGAGTGCGGCTCGTCAGCTCATCGATCCATATCTGCGGGAGATAGAGAATTTTTTTAGCGGGATCGTGCAGTGCCGCCAAATAATCCGAAGGACTTGCCGACACCGGGTCAATCGAATGATACTCGAGACTCTCAACAATATCCGAAAACCGCCGGAATTGCTTCTTATCGCCCGCCGACAACGCAGACTGTTTGATGAGTTCCAACAGACGTCCGGTGATCCTTCCGGCCGTGTCCGAATCTACGGGTCCGGTCGATGCCAGCTGAAGGTCAAAGATTTTTTTGGCCTCAAGCCCTCTTCGGACGAATCCGTATCGAGCCACCGAAGCCATCGCATTCCGAGCCGAATCCGCCTGAGCCAACCGCGCGCCGGGTCCGACGACCTCAAGAACCCCGGGTTGTGACGGATCTGCCGGACGGTATCGGATGATGCGGATGCCTTCCTGGTTCCGATAGGGCTCAAATGACTCATCTGCGGAAATGGAGAGCCGGACACGGTCCGCGGACAGCTTCCGGATGCGCAGCACGTCGCCGATGAGCTCCGCGCTTGCGATTCCCTTGGAATTCAGATCCTTGGCGTATCCGCTGAACCAATTGCCGATCTCCCACGAATTCATCATCGGAAGCGCTGACGGAGCGCTGCCGACATGGATCGCATTGACGGTGACGAGCAATTCGCCGCCGGGCCGCAAGACGTTGTACAAGCGGGTTAGCGCCTGAAGCGGATCGTCTGCGTACATGAGCACATGGACCGCGGTGATCAGGTCAGGTTCGGCGCCATCAGGAACCTCCAGATTCTCGACACCTCCTGGAAGCGGGATGAATCCATAATCACCGGCGGCCGGCGCGGATCTTCCGGAACGGCTCCGATGGTCAACGATATCCGCGCCCAAGGCCCGATAATGGCCGTTAAGACTTTTTTCCTCGATCAGCTCGATCCCCTCCCTCAATGCATTGCCTGCGCCCGGACCGACGTCCAGCCACATCCAGGGACGGCTCGGATCCGACTGCTTCTGAAGCTTCACGCGGGCCGTCAGTGTGGAAGAAAAATTCTGCTCCGGACCAAAATTCATATTTGAAAAAATCCTGTCATAGGAATTTTTAAAAATCCCGGTATCAATCGGACCCGCACGCAGCGTCCGATGGATCTGATAATCCGGGCCGAACGCAGCGGCCGTATACATATCGCGTAAATCATCCTCGGATGGATCCAGACCTTTGCCATTGGCAAGCCGGGCGCCTGAACCGGGATCTGACGGCAGACCGGGCGGGTCAAGAGCCAGCGTACCGCCGCCCCGATAACCCTGCGAATACCTGTCTCCGGGCAGCTTCTCCGCGGTAAATTCGGTCGGCACAAAACGGCTCGTCCCGTAGATGCCAGCAAAACCCTGCAGTGTATCGATGATTTCCTTCCAGTCCAGATCGTCCTGCGCCTTGAGCGCCGGGTCGAGCAGACGGCGGATTAGCCCGATCAGGCCGACCGCCGACAGGTCCGCCGGCCATTTGACCTGCTCACCCGCGCGCTCCAAATCCGACTGCAGCAATTCCAGACGCAAATCTAACTCTCTTGAATCCATCGCTCCGGTCGCATGCATCCCGAACGCCTGCGCCAAAAACAGTCCAAAGGCGAACTTGTCCTGTGACGGGTCATGTGCAAAACGCTTGGTCGCTTCCAGGAAGGCCGACCCCTCCACAAAACTCGGCGTGACCGTCCCGTCGATCGCCAGAATCCGGGGCGTACCCCCCAGCATGCCTTTCTGTTTTTCGAGAGGTTCGATGAGGCGCATGGTTTGAAGCCGGGATTGGGCCCCGGGGATCGCCAGCGGAGAGGGCGCCCGGTAAACGAATGCGTTGCTGAAGTCCACGATTCTCACGTCATCCCCGTCCCAATGCACATTCTCGGGCTTGAAGTCGCGGTGAATCACGCCGGCTTCATGCATCATCTGCAATGCCCGTGCCGCGCCAAGAACCAGCGAGAACCGCATCCGGATGCCCAGCTTCCGCTCCAGCGACTGTTGGGTGAGCCGGGTTTGCATGTCGCGAACAGATTCCATGAACCCGCCCGGGTCGAGATATTCGATCGCGACCGCGTCCACGCCGAATGGAGCGTTTGACGCCGGAATCAGCTGGATCAGCTGCGGAATCCGGTCATGCGGGACCTGAACTTCATTGATGCGGTAGGGATGAAGCGCGTCATAGACTTCTGCCACGGCCCTGGACCGCCAGCCCTGATTGGGCCGGATGGGCACCAGCACCGCCGCGTCGCGTCCGTGTTCTTCGGTGGACGCGCCGGCTGCGTCCCGAACCTGATGCCCCGCAGCCGCCAGAAAAACAAGGTTCATCCCTCCCCGTGCGGTTGGAACCGCCGGCATCCGGTAACGATACCGGGTGATGGGGTCCGCAAACTCGATCACGCCCTCCCGGTCAAAACCCAGCTGCTTAAATATCTGAGGCGCATTCCCGGCAAAAAGTTCCGGATACCGGCTTTTCCACTCCCACAGAAGAAGCGCCTTGCTCGAAAAGGTCAGATGCTTGAGCGGGATGCCGTCCGCTCCGGGGACCGGCGCATCGCCCGGCATCCACAACTCGCGCCGCCGGTCATCGTCCCCCGAATCCGTCTGACTTCGCGGCGCCGCGGACAAAAGCGCCTTCCAGCTCCCGGCCTCGGACGCCAGCAGTATCGGAAGCTCGACGGACGCCGGATCGACCCACGCGGCGGCGAAGCGGTTCTCGTCCAACCCCTGCGCGTCCGCGCTCAGGGTCAGCCCGTCACGCGCCAGCCGCGCTCCCCGATTCTCCTGAGTCTGGGTCAGAATACGGTCCAGGACATGCCGCGCCTCCTGCATGCGGTCGGGATCCGCCGGCCCCAAATCCTCATCCAAGGCGGGAAAAAGATTCTCCAGAAACCGATCGGTGCTTGATCGGACTTGCATGATCAGACGAAGCTGTTCGGGACTGTTGACAGGAAAAAGTATCGTGGGGTCACCGACTCGATCGGCATCCGCTCCAATCATCCGGCGCCGGATCACATTGAGCTGCTTCAGGCGTACGGCCTCCGGAAATAGATGCGCAAAATGGACGGGTTTTGTGGAACCGGAGGCGGATTCGTACCCGTCCATGTAAAACACGACGGTCATCCAAAGCCCGTGCAGCAAGTCCCGATAGGCAAACGATTCTTCGAACCCTTCGGGCCCGTGGTACTGCCAGCGGTCTTCGAACTGTTGCAAAAAAGGGTTGTCATGGACCGGCATCGCCTTGAGCTTCTTGATGAAGGCCTTATGCCCTTCCTCGCTGAGCCTCTGACGCTGTTCCTTGTCCGAATAAAGGACGAGCTCAAAGTCGGACGGCAGGTCCAAGTAGTGAACCCGAGTCAACGTCAGGGTAAACAACCCGATCTCTTCGGACTTCATCGGACCGGTGGCGATCCTGTTCTTGAGCTGCTTCGTGAGCTGCAGAATCTGCTGCTTGGCTTTGTCGATCAGGAGATCATGCTCCTCGTTCATGGCCCGCACGTATTCCAAAAAGCACATCAAAAAAGCCATATCAATCTCCTCCCTGAGGCCGGGATCGATCCATCCCCGGTCCGACTGGGACTTTAATTTTTCGATCTTTTCGCGCAGCTTCCAGCTCGCCGTCGTGAAGCGCCGGGCATGCGCGGTTGTACCCGGAAACGCCTGTTCGCTCCACTGCCAGAGCAGCGCGGCCATCAGCTCCACCCCCACCAGGCTCGCCTTCATGGCGTTTGCGCTCTTTTGACCCAGCCGGGCCAGCATCTCGTCGACTTCCTTTTCGACCCTATCGACCTCCTCCAAGACCAGCTGAAGCCGTCCGGAGTATGCTTCACCGTCTTCCCGCCTATCACCGGCAAGGTCCGCGTCCCGCAGCATGTCGTCCATGCGATCGGTCTGCCGGGCGATTTTCGCGCACCATTCAGTCAACGGTTGGAGGAGCGGTCTTCCGGCATCGGCCTGTTGCCGGATGCGGCTGATGCGCTCACGGATCGAAGAACGGCGCTCGAGCGCCTGACGGATTCTCACGGCCTCCTGCTGAATACGACCGAGCCGGCCTTCGATTTGGCTCATCTTTTTTTCCGAGTCCGCGCGCAGCGCGTATTTTTGAAACATCCGCTCCACTTGCCTCATCTCCGTCCGAAGACGCCGGACAACAGCGGATGCGGCGGAAGTTCCCGGAAGATCGGCTGCTGCGGCGGCCTCTGCCGCCTGATGCACCTGCCGATCGACCTCCCACTCAAGATCCCGCACGCGCGTGAGCGAGGCCTCCACCGCTTCGAGCGGCTGTACCAACTCGCGATCGGCTTGCGCCGCCTGCATCTGTTCATCAAAATGCTCTGGCAGAAGATAGCCGGGGTCCTGCGGATCGAGGAGCCCGTTCAGCCGTGCGCGGCGCAGCTCAAGACCTTTGATCAATTCGTCCAGGTAGCCGATGCGCAACACGTTGTTTCGCGCCCGCAATTTGGTCAAATCCGAATCGATTTTGCCGATGCCCGCGCGGATCTGATCCTCGATAGTCTGTTGCCTGCGCTTAAGCCGGTCCATGAGCTCCTTGGCCCGGACCCAATAACCGGGCTTATCGTCTGTCCCTCGCCTTAAATGGGTCAGGTTCATTCGAAGCGTGTCTATATCTTCTGCATTCTTTTTTAACGCGCTCGGCGCCAGCTCAAAGAATTGATCGATTTGTTCCCACATCCGCTTTCGCATCGCGCTCAGATGGTCCCAGTCAATCGGCGATCTGAACGAAAGCCAAGGCCGGAGCTGCCGGAACATCCGCTCGATATGCTTCGCAGAAGGAATGGTGTGCACATCAGCAGCATCCGGTTCCGGCCGGATCCAGACATCGCTGGCAAGAAACGACTTGATATCACCCAGATTATAAATAGCCATATCCTGTGTATATTTTTTGGGCGACACCTTGACGTCCGCGTCCGGCGGTGAAGACTCTTCCTCCAACGCCAGACCAACTTCCTTCAAGAACGGCGACCGGAACCGCTCTGCGACCACGGATGCTTCGATGCCCGAGATCTCCGATAGAGATTCCAAGGTTCTGTCTCCGGAATCCGAAAGGAGATGCCACCCCGCCAGCGCGATGTCCTCGCGGGTGGTATGGAGCGACTCCAAATGGCTTCTCGCCACGGCGATCCACGCTTCCCGTTCAGAGACTTGAGCGACGGGAATCGCCGCCGCAAAATCCTCGGCCACGCGCGCTTCAAATGATGCGGGGTCTTCCGGATGCTGGTCATGGAGCACGCGCAAGACGGCCTTGTTGAGCTTTTCTTTGATTTCGTCGCGGCGATCGAGCGAGGTTTGGATGGCGACGCAGACGGCCGACAGCACAGAGATCGAGTCGGCGATCGTTGTCTGAACGGAATGGCTCCCGCGGGCAGACTTGCGCTTGCGCGCCGGCACGTCATCGTTGGGAGCGGAATTCAGAAGTTCCTTCATCCGGACCATGAGGCCGCGCAATTCCTGGTAACGGGCCGGATCGATCCGGTCCAGCGCGGATGCGTCCAATCCCCGGGCCAGGCGGACAACGATATCGCGATATATCCCAAAGCTGTGGCCCAATGCGTCCGGGCCGGCTCCATTCACGTTGAGGGCGGACAACGCGTGTTCGAGCGCGCTGATCGAATGTACGACAGACCGATAGCGCGGCTGCGCGACCCCCCGCACCTCCGGACGATCGGACAAAATACGGTATGCTTCCGCCCTTCGCATGGCGACCAGCGCCATCCCGGACATGGCCCGCGCGAGGCTCTTGATCCCCCGAGGTCCGTTCAAGGTCCTGCGATCGGTGGCCTTGCGCAGCGGCTCCTGAGCCGCATCCAGCAGCCGAAGCGTGCGGGCGAAGGACTCCAGCGCGTCCATGTACTTCTCCTGCTCAAGCTGCCGCTCCATCCGGCTCAAGGCGCGCGCGGCCATTTCCAACCGCACATAACCGGTCAGAACCAGCGCAGTCCGATTCGTTTTATCGCTTAAAAGAAGGTCCTCGAGCAGCTTCTCCGCCTGGACATACTCTTTGTTGTGGAAAAAGGCGTGTGCGAGGTCGATCCGGACTCCACGGCTCGCCGGATCCAGAACAAGCCGCGCGGAGTCGAGCGCCAACACGGACCGGTAGTAATTCCGGCGGGACTCGCCGCCCTGATGCTTCAGATGGGCGTGGTTGTCTTGATAACAGGACAAAACGGTGATGGCGCCCAGGACCGCCTGTTTCCATCCGTCAGAAACACCAAGCTCCTCGCCGTGGTCGGATGCGGCGGAGGCCCATGCCGTCCAATAGTCCACGCTCGGCTCGAGCGTCAGGCCGCGGAGCGAAACGACGGGCTTCAACTCAACCCCCTGAGCATCGTAAGCCAACCGATGCCGGATCATCACGTGGACTTCAGAAATAGCTTTGGCGGCTTCCCGCGCCAACTTCTCCCCTTCCTCCTTGCGCCATTCCACATCCGACATCCGCAGCCTCGACAAAAACGCGTACTTCCTCAACCATTTCTCGGCGAACTCGATACCGTCATCCGCATTCCCCGACTTGGCCAACCGGGCCCCGTCACCCGGGGACGCGGTTACAGCGAACTGGGCAGCGGCCTGGTCAAGCCCCGGAAAGGCGGACCATTGCTCGTCACCGGACGGGTGGCGTTTAATCTGCTCGATCCGGCCCGGACGGACAAAACGGTAAACCAGCATGCGCCCGCGAATTGAATCACCCGTTTCCGGCGCGGTTCCGGTGGCAGGCTTGAGCACCAGCAGCAGCCATTCGCTCAACTGCGAATTCACAAAAAACTTACGGACCCGAACCGGCAGGCCTTCGTACTCGTCGCCCAGCCGTATCCTGAGACGGCGGATAACAGCATCTCCGGAACCTTGCGTATCCGACCAGCTCGCAAAATTGGCGTTTCCGCCCTTGAGCACCGTCACCGAGAATTCATCCTGGGGAAACGGAGGCAGCGACCGGTCCTTATATCGTCCGATTCTCGAGAACGATCCCAAGAATCCGCCAGCCGAGAGGTCGAGCTTTTTCAAAAAAGTTCCGGTATTGACGAAACGGTAATACAACGGCGCTCCGCTTTTTCGGTTCAAACGCAGGATCCACTGGGCGTCGAGTCCGGCCGGCAGCTGCTGGCGGTACTCCGGAGTGACCGTCAGCCATTCGCCTTCGGGAATGCTCGTGTGAGCCATGACGCTCTTCTCCAGACGGCCCCGGTCGCGGCTTCCGAAGTGGACCTGACCGTTTTTCAACACCCGGATGCGGAAAGGAGCGATGGCCTCAAGCGCGTCGGGGTCGCTGTATATTTTTTCTTCGTCGATTCCTGTAAAGGCAAACGCCGCGACTTCCGCCGCTTCGGCGCCCGCCTCTCCCGTCGCGAGTCTGGCCCCGGCGACCGCCTCCGGACGGCGCTGGAACTGCCAGTTCCGGAAAAAGAATTGGTTCGTCGCGGATTTTCTGCGGAGCGCTTCCGAAAGTCCCTCGATTCTCCACTCGATGATCCCATCCCTACCGGCGCGGGCCGGAAACACATCGAGCATCCGGTCGTCGACGACGATGCGCGCCGTGACGTCTCCGCTGCGGTCGCCCGCGCTTTTCAAAAAGATCCCTTTGACCGCGCCATTGGCGATATCAGGCCTCAGCTTCATCCAGGACGCGTCAAAAATGATCCGCTCTTTGGGCTTCGCCATGACGGTCCCGTCCGGATCCGGCGTCAGGGTCACGATCCTTGAGACATGCCCATCACGGCCGGACCCGGCGAAGGATGCGTTCAGCTCCTGACGCGGCTCTCCCAGGAACTTCATACTGATCGTCCGCTCTCCGTCCGGCCGCGCAAGTCCGGATTGCAATCCTTTGGGATACCGGAAATGCTCAAATACGTCGTACACGTCGTCTTCCGATACCGGCTCCACCCGGCGGTTGAGCGCATCCGTCGCCTGAGTCCCGACGAAGCTTCCCTTAAATCGGTCCGCGATTGTCACAAGCCGTGTCATCGATTCGCGGCGATGGACGAATTCCAGCAGCAGGATCATTTGTTCCAGCAGCACCGGGTCCGCTTCGGACGCGGCGGCACGGTCGAGCCACGATTGGAATTCTTCGGACCAATACCCGTCTTCGAGGGCCGGGTGCGCGGAGGACGACCAGGCGACAGGGGCGATCCGGACCCAGAGCGTCTGCATCCAATCGACGGACCGGGTTCCGTGGTCGAACAGCATCGTCGACAGGAGGAGTTTTTTGACCGCGACGTCCGTCAGCTGGGCCAGAAGACCGATCCGCATGTCCGGGTTGAGTGCGGTGAACATTTCGACGACGGATTTGCCGATGCGGGTGCGCGGGTCGTTGAGGATCTCCACTACAGCATCCCAGTCTTTCCGGTCCGCCAGATAACGGCTGACGTTTTTTTCGTCCGCCGGGTCGGACGATTCCAGCCGGACCATCGCCGCAACCATGAAGTCTTCGGTCCCGAAACGCTCTTCGAGTTTGCTTTGGGTCGCCCGGATCGTCGTGCCGGTCGTGATCATGTCGTCTAAGATCAGGATCTTCTTGCCGGCCAGATTCAGCTCGGGCCGGAGGATTAATCCCGTCTGGCGCGCGAGTTTTTCGCGGACCCGGGCGCTGCTCACGCCGATATAAGTGGGCCCGGGTTCCAGCGGTTCTTCAAAAGTCTCGACATAAGGCAATCCCAACTGCGCGGCGACGCTGCGCGCGACGGCCGTGATCGGAGAACCCGCCACATTCCTCGGCGGCGTGACGATCACGATGCGGCCGCGGTCACGGGCCAGTTCAGCGGCATAACGGGTTCTGACGGTCTGCGCCAATTCCCGGGCAAACCGTTCGGCTTCGTCTGCGGAACCCATTTTGTAGACCGCGAACCGGCGGACGATTGCTGATTCCAGATCACCGGAACTCTGGATCCGGATGGTGTGTGCGACAGCCGCGTCAGTCCCGGCCAGCCGGGCTCCATCCGGCTCGATGCTCAATAGAACGCTTAGGAGTTTGGCGGCAGGTCCTGTTTGTCCGCGGGCGTACCGCGTCAATCGACCGGATGCTTCGGCCGTCCGGGAGAGGGCCGGCATAAAAGCAGACTCAGAGGCGAGAACAATCTTTTCGTAGCGATCACGGTCGGTGGAAATTGTAATGCGGGGCGTCATGACTACGATCGAGAATCCTTCGGCCGCGAGAAGGTCGATCAGGTTCAGGGTGTGGTATCCACCGGCGACGAGGACCGCGGCAGATGCGCCGCCCGACTCCATCGCGCGTTCGGCGTTGTCCGCGAAGGCGCGGTCGCGGTCCGAAGCGTTCTGATAAAATTCGTCGATCGGACCGGCGGCCCCCTCCAATTCTTCGCGATACGGAATCAAGTCTTCGGCGCAACCGTTCGCGATCAAAAGATCGTTGAGGAATGCCTGCCAGGAGACGGTCGGCGCTTCTTTTCGCACCCGCGCCCAGCGGTCGTAACCGGAACGGTCGAGTTGGACCGAAACACCGTCCGTCGTACGGGCGACATACAGATCCAGTTCCCGCAGCGTCATGAGCGTCGCGTCCGGGAGCAGCTTGGCGTACACTTCCCGCTCCAAAGCATCCAACTCATCCGCAAGAGCCGCGTGATCCAGCGATCCCAACAAGCGCAGATAACCGGCATAGGACGCCAATTCCGGAGCATTGGCGCGCGACAAGCCCTTGCGGTCGGCCGCATCCAGCAGCGTTTCAATCCGCGACAGAAGGCCGGCCGGCTGTGCGGGCATTTTTTCCAAACCGCTCTCCGACTCTCCTCCGGCGACTCCGGACAATTGCGCAAATTCCTGGTTCAACCGGTCAAAACGGATGGTCTTTTCGGCTTCGGCGAGGCGGCGCAGAAGGGCCAGATTGGAATAGCGTTCTGCCGACGCGTCCACGCCGGAAGCGGCGGCGAGCGCCATGAGTTTTTCCGATCGCTTCAAAACGTCCGGTTGTCCGTCGGCAGCAGCAATAGATGCTTCATACTCGGTCAATGCTTGGGGATAGAGGCGGGTCTTGAGCTTATTGATCGCGCGGGACGCGGACGTCAGATCCTTCGATATCCGATGCCGGGTGTCGGCCAGCTCCCCAAATGTCTTCAGACCCGAGCCATAAAGCCCGGGATCTTCCACGCCGACGATCGAGAACTTTTTGGGAGACAGCAGATTCCAGTATTCATGTCCGGTGAGTTGGCCGTCCCACACCATCCGCCGCGCGGCGCGCTGGAGGTCGTCCGGCGCGAGCCCCGAGCGCGCGGCCGCATCGTCGACCGACACGTCGCCCGAAGCGCCTTCCGAAAGCACCAGGTCCAGCGGCATCCTGTCCATCCAAAACTCGAGCGCCTTGGCGAGGTTCATCTGCGCGTCGAAGTTCGTGTGCGCGTCACGGACGAGCACGATCAGTTTGCCGTTGGTTCCGGCGATCTGAGACTCAACCGTCATCACCTCCTCCGGGATCGGCAACAGCGCCGGATTCCGGACGATCTCGGCAAGCGAAACGGACAGCGCAACCGGGGCCGGAGCAGGCACAGCCCAAGCGACCTCCTGAAGGCCGAACGCGGCCACCAAAACTAATGAAATTAGTCTTATTAGATTATTTAATAAGCCGGGCATAGCATATCCGTTGAACAGGCGATAGTTCCCCACCCCCAAGTTAAGCGCGTTTAATCAAACCTTAGTCCAAAGTATGCCCAACGGCCCAGCCGGGTTCAAGGAAGCGGGATTTTTTGTCGGGAACGGACCGGACGGAGGCTGAAGCGGCCTAAGCCGCCTGTTTGACCTCAGAAACGAGGTGGGTGACGACCTCTTTGGCGGAACCGAAGAGCATCATCGTCTTGGGGTTGTAAAAAAGTTCGTTCTCGACGCCGGCGAACCCGGTCGCCATGCCGCGCTTCACGAAAATGATGTTCTTGGCCCGGTCGATCTCGAGGATGGGCATGCCGAAGATCGGGCTGCCGGGGCTGGATTTGGCGGCCGGATTCACGACGTCGTTGGCTCCGATGACGAGGGCGACGTCGACCTGATTCATCTCGGAGTTGATCTCGTCCATTTCGATCATTTTGTCGTAGGGCACGTTCGCTTCGGCGAGCAGCACGTTCATATGGCCCGGCATGCGGCCGGCGACCGGATGGATCGCAAACTTGACGTCGATTCCCTTCTTCGTCAGCTGGTCAAAAAGTTCGAATACCTTGTGCTGCGCCTGAGCGACCGCCATGCCGTAGCCCGGAACGATGACGACCGTCTGCGCGTTACCGAGGAATTGCGCAGCGTCTTCCGCCGTGACGGAGCGGTGGATTTTTTCCCCGCCGTCGGCGGCGGCCTGCTTGGGCGCCTGGCCGAACGCGCCGAACAGCACGTTGAAGAACGAGCGGTTCATGGCCTTGCACATGATGATCGAAAGGATCAGACCGCTCGATCCGTCGAGCGCGCCGGCGACGATGAGCAGATTGTTGTCGAGGACGAAGCCCATTGCGACCGCCGAAAGGCCCGCATACGCGTTGAGCAAAGAAATGACCGTCGGCATGTCCGCACCGCCGATGGGCAGGATCAAAAAGATTCCGAAGACAAACGCCAGCACCGCGATGGCGACGAACATCCACGACGCGGTCGGGTTGAGGACGAGCAGGACGCCCAGCACGAGCGCAGCGGCCAGGATCGAAAGGTTGACGAAGTTCTGTCCGGGATACGTGATCGGCCGGCCCGAGATGATCCCCTGCAGCTTGAGCGCCGCCATGATGCTGCCCGTGAACGTGAGGAATCCGAGCAGCACCTCGAACACGATCGCGCCGGTCACAAAGGCCGTGAGCTCGCCGTGCGATGCGAGCGTGAAGTATTTGGCCGTACCGACCAGGGCCGCGGCCAGCGCGCCGAACGCGTGCGAGAGCGCCGTCCGCTGGGGAACGGCGGTGATCGGAACCCAGGACAACGGAACGCCGACGACGGTACCGAGGATCATGGCGACGGCGATGGCCGTAAAATAATTCACGTCCGGATGGATGAGCGTCCCGCCGACGGCGAGCACCATCGCGCCGACGCCGGCCGCGACGCTGCGGCGCGCGGTGACGGGCGAATTCATCCACTTCAAGCTGAGGATAAAGAGAATGGCGGCGGCGAGATACGCGACGGACGTGATCATGGCTTTTTCTTCTTGAACATCTTGAGCATGCGGTCCGTGATCAAAAAGCCCGACACGATGTTCGTCATCGCGCAGAACACGGCCGCCGCGCCAAGGATCGTCCCCAGTTTGGAGTGGTGCGAGCCGGAGCCGGTGACGAGGATCGCGCCGACGATCGTGATCGCGCTGATCGCGTTCGTGAGCGACATAAGCGGCGTGTGTAAGAGCGAAGAAACTTTTTTGATGACCTCAAGACCCACGAAGGTCGCGAGGATGAAGATGGTGATGCCGTTGATGAAGTCGGGGGTCATGACGCCAGCGCCGCCTTCACACGCTCGTTCTGAATGGCCTTGTCACGCGCGACGCAGGAACCTTTGACGATATCGTCCTCGAAGTTGAGCGCGAGTTTGCCGTCCTTGGTCAACAGCAGCACGAGCGCCAGCACATTGCGGGAAAAAAGCTGGCTCGCATGCGTCGGCATCGACGCCGGGAGATTGACAGGCCCGAGAATACGGACGCCGCCGGTCAAAACGGTCTCGCCGGGCTTCGACCCTTCGACGTTACCGCCCTGCTCGGCCGCCAGATCCACGACGACCGCGCCCGGCTTCATCCGGGCGACCATCGCGCGCGTGACGAGCACAGGAGCTTTTTTACCGGGCACCTGGGCGGTCGTGATGACCGCATCGGACTGGCTCACATGGTCCGCGAGCGCTTCCTGAAGTTTTTTCTTGGCCTCGTCGCCGATTTCCTTGGCGTAACCGCCCTCGGCGCGCGCGTCCACCTCGAGCTTGGCCTCAACGAATTTGGCGCCCAGGCTCTGGACCTGCTCTTTAACCTCGGGGCGGATGTCGAAGGCTTCGACCACGGCGCCGAGCCGTTTAGCCGTCGCAATCGCCTGAAGCCCGGCGACGCCGACGCCGATCACGAGCACCTTGGCCGGCGGCACGGTCCCCGCCGCCGTCGTCAGCATCGGAAAATATTTACCCAGCGTGTCCGCGGCCAAAAGTACGGATTTGTACCCGGCGATCGATGCCTGGGACGACAGCGCGTCGGCGGCCTGGGCGCGGCTCGTGCGCGGAATGAGCTCCATCGCGAACGCAGTCACACCGTGGTCGGCCAAAGTCTTCGAAAGTTCCGGCTGCGCCAACGGATTGAGGAAGCCGATATAAACGGCTTCGGGCTTGAGAAGAGCAATCTGTTCGGGAGAAGGGGTTCCGACTTTGACGAGAAGATCCGCTTCGCGCAGGAGCGTCGCGGCGTCGGCGATGATCTTGGCTCCGGCTCTTTCGTAGTCGGCGTCGGGGAAAAAGGCGCGGTCGCCGGCGCCGCGCTCAACGCGGACTTCGAATCCGGCTTTGATGAGCTTGGCCGCCGTCTCAGGGACGAGAGCGACGCGGTTTTCGGAGAGAAGGGTTTCTCTGGGTACGCTGATATTCATCGGGGTCGGGCGCTATTCTAGCACAAACTTGGAGATGAAAAATCCGATGCGCCCCTCCCCTGGAAGGATGCGTGCGGCGTTGCGGACGGAGGGATGGAAGGTCCGTTTATCCCAATGATCCAGCACCGGCAGATGGGGCGCGGCCAGACCGGTCGCGACGCATTTGAGTCCCGGGTCTGCTTTTTTCAACAGCCAGTCGACGGTGATCTCGTTTTCCTCCGGCGCAAAGCTGCAGGTCGAATACACCATCGTTCCGCCGCGCTTCAGGAGACGCGACGCGGACAGGAGCAGGCCGCGCTGTTTCTTGGACATCTCGTCGATCTTGCGCGGACTCCAGTAAGCGGTGGTTTCCGGATCGTTCGCGTCGAACATGCCCTCGGAACTGCAAGGCGCGTCGACGAGGATTCGGTCGAACGGCTCTTCGCGGAATTTGTCGTTGTCGATCCGGTACTTGCGGCCGTCGACGCAGACGGGCTTCACGATCTTCGCCCCGATGAGCGCGCAGACAGTCTTCAGCTTGAAGTACCGGCTATGGACGACGTCCACCGCCGTGATCGCGCCGGAATTCTTCATCATTTGGGCCATCTGCGTCGTTTTGCTGCCCGGCGCGGCGCAGAGGTCCAGCACCCGCTCGCCCGGTTTGGGCGCAAGCACCAAAGGCGCGATCATGCTCGATAAATTCTGGGGATAGAGCTTCCCCCGCTCGATCCACGCGTCTCCTCGGAGCGCGGTCCGCGCGCCCGCATCCAAAACGCGCGCATCGGAGTACCAGGACACGGCCGCGGCCGGAATATTTTTGGAAGCCAGATAGGCGTCGGCTTCGGCGGCCGTGGTCTTGAGCGTGTTTACACGCACGGCGAACGGACGCGGAACCGAAAAAGTCCCGACCACCCTCTGGAATTCGGATTCCGGAAGGATCTTCTTCAGCCGCTCGACAAAAACTTCGGGCAGGCTCAATCGGACTTCTTTTTGGTTTTGGGAGTCTTGGCTTTGGGGGAGGTTTTGCCGAAGTCTTTGGACGGAATCTGGTGTTTCCAAACGCCGCGGGCGTTGCGCCGCGCTTTTTTCTCCAGCTTCAGGAATTCGTCCTTGCGGTCGAAGCTGAAGCGCCGGTAAACGAGCGCGTAGCCACCGGACAAAAGGTCTTCGGCAAGGCAGCGGCCGTCCGATTCGCGGCAAACGTACGCCAGAATCCGGCCGTAATCGTCGCGGTGGCCGCGGTCCTCGTTGATCGGGTCGGTGAGAATGACGAGCTTCTGATCTTCAACCCAGTCCTTCGCCTCAACAGCGGCCTCGACCGCGTACAGATCCACAGCGGCTTTTCTCAGGTCTTCGTACTTGGCCGTTTTGGCGTTGCGGTTGTTGGTGTCGACCAGCTCGGGCGCGTCGATCCCGATGAGGCGCACGCGGTCGCCCGTCGCCAGCTCCAGCGTGTCGCCGTCGATCACCTGAGCCGCAGTCGAACGCTTCGGAATCTCGTTGGTTTCGACCGCCAGAACATATGAAGCTGCGCCCAAACTCGTGAACAAACAAAATAAAACTGCTTTAAAACGCTTCAAATGTGGATCACTTTTTAAATAAAGAAGGCCGTTGTTGTTTTAAAAAATCTTTGGTTCGCAAACTCAGCGCTTCAGCCAGTTGAATGACAGCCTTCACTTCGGTCAGGGTCACCGATCCGGCGGCCTCATAATCACAAAAATTACGCTTTTTCCTAAAAAGATCCAGCTGGGCGACCACGCCCGGTTCCGCCGCGATCGTAAACGACAGACTTTGTATCACTCGGAAGTGGTGTGCCTCGCCTCCGGAGATCCGGTAACCCGCCGCGAACAAAGCCAGCCGGGCCGTTTGCAATGCCGCATTATACGCGATACTTAACGCCCAGTCAGGCACAATGCCCTTCACGCGGCATTGCCGCAGATCCCGCTCAATCACCTCTAACAATGATCTTAATTCCGAATCTTCAGCGCGATGCGGAAGGATCCAGCCGTTACTCCGCCATTGCTCCAGACTCATTCGGTCCCCCTATCAAAAAGATCTTCGGACCTTTCCAAACCCGGGCAAGGAACGGGTTTCCGGAAGCGGTTCCTTTCTTGAATTCAGCGGCGGAAAAAACGGTCGGATTGATCTCGCGTCCCAAGTCCAGCTGAACGGGCCCGAACACGGCGACCACTTCGGCGACGGACGCAGAACCGATGACCGCCACATCCACATCGCTGCCGGGCCTGGCGGATCCGGCGGCATAGGAACCGTAGATAAAAGCGTTTTTGATTTTATGCCGGATCGGCTCCAGCGCCCGCCTCAACGCATCCGGGATACCGGTCGTCTTATAAAAAATCGACTTTAGCTCCGCCGCAAAAGACAGATTGGGATTGATCCGATACAGGATCTGCCGGCCTTGCGCTTCACGGATCACGATACCTGAGCCTACCAGCGATATGAGCTCGCGCTGGACCGTTCCCGCGCTCACCCCGGATACCCGCGCGATCCCGCGCAAAAATTGCGGCTCGGCGTCCGAAGCGCACAGAGCGGCCAAAACCCTCCGTCGGGTCTTTCCAAATAACGCGGACAATTGAAGATTCTCGGCTTTTGTACTCATTATGAGTACAATTGTACTCATAATGAGTACATTGTCAAGCGGCTATGATATAATTGTTCTATGGATAAAAATTACGCCTCCGGCATCCGCTGGAACCTGGCCGACCTTTACGCCTCGGCGGACGATCCCAAGCTCGCAGCCGATCTCGACCGCGCCGAAGCGCTCGCCCAAGCGTTCGAAAAGGCTTGGAAGCCCGCGCTCGAAGCTTTTGCGGCGGCCGGCACGCCGTTCGACACCGCCGCGCTCCTCAAGGACTACAAGGCGCTCATCCATCCCGAGACCAAGGTCGCCGTTTTCGCGCATCTGTCCTTCGCTGAGCAAACCGACGACGCCAAACGCGGTGCTTTTTTGCAAAAGATCCAGGATCGGCTGACCAACATCCACAATCACTTGCTGTTCTGGGGCATTCTTT
Organism: uncultured Planctomycetia bacterium; assembly: GCA_964430735.1. GTDB lineage: Bacteria > Omnitrophota > Gorgyraeia > 2-02-FULL-51-18 > JAGOUK01 > JAGOUK01. The sequence goes on along the minus strand of CAYSFB010000008.1, from coordinate 17,297 downwards.
GGTGCAAGGCGCCCGAAGCCGCGGTCCGTGCGATCGTCACGCGTCCGGAACTGGCCGCCGACCGGCATTACCTCGAAGACATGCGCAAATACGCGCCGCACACGCTCTCGGAACCCGAAGAAAAAATCCTGTCGATCAAGGACAACACGGGCTCCAGCGCTTTTTCGCGCCTCTTCGACGAAACGGTCAACAAGATCCCGTTCTATATAGAAGAAGGCGGCAAGCGCGTCCAGAAAACGGAGACGGAAGTCCTCGCGCTCTTACACTCCCCCGACCGTGCGGTCCGCAAAGCCGGGTCCGAGTCGCTCGCCGAGGGTCTCAAGGCCAATTCGCACCTGCTCACCTACATTTACAACATGATCCTGGCCGACCACCGCTCGTCGATGAAGCTGCGCGGTTACACGCACCCGGCCGACGGCCGCAACCTCGCCAACGAAACGCGGCTCCCGGTGATCGAGAACCTGATCAAGAGCGTCAAAGCCGCGTATCCGATCGCCCAGCGCTACTACAAACTCAAGGGCAAACTCCTCGGCCTCGATCCCCTGTATGACTACGACCGCTACGCGTCGCTCTCCGCGCGCGAAAGCGGCGTCTCGTTCGACGAGTGCAAGCGGATCGTGCTCGCCGGTTACCGGGACTTTTCGCCGGAGGCGGCGAAGATCGTCGAGCAATTCTTCGACAAGCGCTGGATCGACGCGGAAGTGCGCCCCGGCAAACAAGGCGGCGGCTTCTGCTGCCAGACGACGCCGGACCTGCACCCGTATATCCTCGTGAACTACACCGGCCACCTCCGCGACGTGCTCACCGTCGCGCACGAACTCGGCCACGGCCTGCACCAATACCTCGCGGGACGCAAAGTCGGCATCCTCGAATCCGACGCGCCGCTCACGATGGCCGAAACGGCCTCCGTCTTCGGCGAAATGCTCATCTTCGACCGGATCTTGGGCGAAGTGAAGGACCCCAAGGAACGGCTCGCGCTCCTCTGCGGCAAGATCGACGACAATTTTGCGACGGTGTTCCGGCAGATCGCGATGACGGACTTCGAGCTCAAGGCGCATTTGGGCGGGATGAAGGACGGAGAGCTGGCGGAAGAGGCACTGAACGGGTTCTGGATCGAGGCGAACTCAGAGCTTTATGGAAAAAGTGTCATTCTGACCGAAAATTACCGGCACGGCTGGAAATACATCCCGCATTTTGTCCACACGCCGTTCTACTGCTACGCGTATTCGTTCGCGCAGCTCTTCGTGCTGGCGCTCTATCAGAAGTACAAGGAAACGGGGGCCGCGTTCGTACCGAAGTACCTCGACATGCTCGCGCTCGGCGGCTCCAAAAAGCCCGAAGAACTCGCCGCCGGCATGGGCCTCAACCTCGAAGACCCCGAATTCTGGAACTCCGGCCTCAAACTCCTCGACGCCCTCGTCCAAGAAGCCGAATCCCTCTCCAAATAAATAGGGACACGTACTATTTATTTAAATTAAATAGTACGTGTCCCTATTTATTTTAATCTGCGTTTGAGCTGCTCCATGGGGAGGCCGATGACGTTGGTTTGGGATCCTTTGACCCGCTGAACCAACGCCCTGCCTTTTTCCTGATAACCGTACGCGCCGGCCTTATCAGCGTACTCGCCCGTGTCGAGGTATTCGCGGATTGTCTTCAACGAGAGTTTTTTGAACGTCACGCGGGATTTGACGGTGAAGGTCCGGAAGCGGCCGGTGGCAAGATTTTTCACCGCGACAGCGGTGATGACGGTGTGGGTGCGGCCGGCAAAGCCCTTGAGCATCCGCTCAGCATCGGCGCGGTGGCGGGGCTTGATGACCACTTTTCCCTTGAAGTCGATGAGCGTGTCGGCGCCGATGACAACGCCGGAGCGGACGCCGCGGCGGAGACGGGCGCGTGAGCATTTGAGCAGCGCGTTCCAGAGCGCATTATCTTCGGGTGAGAGTTGTTCGTGGATGATTTCTTCGTGGGCGGAAGCGACGACGGCGAAGCGGAGGCCGGCCGCTTTGAGCAAAAAGCTTCTGCGCGGAGACTGCGACGCGAGAAAAATCATCCGAGCAGCTCTCCGTACCCCTGCTCGTAACCGGCGTACTTCGGGGCCCATCCCAGCTGCTTGAGCTTGGCGTTGGAGCAGCGTTTGGAAGCGGCCCAGGCCTCGGCCGCCTGCACGGCCGGAGGCGCGGCCGGGGCCGACACCCCCATGCGCGCGCAAAGCCAGCCGTAAAATTCCGTGGGAGAGGCCGGCTTGTCATCCGACGCCAAATAGACCTGGCCGGGCCTGCCCTTTTCGAGAACGAGCGCCGCCGCACGGGCCGCATCGTCCCGGTGAACGCGGTTCGTATAACCCAACCCCGAAAACGGCTTGAACTGACCCGACCGTATCGCCTCGATCCGATTCCGTCCCGGCCCGTAAATCCCCGAGAGCCGCAACACCATTCCGCCGGAGGCCAACACCAGATCTTCGGTGCGCTTGAGAACCCGCGCATCCTCGTCGAGCACCTCCGGGTCAATCGCCGTATCGGCGTCGACCCATCCGCCCGCGCGCGGGCCGTACACGGACGTGCTCGAAACAAACACCGTGCGCACGGGCCCCGCCCCGGGCGCCGCAAAAATCTTCAGCGCTTCCAGGAGCGTCTCGGTCGCCTGATGGTAGGTGGCCTGATACCCTTCGCCCTTCGCCGGCGCCTGGCACAGAATCGCACCGTGCAGACCGCCCAGCGGCAACTTGCGCAGCGCGGCCAGGTCGGTCAAGTCGGCCTGAAGCGGCCCCAGGCCGGCGGCACGCACCCGGTCCGCGGACGCCTGGCTGCGGCACAGGCCCTTCACACGATGGCCAGCGGCGGACAAAACGGCGCCCGTCGCGCAGCCGAGATAGCCGCACCCGGCGATCAGAACATTCATTTTTTGGAGGGATTTTTTTTGAGCTCTTCGGCCATCATCCGGTCGAGGTAAGCATCCGCTTCGACCGTGCTCGAAAAGACGCATTCCAGCGGCAGGGCTTTGACGATGTCGAACACTTTGCGGATTTGAGGCTGCAGGTTGCAGAAGGAAACGACGCCCCGCCGGCTCTGGATTTTTTTACGAAGGTCGAAGAAGGAGCTTAAGCCCGCGCTCGACACGTAGGAGCATTTGGACATGTCGATCAGGACTTTGATCGCCTGCTTGGCGGCCAGCGGCTGGGTCAGCCGGTCGAATTCGACGGACGTCTCCCCGTCCACGCGGCCCGCGACGGTCAGAACGAAGGAAGAAGCGCTCGAGGGAGAAATTTGGATCTGCAGCGATTTGGACATGATTGGCTCCGTTGGCATCATTTTATGCCCAACGACCCCAAATAACAATCCAAGATTCCTGCGGAGAGCGGAGAGAATTTTGGGCTGGGGATTAATTCAGAAAAAGCTGATACAGACCGGAGAGCAGATGGGACATGGCCCGGGATGCGTTCACCTTGCCCCAGCCGAAGTACGAGTCGCGGCCAGCCGCGCCGAGGTCTTGAGCGGACGATTGCATGGCGCCCAGGATCTGTCCTTCGGTGTACTGCTGTCCGCCTGCCATCATGAGGCCGGCGATCATGCCTGAGATCATGGGAGCCGCAAAGGAAGTCCCCGTCCACAGTTGGCCTTCGCTCCAGACCTTGTAGCCGGAGGCCATGAAATCCAGAGAGCTGCCGAATCCGGAGCCGTCGATCCGGCGGCCTAAGTAATCCGTGGCGCCGACGGAGACCACTCCGTCCAGTTCTGCCAGGAGCGAAAAGTCGGACCCTTGGTTGCCGGCTGAGGCGACAATGACGGCGCCCAGGTTGCGGGCGAAGTCCACGGCCGACTGAAGCATGGCCTTGAATTCACGGATGGCCCGGTCGGCGTCATAGCCCAGCGCCTGGCCCCAGCGCAAAACCCCGTCGCGCATGAATTCGAGGGAGAGGTTGATGACCTTGAATCCGGAGGAAGCGGCCATCTTGATGGCGTCGATGACTTTGATGTGGTCATTGGCAGTGAAGACCGTGGAATTCGAGGACTGGCCCGTGACCCGATTGGCGATACCGGCGACGGCCATGGCGTGTGAGCTGTCGGCGGAACCCGTTTCGATGACGGCGATCTTGGGTCCGGTGGAAGTGGAGCCGTTCCAGCCTGAGCTCAAGCCCATGTCTTCCTTCCAGCATTCGTCGAAGAAGCAGTCCAGGTTGCGGGCGTCTTCGGTGACCATGCGCCGGACCTGAGTGCCTTTGGAGTTATAAACGAGAGTCCTTAAGTGCTTATGCGTCTTGTCGAAGAAGGATTCGGTGTTGATGGCCGACTCCGGAAGCGATGAGTCGTCCTTGTAAGTCGTGATGATGTAGGACTCATCCGCAAAGATGGTTTTGATCTTACGGCTCTTCGAATCGTAGGTGTAGCCGATGGCGCCTTCGGCATTCGGGGTTGAGAAGCGCTCGGAGACGACCTTGGCCGGGTTTTCTTTGGAGAATTCCTGATAGGAGCCGTCGGAGCCCACGACCTTGAGGCTGCCGTCCGAATAATCGACGCGGGAGAGGACGCCTCCGGTGTAGTGCTCGACGTTGCCGGTGCTGGCGTCATAGGCCAGGGTGACTTGTCCGTCCGGTCCCAGGACCTGGTGGCTGCCGTTGGGGAACTCGCGGCGATAGACTTGGCCGGAAGCGTCGTAAAGATCGGTGTGGCCGGCTCCGTAGACGACCTTCGAAACAAGGCCGGTTGTCGCGTAATCGGTTCGATTGCCGGTGGAGGCCTGGAAGGAGAAGGTCTTGAGACCCGCGGCGTCGAACAGGCTGTAGTCACCGTTTTTCTCGTCTTGGCGGATCAGAACACCATGAAGATCATAGGTCTTCACGATGCCGGAAGTCTCAGAAACGGTCTTCACCTTGTCAGTGCCAGGGTGATAGGTAGTAGTCACTTTGGTGGACGCTTCATAAAACGACGTTGTGAGACCGTCAGCATCGAACTGCTTGATGTCGCCGTTCACGTAGGTGGTCTGGGTCACTTTGCCGGTGGCGGGATCGGTCTGGTGGACGTCCTTTTTAACAGGAGCGGGAGCGCCTTTCAGGCCTGCCCAGAGATCGGCGTACTGCGCCTGACTCTGAGTGTAAATGGCGTCGTAATTGGCGCTCTGGGTCGTTTTGGTGACCCCTTTCAGGGTGCTGACGTTCTTCGTCGCAATCGACGAACCGGCGCCAATGCCGTTTCTGAGAATCGTCGAAGTCTGATCTTCGACCTCCGTGGACAAGTCGGTGTAGTTCGTCTTTTCGGTCTTGCTGGCGGTCTTCTTGATGGCGATCATCCCGTTGGAACGGTCGATCATGTTTTCGATCGACGAGTCGGTCTTCGTGCCCGAGACGAGGACGCCGCCGACGCGCTGTTCGGTGACGGAGGTCTGGAGCCGGGTGGTTTCGTAGACGCTGTTGAGAATCGATTCAAAAGTGGAATCGGAAACGCTCGACCGGTCTTCGACAGTGCCGTTGGCGATCGTTTTCTTTTGGGAAGTCACCGTCTTGGAAACGTAAACTCCGGACCCGATCTTGACGTTGGTGTAGTCGGTACGGGTGACGGCGACGTAAGGGATGAACGCGGGCACCACCACCCGGGTGGTAACGCTCTGCTCGGACGTGCGGTAGGCCTTTCCGTCGATCGTTTCGTAGGTGTACGCGACATCGCCGCTGTCGTTCTGCCCCGCGTTGATATAAAGGCTCCATCGGTAATCCCACGCGCTACGTCCGAGGACGATCTCGTTGGCGACCTGCATCCAATCACGGGACGAGCTCATGCCTCCGGAACGGTAAGTCATCGCCTGGCCCGGGTTCGCCTGATATCCGCTGGTATGAACTTCGTCGAGCGAAACCATCTTCACCGTGGGCTTGCCGAAGAACTGGTAGGTTTTGTATCCGAGCGCCAGAACTTTTTCGCTCGTCGAGACATAGACGCCGTTCGTCGTGGTGGTCTTGTAAACGTACTGGTCCGCCAGGCCGTCGCGGGTGAAACGCACGCTGCCTTCTTTTCCCTGGGACTGGGAGCTGAGCAGCGCGATGCGATGCGGCATCGTCGTCCGGCCCGTGGTCGCAAGCTTCATCTGCCAGCTGACGACACGGCCGTTCACCTGAGGGTTCGACGCGTTGGACGCGGAGAGGGTCTGAGTGGACGCGTCCCAGCTGAACGTGCTGGTCGTCACCTGCACGTAGGGAGCGCTGGACCAGGATTTTTGAAACGCGCTGACCGTGCCGTTGGAATTGAATTCGAACTTCCAGTCGCCGTCCAGCCCGCCGACTTCCGCGGCCAGCTGGCCAATGAGGGAATTGGGCTCGCCGGCCCCGATCCCAACTCCGCTGAACGACGCGGTCGTCGAACCGTAGTCGGTGTTCGAAGTCTCGAGACCCGTCAACTTGAGTGAGCCGTCGCCCTGCTTCGCGTAGGTGAACGCGTAGGTCAGGCGTTCAGCCAGGCCCTTGACCGCGACTCTCACGTAATCCTGCGCGCCTTGCTTCGTATAGGTGTAGTTAAGAGTGTGGGTCAGGACGCCGTCGGCGCTATAGCGCTCGACAGTCTTGGGCTGGTCGGTTGAGCCGACATAGGCAACGATTTTCTCGACCGTCCCATCCCTAAAAATCTTGACGCCGTTCGCGTCGGTGTTTTGAACGACGGTCGTTTCGTCCCACTCGCCCGTCTGACCCAAAACGGCATCGGGGGTTCTCGCCGTGCCCTGTTGCGTCGTATTATCGACCGAGCCCGGAACCATGTCGGCCCAGGCCAAACGAGCGTCCAGCGCGAGGGTCTGTCCGGCAAATAAAACAGCGACGAGGAGGCTCATCGACCGGAGAGTCTTGGAGGTCATTGTGCGAGGCGTCATATTTTTCATCTGAAGCGAGTATGCCCCAGATTACTCAAAAGTCAACATATGTACATAATAAATTGACAATTGTCATAAATACTGACAAATGCAATGTAAATGTGAACAATATTTAGATAGCTAGCGAAGCCTAGCTGCCGAAATAGAAGGTATCAGGCTCGGGTAGGGCTTCTTTGATGGGATTGGGTTTGGGCTGTTTGACAGGAGGCAGGGCCATGAGATACCGGTACATCGCCCGCATGTCATCGAGCGACCAGTTGGAATGCATGTCCCAAGGCATGGCCTGCCAATGGGCGACCCGGCCGTCCGGATAGAGGCCGGACTTCATGGCGGTGATGAATTCTTCTTCGGTCCAGCGGCCGATGCCGGTTTCGGGGTCCGGGGTCAGGTTCTGGGCAATCCGCTCACCCAACTCGTTCTTCCAGCGCACGCGCATCCCGCCCACGAGCGGCTTCCAGTGATGCGGGCCGATCCAGGAATAAGCCGTGTGGCACATGGCGCAACCCGCGGTCGTCACAACATATTTGCCGCGCGCCTCCCATGCGTTCTTGGGCTCATACAGCGGCATCGACTGGTCGAGCCGCCACTTCACCATCGACGCCGGCATAATCGTCGTGCCCGGCCAAATCGACAGCACCCAAACCAACAAAAATCCCAGCGCCGCCCAAATCACCTTACCCGCCGTCAGCCCGGACTTTTTGCCGCCGTTGCCGCGCTTCATGAGCCGGACTCCGCGGATCGGGCTTTTTCCGCCTCGATTTTCTCGGCCTGCGACTTGCGGCTTCCAACGTTGAAGGACGGATATTCGAGCCGTCCGTGTTCCAAACGCACCCACTGCCGCACGCGCGTCCAAAGACGTTCCCAGATCGGGTAATACCGGCGCGGCGGAACCCGGTTCTCGATCGCCTTCAAACTCTTCACATACGCCGCCACGTCCCGCGCGTCCTCTTCGGTCAAATGGGAGAAATAAACCCACGGCATCGAAAACGCCTCGATCCGCCGGTCCGGCGCATGCCCCGTCGTGATCACGCGCATGATCTCCTCTTCGCTCCAGCGGCCGAGGCCGTCGGTCGGATGCGACGTGATATTCCGGGTCGGGAACACGCCCGTCCCAGGCAGCGTGATCGCAACGCCTCCGGCCAGATAGGGCTTCACGTAATACGCGCCCTTTTCGTCGTAAGAGTTGTGGCAGAGCGCGCAACTCATCGCGCGCACCATGTACTCCCCGCGTTCCTTGGAAGAAAGGGCCTTGCGCCACTCCTCGCGCGAAACCAGCGTGCGCTGCGCCGAAGGCACCTGCAGCGATTCAACGTACGCGGCGATATCCGCCCGCGTCGCTTCGTCGAGCGAAGCGAACGACGGCATCGGACTGCCAGCAATCCCCGTCGTAAGCGTCTTATAAATGTCTCCGGCCCGGCTCCCGCCGCCATAGCCCAGCGCATCCGTCAGGTCGACAGGATTGATCAACCAGCCGTCCTTGTCCTTCATCTGTCCGGCCAGATCGCCCAGGCCCCGTCCGTCCGCGCCGTGACACGACGCGCAATTGGTCAAAAAAGCTTTTTTGCCGCGGCCAAGACGCTCGCGCCCGAACGGCCGCTTCGCCTGCACCAGATCGGCTGGAATCGTCACCGCATGTCCGTCGCCCGGCGGAACTCCGGACTTTTTCGACAACCCCAGAACATACTTCGACACTTCCCGCACCTCGTCGGCAGAAAGCCATTTTTTGTAACCCGGCATCGACGTGCGCGGAATTCCGTCCGTGACGACGCGCTCGACGTCCGTCAGCAGCGGCAGCATGCCGGCCGGAGTGGACTTGAACTTGTACTGCCCCGTCGTAAAGTCGCGCGGCCACGGCCGCTGCATCGTGTGCGCGTCGCCGTCGCCGCGGCCCGTGTCGCCGTGGCAGCGGGCGCAGTGCTGGACATAAAGCTCCCGGCCGCTCAGCTTCGGCGCCGGCAAAGCCTTCTCTTCGGCACGAACCGCTTGAGACGCGGTCAACGCCAAAAATACGGTCAGAAAAAAAGCGTATTTTTTGGAGATCACTTGGACTTGTGGATACGGTTGGCGATCATGAAGAGGTGCGCGGCGAGCACGAACCCGGCCGCAAGCATGCCGGCGACCAGCCAGGAATTCATCACCGGCAGGTGGCTGGCGGACGCCATCGTAAAGATCAGAGGCACGGAGAGATAGACATTGATCTTGGATACTTTTTCCGCGTGAGCGGCCAGGTCCTGCGCCTGCGGGGTCATCGACCCCGAGCGCATGGCGGCGATGACTTTTTTTTGCGCGGGCCAGATCACCCACCACACATTCACAAACAAAACGGTTCCCAAGATCACGCCGACCGAAATCCACTGCCCCCACGTCGTATATGCCAGACCATCCGGGGTGTGGAAACCGACATTCGACTCGCCGTAACACTTGTAAATCAGGTAGAACCAGCCGGTCAGATACGTCACGAGCGATCCCCAGCGCAGCCAAAAAAATGCGCGGTCCAGAATATCCGGCATCACCTTGAGCTTAAGGGAGGGCTCCATGCGCCTCGCCGCCGGCGACAGAACGAAGTTCATGAAATAAGACAGCCCCACCCACAGGATCGCCGATACCAGATGCACCCAGCGAAGAAGGATGAGAACCGTCAGGTGAAAATCCGTCGGGGCCACGTCCCGCTACCCCTGCTCCGCGTCACGCTTCAAATTCATGATCTCGTAATCGGTCAAAAAGCTCTGAATCGTCTGGCTGGATTCATAAATATGCCGGATCTGAGGCTGGATCTTGAGAAAAGCGTTTACGAGACGCGGGTCGAAGTGTTTGCCCGCCTGGGACTTGATGTGCTTGAGCACCTCTTCAAAATCCCACGCGTCCTTGTAGCAGCGCTTGGAGAGCAGCGCGTCGAACACGTCGACCAGCGCCAGGATCCGGCCAAAAAGCGGAATCTGGTCCCCTTTGAGCCCGTAGGGATAGCCCGACCCGTCCCACTTCTCGTGGTGGGACCGGCAAATTTCCGCGGCGGCCTTGAGGATCGGCGACGGCGAACCGTCGAACATCCGGGCGCCGATCACCGCGTGGCTTTTCATGACTTCGAATTCTTCGGGCGTGAGCTTGCCGGGCTTCTTCAGGATGGAGTCGGGCGTGGCGATCTTGCCGATGTCGTGCATGGGACTCGCGAAGCGGTAGATCTCGACGTCTTTTTCGGACAGGCCGATCGCCCGGGCGAGTTCGCAGCCGTAGTCAGAAATGCGCATGATGTGGCCGCCGGTGTCGTTGTCCCGGTACTCGGCGATGATCGCGAGCTTCAGAACGATGGCCATGTAGGCCTCTTTGACCTCGACGTTGGCCTTCTGAAGCTGCTCGTAAGCGCTCTTGATCTTGAGCACCGAGGGGTGGACCGGCTTTTTCTTTTTCTTGGGAGGGGCCATGATTTTTTTCTCAAACAAAAAGGGGAGATGCCAGCGCCCGCGCTGACGTCTCCCCTTTTTTTACAGAGCTAGTGGCTTGAGCGCTTAAGCAGCAACCTTTTCCCGTCCGCCGTATTTGGCGAACCACGGGCTGGCCGTGGTCTTGAGCAGGTTGTTGAGCGCGTTGATGTTCGCCAGGCCTTCACCCTTCATCCACTCGGCCAGCGCCGAGGCGCCGCCCTTGGCGAAGACAGGAACGCCGTTCGCCCACGTCGCGCGTCCGCAGAGCACGCCCGCAAAGCCGGTCTTGGCTTCGGCGGCGGCGGACAGGTTCTCAAGGAACTCGGCGTTGGACACGCCCGCGGACAGGTAGATGAACGGAACGCGCGAAGCGGCGGCCGCTTCGTTGTAATACTTGATGGCCTGCTTCCAGTCGTACGCCTTTTGGCCGCCGTAGGACTTGGCGCCTTCGGTGTACTTGAGGTTGACCGGCACTTCGACCTTGAGAACGTCGACGCCGTATTCGGGCTTCGAGAACTCTTCGGTGTAGTCGATGACGATGCCGGGTTTGAGCTTGGCGTATTCGACGTCCTTGGCTTCGCCGCCGTTCACGTCATAACCCACGGGCTCCAGGAAGAACGCGATGTCTTCCTTCGTGCACTCGGCGCCGACCTTCTTGATGAAGTCCTTCTTGATCTGGTTGATCTTGGCGTCTTCGTACTTGGTGTAATACAGGAGGAGCTTCACGCAATGCGCGCCGTTCTCCTTGAGCTTGGCGACGTTCCAGCCCTCGAGCAGCGCGGGGACGCGGCCCGGAAGCGTGTTGTCGTAGCCGGTGCGCTCGTACGCGAGCAACAGGCCGCAGTTGGAACCGAGGAACTTGGTCGCCGGAAGGCCGAATTCGGGGTCGAGCAGGAAGGCGCTGGCGTGCGGTGCGAGCGACTTCACGACTTCGATCTTGAAGTCCTGCATGTCCTTGGCGGGGATCGCCTTCTCGTCGACGCCGCGGGCCTTGGCGATCGACTTCTGGAGGGAGCCGCGCTGGTCCATGGCGGCCGCGGTGATGACGCCCTCTTTGTTCGAGACGGCTTCTAAGCTTTTGAGTTTGCCCTTCGAGATCTTGATCATTTTGTTCTCCTATTAAAGCGGTAATTATACATTAAATCGGAAGTGCATGATATCGCCGTCGGCCACGACATAGTCCTTGCCTTCGACGCGCAGCTTGCCGGCGTTCTTGGCCCCGACCTCTCCGCCGTACTGGATAAAGTCGGCGTAGCCGATCGTTTCGGCGCGGATAAAGCCGCGTTCGAAGTCCGAATGGATCTTACCGGCGGCTTGCGGCGCGCGCGAGCCCTTTTCGACGGTCCAGGCGCGGATTTCCTTTGGGCCGGCGGTGAAGAACGTGAGGAGGCCGAGCAGGTTGTAACCGGCAAACACGAGTCGCTCGAGGCCCGTTTCGGTCATCCCGAGCGTCTTGAGGAATTCGGCGCGGTCGGCTTCTTCGAGCTGGCTGATTTCTTCCTCGATCTTGCCGCTGATCGTGACGACGGAGGTGTTGTCGGCGGCGGCGATTTCTTTGAGGGTCTTGAGCGCGGCGGAGTCGGGCTGATTGATCTCGTGCTCGGCGACGTTGCCGACGTACAGGATGGGTTTGGCCGTGATGAGGTTGAGCGTCTTGAGGAACGCGTGCTCGTCCGCGTTGAATTCCGCCTGGCGCAGGGCCTTCCCCGCGTTCAGCTCCGCGATGGCGTGGTCCAGGATCTCGAGATTCTTGATCGCGACCTTGTCGCCCGAACGCGTGCCCTTCGAGAACTTTTCCCTCTGCTTGCCGAGGGACTCGAGGTCCTTGAGCGCCAGTTCCGTATGGATGATCTCGACGTCGCGGCGGGGGTCGACGCTGCCCATGACGTGCGTGATGTCCTTGTCCTCGAACACGCGCACGACCATGATGATGGCGTCCGTGTTGGCGATATGCGTCAGGAACTGGTTGCCAAGGCCTTCGCCGGTCGCCGCGCCCTTGACGAGGCCGGCGATGTCGACGATCTCGACCGTCGTCATGATGATCTTCTCAGACGGCGCGACCTCGTTGATTTTCTTGAGGCGCGGGTCCGCGACCGGCACAATGCCGACGTTGGGGTCGATCGTGCAGAAGGGATAGTTGGCCGCTTGCGCCTTGCCGCGCGTGAGCGCGTTGAAAATGGTGGATTTGCCGACGTTCGGAAGCCCGACGATACCGCAGTTGAAGCCCATGGTTCTCCCTCTAAAAAATGAGTCATCATGCTACCCACTTCCCCGACTTGAATCAATCATATTCGGCGGTCTACGATTCTTGTTTATTGCCGGTGCTGAATTTTATAGAATGGCGCTCAATGAAGTTTGCTTCCGCTGGTTTTAAATGCGCTGCAATCGCGGGCTTGGGGCTTGGGCTCCTGGCCCCTTCGCTGGCGCTTGCCGCCGAAACAATTCCGAAGGAAGCCGTCGATCAGCTGACCTCGCAGGCCGACACCTTTTTGGAAGAAAGCCGCCGGACGCCGGCCAAGCCCGAAGTGCCCGTTCAGATCTCCGGCGAAGACGGCGGACCCGCCGTTCCCGCCTCTCCTTCGGGCGGCGCGTCATTCACGCTCAAAGAAGTTGTATTCGAAGGCAATACCCTTCTCACCGCGGCCGACCTCGCCCGCTTCACCGCCCCGTCCGTCGGAACCGAAGTCAGCTTCGACAGTCTCAAAAAAATCTGTGATGACATCACCGCCGAATACCGGCGTCTCGGCTACACGACCAGCGGCGCCTACCTCCCCCCGCAAAAAATCGCCGGCGGCGTCGTCAAAATCGCCGTGATTGAAGGCAAGATGGGCCGTTTCCTCGTCGAAGGCAACCGCCATTTCGCCAGCGACCTTTATCTGCAGAACATGACGCTTCAGGCCGGCGAACCGTTCCGCTACACCGATCTCGACAACGACATTTACTTCCTCAACCAGAAGCCGGACCGTTCGGCCCAGGCCTATCTCGTCCCCGACCCGGACCATCCGGACCGGGTGGACGTCACGCTCAAGGCGCGGGAAGTGTCTCCTCTTCATTTTTATTACGACCTGAACAACCGGGGCACGAAGCTCACGCACCGACTCCGGCACGGCACGGGCTTCCTGCACAACAACATCACCGGACACGGCGATACCTTGAGCGGCAGCTTCCAGTTCGCGGAAGAAGGGGCACTGGCGGGCGGCTCCGGCTCGTACGCGCTGCCGTTTGATCGCACCGGCACGACGCTGCGCTTGAGCGGCGGCGTCACCGATACGATGCTCGTCAAACACCTCAAGCCATTTGAGGTCAAAGGCGAATCACTGAGCCTCTCGGCGGAAGTGGCGCAGTCACTCATCCGGACTCGGACGTCGTCGCTCGAAGCTGTGTTCGGCTACGACCATAAGAATTCCGAATCGCTGATCGACGACTTCCGAACGGGCATCGACCGTACGCGGATCATCAGAGGCGGATCTCAGATCACGCTCCGCGACGGCGGCGGAGCGACCAGCGCCAATTTTGACGCGAACAAGGGGATTCCCGACCTCGACGCGTCGGAAGAGAGCTTTTTTTACCTCTCAGGCGGAGTGACCCGCATCCAGCGCCTCACGCAGGAGCTCACACTCACCTTGCGCGCCCGCGGTCAATGGACGGACGATTCGCTTCCCTCGCTCGAGCAGTACCGGGTCGGCGGCATGTATTCGGTGCGCGGCTATGCGGAATCGGACAGCTCGGGCGACTCGGGATTTGACGCGACGGCCGAACTCACCGCGCCGCTGCCGACCCTCTCGGGCAACGCGCCGGTATTTTTCGGCGGAATGCCCCGCCCGTGGAGCGAGGCCTTGAAGGTCGCCGCCTTTGTGGACGGCGGAGCCGTTTTTCTGCGCGAGCGGGACAGCGACACGACGGTCGCGGGGCGGAGACTGGCCGGAACCGGGGTCGGGTTCGTGATGAACCTCAACGACAACTGGTCCGGGCGCGTGGATTTGGGTTTCCCCATCGGTGATGAAGCCGTCGGAAACGAGAATTGGCAGACGCATTTTTCGATGAAGTTCGCCGTATGAGGCGCCCGGCCGCGGCGCTGGGTCTGATCGCGCTGCTCTGCTCCGCCTGCGCGGTCGGATGGACCGCCGAAGAAGCTCCCGCCTCGCCCGCCCAACCCGACTCCAAGCTGGTCATCCTGTCCGCCCTAACCGCCAATGGCATCGACGCGCGCTATCAGCCCGTGGATGTGATGGAAAAGTTTCCGGCCGGTACGAACAAGGTTTATTGCTGGTTGAAGTGGCAGAATGCCCAAAAGTCCGGGCAGGTCATCGCTCGATGGATTTATGAAAAAAACGGTCTGACGATTTTTGAGTTTCCCGTTCCGCTTCCGGTCCGGGCCGGAGCCGGTGGAGTCGCGCTGGCGATGCCGGGCAAACGGGCGTTTCCTGTCGGCTCCTACCGCGTCGAGCTGCTCGACGACGGTCACGACCTTCTCAATTCCGTACGGTTTGAGGTCCTGTAGCCGCAGGGTTCCCTGCGGTTCCGCTCTTCGGCTGGGTCGCTCCGGCCTTCTCGTCTTCCTCTTCGTCTGACGTCTGCTGCGATCCGCCCTCGAATTCAAACGTCTCCAGCGGCATCACGATCTCGGCCTGCATCTCCTCGAACATCCCCCAACCGCCCTTGAGCGTGAACACCAGATTCATGGAAGTTCCGCCGAAGATGTCGTGATAGGTGGTCGGACCGACTTCAGGTGTGCTCGATTCTGCCGTCGTCTCCGCGCCGGTGACGCTCTGCGACGCCGTATCCGATGTCGAATCTGATGTCGAATCAGGTGCCGTGGGAGCCGGAGCTTCGGTCGTTTCTGGCATGGGCGCAGGAGCTGGGGTAGGCGCAGCAACAAATAGGACCGTACTCCCCTGCGGCGTGTAGACCGGCACCGGAATCGGGAACATCACTTGCGTCAGCTCGGATGTTAAAACCGGCGTCGACGGCAACGACGTGGGGGGAGTGCTCGCAACCGGGAAAGACCACTTCAGATTGTTGCCCGAGTCCGTACTATTGCCGGACAAGGCATCGATCTCCAAAACGTTGATGTTGTTCGAGTCTTTGACGTCGACATAGCCGACGGTGCGGGTTCCCTGGGGATCGATCAGCCACTGAGTCCCATCCACGCTGCTGCGCAGAGACAGGAGATTGCCGGCGATGCCCTGCCAATCGAGTGCATTGGTCACCGTCTGGGTGCTGCCCGCCGTAAATGTCAGCGTGTCCGTCGAAGTCACGTTTTTAGTCAGGTTGTAGAAGACCGTGCTGCCTGTCAGGGACTGGTTGGTTCCGTTGAAGACCACCGACGAAGTGGAGGGGGTGAAGGTTCCCGCATGGACCCAATCCCCGGCGATGTTCCAGGTGTCGTCCCCGGCGTCCAGGGTCTGGTTGGCGGCGATCGTGAAGTCGTTCGAGACGGTCACCGCGCCCGAACCCGTCTTTGTGGTGGTCGTCGCTCCGGCTCCGTTGCCGAAGGTGAGATTGTTGAACGTCCAGCCGGTATTCCCGCCGAAGTTACCCGCCCCGTCCAAGAGGAAGGTCCCGCCGGTGAGATTGATCGTCCCGTTGCCGGTGACGTCGCCGCCGTTCACCGTGATGTTGTTCGTGCCGGAAAGGGTACCGGCGGTCACGGTCAGGTCGTTGGCGATCACGGTGGCATCCGCAAAAGACCAGCCGCCGCCCGCGCCGTTAAAGGTCACGTTGTACCAGTCCGACCCGCCGTCGGTGATCGTGTTACCGGTATCGGTCGCGTCGAACGTCACCGTGCCGTTGCGTGCATTGAAGGTATCCGCGTTGGTCCAGTTGTTGCCGACCGTGATTCCGTAGTTCTTACCCGACTTCACATCGAGCGTTCCGCCGGTGATCGTGAGATTGTTGTTCACGTCGAGCGCGCTTTGAAGCTCAAAGGTGGCCGTGCCGCCCCCGTCGTTCAGGGTGAGGTTATAAAAGCTTGAGTTGCCGGCCAGGAGCTCCTTGGTCGCAGCGGTCGCATCAAGCGTGACCGTGCCATTGCGGGCAGTAAAAATACCGCCGTTGTTCTCCCAGTTACCGGCGACGTTGATGGAATTGTTCTCGGCCGCCTTGACGTCCAAAGTTCCGGTGTTCAGCACCAGGTCACCGTTCACGTCGAGCGCATCTTCGAGCGTCGTCACCGCAGCACTCGAAGACGGCAGATTACCCGCAGCCAATGCGGCAATCTCGGGAGCCGACAACGCCCGATTGTAGACGCGGACATCGTCGGCATTTCCCGTAAACTGCGAGCCCCCGTCCGACCTTCTGCCGATAAAAACGCGCGTGTAGTCCGGTGCGCTTCCGCCGCTGCTTCCGACCGACGTCCCGTCAACATAGAGCGTGTACGTCGTGCCGCTGCGCGTGACCAAAACGTGGTGCCAGTTCCCATCATTGTAAGTTGCAGCGGCTGTTTCGACTGCGGTCGTCGGCCCTCCTGTGTTGTCAAACCCCAGTTTTCCGCCATTAAAATAGACTTGCAGTCCAAACGTGGCCGTCTGCGCCAGATCCACGAAGCGCATGGTGCCGCCGGAGGTGCTGCGAACCCACGCCGAAAGAGTCAGATTTCCGGCCGCTGTCTCGCCCAGCGCGGCGTTTGTCAAATAGTCCCCTGTCCCGTCAAACGTAAAAGAATTCGAATTCGAAAAACTGGAGCTCGGTACGGCCGCGGATGATGCGGCATCTCCGTTGGCCGTCAGCGTGCTGCCATACCCAGAGTCGTCGGTCAGCGTGCCATTGAGCTTCCAATACCCCACTAGTCCGTCATTGATGTAGAGATTGTTGAAGGTCGTTCCGGCCGAAAGGTTGAGGGACTTGTCGGCCGTATTGTCCAGGACAACGGAGCCGGAGTTGTGGGTGAAGGTTCCGCCGGAGTGGGTAAACGCTCCTGATACCGACATGGTTCCGGAAGGAGCGGTGAAGGCTCCGGAGCTGAGCGTAAAATTATTATTGATGTCGAGACGACCCGAACCGCCGGTGTAGGTGGATCCGGATACCGTAAGGCCG
>CAYSFB010000007.1:0-128116 GCA_964430735.1 uncultured Planctomycetia bacterium | reverse complement strand
CCGTCAGGCTTTCGCCCATTGCGGAAGATTCTCGACTGCAGCCTCCCGTAGGAGTCTGGGCAGTATCTCAGTCCCAGTGTTGCTGGTCATCCTCTAAGACCAGCTACCCGTCAAATGCCTTGGTGAGCCGTTACCTCACCAACTAGCTGATAGGACGCGGGCCCATCTTCAAGCGATAGCCTTGCGGCCACCTTTGATTTTCCGATCATGCGACCGGAAAATGTAATTCGGTATTAGCCCCCCTTTCGGGAGGTTATCCCCAACTCGAAGGCAGATTGCCCACGCGTTACTAACCCTTCTGCCGCTATCTCTTGCGAGATCGCTCGACTTGCATGCCTGATCCACGCCGCCAGCGTTCGTTCTGAGCCAGAATCAAACTCTCCATAGATTAATTTTCGCACGCTCCGAAGAGCGCACTAAACTAAGCGACCTTCCCTTCCGGGAAGATCTATATGATTTGAGATTGTTCTTAAGCTATTAAATTGATCTTTGCGTGTCTCGGGTCGCCTTCCGGCAACCACTCACGCTAGGATCCGCACATAAAGGATATTCAATTTTTAAAGAACAAATTTCCGTAATCGCTACCCGAACTTAGAGACAAAAAAACCTACCCAAGCGGCCAAAGCGATTTGACCGCAGTGGGAAAAGTTTATTGTTTGATCTGAGAAACGGACGATTGACTGAGCGAAAGTTTATCACCAGGTCTACTGCTTGTCAACATCTATTTTTAATTTATTTTTTAGATGGTGCAAACGCAGTTTCGGCCTGTTTTTTTGGCCAGATAAAGAGCCTCGTCAGCTCTTTTCAAAAAGTCATCCATCGACTCTCCCGGCACGAACGCAGCCACGCCAAAGCTGGCCGTAAAATGCACGGGCTGTCCCGTTGGTCCCAAATTATACCGGCGATCTTCGACACCCGCACGCATTTTTTCAGCGACCTTGAGGCCCGCGTCGAGGGTCGCGCCTGGAAGCATCACGATGAACTCCTCTCCCCCGTAGCGCGCGGCCACATCCAACGCGCGACAATTGGTCCGCAGCACATCGGAAAGACCGCGGAGCACTTCGTCGCCGACCGCGTGTCCGTAGGTGTCGTTCACTTTTTTAAAATGATCGCCGTCGGCCATCACCAGGCAGATGTCTTTTTTGGAGCGGAGCCGCGTGCTTTGGAGCTCGGCCTGCAGGAGGCGCTTGAAGTGGCCGATGTTGAAAAGTCCCGTCAGCGGATCGGTCGTCGCAAGTTTGAGCAGGCGGTTCTTCTCGATCGTGATCACGATCTGCTGATAGCCGGCGAGTGCCGCATATCCGGAGAGGATCAGAAGGAGCGGATACACGAGACTGATGAGATGCCCGGTCTGGACAAAAAGAAAGAACGCGGCAGCCGCATAGCCGGCGGCAAGGATTCCAATGTAGAGTAGGGCCCGGCCGTAACGGGCCCGCAGCATGATGACCAGCAGCGCCAGCGACAACAGGATCATCACCGTGACATGCACGAACCCGGAGACCGGCACAAGCAGCGAGCGCTCCAGAAGCGCGTTGAGCACGGAAGCGGTCACGCCGACGGTCGGATACGACGGTTCCAGCGGAGTCGCGTAAATGTCAAAAAGACCGGCGGCCGTGATGCCGACCAGGCAAATGGAGTCTTTGAAAACGGCGGTGTCGAACGAGCTCGATTCTTGCTTCAGGCGCGAGCCGTACGCCTGGATGACGTCCGTGTACGAGACGTGACGGAACGACTCCGACCAGCGGCCCGGCCAGTTGATCGGCATCCGCGCCTGAGCGTCAACCGGAATGACGAGCGCCGGATTGGAAGGCACCGGAATCACGATGCGGCCCGGCTCGACGCGAAGGTCAGCGGGCTTGAGACCCCAGGACTCCAGCGCCAACAGCACGCCCAGCTGCCAGCGGCGCGACCCGTCGGCCTCCTGAGCGTACAGGCGGGTCTTGCGCAGCACGCCGTCCGGGTCGGGCTCCACGTTGCCATGCCCCTCCCCTGCCGCGCCCTGGACGAAGGCCGGAAGAGAACGCATGGGGCCCTGGCTGGCCGCGCCGTCAATTCTTTCGTAAGCCATCGGCAGATAGACGATGCCTGAGGACTCGATCACTTTGGCGAGCAGGGCGTCGGTTTGAGGGTTGGCCTGCTCTGAAAAAAGCATGTCCATGGCCACGGCCCGTGCACCGAAGTCTTTGAGGGCCTGGACCAGCGTCGCGTGCCATTCCCGGTCCCACGGCCAGCGGCCGACCGAGCGGATGGCGTCCTCGTTGATTTCGACGATGACGATTTTGGGGGACGTGTACTGGGCGGGACGGTGGCGGAAGCAAAAATCCCAAAAGGCGCGGTCGCCCGCGTCAAAAACACCGGCGGCGTAGGCGCCGATCGACGCGGCGGACAGGACGGCGAGCAAGAGGGCCTTGGTGATCGGGAGGTGTTCTCGGAGGTAACTAGAAAAACCCGATGTGAATGCGCTCCAGCCGGACGGGCGGCCTTCGTCGCTCATAGGGCCTGGGAACCGCCGCCGGTCACCGATGCAAAGCCTTTTTTACCCACCTTCAACACGACCGGCTTGGAACCGATTTCGACCGTGCCCTGCGGGTCTTTGATGACGTTACCGTCCCAAGTCACGGCGCCCTGCTCGACGAGGCGGCGCGCGGCGCCTCCGCTGGCGGCGAGACCCGCGGCCGCAACCACTTTGGCGATCAGCTGCTTCCCGGACGGGAGCTGCACCTGGGGCATATCGGCCGGATTCTGGTGATTCGAAAAAACGGATTTGAATTCTTCGCGGGCGGTCTTCGCTGCGGCGGCGCCGCAATACTTGGCGGTCAGGAGCTCGGCCAATTCTTCCTTGGCGATCTTGGGATGCAGCGCGCCGGAACGGATGCGCTCCTGGATGTCGGAACCGCGGGTCGAGGTGAGCAGGTTGTAAAACTGGATCATGAGCTCGTCCGAGGCGGACATCGTTTTACCGAACATCGATTTGGCGTCTTCAGAGACGCCGATGTGGTTGCCGAGCGACTTGGACATTTTTTGAGCGCCGTCGAGACCGACGAGGAGCGGGACCGTCATGACCACTTGAGGGGCCTGGCCGAATTCCTTCTGGAGTTCGCGGCCCATGAGAAGATTGAACTTCTGGTCCGTGCCGCCGAGCTCGACATCGGACTCGAGCTTCACGGAGTCAAAGGCCTGCATCAGCGGATAAAAAAGTTCGAGCAGACTGATTGGCGCATTGGAGCTCATGCGCTTCTGGAAGTCATCGCGCTGCAGGATCTGGCTTACGGTCACGCGGGAGGCCAGGCTCATCATGTCGTGGAACTTCATTTCCCCGAACCATTCGTTGTTGTAGATGGTGCGCGTCCGCTTGGGATCGAGGATTTTGAACGCCTGCTCCTGATAGGTCTTGGCGTTTTCCTTGATCACGTCGTCAGTCAGGACCGGACGGGTAGCGGTGCGGCCGGAGGGGTCGCCTACGCGGGCCGTGGCGTCGCCGATGATGAAGAGAACCTCATGACCCAGGTCCTGAAATTCGCGGAGCTTGGTGAGCAGGACCGTGTGGCCGAAGTGGATATCGCGGCTGGACGGGTCGAAGCCGGCCTTGACCTTGAGCGGCTTGCCCGAGGCGAGTGATTTTTCGATCTTGGACGAGAGCTCCGCGGTGGAGAGCGTCTCGACGACGTTCCGGGTCAGGAATTCGACCTGCTCCCGGGTTTTGGGGCTGAACTCTTTGGGGGCGGTGGCTGACATGGAAATATGATAACCGGATTTTAATAAAAAAGCCCGAACCGCATCGTTTAAAACGAAGCGATTCGGGCTTTTGAACTCAAACCCTTAGACGCCTTTGAGCGAAAGGGCGATCTTGTGCGCGGCCGAATCGACCTTGAGGATCTTCACGTGCATTTTCTTGCCTGCCGGGAAGCTCGTCTCGAGGTTGGTCGCCTGGTCCTGATTCATTTCGGAGATGTGGAGAAGGCCTTCGATGTCCTTCTCGACTTCCACGAACACGCCGAAAGTGGCGGTCTTGGAGACCGTTCCTTCGACGACGGAACCGGAAGGATAGCGCTCGGCGATCTTGACCCACGGATCCTCGTCGAGCTGCTTGAGACCGAGCGAAAGCTTGCGCTTCAGCTGGTCGACCGAAAGAACGACCGCTTCGATCTCCTGGCCCTTCTTGAGCAGTTCCTTGGGATGGCTCACCTTCTTGGTCCAGGACATGTCGGAGATGTGGATGAGACCGTCGATACCGGGCTCGACCTGGACGAACGCGCCGAAGTCGGTGAGGTTCCAAACGGTGCCCTTGATCCGGGTGCCGACGGAGTAACGCTCTTCGATACCGACCCAGGGGTTGTCCGCGGTCTGGCGGATGCCGAGGGAGATCTTCTGGTTGGCCTTGTCGACCGCGAGGACCATGACGTCCGCGTCGTCGCCGGGCTTGAAGATTTCTGCCGGGTTGGTGACGCGCTTGGACCAGGAGATTTCGGACACGTGGACGAGACCTTCGATGCCTTTGTCGATTTCGACGAACACACCGTAAGGCACGATGTTGACGACGCGGCCCTTGACGCGGGTGCCGACCGGGAAACGGTTGTCCACGTCATCCCACGGATTGGACTGGAGCTGCTTGAGGCCCAGGGAGACCTTGTGGGTGACCTTGTCGAAGTGAAGGATCTTGACGTCGATCTTGTCGCCGATCTTCACGATCTCGGACGGATGGCTGATGCGGCCCCAGCTCATGTCGGTGATGTGGAGCAGGCCGTCGATGCCGCCGAGGTTCACGAACGCACCGAAGTCGGTGATGTTCTTGACCACGCCCGGACGGGTGGTGCCGACTTCGAGCTCGGACAGGATCTTTTCCTTGCTCTGGGCTTTTTCGGCCTCGAGCACGTCCTTGCGCGAAACGATGATGTTGCGGCGCTCGGGGTTGATCTTGATGATCTTGATGTCGAAGGCCTGCTCGACCAGGGCGTTCAGGTTGCCGAAGCCCTTGATAAACGCGAGCGAGGCGGGCAGGAACGCTTCCACGCCTTCGACGTCGACCATGAGACCGCCCTTGACCTTGCGGACGGGGCGCGCGGGGGCGATGTCGCCCTCCTTGTACTTGGCGATGACGTCGTCCCAGCCGCGGCTGCGTTCGGCCTTGCGGCGCGACAGGATGCAGCGACCCTTCTCGTCTTCCATCTCGTCGATGTAGACGTCGACTTCGTCGCCGACTTTGACGGCGGCGCCGGAACGGAACTCATGCAGCGCGATCACGCCTTCGGACTTGTAGCCGATGTCGACCAGCACCTCGGTCTCGGTGACACGCAGCACATGCCCCTTGACGACTTCGCCCTGCTTAAAATTGTGAAAAGTTTGATCGTAATCGATCGTGAGCAGGGAGGGTTCGTCGTTCTGGTCTTCGAAGCGTTTGATCGTTTGTTCGCGCAGCATGTTGTTACAGGTTTCCTTGGTTATGCATTTTGTGACTGTGTTTTAAGTTCGCGGATCCGGTCCATCACGAGACGCGCGGTTTTTTCATAGTGACTCACTTTGTCCTCTATGCGACCGTCCGTCACGGGGATCGGAGCCCCGACATAGACCTTGATCTTGGCGGGTCTAAACGCCTTTTGGCCTCTCGGCCAAGCTTTTGCCGTGCCTTCGATGTAACAGGGCACGATCGGAACGCCTGCGGCGTGCGCGAGAAACGCCACGCCCGGCTGACCTTCCAAAAATTCTTCCCCCGCTCCGCGGGTGCCTTCGGGGAAAATCACGACGGCTTTCCCCTCTTTGAGCGCGCGGATCACGACCCGCATGCTCTTGAACTCGCTGTCTCCGGCGATCGGCAGCGCGCCGAGCCAGACGATCATGCGGCCCAGCACCGGAATCTTGAACAGCCGCTCTTTTGCCATGAAGCCCAAGCGGCGGCGGATGCGCCCCCCGAGGACGGGCGGATCCAGGTAGCTCACGTGATTGGCTGCCAAGATAAAACCGGTGGAAGGACCGGGGAGGTTCTCGGAACCGTGCAACTCGAATCGGTTCCAGACCTTAAAAATGCAGTAAAGCAAAAACTGGCAAATGCGGTAGAACAAAGACGACCCCTACTTGCGCTTGCGGCCGGACGGTTCCGGGCGGGGTTTGATCGTCAAAATCAGGTCCTGAATCTTATCAGCGGTCTCGGGGATTGTCAATCCGGTGGTATCGAGGTGAATCGCGTCCTTGGCGGGGCGCAACGGGCTGGCCTTGCGGTTGGCGTCGCGATGGTCGCGGATTTTTTGGTCTTTTAACACTTCTTCATATTTTGCTTTGACGCCGGCGGCGACCAGTTCGTTGTACCGGCGGCGGGCCCGCAACCGGACGTCGGCATCCAAATAGAACTTGTAAGGCGTCTCCGGAAAAACAACCGTGCCGATATCGCGGCCTTCGATAACTCCCCCGCCGATCTTGGCGACGCGGCGCTGGAGACGGACCAATTCCTTGCGGACCATCGCGTCGGAGGCGGCGTGGTGAACCTGGGCCGTGAGTTCGGGCGTGCGGATGGCCTTTGTGACATTGCGCGCGCCGATCCAGACGGTCTGCTTGCCGTTTTTGAGCTTGCCGAAGCGGAGCGGGATGCGCGCGGCGATGGCGGTGAGCTTCCTGCTGTCGGTGAGCGGGATCTTTTTTTCCATCGCCAAGAGCGTGACGGCGCGGTACATCGCGCCGGTGTCGAGATACGGAAGCTTGAGGCGTTCGGCAAGGCAGCGCGCGGTCGTGGATTTGCCGCTGCCGGCAGGACCGTCCATCGCGATGATCATCCGCTTCGGATACTTGGAAGTCATGCGCGCTTGCCTGTGGAGGGAAAAGCTTTTTGCGAGCGCGCGTTGGCGGAAAGAATCATGCTCTTCACCGAGCGGAGGTCGCCGCGCTTCAAAGAAGCGTTGAAGGCATGGAGCTTTTTTTCAAATGCGCGGGAGGCGGTCAACAGCTCGCCGGAGTTGGAGTTGAAAATTTCGGTCCAGAGTTCCGGGCCGGATTTGGAGATGCGGGCCAGATCGCGGACGCTCGGGTTCGCGCGGAAACCGCCGCCGGACGGAAAACCCGCCAGGAGCAGAAAGGCCAGCAAATGCGGCATGTGACTGGCGTGAGCGACCCAGCGGTCGTGAGAGGCCGGATCCAGAACGATCGGTTCGGCGCCGAGCGCCTTCCAGAGCTTGTGGACGCGCGCGTCGCGGGAGGTCATGAAACAAACGGCGCCGTTAAAAAGTTCAGGGTTTGCGGCGGCGGCGCCGGACTTCTCGGAACCGGCCATGGGATGGCAGCCGACAAAACGGGACTTGAGCGCGCCTTTGCGGGCGGCGGCGGCGATCCGGACCTTGGTGCTGCCGACGTCGATCACGACGGCCTTCGGGTCGATGAGGGCCGTTTTGGAGCGGTCCCGCACAAAGGACTCGATCATCGCGACCGGAAGCGCGAGGACGACCAGGTCCGCGCCCTTGAGCGCGGCGGCGAGCTCGTCCGGAAAGTACCCCTTGTCGATCGCGCCCAGGCGCTTGGCTTCGAGGTGCGATTTTTGGGAGACGCCGACGACCTGGGAGGCGAGCTTTTTCCGCTTGATCGCCCAGGCGACGGAACCGCCGATCTGCCCCACCCCGACAATCGCGGCTTTGCGGAACAGCGGCTGGACGGCCATCAGGCTTTTCCGCCGGAGGACGATTGGGACTTGAGGCAGGCGTCGAGCGCCTTCAGGAAAATGCGGTTGTCCTGCGGGCGGCCGACGGTGACGCGGACGAAGTCGCCCAGACCCCAGGACTTCATGTGGCGGACGATGACGCCGCGACGCAGAAGGCCGTCGTACAGCGCGTGGGCGGACGGGCCGACCTGCATCAGAATGAAGTTGGCGGCGCTGGGAACGGTCCGGATCCCGCGTTTCTTGAGTTCCGCGTCGAGGCGGCGGCGCTCGGAATTGGTCTGTGTGACGACTTTATTTAGAAATGCCGTGTCGCTGAGGGCGGCCAGCGCGGCGGCCTGCGCCGGGCTGTTGATATTGAACGGCTCGCGGACCTTGTTGAGGCCCGTGGTTACGTCGGGATGCGCGAAGGAATAGCCGACGCGCAAACCGCAGAGGCCGTAGGCCTTCGAGAACGTGCGGCTGATGATGAGGTTGGGCCGGTCGAGCCAGTTGAGCGTGTTCGGGTAATCCTTTTCGCGGGCGGCGTATTCGTAGTAGGCCTCGTCCATGAACACGAGGCAGCGCGACGGGACCTGCTTGAGAAACGCCTCCAGCTCCGATCGGCGCGCGTAACTGCCGGTCGGGTTGTCGGGATTCGCGATAAAAATAAGCTTGGTGCGGCTCGTGATCGCCTCGGCCATGGCTTTGAGATCGTAGCGGAAGTCCTTCTGCGGGACTTCGACGACCTTGGCGCCGTGGACTTGCGCGGCGATCTTGTAGATCAGAAAGGTCGGCGTCGCGGTGAGAACTTCCTCCCCCTCGCCGACGAAGGCGCGGATGGCCATGACGATGAGTTCGTCCGAGCCGTTTCCGATGGCGATCCGGTCTTCGGACAGGCGGAACTTGGCGGCCAGCGCGCGCTTGAGCTTGAAGCAGCTGGCGTCCGGGTACCGGTGGATCTTGGCGAGCGACTGGCGCGCGGCGACCAGGGCCTTCGGCGACGGGCCGAAGGGGTTTTCGTTGGAGGCGAGCTTGAGCGCGTGGCGGATGCCCAGTTCGCGCTCGAGCTCTTCGATGGGCTTGCCCGGCTGATACACCTGAATCTTGTCGAGGCCCGGATGGGCCGGAGGAAACAGCGCTTTCATCGGCGTTTAATTCCCCGTGGACCGCGGGTAGGACCCGAGGATCTTGAGGTAGGCGGACTTTACGCGGACTTCCTTGAGCGCGCGCTGGACCCGCGGGTCCTCGGCGTGCGCGTCGAGGTCGATGAAGAAGAAGTAATCCCACTGGCGCAGGCGCGACGGACGGGATTCGATCTTCGTGAGATTGATCTGATTCTTGCGGAACGGTTCGAGCACGCCGAGCAGCGCGCCCGGACGGTCCTGGATGGACAGCATGAGCGACGTCTTGTCGCTCTTGGTCGGACGCGCGGATTCGCGCGAGAGGACCAGGAACCGCGTAACGTTGGACGAGGAATCCTGGATCGACGGCCCGAGGATTTTGAGCCCGTTGGGCTTGGCGGCCAGGGCGCTGGCGATGCAGGCGGAACCTTTTTCCGACGCGGCGATCTTCGCGCCTTGCGCGGTCGAGGACGCCGGGATGAGGACGGCGGCCGGCACGTTGGTCTCGAGCCACTGGCGGCATTGCCCGAAGACTTCGCCCTTGGAGTAGATCCGGCGGATGCTCTTGAGGGACTTTTCTTTGGACATCAGCGTCAGGTTGATCTTGAGCATGACTTCGGAGCAGATCTTGAGGTCGGAGTCGATGAAGTTGTCGAGCGTGTGATGGATCGCCCCTTCGGTCGAATTCTCGACCGGCGCGACGCCGTAATCGCAGCGGCCGGCTTCGACTTCGGCGAAGATGTCGGAGATGCTCGAACACGGGACGTAGCGGACGCTGGAACCGAACTTTTTGACGCTCGCCTGATGCGTGAACGTAAGTTCGGGGCCGAGGTACGCGATCGAGAGCGGGCGCTCGAGGTTGAGCGAACCCGACATGATCTCGGAGTAGATCGCTTCGAGCGACGCGTCGGGCAGCGGCCCCTGGTTGTTGCGGCGGAGGTTCTCGAAGACTTCCTTTTCGCGGGCCGGCGCGTAAACGGGCGCCTGTGTCGCGTCCTTGATGCGGCCGATCTCCTGGCTGATTTTGGCTCGGTCGTTCAGGAGCCCCACCAGCTGCTGGTCGAGACGGTCGATGGCGCCGCGCAGACGCTTCAGGCTATCGGGCTTCATCGGCGGCCTGCGTTTGTTCCTCGGCGGGCGTTTCGTCACCGGACGGCAGCGTTTCGGCAGACTCCCCTTCGCCCAGAAGCTCGCTCGGCGAATGCTGGAGACTTTCTGGCAGCTGGATGTCCTTTTCCGTGAACTCGGCGAGCTTCGGCAGCTCCTTGAGGTTGGCGATGCCGAAATGGTCGAGAAAGAACTTGGTCGTGGAATACAGGAGCGGCCGGCCCGGGACTTCCTTGCGGCCCGAAATCTTCACCAGCCCCTTCTCCAGGAGCGTCTTCATCGCTCCGTCCACGTTCACGCCGCGGATATATTCGATCTCGGCGCGCGTGATCGGCTGCTTGTAGGCGATGATCGACAGCGTTTCGAGGCCGGCACCGGACAGCTTCTTCTGGTCGCGGTGCTGAACGTAGGTCCGAATATAGGGCGCCATCTCGGGATCGGTGACGAATTGCCAGCCGCCGGCGACTTCCTTGAGCAAAAATCCGCTCTGGGATGATGTATAGGCGTCGCGCAGTTCTTCAAAAGCGCGGCGGATGTCCGCGGCGTCCGACCCGGTCACTTCCTTGACCTGATCGACCGTCAGCGGCTTGTCACAAACGTAGACGAGCGCCTGGATGATGCGGCGCAGCATTTCCGGATTCATGAAGCCTCCCCGTGTGTCGGTTCCGATGCGGCGGCCTCGGCGGCTGCCGCTTCGCTCTCCAGCTGACGCCGGTTGGGCGTGTGGATGATTTGAATGTCGTCGAACAACGTGTCCTGCATAAAAATGACTTCCTTCATGCGGATCAGCTCGAGCAAAGCCAGGAACACCGTGATCGCTTCGAGGCGGTTGCCGGCTTTTTTGAACAGCTGAGTGAACCGGACGCGGTGGCCGTCGCCGCCGAGGGCGCCGAGGATCTCCGTGACCTTTTCGGCCACGGTGAACTCGTCCTTGATGACCTGATGGAAGACGTCCTTGGGCATGTGCTTGAGCACCTTGCCGAACGCGGTGATGAGGTCGAACAGCGATCCGTCCAGGAACGGGCTGTCCCCCGCGTCGATCTCGAGTTCCGGCGCGGTGCGCGTGAACGAATCCATGCGGGTTTCTTCCATCTTGCGCAGCGACTGCGCGGCATCCTTGAACCGCATGTATTCGATGAGCTTCGCGACGAGTTCGGCGCGCGGGTCCTGCTCTTCGGCGGGCGCGTCGGCGGGAACCTCGTCCGGCGGAAGCAGCATCTTGGACTTGATGCGCATCAGCATCGACGCCATCACGAGGAATTCCCCCGCGACGTCGAGGTTGAGGCTCTGCATCAGGTTCAGGTATTCGAGGTACTGCTCGGTCACCAGCGTGATCGGGATGTCGTGGATGTCGAGCTCGTTCTTCTGAATCAGATAGAGCAGCAGGTCGAGCGGACCTTCGAAAATCTGGAGACGGACTTTGTACGTCACGGCTTACGCCCCGTCCGGTAATCGAGACCGACGGCGCGGCGGACGGCGTCAAAAGTGGGCTGAGCGGCGGCGCGGGCTTTGGCGGCGCCCCGCTCGAGAATCTTTTCGATGCGCGGGCGGTCGGCCAAAAGGGCCTCGCGGCGGGCGCGGAACGGCTCGAAGTGCGTCCAAATGAGGTCGGCGAGCTCGTTCTTGACGTCGCTGTAGCGCAGACCCGGGGATAAGAATCTTTTCTTCAGCTCCTCCCGGGCGGCGGCGTCGAGGAACGCGGCGTAGATCGCGAAGAGCGGCATTTCGGACGGATCCTTGGACTCGCCCACCGGGCGCGAGTCGGTCTTGATCGACATCACTTTTTTCTTGAGCTCCTCGCGCGTGCTGAAAATTTCGATCGTGTTCCCGTACGATTTGGACATTTTGCGGCCGTCGACGCCGGGCAGGAGTCCCGTCTCCTTGAGGATGTCCGGTTCGGGCACGCGGAATATTGTACCGTAGGCGTGGTTAAATTTTTCGGCGATTTCCCGGGCCACTTCGAGGTGCTGCTTCTGGTCCTGGCCGACCGGGATGCGCTCGGCCTGGAGCATGAGAATGTCGGCGGCCATGAGCACCGGGTATGCGAAAAGGCCGTGGTTGGGCACGAGACCCTGGGCGACCTTGTCCTTGTAGGAGTGACAGCGCTCGAGCAGACCCATCCCCGTGACGTTCGAGAGGATCCAGGTGAGCTCGGTCACTTCGGGCACGTCGGACTGGACCCAGAACGTGCAGCGGTCGGGATCGAGGCCCAGCGCGAGGAAGTCGGCGGCGGCTTCGATCGTTTTGGCCCGGAGCTCCTCCCCGTTTCGCTGGGACGTGAGCGCGTGATAGTTGACGATGAAGCAGAACAGCTCGTGATCGTGCTGGTAGCCGATCATCCGCTGCATCATGCCGAAATAATTGCCGAGGTGAAGATTGCCGGAGGGTTGGATGCCTGAGAGGATTCGCATTCGGGCGTGTGGGAGCTCGGTCGGCGTCAGTTCTTCAAAGTCTGCGCCTTGAACTCGACCTCCAGCACTCGGATTTCGTCGCCGGGCAGGAACGCTTCAAAATTGTCGATGCTGATGCCGCACTCGAAGCCTTCGGCGACTTCGCGCGCGTCGTTCTTGAAGCGCTTGAGCCCCGAGACCTTGCCTTCGTGGACCTTGACGCCCTTGCGCAGGACGCGGCACATCGCATTGCGGACGATCTTGCCCTTGGTGACCATGGAACCGGCAACGACGCCGGACTTCGAAAGCTTGAACACCTGGCGGACTTCGGCCGAGCCGATCTGAACTTCCCGCTTTTCGGGCTCCAGCATGCCTTCGAGGGCCTTCTCGATCGCGGCTTTGGCTTCGTAAATGATCTCGTACAGGCGGACGTCGACTTCCTCGCGCTTGGCCGTCGTTTCGCCGTCAGCGGTGATGTCGACGTGGAAGCCGACGATGACCGCGTTGGAAGCGGCGGCGAGCATGACGTCCGAATGCGTGATATTGCCGGTGCCGGTATGAATGATCTGCAGCTTGATCTTGTCGGCCGGGATCTGGCCGATGATGTTCTTCAGCGCTTCGACCGAACCCTGCACGTCGGCCTTGAGAATGAGCTTGAGCGTCTGGAGCTTGCCGGCCTTGATTTCGGCGTACAAGGCGTCGAGCGTGATGTGCGAAGGACCGGCGAGGTTCTTGTTGCGGTCGCGCTCGAGCCGCTCGTTGATCCATTCGCGCGCCTTCACCTCATCCTTGACGACGTAGAACACGTCGCCGGCCGAGGGCACGCCGGAAAGACCCAGGACGCGGACCGGCGAGGAGGGCGGCGCTTCGGGGACGCGCTTGCCGTGCTCGTTGATCATGGCGCGGACCTTGCCATAAAAGTTTCCGCAGACGACGGTGTCGCCCGTCTTGAGCGTACCGTCCTGAACCAGGAACGTGGCGATGGCGCCGGAAGCCTTCGAGAGTTCGGCTTCGACCACGGTCCCGCGCGCGGGCGACGTGGGGTCGGCCTTGAGCTCGAGAAGCTCGGCTTCGAGGAGCAGCATCTCGACCAGCTGGTCGATGCCCTGCCCCGTTTTGGCGGAGACGGGAACGGTGATGATTTTGCCGCCCCAGTCTTCGGACGCGAGGCCGTGTTCGGCCAGATCTTTTTTGACGCGGTCGACGTTGGCGGCCGGAAGGTCGCACTTGTTGATCGCGACGACGACGGTGGCCTCGGCTGCCAGCGCGTGATCGATGGCTTCCTCGGTCTGGGGCTGGATGCTCGCGTCGGCCGCGACGACCAGAACGACGATGTCCGTGCAACGGGCGCCGCGGGCGCGCATGGCCGTGAAGGCTTCGTGACCGGGCGTGTCGAGGAACGTGACGGCGCCCTTTTCGGTAAAAATTTCGTACGCGCCGATATGCTGCGTGATGCCTCCCGATTCGGTATCCACGACCTTGGTCTTGCGGATCGCATCGAGGAGCGAGGTCTTGCCGTGGTCGACGTGACCCATAAAGGTCACGATCGGCGGACGCGGGACGAGCTTGGACGCGTCGGTGGTCCCGCGGTGGAACTTGGAGAGGTTCTCTTCGAGTTCATGCGGCTTCTCGAGTTCGTATCCGAACTCGCGCGCGATCTTGACCGCGGATTCGAATTGCAAAAACTGGTTGAGACTGGCCATCGTCCCCATCTTGATCATCTTGGCCATGACGTCGGTCGGCTTCTGTTCCATGGCGGAGGCTAGATCGCGGACCGTGATCGGCGTCGCGACTTCAAGAGACTTCAGCGCCGGAGCGGAGGGAGCGGCGGCGGGCTTGGGCGCGGCGGCAGCCGGAGCGGCCGGACGCGGCGCGGCGGCCGGAGGAAATGAGGGCCGTGCGGGCGCGGCGGCGGGCGCGGGCTGAGCCGGACGCTGCGGGGCAACAGGCGGCGCCTGCTGAATCGGAGCCGCGGGCCTGGGCGCTTGCGGCTGGGGCGCGATCGGCTTGGCCGGCGCCGCAGGAGCGGAAGCTGCAGGAGCGGGCGCGGGCGTCGGCTTGACGGCCGGCGCGGGAGCAGAAACGGGCGTCGGCGGAACCGCGGGCTTGACCGCGGCCGGCGCAGGAGCGGCAACCGGCTTCGCCGCAGGGGCCGCAGGAGCGACGGGAGCAACGGGAGCGGGAGCAGGTTTGGCCGCGGCCGGAGAAACGACAGCTGCCGGTTTGGACGAAATGGGTGTGGTTGGCGCCGCAGGAGCCGCGGGCTTGGGAGCTGCCGTAGCGGATGCGGCCGGCTTGGCGGCAGCCGGAGCGGCGGCGGTTGCGGGCGCCGCTTTGACTTCGGCGGCCTTCACCGTCTTTTTTTCCGCAGACTTCTTGACGACCTTGGCCTCGGCGGACGGAGCGGTGGCCTTCACCGCCTTGGGGGCGGCGGGCTTCTTCTTAACAACTTCGCTCTTGTCGGCGGCCGCTTTTTTGGGAGCGGCGGGCTTGGCGGTCTTGGTCGTCTTGGGTTTTTTATCCGGCACGGAATTTACTCGCTCTCGGTTGAACGGCTCTTGGATTTGGGTTCACGCGACAGCAGATTCGATTTGACCGAAGCTTCGAGCTCCCGCTGGGCGGCCGCGCGGGCGGACTCTTCGGCGCTCTCGGGAGTTTCCTGGGAAGCGGTCTCGGCGGCCTCGAGGATCTTGTCGGCGGTCTTGTCGCCGATACCGTCGAGCTTCAGGAGGTCTTCCTTCGACGTCTGACGCAGCGCGGCGACCGTTTTGATGCCTGCGGCATCCAGCGTCTGCTTGACCTTGTCGCTGAGCGCTTCGAGATCCAGCACGGAAGCTTCGCCAAGGCTCGCGCTCAACTTCTGCGCGGCGGCTTCGACGTTCTCGGCCTTGGACTTGATGTCGATGTTCCAGCCGGTGAGCTTCGAGGCCAAGCGCACGTTCTGCCCGTTCTTGCCGATGGCCAGCGACAGCTGTTCTTCGTCGACGACGACGGTGACACGCTTTTCTTCCTGGCTTTCGACCTGAAGCAGCAGGCATTCGGCGGGGCTGAGCGCGGCGCGGACAAATTCGCTGACGTTGTCGCTCCAACGGACGATGTCGATTTTTTCGCCCTGAAGCTCGCGCACGATGTTTTTGACGCGCTGGCCGCGCATGCCGACACAGGCGCCGACGCAATCCACTTTTTCATCCTTGGACCAGACGGCGATCTTGGCGCGGTCGCCGGCTTCGCGGGACACGCTGCGAATCTCGACGATGCCGTCGAGCACTTCCGGCACTTCGAGCTCGAACAGGCGCTTCACGAGGCCCGGGTGGTTGCGCGAAACGATGATCTGCGGACCCTTGGCGCTCTTGGAAACTTCCATGACGAACACGCGGATGCGGTCGCCCTGGCGGTAAATGTCGCGCGGGGACTGTTCGCGCTTGGGCAGAATGGCCTCGGCTTTGCCGAGGTCAATGATGACGGTGCCCTTGTCGTAACGGTAGACGGTCCCGTTGATCACGTGGTTGACCTTGGGTTCGAATTCTTCGTAGATCACGTCGCGTTCGGCGTCGCGGATCTTCTGGATGATCACCTGCTTGGCGGTCTGAGCGGCGATGCGGCCGAACTCGGTGGACTTGAGTTTCTTGCCTTCCGAAACGACGTCGATGGAGCCGGTGATCGGATCAATCTTGGCGGTGACTTCGGCTTCCGGATTGTGCAGGATTTTCTTGGCGGCGGTGGCCAAGGCGGATTCGATCGCCTCGATGAGGACGGTGCGCGAAACGCCTTTTTCGCGTTCGATGTGTTCGAGAACGGCTATCAGTTCTGCATTACCAATCATGGTCATTCGTTTCCTTTTGAAAAAGTGATCTCTTGCCGTGCCTGCTGGATCCGGCCGTAAGGCAGCTCCAGCGTCTGTCCATCCGATCGAAGCCCGATCCCCGCTTCGCCGGCCCGCTCAAGCAGGCCCGCGGCTTCGCGGACCGACCCGGCGTCGTCTTGATAGCGGACCTTGAGCTTTTTGCCCAAAACCCGCTCAAAATCTTTTTGTCGCGTGAGCAGCCGATCCGCCCCCGGACTCGCAATCTCGACCACGTACGGACCCGCGAACAAGTCCGCCTGCTCAAGATGATTCGAGAGCGCGCGGTTCCAGCGGCCGCATTCGTCCAGCGTGATCTGGCCGGACACGCGGTCCAGCAGGATCTCGACAAAACTGCGCTTGCCGTGCCGGCGGACGGTCAGTGCCGCTACTTCAAAAGCGTCAAATCCCGGCTGAGCGGCGAGCCATTCGGCGATGCGTGTTTCGATGTCGGCGGCCATAATGCGGTCCCGGAAAACAGCTGCGTTAAGAGAATAAAAAAAGTGGGCTGAAAAACCCACTTGGCATCTCTTGCGAGATGGTTATTTATAGCAGAATGGGCTGATTTTTGTCAAGGTTTGGCGGGCTGAACGAGAAGTCCGGACACAAAACTCAGGAGGTCCGAAAGCGGCGTTTTGTGCACCAATCCGGTCCGAAGGTCTTTGACCTCGGCTTCCCCGGCTTTGAAGGTCTTGGGTCCCAAGGTGATGCGGACCGGGACGCCCAAAAGGTCGGCATCGTTGAATTTGATACCGGCCGACACGTCGCGCTCGTCCCACAGAATATCCCAGCCGTGGGCCTTGGCTTCTTCGTAGATCTTTTCGCTGGCCTGCATGAGCTCCGCGTCGTTGATGCTGGTCGTGAGCAGCAGCACTTCGTACGGCGCGATGGCCGGCGATGTCCAGTGAATCCCCTGTTCGGTCGAGGCCTGCTCGATCGACGCGGCGATGATGCGGTTCACCCCGATGCCGTAGCAGCCCATGATCATCGGCTTTTCAACACCGGTCTCGTCCATGCACCGGGCCTGCATCGGCTCGGAATAGCGCAGGTTCAACTTGAAGATGTGACCGAGTTCGATCGCGGTCTTGAGCGAGAGTTTTTCTTCGCGGCCGTCGGCGACGCCGGTGTCACCATCGTTGGCGAGACGGAAATCGCCGATCGTGACCTGGGCCTGGGTGTTTTTTGCAACGTCGGCCGGCGTGACGCCGACCAGGTGCTTGTCGCGCTTGTTGGCGCCGACGATCATCTTGGGCATCTCGATCACGTCTTCGTCGACCAGCAGGCGGTCGACCTTGAGTCCGATCGGGCCTGAGTAGCCAAAAGCCGAACCGGCCGCTTCGATTTCGTCACGCGTGGCCATGCGGATGCCGGAGACGAGCTTTTTCACCTTGTATTCACTGACTTCGTCCGTGCCTTTGACGAGAACTGCGATTGTCTGCGCGGGTTTGGATGCCGACGCGGGTGCCGTGTAAATCATCGTTTTGACGAGCTGCTGCGGCTTGGCCTTGAGCATCGCGCTCACGGCCTCGATGCTGGACGCATTGGGCGTGTCGAGCTCCTTGAAATTACCGGGGGTTTCCGTCGGGAATGCGAGACCTTTGAGTTTGCGCTGGGCCATCTCTGCGCTCATGACGCGGTCGGAATCGCCGAACTGCACCATGCGGTCCTCGCCTGCCTTGGAGAAAAGGACGAATTCCTGTGAGCCGGATCCGCCCATCGCGCCCGGGTCGGCCTGCACGATGTAGAACTTGAGACCGCAGCGCGTGAAGATGCGGCAATACGCTTCGCGCATCTTTTCGTACGTCCGGTCGAGGCAGTCGGCGGACAGGTGGAAGCTGTACGCGTCCTTCATGATGAATTCGCGGCTGCGAATGACGCCGGCGCGGGGGCGCATTTCGTCACGGAACTTGGTTTGGATCTGATACAGCACGGCCGGCAGCTGGCGGTACGAGCGGATCTCGTGGCGCGCGAGGTCGGTGATGATCTCCTCGTGCGTGGGACCGAGGACATTGAGTTTGCCGTGGCGGTCCTCAAACTGGATCATGTCCTCGCCGAGGATGTCGAACCGGCCCGTCTCCTTCCAGAGGTCGGCCGGCTGGAGCGCGGGCATCAGGATCTCGAGCGCGCCGACGCGGTCCATTTCTTCGCGGACGATCTTTTCGGCCTTGGCCAGCGCGCGCAGGCCCGCCGGCAGGTACGTGTACGTTCCGCTCGCCAGCTTGCGGACGAGGCCCGCCCGCAGCATGAGCCGGTGGCTCAGCGTTTCGGCGTCCTGGGGATTGTCTTTGAGCGTCGGGAGCAGCTGGCGGCTGTAGCGCATTACGAGATGAGTCCTTTCACGGCGTTCCAGAGATTGGCCACGATGTTGTATTTGATGAAGTCCTGGTAAATCACAAAAACGGTGAGGCCGAGGACCAGCGTCATGCCGATCTTGAGACCCCAATCCTTGATCCGGTCGGAGATCTTGCGGCGCGTGACGCTCTCGATCCCGATGAACAGGAGGTGGCCGCCGTCGAGCACCGGGATCGGAAGCAGGTTGATCACGAAGAGGCTGACGCTGAGGCGCCCCATGAAGTCGAAGAGGTAGATCCAGCCGATTTTGGCCGCTTCCTGGGTCATCACGTAAATACCGATCGGCCCCGCCATCGAATCCTTGAACGAAACGGCTCCGCTGATCACCGCGCCCAGCGACGCCAGGATCATGAGGGACAATTGGGCGACTTTGTTGACCGCGGCGCCCATGGCCTCCAGCGGCGAACGACGAACCACGTCGGCCTCGCCGGACGGCAGGATGCCGATGCGCGGCACACTGTGTTCCTTTCCGAACATGTCTTTTTGGCGGATGAGCTTGGCCGTGAGGTCCAGCCGCTCTTCCTTGCCGGTTCCGGCGCGGACCACGTCGATCACGAGAGCTCCGTCCCGGTGCTTCGGCAATTCGGCAAGCAATTCTTCCCAGTAACGGACCTTCACTCCGTTGATCCCGGTGATCCGGTCCATCGGCTGAAGCCCCGCCGCGGCGCCCGGAAGATCCGGCATCACCTGTCCGACCTGCGTCGTCACGACCGGCTGTCCCGCGACGAAGATCGCCGCGAAGATCAGGAACGCGACGATCGCGTTGACCGCCGGTCCGGCCACGACGACGAGGAACTTGTGAAAGTTGGGACGGGTGTGGAATTCCCAGGGGGCGCCGGTGGAACTTTCGGACGACTCGCCCGCGAGCTTGACGTAGCCGCCCATCGGGATGAGGGAAACGCAGAACTCGGTGTCGTTCTCGGTCCTGGCTTTTTTACGGAGCAGGATCGGGCCGAAGCCGATCGAAAACCGCTCGACCCGGATGCCCAGGAGGCGCGCCGTAATGTAGTGTCCCCACTCGTGCGTGACGATCAGAATGCTCAGGACGGATAAAAACAGCAGCATGAATTCTCCTATCTCAGACGGAACGCGGCGGACAGATCCGACACCGCGCGCGTCGCCTCTTCGCGCGCCAGCGCATCGGCTTCCAGCACGGCCTCCAGGGCCGGGCGCTCCGATGCGCGGTCACGCGCCAAAACCCGTTCGATCACCAAAGGAATGTCCGCAAAATCGATCCGCTCCGACAGAAACGCCTCCACCGCGACTTCGTCCGCGGCGTTGAGCGCGGTCGGGAGCGTGGTGTCGCCGCGGCGCGCGGCTTCGAGCGCCATCGCCAGACACGGAAACTTGGAGGTGTCGGGCTTCAAAAAATTCAGACTGCCGATCTTCGCCCAATCCGTCCGCAGCTCCGGGTGCGGGATCCGTTCAGGATACCCGAGACAGTGGATCAGGGGAAGCTTCATGTCGGTCGGGCCCGCCTGCGCCAGCACGCTCCCGTCGACGAACTCGACCATCGAATGGATCACCGCCTCCGGGTGGATCACGATCTCGATCCGCTCGGGACCGACGTCGAACAGCCAGCGGGCCTCGATGATTTCGAGCCCCTTGTTCATCAGCGTCGCGGAATCCACCGAAATTTTGCGCCCCATGTTCCAGCGCGGGTGCTTGATCACCGTTTCGACGGAAAGACCCCGGAAGCGCTCCGCAGGCACATCGCGCAGCGGACCGCCGGAACCGGTCAGGATGATTTTGTGGATCGAAGCGCGCGTCGCGCAGCGCTCCCCTTCCAGGCATTGAAAGATGGCGTTGTGCTCGCTGTCCACGGGCAGGATGCGGACGCCGTGCTCGCGCGCCGCGTCCATCACGATACGACCGGCCATGACCAGGAGTTCTTTGTTGGCGAATGCGATCGTTTTTTTGGCGGCGATGGCGTCGAGCACCGGGAGGAGCGACGAGCTGCCGCTGGAAGCCGCGATCACGAGATCCGCTC
Organism: uncultured Planctomycetia bacterium; assembly: GCA_964430735.1. Classification (GTDB taxonomy): domain Bacteria; phylum Omnitrophota; class Gorgyraeia; order 2-02-FULL-51-18; family JAGOUK01; genus JAGOUK01. The sequence goes on along the minus strand of CAYSFB010000007.1, from coordinate 107,700 downwards.
CTTTCCAGACGGCGATCTCGCGCAGGGCGCCGGGTCCGGTGATGATGCGTGCGCCGGACGCGCCCAGCCGCTTGAGCTCTTCGGCCGCGGCCGGATTCGACAGGACGACCGCCTCGGGCTTGAACTCGTCAATCTGGGCCTTGATTTCCGCGACGTTCGAGTCCGCGGCGAGCGCGGCGACGCGGAAGCGGCCGGGGTGCGAACGGACGATCTCGAGTGCGTTCTTGCCGACAGAGCCGGTCGAGCCGAGAATCACGATCCGCTTCATGCGAGCACTCCGTTCAGGAAAAAATAAAAAAGCGGCGCGGTGAACAGCACCGAGTCGAGCACGTCCAACAAACCGCCAAAACCGGGAATGATCCGACTGGAGTCCTTGGCGCCGCAATAGCGCTTGATGAGGGATTCGGACAAATCACCGCACTGCGCGACGATGCCGGTGACGAGTCCGATGAGGGTGAGTTCAGGTATCGAAAACGGCAGGGGCAGGTGGCCCGCGAAGGCCACCGAGACACCGACGCTGACCGCCAAACCCGCGACCGTTCCTTCGACGCTCTTCTTCGGGCTGATGTGCGGTATGAGACTGTGGCGGCCGAAGAGGCTTCCGATGACGTATGCGCCGATGTCTCCGGATTTGGTGACAGCGATCAGGTATGCGACCCAAAGATGCCCTTCAGGCAAAAAACGTAATTTGATCAGGTGGCTCATGAACCAGCCGATATACAGGATGCTGAAGAGCGTGAGCGCGATGCCTTCGAGGGCTCTGGGGTTTTCGGAGCGCAAAAACTGGATGAGAAAAAGACCAAAGCAGGCAAGAACGATGAATAGCACCTCGCCGGCCCGTGTGCCGCCGCCAGCGTCAAAAACAACCAACGGAATGATCGCGCACATCACGATCCCGAAGATCCGGTAGACCTGCACGCCCCGGGCCTTGAATAATTCCAACAGCTCGCGGCAGCCAAGTGCGCTGACCAGGGCAACACCGATGCTCCAGAACCACATCGGCCCCCACCAAAGCCCCGCAAACACTCCGGCGGCCAGCAGCGTCCCGGCCAATACGCGCGGGATCAGGTTGGCGGCCTGGATCACAGCACCGCTCCGAACCGGCGTTCCCTTTCGGCAAAGTCGTGCAACGCGGTCAAGAAGTCCTCGTGCGAAAAATCGGGCCAGAGCTTGTCGGACACATAGATTTCGCTGTACGAACACTGCCACAACAGGAAATTGGACAGGCGCATCTCACCGCTGGTTCGGATCAGCAGATCCGGATCCGGAATGCCGGCCGTATCCAGATGGGATTCGAAGGCCTTTTCGTCCAGCGCCTCCGCTCGATGGACCAACTCGGCCGCGTCGGCCGACGCGGCGGCCGCGGATCGGACGAAGCGGCGGACCGCTTCCAGAATCTCCTGCCGCGAACCGTAGTTGAGCGCGAGTGAAAACGTAAGTCGGCTGTTGGAAGCGGTCGCATGGCAAAGGGCGGCGATTTTTTCACGGATGCTGGAGCTCAAAGGAGCGAGGTCTCCGATCGTGCGAAAACGGATTTGCTCCTTGATGATCGTGGGGGCTTCGGATTCGAGGTAACGGTCGAGAAGGTTCATCAGGAAGTCGACCTCGGTCTTCGGACGCTTCCAGTTTTCCTGGCTGAAGGCGTACAAGGTCAGGTGCGGAATGCCGAGCGAGAGACAGGCGTCCTTGATCATCCGGACCGTCTCGGCGCCTTTCTGATGCCCCATGACGCGGGGCAGACCCCGCTGCTGGGCCCAGCGGCCGTTGCCGTCCATGATCACAGCAACGTGAACGGGAAGCGCCGGATGTTCGGGCGTCCGCTCCATCTGGGTCAGACCCGGCAGGAAATGACCTGCCCGCGTTCCTTGCCGACGGAGACCATGCGGATCGGAACGCCGACGAGCTTCGCGATCCGCTCGATGTATCGGCGGGCGTTGAGCGGCAGCTTCGCGTATTGGCGGATGTGGCCTGTCGGGGACTGCCAGCCGGGCATCTCTTCGTAGACGGGCTTCATTCCCCGTTGGATCTCGATCGAGTGCGGGAAATCCGTGAAGGTCCGGCCCTTGTAACGGTACGCGACGGCGATCTTGAGCGACGGCAGCGTGTCCAGGATGTCGAGCTTGGTCAGCGTGATCTGCGTCAGTCCGTTCAGGCGCGCGGCATAACGCACGACACAGGCGTCGAACCATCCGCAGCGGCGGGCACGGCCCGTGGTCGCGCCAAACTCGTTGCCCAGCGTTCGCATCTTGACCATGAGGTCGTCTCCGAACTCCGTCGGGAACGGCCCTTCGCCGACGCGGGTCGTATAGGCCTTCGCGACGCCCATAATCTCGTGGATCGCGCGGGGCGAAATGCCGGCGCCGACGCAGGCGCCTCCGGAAACGGTGGAGCTCGACGTGACGAAGGGATATGTCCCCTGGTCAATGTCGAGCAGCGTGCCCTGGGCGCCTTCGAACAGGATTTTTTTACCGGCGCGGATCGCCCGGTCCAGAATCAGCGAGGTGTCGGCGCAGTACGGCTTGAGTCGGGCCGCGTAGCCGCGGTATTCCTTGAGGAGCTGAGTGAACTCAAAGCCCTTGAATTTGTAGAGCAGGCGGAAAATCTCGTTCTTTTCCTGGAGCGAAAGCTTGAGTCGCTGAGGAAACAGAACGGGATCGTAGAGATCGCCCAGGCGGATGCCGGACCGCAGCGCGCGGTCCGAATAGCAGGGCCCGATGCCGCGGCCGGTGGTCCCGATCTTGATGAAACCCTTTTTTTCTTCGCGGAGCCGGTCGTAGATCCGGTGGTACGGGAAGATCAGATGACACTGCTCGCTGACCCAAAGGCGGCCGCGGGTCTTGATGCCGCCCGCCTCAAGCATCTCGATTTCCTTGATGAGCTCGGCCGGGTCGACGACGACGCCGTTGCCGATCACGCACTCGACGCCGGGCTCGAGGATCCCGGACGGGACCAGGTGCATCACGAATTTTTTATCGCCGCGGTAGACGGTGTGGCCGGCGTTGTTGCCGCCCTGGTACCGCGCGACCACCTGGGCGTCGAGCGAAAGATAGTCGATGATCTTGCCCTTGCCTTCGTCGCCCCACTGGGCGCCGACGACCACCATGTTCCGGGGAGAAGTGTTTTTCTTCATGGCGTTACAACCGGATGAAGCGCGCGCTGAGGATGTTGGAATCCGAGCGCAGGTTCTTGAGCACCGCGTCCGTGACGTCGGCGTCGATGCTGATGAAAATGCGGGCCTTCTTCTTCTGCGGATCGCGGCCGACGCTCATATCCGCGATGTTGACACGGTTCTGTCCAAGGACCGTTCCGACCAGGCCCACCATGCCGGGGACATCCTGGTTCTCGATCGCGAGCAGGCGGCCGTCGGCCGCGAACTCCAGGCGCATGTCGTCGATCGCGACGACGCGCGGCTGATTCTTGATGTCGAGCGTTCCGGAGAGCGTGTGGCGTTCCTTCGTCGTGGCCAACTCCAGCGTCACGAGGCTCGCGTAATTCTGACTGTCCTTGGACTGCGTGACGGTGACCTTGATCCCCCGCTCTTCGGCGAGATACGGCGCGTTGATCAGGTTCACACCTTCGAGAATCGGTGACAGCAGCCCTTCAAGCACCGAAGCGGAGATCGGAGCGGACGGAAACTCGGCGACTTTGCCGGACAAGCGGATGTCGGCGGAAACGGTCTGACCGTCAGCGACCTGCGACAGGAGCGATCCCAGTCGGCGCGCGAGCAGCAGATAGGGCTCCATATTCTTGAGCGTTTCGGGATCCACGGCCGGGATATTGACCGCATTGCGGATACCGCGCCCTTTGAGGTAGTCCACCATCGTCTTGGCGATGTCGATCGACACCTTGATCTGGGCCTCCTCGGTCGACGCGCCCAGATGGGGAGTCTTCAGCACGTTGGGGTGATCCAAAAATTCTGATTTGGCGGGAGGCTCCTTCTCGAACACGTCGAGGGCAAACCCAGCCGCCTGACCGGTCTTCAGCGCGGCCAAAGCCGCCGTTTCGTCGATGAGTCCGCCGCGGGCGCAGTTGATGATGCGGACGCCTTTTTTCATCTTTGCGAGCGCCTGCGCGTTGATCATGTTGCGCGTCTCTTCGGTCATCGGGACGTGGAGCGAGATAAAATCGGCCTGCCGGTACACTTCGTCCAGCGAAACGGATTCGACGCCCAGATCACGGGCGCGGTCGGGGCGCAGGAACGGGTCGAAGGCGACGACGCGCATGCCGAAGCTGATCGCGCGCTTGGCGACTTCGGTGCCGATGCGGCCCATGCCGACGAGGCCCAGGGTTTTTTCAAAAAGCTCCACGCCTGTGAATTTTTTACGGTCCCACTTGCCTTCGCACATCGTTTGATGCGCGGGGGCGATGTTGCGGGCGAGCGACAGCATGAGCGCCAGGGTTTGTTCGGCGGCGGAAATGGTGTTGCCGCCGGGCGTGTTCACGACCACGATGCCCCGGCGCGAAGCAGCCTGAACGTCGACGTTGTCCACGCCGACTCCCGCGCGTCCGATGATGCGCAGCGCGTCGCCTTCTTTGATATGGTCGGCCGTCAGGGTCGTGCCGGAGCGAACAACGACGCCGACGACGTCCTTGATCAACGTCTTGATCTCGGGCGCGCCGGGCTTCGGCGCGTGAATCAATTCGATGTTGGGTTCTTTTTTAAAAATCTCGGTACCGGCCTCGTCCAGCGGGTCGCAGACAAGGATCTTCCATTTGGCGGTGGTCACGGCGATGTCCCTTTGTCGTTCGTCGATCGTTGAAAAATTAACGTGCGGCGGCCGCGTAGCCGGCGCCCGCAAGAGCGGATTTGAGCGCTTCGAGGCCCTTGGCGGCGCATTCGGGCCGGGCGGCGTCGCCCATGTGCGCCAGGCGCAGGATTTTGCCCTCGAGCTCCGATTGGCCGTTGGCGGCGATCACGTTGAACTGGTCGCGCATGTGCTTGATCAGGTCACCCGAGTTGATCGACGCGGGCATCGTGATCGACGTGAGCGCATTGGAAGGCGCCTGCGCAAAAATCGGAAGACCCAGCTTCGTCACTTCGGCGCGCACCCAGGCCGCCACCTTGGCGTGACGCGCCCAGACGTTCTCGATCCCCTCGGTCAGCAGAAGCTCCAGCGCTACATCCAGGCCGCGTACGAGGCTGACGGCCGGGGTGTAGGGCGAATCGTGCTTGTCGAGCGCCTTGATCGCCTTGCCGAGATGGAAATAAAACTTGGGGATCTTCGACGCCGGGATGAGCGCCTGGGCCTTGGGGCTCACGCTCAAAAACGCGAGGCCGGGAGGCAGCATGAATCCTTTTTGGCTTCCCGAAACGACGACGTCCACGCCCCACGCGTCCTGGCGGAGCGGATCGCAGGTCAGACCCGAAATCGCATCGACCATGAGGATGGCCTGGGAGTTGCGGGTGACGGCGGCAACGCCTTCGATCGGGTGCGCGACACCGGTCGACGTTTCCAGATGCGTCATCAGAACGCCTTTGGCGTCCGGGTGGGCTTTGAGCGCTTCGGCGACCTGTTCCGGGCGGATGATCTGGCCCGACGGGTTCACGACTTCGACGACTTGAAGCCCGTAGACCTTGGCGATGTCCCGGTAGCGCTCGCCGAACTTGCCGGCATAAGCCGCGATGACCTTGTCGCCGGCAGAAAACAGGTTCACGATCGACGCCTCCATCGCGCCGGTGCCCGACGAAGAAAAACTCACGACGGGATGCGCGGTGCAGAACGCCTTCTTAAGATTCTCGTCCACGCGCTCGGCAATTTTGACGAAGTCCTTGGTGCGGTGATGCACCATCGGCAACGCCATCGCGTCGAGCACGCGCTGGGGGACCATCGAGGGCCCCGGGGTCAGAAGCAGCTGGGAGGAACTCACGACTGGATGCTCTTCCCGGCCGGAATCTTTTCCACCACGGAATCGACCAGGCCGTAGGTCATCGCCTCTTCGGCGGACATGAAGTTGTCGCGGTCGCAGTCGCGCTTGATGGTTTCCATGTCCTTGCCGGTGTGCTTCGCGAGGATGCCGTTCAAACGGTCCCGAAGACGCAGGATTTCTTTGACCTGGATGTCCATGTCTGAGGCCTGGCCTTGTGCCCCGCCCCACGGCTGATGGATCATGATGCGGCTGTTCGGAAGCGAAAAGCGCTTTCCCTTGGCGCCGGCGGCAAGAAGCACCGAACCCATGCTGGCGCACTGACCAAGACAGTATGTGCTCACGGAGCAGCGCAGGAACTGCATCGTATCGTAGATCGCAAGTCCCGCGGTCACCGAGCCGCCGGGGCTGTTGATATACATGCTGATATCCTTCGTGGCGTCTTCGGACTGCAGGAAAAGCAGCTGGGCGACGATGAGGTTCGCGACGTTGTCGTCGATCGCCGTGCCGAGGAAAATGATGCGTTCCTTCAACAGGCGCGAATAGATGTCGTATGCGCGCTCGCCGCGGCTGGACGATTCGATCACCATGGGTACCAAGAGGCTCATTGTGGCTCCTTACGGCTTTGGGCCGGGTTACTCGCTGATCTGCGCGGCGGCGAGCACCTGATCGATGCTCTTCGTCTGCAGCAATTCGTGGCGGATCTCATCGGCGAAACGCTCCCGGACTTCCTGAGGGTCGCGCTGATGCTGATCGGCGATCTCGTGGATGCGGCGCTCGACTTCGGCGTCGTCCACCTCCACCTTCGCCTCTTCGGCGACGGCTTCCAAAATATAAAAAAGGCGGACCTGGCGTTCGGCGCGTTCCCGGACCTTGGCCTGCACTTCCTTGAACTTGGGATCCGAGGCCGCGTCGGCCGGAGGTGTCCCGCCAAAGGAATCCTGCCAGATCTTGGCTTCCTGGCGGGCGATCATGCTTTCGGGCACCGAGAACTTGTTCTCGTCCAGGAGCTTGCCATAGGCCTCTTCCTGCATTTTCTCGCGGGCCTCGTGGCGCCGGTAGCTCTGCAGGTCGCGGCGAATCTCTTCCTTGAGTTCGTTCAGGTCGGCTTTGCCGAAGCTCTGCGCGAACGCGTCGTCCGCCGCCGGAAGCTCGCGGGCCTTCACCTCGCGAACGGTGATGCGGTAAACGGTGTCGCCTTCGAACGGAATGTCGCGGGTTTCCCCGGCGGACGCGCCGGCGAGGGCTTCAAGCGAGAACTGGCCTTCTTTACGGGGCGCGATCACGAGGGTCGTATTGGCCTTCTTCTGGGCGGACTTGCCGGCCTCCAGCACTTCAACGTCGCCGACCACCGCGTCACCCACCGCCGCGGGACGAGGCGCGTCGAGCGGCTTCACGACGGCGCGCGTTTCGCGGAACTGAAGCAGGACCTTTTCGATGTCCGCTTCGCCGATCGCGTCCGAAACCTTGGTGATCTTGAGCCCCTTGTATTTGCGGAGCTTGACCTCCGGGGCAGATTCGAATTCCGCGGTGAAGGTCATTTTTTTGCCGCGTTCAAGAACGAGGTTCTTGACCGACGGGTAGCTCACGGCGCGGACTTCGTGTTTTTCGAGCGCGCCGGCGTAAGACTCGGCGACGAGCTTTTTGGCCACCTCTTCCTTGGCGGTATCGGAAAAGGCGGTCTGCACAATCGCGACCGGGGCCTTGCCGGGACGGAAGCCGGGCATCTTGGCCTTGCGTGCGATGTCCGAGAACACTTCCTGGAAAGCCGCCTCGACCGCTTTGGGCTCGAGCTCGACCGAAATTTCGTGGCGGCAGTCTTTGATTTTTTTAAGATTCGTCTTCATCAATCCGACTTTCGACTCTGATTTTTTCGTGGCGGTGGTTCTTGATTCTGTCATGGTGACGCTCAAGCTGGTGCATGAGGTTGCCCAGCGCGGCGTCAAAGGACGCCTGCATCGCGGTCGTCGTCTCGCAGGCGGTCAGGCGCATGCCTTTGCCCAGGAGGACGATTTCGCAGGTCGCGTTCACTTTTTCCTGTTCAAAAACGACGTGGGCCGACTCGACTTTGAGGGAAAAGCGCTCAAGCTTGGGCATCTTCTCTTCGACGTACTCGCGCAGCATGTCCGTAACCTTGAATTTATGACGGCTGCTGATATCGATTTGCATAGGGACTCCTTGTCTCAATTGGGAGCGTTCAAGAGCTGCATATGATATCACAACTCCCGGACCCGGCCAACACGGCCAAATCCGGGTTATCCGCTTATCGGAGATGCGGTCAGGCGGATTCTCTTTTGATCAGATCGACGGGGTAAAAAGCGATTTTTTCATCCAGCGCCTTGCGGTCGCCGTCCAAACAGCGGATAAGACGGGAGGTGGCATCCTTGACCATCTGATAGACCGGCACCCGCACCGTGGTCAGCGGAACCTCGGAAGTTCCCGCCACCCGGTCATCGTCATAGCCCGCAACCGCGATGTCCTTGGGGCAGCGGACGCCGAGTCGTTTCATGGCCCTCAGGACGCCGAGGGCCATGTGATCATTGAAGCAAAAGACTGCATCGCAGGTTTTTTTGGACAACAGGAAGGCCTCCATCAGATGTTCGGCTTTTTCGCCCAAAAAGTCCCCGCGCAAGCGCTGAATGCGGATGCTCTTGTGCGCAAGACAGGCCGCTTGAAAACCCTGCAAACGTGCACGGCTGTCAGTCGACCAGGACGGACCTTCCATCAGCAAAAAACTGCGATGCCCCTTCGAGAGCAGGTATTCGGCGACCCGTCTCCCGCCGGCCGCGCTGTCGCCCGTGACGAACGCCGCGTTGACCTGCTCTTCAGGGTCATTCACCACGACACAAGGCAGCCCTAAACGCTCCAGGACCTTTTTGTTCGAGAAAAAATTCGGCCAATGAGTGATCAGCAGCGCATCGATGTCTTCGGCGGCTTTAAAATCATAGCGGTCCCAGAATTTTCTTTGTGAGGGCCTCAGGAGCACCAGTTTGAATTGGTGATCCGATTGCAACACGCGGTCCGATATCCCCGCCTGGATATTGTTGTAGTAATCGTTCTGAAAGATGCCCTGCAAATGCGGGAGCAAAAAACCGATGGTCCTGAAGGACTTTCCGGCAAGGCGGCTGGCGGCAAGCGACGGACTGTAACCCTGCCGTTCGATCAACCGGTCAATCCGGCTCAGGGTCGCAGGCGCCAGCTTGCCGCGCAGCCTGGGATTGGTCGCGCGCGAAATCGTCGCAATGGAAACACCGGCCTTCTTAGCCAGGTCGTATATGGTGGGCTTGCGCTGCGCGGTCATTCTCTGATTATACGCTGCCCCGGTGTCAACTGAGAGCGATCGTATAGGTGACGCTGGACGTGTAGTTGCCTGACGCCTGCGACACCGGGATCGGCATCCAGCCGGAAAACGGCGAGCCCACCGCCTGACCGCCGCTAACCCCGTACACCACCTGGATGGCGGCCGCAGTACCGGATGCATTGGATGTGTAAATCGTCTGATTGTCCATGATCGCATTCTGTCCGTTTCCGGCAAAGGCATCGCCCGGGATGTCGTAATCCGCGGCCGAACTGGCGGCGATTACGGTAGCCACCATGGCCGGCGGCAAGGTCACCGCTCCGTTTGAAAGCGGAGGCATGGTCGCCTTAACCAGATATGGCCTGCCGGAAGAATTGGCGTCCAGATAGACCATAAAACTCTGGGAAGCGCGCATGACCTTGTATGTCACGTCCCGCGTCAACTGGCCGAACGGCATCACGGGCCCGAGATTTGCCCCGGTCGGAATGCCGTTGGAATCCAGACGGTGGACCGCCACACCAAGATCCAGCACCTGATCCACGCTCATGGAAATGTTCACTGTCTGAGAGGCGCTGGCCGCCATCACGGGTTCGACCGTCGACAAGAGCGCGGCCGCGAATGCGGTGACTACTTTATTCATGACACCTCCGATTTTGGATTATAGATGTAAGCGCTTACATTATGGTCACACAAATGGCCCGCGGAATCAATAGCGGCGATCCGGGAACTACATGGAGAATTTTTCGCCGAGGTAAAGCTTGCGGGCTTCTTCGGAGGAGAGGAGCTGGTCCTTGGTGCCGGAGACCAGAATACGGCCTTCGGCCATGATGTAGGCGCGGTCGGTGATCGAGAGGGTTTCGCGGACATTGTGGTCGGTGAGCAGGATGCCGATCCCCCGACGCTTCAGGTCCTTGATGAGCTCCTGGCACTCGGATACGGCGATCGGGTCGATCCCCGAAAACGGCTCGTCGAGCAGGATGCACATCGGATGGGCCACCAGCGCGCGCGTGATTTCCAGGCGCCGGCGCTCCCCGCCCGAAAGGGTGACGGCTTTGGAATTGCGGAGCTTTTCGATGCGCAGCTCATGGAGCAGCTCTTCGAGCCGGCGTTTGCGCTCCCGGTACGGGATGCGCAACGCTTCCAGGATGGCGAGGATGTTCTCAGCGACGGTCAGATTGCGGAAAATCGAGGGTTCCTGCGACAGGTAGCCCATGCCGTAGCGGGCGCGTTTGTACATCGGCATCTTGGTGACGTCGCGGTCGTTAAAGAGGATGCGGCCGGAGTCGGCCGGGACAAGGCCGACGGTCATGTAGAACGTGGTGGTTTTGCCGGCGCCGTTGGGACCGAGAAGGCCTACGATTTCGCCGCGGTTCACGGTGATGTTGACGCCGCGGACGACTTCGCGCTCCCCGTATTTCTTTTTGACGAACTGAACGTCCAGCAGGCTCATGAAGTCCTCAGCGGTAATTTGCCCGGTTCCAGGCCGTTGGTGTCGCGGATGCTGATCTCGGGCATGCCTTCCAATCGGATGGAGCCGGTGCGCGTGTCGTAGATGGCCTTGTCGGCGACGCTGATGTCTTCTCCGCGCGTGATCCGGACATTGCCGGAAGCGGTGATCATCACGATTTTTTTCGTATCCGGATCGAAGAACGCGTCCATCCGGTCGGCGACAAGATTCCCGCGGGTGTCCCGGATCGTGACGTCATGATACAGCGTCACGCGGCTTTCGCCCTGTAAAATCCGCATCGGCCCCCGGCAGGTCACGAGCGTCCCGTCGGGCTCGATCCGCATCCGGATATCCTGATTGATCTGGATGCTCTTCTGGTTCAATTTGCCGATCGCGCCGCGGCCCTCGACCTCGATATTGCGGTGCAGCACCTTGACCGGCTGGCTCGTGACAAAACGGGTCTTTGAATTCTGCCAGAACACCTTGTCGGAGCGGATGATCGCGCCGCCGAGCATCGTCAAAACGACGTCCTTCTCAATGAAGACGTCGGTGGCGCTGGACACCACCGCCGAATCCCCCACCAGCCGCCACGAGGCGTTTCCCTCGTCATCAAAACCCTCGAGCTCGAAGTGCTCGATCACCTGGCCTTTGGGATCACCGTCCGCTTCCGCGTAAACAGCCGGTCGCGCCGGACGGTGGACGCTCATCATCCACCAGACGCCCGCTGCCGCTGACGCGAGCAGGGCCCAGACCACAAATTTTTTCACTTAGGATCCGACCTTGGCCGTAACGGAACTCCAGAGCCCCTGCGACTTCAGGATCATGTCGATCACTTCGCGGACCGCGCCGTCTCCGCCGGAACGTTCGGTGACGTAATGGGCCGCGGACTTGACCTCGGCGACGGCGTTCCGGACCGCGACCGCCAATCCCGCCTTGCGCATCGGCGGCAAATCCAGCAGGTCATCGCCGATATAGGCCGCTTCTTCCGGCTTGAGACGGTATTTCTCGACGGCTTTTTCGAAGGCGCGGCCCTTTTCGTGGCAGTCCTGGATCAGGCGGTCGACCCGAAGGTCGCGCGCGCGGCGCTCGTTGACCTTGCTCTTGCGGCCCGTGATGATCACCGTGCGGATCTTCGCCCGCTGCGCGAGCACGATTCCCTGGCCGTCCTGGATGTGAAAGCCCTTGATCTCGTCGCCGTGATCGCCGTAGTAGATGATTCCGTTGGTGAGCACGCCGTCGAGGTCGGTAGCGACGAGCTTGATGCGCTTCAAGCGTTCGTCCAGCTGAAGGTCTGTCATGAGGTGATGAATCCTTGTGCCAGCAGGTCTTGCACGTCGAGGAGCCCGCGGACACGGCCGGCTTTGTCCGTAACCGGCAGTTCGTCAATCGCGCGGCGGCGAAGGAGCTCGAGCGCCTGGACCGCGAGCAGGTCTTCCTTGATCGTGACGGGGTTGGCGGTCATGTATTTGGAAACGGGAGAATCCGGATGGGCGGTCAATTCCTTGAAGTGGCGGCGCAGGTCACCGTCGGTGAAGATCCCGAGGCATTTGCCCTTGGCATCCACGATCGTGGCGCTGCCGGCGCGGGCCGTCGTGATCTCGAGCAGCACGTCCCGGATCGCCATGGAGGGCCGCACCCGGGGGTTCCGCTCGCCCGAACGCATCACGTCGCGGACGCGCAGCCGCATGCGCTTGCCGAGCATGCCGCCCGGATGCAGCAGCGCAAAGTCTTTTTCCTTGAAACGGCGCTTTTTGACCAGCGCCATCGCGAGCGCATCGCCCATCGCGAGCATGCAGGTCGTGGACGCGGTCGGAGCGAGGTTGAGCGGCTCCGCCTCCGAAACGACCGACGTGTCGAGGAGGATGTCGGCGGAACGCGCCATCGAGGACTTGAGGTTGCCGGTCATCACGATCAACTTGGCGTGGACGGCCTTGAGCAACGGCACCAGGCGGACCAGCTCTTCCGTTTCGCCGCTGTTCGACAGCAGGATGAGCACCGCACCGGCCGGCACGCGTCCGATATCGCCGTGCAGCGCGTCGGCCGGATGAAGGGTGAACGACGGAGTGCCGGTGGAGGCGAAACTTGCGGAGATTTTTTCGGCGATGAAGCCGGGCTTGCCCATGCCGACAAGGATGACGGGATATTTGGACGAATAGATCAGCTTGACCGCACGGTCAAAGCCGGCGTCGAGCCGTTTGGCCATCCGGAGGATGGACTCGGCTTCGTGCTTAAGAACGGCTTGCGCGGTCGCGATCGACACGGCAGGAAACTCCGCTGAGCATCTGAAGCTTTTTCCACAGTTCCGGCAGCCACTCGAGCGGCAGCGAATTGGGACCGTCCGAAAGGGCGTTGTCCGGATCTTCGTGTACTTCCATAAAAATTCCGTCCGCGCCCGCGACGGTCGCCGCGCATGCCAGCATCGGAGCGAAGTGCCGGTCTCCCCCGGTCGCGTGACCCAGGCCTCCGGGCCGCTGGACCGAATGGGTCGCGTCGAAAATGACGGGCACGCCGAGGTCGCGCATGATCGGGATCGCGCGGAAGTCGTTCACGAGCGTCCGGTAGCCGAACGAAGTCCCCCGTTCGGTGAGAAAAATACGGCGGTTGCCGGTGGAGCGGACTTTTTCCACCGCGTAACGCATGTCTTCGGGGGCCATGAACTGCCCCTTTTTGATATTGACCACGTTGCCGGTGCGGCCGGCAGCGATCAGAAGGTCCGTCTGGCGGCACAAAAATGCCGGGATCTGCAGGATGTCCACGACGCCGGCGGCGGCTTCGGCCTCCTGCGGCGAATGAACATCGCTTGTGACCGGAACGCCGAGTTCGCGCTTCACGCGGGCCAGGATCTCCAGGCCCGACTCCATGCCCGATCCGCGAAAGGCGGAAGCGGACGTGCGGTTGGCTTTGTCATAGCTGGACTTGTAGACGAATTGGACGCCCAGCTTGTCGGCGAGTTTTTTCAGATGTTTCGCGTGGCGGAGCGCGGACGCTTCGGACTCGATCACACAGGGGCCGGCGATGATCGTGAGCGGGCAGCCGGGACCGATGCGGAGCTTGCCCAGGCGCACCGGCTCGGCCTTGGCCGGACCGGCGGACGAAGCCGGCTTCTTGGCAGCGGCGGCGCGGGTCATTTGACCTTGCTCCGCTTCTTGAGCGCGGCCTTGACGAAGTCGCGGAACAGCGGGTGCGGCCGGTCCGGCTTGGACTGAAATTCCGGATGGAACTGGCAACCGACAAACCAGGGGTGGAGCGACGCCTCCAGTTCGATAATCTCGACGAGACGGCCGTTGGGGCTCACGCCGCTGATGACCATGCCCTGCTGCTCCATCTTGACCTTGTACTTGTTGTTGAATTCGTAGCGGTGACGGTGACGCTCCTGAACCTGGTCCTTGTGATACGCCTTGTGCGCGAGCGAACCCGACTTCACCTTGCAGGGGTAGGAGCCGAGGCGCATCGTGCCGCCCTTGTCAGTCACCGTCTTTTGGTCCTCCATCATATGGATGACCGGAAACGCAGCCTTGGGATTCGTTTCCGCCGTATTCGCGCCGGCCATGTTGCAGGCATTGCGGGCGAATTCAATCACCGCGCACTGCATCCCCAGGCAGATACCGAAATAAGGGACCTTGTTCTCGCGCGCGTATTGCGCGGCTTTGAACTTGCCCTCCAAACCGCGGTCGCCGAACCCTCCCGGGATCAGGATGCCGTCCATATCGCGAAGCAGCTCATGCGGATTGCAATCCTGCAGCGTTCCTGAATCGATCTTCTTGATATCGATGGCCGTGTCGTTGGCGATGCCGCCGTGCTTGAGCGCCTCATAAATCGATTTGTAAGCGTCCTGCAGTTCCGTGTACTTGCCGACCACCGCAATCTGAATGCGGTGCAGCGGACGCTCGACCTTGGCGACGACGCGGGTCTTCCATTCGGTCAGATCCCCGTCGGAACATTTGAGGCCGACCAGACGAGCAACGATGCGGTCCAGCCCCTCGCTCTCGAGCACCAGAGGAACCTTGTAGATGTCGTCCACGTCGGGGATCGGGATCACCTGTTCGGTCGGCACGTTGCAAAAGAGAGAGATTTTTTTGCGCAGCTCCAGCGGCAACGGTTGTTCGGTGCGGCACAGCAGGATGTCGGGCTGGATGCCGATCTCGCGCATTTTGCCGACGGAATGCTGGGTGGGCTTGGTCTTGAGCTCGTCCGCTGTGCGGATGTACGGAATCAGCGTGAGGTGGATGTCGATGGCGTTTTCGCGGCCGATCTCCTGGCGGAACTGGCGGATCGCTTCCAGGAACGGGAGCGATTCGATGTCTCCGACGGTTCCGCCGATCTCACAGATGACGACGTCGAGCCCCTTGTTCGTTTCCGCGATGCGTCGGAGGAAACCCTTGATTTCATCGGTCACGTGCGGGATGACCTGAACGGTCGCGCCGAGGTATTCGCCGCGGCGCTCTTTCTGAATCACCGAGTGGTACACCTTGCCGGCCGTGATGTTGTTCGCGCTGGTGATCGGCCCGGACAGGAAACGCTCGTAATGTCCGAGGTCGAGATCCGTTTCCGCTCCGTCCTGCGTGACGTAGACTTCTCCGTGCTGGTAGGGGTTCATCGTGCCCGGGTCGACGTTGAGATAAGGGTCGCACTTGATGATCGTCACCTTGAGTCCGCGGGCTTCGAGCAGCTTGCCGAGCGACGCGGACGCAACTCCCTTGCCGAGACTGGAAACGACGCCGCCGGTGACAAACAAATATTTGGG
Source organism: uncultured Planctomycetia bacterium (assembly GCA_964430735.1). Taxonomy (GTDB): domain Bacteria; phylum Omnitrophota; class Gorgyraeia; order 2-02-FULL-51-18; family JAGOUK01; genus JAGOUK01. Next base: position 92,346 of record CAYSFB010000007.1, on the reverse strand, counting down.
GGTGGATTTTTCTGGACTCATGGGATCCTGTCTGGCCGGTTAACCGGCGGCTTCCTGGCTGGCCAGAACGGCGCGGGCCCGCTCCAGATCTTCAGGAGTGTCGATGCCGATGGTTTCGAATTTGGTTTCGATCGCCCGAATGCGGTAGCCGTTTTCCAGCGCGCGCAGCTGCTCGAGGCGTTCGTGCCGCTCCAGGAAGGAGGGGGGCATTTTTTTAAACGTGAACAAAAATTCCTTGGTGAAGGCGTACAGGCCGATGTGCTTGTAGAACGATTCCCCTTCCTTCAAAAAAGTCGGGATCGGCATCCGAGAAAAATAAAGCACGTGGCCTTCGTCGTCCAGGACGGCCTTGACGACGTCGGGCTTCTTGAAGTCCTCGAAGCTCGTGGACTTTTTGACGACGGTGGCCATCACCGTGCCGGCTTCCTTCTGCATCAGGCCCACGAGGTCGTCGATGGTCAACGGATTCACGAAGGGCTCGTCGCCCTGGATGTTCACGATCGTCTGCACGTCGAGGTCGTTGACGACTTCGGCGAGGCGGTCGGTGCCGGTCGTGTGGTGTTTGGAGGTGAGAACGGCCTTGCCGCCGAAGCCGCGGACCACGGATACGATCTCGTCGTCGTCGCAGGCCACGATCACGTCATCGAGGAGGCGCGCCTTGCGGGTGCGCTCGTACACGTGCTGAATCACGGGCTTCCCGCCGAGGTCCATCAGGACCTTGCGGGCCAATCGCGTGGATCCGAGCCGTGCGGGAATGACGCCGATGGTTTGCATGTGGGTTGTGTGCTTTTAGGCTTCCGAGGTGACGGACAACAGTTGACGGACACGGGCCAAAAGTTCGCTCTGCGTGACGGTCGCGGTACCGACTTTGCCGACCACGATGCCGGCCGCGCAGTTGGCCAGATGCGCCGCTTCGATCGGAGCGGCCTTGGATCCGAGCGCCAGGGTGTAGGTTCCGATCACCGTGTCGCCCGCGCCCGAAACGTCGAACACATCCTGCGCCAAAGTCGGAATTTTAACAGGTTTGAGACCCTTTTGAAAGAGACACATCCCGTTTTCGCCGAGCGTGATGAGCACGTTTTCGCACGCGAGGACGCGCAGAAGTTTTTGCCCCGCGCGCTTGAGCGACGCGTCGTCTTTGATCACGATTTTGGAGAGCGTGGAGGCTTCGTGGTTGTTCGGCGTGATGCAGCTGACGCCGCGGTAATACGACAGGTGGCTCTCCTTGGGATCGACCGTGATGATTTTTCCCTGACGGCGGGCCAGGCGGACGATCTCCTGGACGAGCTCCGGCGTGATCACGCCTTTGCCGTAGTCTTCGACGCACACGGCGTCAAAATGCTTGAGCCGCTTGCGCACGTCCGCGAGGATGCGGCGTTGAATATCCTTGGAAAGCGGGGTTATTTCCTCCCGGTCGATGCGGACCACCTGCTGGTGATGCGCAACTACCCGGGTCTTGAGCGTTGTTGGGCGCGAGGCGTCTTTGAGGATGCCGGACGTGCCGATCCCCTTCTGCTGCAGCAGCTCCATGAGCATGCGGCCCCGCCCCTCAGTGCCGATCACGCCGATCACGTCGGCCTTGGCGCCGAGCGAGCGAAGGTTGTTCGCGACATTGCATGCACCGCCGGGGACAAAACTTTCGGACTTCACCCAAACAACCGGGATCGGCGCCTCAGGAGATATGCGGGACACCTTGCCCCAGATAAACTCGTCCAGAATCAAATCCCCGATCACGAGGACGCGCACGCGGTTGAACGAATTCACCACCTGCTTCAGGCGCGAATATTCCATCGATTGGATCTTGTCCATAAAACTCCTCTGAAGAATGCGCGAAACGATTACCGGTGGTCCGCGGGATCAGCGGCGGCCGGAAGCGGCATCCGGTCTTCCGGAGCCTTCGGATCCGCTCCGCCGGGCTGTGACAAAAGCTGCCTCAGGCGCTCGTCGTTTTGACGGATCGACGGATCGGCGTCCGTGCCGACGGGCTGGACGGCGTCGCGCGGATCCTCGGAACGGCCCATCGCCGAAGCGGAAACGGAACCGAACAGGGTGACGGATCCTAGGATCCAAATCAATAACTGGCGCATGCGGGGGCTCCTCCGGGGGTTCCGAAACAAGGGGTTATTCTCGCCGATTCGGAGAGTTTTGGCAACGCAGTTGACGACTTAAGCGGGTTGCCGGGAGAGGGGCGAAGCGTCGGGAGACGTTGAGGAAAGCAGAGTGGAAGCTGCCTGAAAAACTTCATCCGCACCGAGCGCGCGAAGACACTCAAAACCGATCGGGCAACGGTCCGCCAGACACACGACGCATCCGACATCCTTGCGCAGGACGCGCGTCTTGGAGCCGAGAGGGCTCCAGCGCCGTTCGGACAACCCCTTTTCCTTGCGGCCGAAGATGCTGAGTACGCGCGCATCGGCTGCGGCGGCCACGTGAGCGGGGCCGGAATCGTTCGAAACCACGATGGCCGACGAGCGGCACAACGCCGCCAGCGTCATGAGCGGCGTCCGGCCCGAGAGATCCGCCGCGCCCGGGATCCGCGCAGCCAGCTCCGCGTTGACCGGCGCGCTCGAGGGGTCGCCCGCCAGGACGATTTGAAGCCCCCGCTCCGACCGCAAACGGTTGGCGAGCGCTGCGAAAGAATCGGCGGGCCAGCATTTGGATTTGCAGGAAGCGGCCGCATGCAGGACCGCGTAGGGCTTTTCCGGATCCAATCCCGAAGCGCGGAGCAGCGCAGACGCGGCAATCGTGTCTTCGGCATACAGCATCAGCCGGGGAACGGCGTCCGTCGGAGGGACATTGAGCGCGCGGACGACGTCCTGCGCGTAGCGGCTTTCGTGCTGGTAGCCGTCGCGCCGCAGATCGGCGATCCGGTGTGTCAGAAGCCAGCCGCCCCGAACGTCGTACCCCGCGCGGTACGGGATTCCGGACAACGCCGCGGTCAGATGCGTCCTCAGCGTAGGATGCAGCAAAAACGCCATGTCGAATCGCCGCCTTGCCAACTGGCGCACCAGCGCGAGCGCGCCCAACGCGCCGCGATGACGGCCGGAGCGCGAATAATCGTAGACGAGCACTTCATCGGAATCGGGACACCGTTCGGCCAATTCCTGCGCGGCCGGACGGACGAGCCAGGTGATGCGGGCGCTCGGAAACTTCTGACGGATGGCCGCGACCGCCGGAAACGACAGCATCACATCTCCGATACGGTCCAGACGGACGACGAGAACGTTGGGACTCTCGCGCTCCGGAGTGTCCTCCAGAAGCTGCCGGGCGGTTCGATACACGTCCTCTACCGTGATGTCGGTGAGACATTGCCGGTGGCCGTAACGGCACTGGGCTTCGCCGCAGGGGGAACAGGCGATTCCTTTAAAGACGACCCCGGACGGACTGCGCTGAGGACCGTAACGCGCGGGATCCGTGGGCCCGAAAATAGCGACCGTTTTTTTGCCGATCTGGTCGGCGGCGTGGAGGGGTGCGGAATCGTTCGTGATCACGACGGCACAACCCCTGATCAGCTCCAACGTTTCAGGCCAGCTCAGCTTCCCGGAAAAATTGGCGCTCGGCTCGGTCATCTGGGCGCGGATCTCGTCAATCCTCCCCCGTTCGCGCTCGTCTCCGATCCAGATCACGTCCAAACCGTCCTCGCGGATCAGCCGGTCGGCCAGCCGTGCGAACCGGTCAGCCATCCATTCTTTGGTCGTCGACTTGGAGCCGGGAGCGATCACCGCGGTCCGACCCGAGAGCGCGCCCGGATCCATCGACCGGTTGGAAGTAAAACGGTATGGTTCGACGTTGGCGCCCAGCGAGCGGACGGCGTTGAGATGGCGGTCCCGCATATGAACGAAGCCGCCGTTCCATCCGGAACTCCCCCGTTTGCCCAAATACCGGAAGAGCGAATTGCGGAGGTCCACGACGCAGTCGTACCGGACCGAATGGATTGTGCGAAAAAGTTCCAGCCGCCGGGCAAGCGGCCGCTTGATGTCCACGTAGACCGTGCGGATGCGCGCATCCCCCTGAAAAACCGACGCGGCTCCGGTGCCGCACACCACGTCGACGCTCGCCTCAGGATAACGCTTGATCAGCGCGTCCAGCGCAGGCAGCGAAAGGATCGCGTCTCCGAGATTGGAAAAACTCACGAACAGCGCCTGCCGGACGACCCGCCGGTCGGTCGTACTCATCGGACCACCGGCTCCCCGAGTGCGGCGGATGCCGCAGCCAGCGCTTCGTCCACCGTCAGACGGTCCAGGCACACGCGGTCCCGGCAATCCGCGAACAGACACGGAAGCTCGCACCCGAAGTCCTTTTGAACGATCCGGACCGAGCCGGATGCCACCGGACCGGTGAGACGCGCCAGCGTGGGACCGAACAGCCCGGTCACCGGCGTGCCCAGAGCGGCGGCCAGATGCAGCGGACCGGAATCGTTGGAGATCAAAAGACGGGCGGACGCCAAAAGTCCGACCAGCGCTCCGAAGCTCGTCGCGCCGCAGAATGAAACAACCGAACCGCCCGACACAGCCGCTTCGATCGTCCGGCCCAGATGCGCCTCATGCGCCGAACCGCACACCGCCACCTTCCACCCGGCCGCCGACGCGCGGCGGGCCGTTTCTGCAAAATGTTCAACGGGCCAGCGTTTGAGGTTCCAGTTGCCGCCGGGGTGCAGCACGAGGATCCGGTCATCCGCCGCCCACCGCGTCCGGGACAAACGGACTTCATTCCATTCCGGGAGATCGCCGGCCAGCGGCCGGATGGCCGGAGTCCGGTCGGCTCCGGTGATCCCGAGCGGGGCGAGCACCGACAGGTACGCGTCGATCCGATGCAGCGACGGAGCGGGCGGATCGATCAGCTCCGTCATGAGCCAGTCGCGTTTGGTGTTCCGGAATCCGAGGCGTTTTGGAATTCCCGCGCGGGCCGCGGCCAGCGCACGGGTGAAGGAGCGGTGAAGAAAAAGCGCCGAACCGAAGCGCAGAGATTGGAAACGCGAAGCCAGCCGCTGCTGAGCCGGCAGGCCGAGCAAAAACGGGACTTCGTCGTAGGGAATCACAGTGTCGAGGTCGGGGCAGCGCGAGAGGACGCCAAGGTTGCGGGAAGCGGTGCTGACGGCCAAAAAGGACTGCGGCCACTTTTTTTTGACCGCCCGGAAAACGGGAGTCATGAACAGGGCGTCGCCGAGCCAATCCACCCCGACTACCAAGATCCGGGGCGATTCACCGGCGGACGCGGCGCTAATCCCGGAATTCCTCATAATGCGTGAAAAACCCGCTCAGCTGAAGCCAGAAGACGAAGAGGTTGTCGGACGTGCGGCTGATGCGGATGCGCTTGAGCGCGTACGGATCCAGGTCGGGATAATCGGGGCCGGGATGTGTGGCGGCCGCGCCTGCATAACCGGCGTCGATCACGTGCTGGCGCGCGGCGGCGTTAAACCCGCCGCCCGGGTAGCTGAACATCGTGATGGGCCGCTGGAGACGGCTCTCGAGGATCGCTTTGGACTCGACAATCTCCTTCCGCATTTCGTCGTCGGAAAGGTCGGGCAAAAACCCGTGATGGACCGTGTGGCTGCCGATTTCGATCCCGTTTTCGATCAAGATCGCAATGTCGTCCCAGGTCATGTACCCGCGGCGGCCCACGCCGTCGACCTGGATAAAGATGGTTGCCGGAAATCCCATTTTCTTGAGGACCGGGAAGGCTTCGGTGAAGTTGTTGTCGTACCCGTCGTCAAAGGTGATGACGACGCTTTTTTTGGGGATCGGCTGCTTGTTTTTGAGCAGGTCGACGTATTCGCCCAGCGACAGGACGTTGTAGCGGTGCGCTTTGAGGAATTCCATCTGCCGGGCAAAGCTGTGCGGCGAGACGCTGAGCTTCCACTCCTGCCAGCGCTCATCGACGTGGTGGTACATCAGGATCGGCGTCATGTACGCACGGTTGAGCGCGGCATACGCCGCGACCAGCAGCACGATCGTGATGATCCAGCGCTTGATCCGGATCCGCGAAATCCAGCTTTTGAACGAAAATTTAAACGCCATGCGCATCCTTGTGAGAGGTGGGGACTTCGGCGGCGCTCAGCAGCTCCGCGTAAACGCGCTCAGTCCCCTCGATCATCCGGTTCAGGGTGAATTCCCGTTCGACAAAGCGCCGGCCGGCGCTTCCCAGCCGCGTCCGCGCGGCAGCGTCGGATGCCAGCCCGCGAATCGCCGCGGCCAGCGCCGCCGCGTCGCCAGCGGGCACGAGGCGCCCGGTTTCACCGTCGCGGATGAGGTCCGGCAAACCGCCGACATTCGAAGCGATGACGCACGTACCCCGCGCCATGGCATCCATCGCCGCCAATCCCAAACCTTCCTGGAGCGACGGAGCGCAGAAAATGTCGAACGCATGCAGTATAGCATGGTGATTCGCGATCGCCGGAATCCGCCGGACGCGCGCCGCGACGCCCAGCGCGCGGATGGACTCGTCGAGCCGCGGGGCTTCAGGTCCGTCGCCGACCAGCACCAGTTCCACCGGCACGTCCTTCAAAAGCGCCATCGCTTCAATCAGTACGTGATACCCCTTGACCGGCGAAAGGCGGCCCAGCGCCCCGGCGAGGACGGAACCGGAAAAAATATTGAGTTCGCGGCGGGCTTCCTCCCGCAGCCGCAAAAGCTCCTCGTCGGCATACAACCGTTCGACACCGTGCGGAACATACGCCGTACGCTTCGGGGCCAGCGCCCAATCGCGCAGCAGGTGCTTTTCGACCGCCCGGCTGATCGCGATCACACGATCCCCCCAAAGCGGCAGCAGTTTTCTGAAAAAGCGGGTTTTAAAAAATCCGTGACAGGTCGTGACGCGCGGAACGTCCCGTCCGCGCAGCGCGATCGCCGCGACCGTCTGGGCGACCCGGGTTTGCGCGTGAACGATCTGCCACCCCTCCCGGTCGATCCACCCGCGCAAAGCGGCAGCGGATCCCCACAAGCGCGGATTGAGCTCGGAGCTCGTATCAAGAAAAAGGGTGCGGTGCTCGGCGCCGACCGCCTCGAACTGCGGCGCCGTTTCGCCGCCGCCGGTCACGACCAGGACCCGGTGGCCGCGCCGCACGAGTTCACGGGCCAAAACAGAAACGTACGACGTGATCCCGCCGCGTCGGGCGTGATTGGCGAGGATCAGGATTTTCATGCGGAATACAGGAGAATGCGGATCAAAAGCCGGCGGTGACCGGCGTCTCTTCGACGGCGCGGGCGTTCCCCTCTTCCGGGCGCAGGAAGGCCAGAACGCGGTCAAAGACCTCGGTCGGCAGGATCTGCTTCATGCAGATGAGGCCGATCGGGCACTTTTTAAGATAACATGGGCTGCACTTCACTTCCTTGTTGAGGACCGAAATCGGAGCGCGGCCGGGAGCGACGTGGCGGCGCGGATCAGTGGGACCAAAGAGCGCGACCACGGGCGTGCCGACGGCGGTGGCGATGTGCATCGGCGCCGAGTCGGACGTGACAAACACACGACACCGACGGACCAGCGCGATGAGCTCGCCGATGGTGGTGCGGCCGGCCGCGACGATGGGGCGGGTGCGCGTCTGGCGCGCGATCGCCTCGGCCGCCGGCAAATCATCCTTCGTTCCGGTGATCACGACGCGGACGTTTTCGCGCGAGAGCGCGTCACAAAGCTCGACGAAGTACTCCTGGGGCCACTGTTTGGTTTTCCACAGCGGGCTGGATCCGGGGTTGATGCCGACCAGGGTCTGATTTTCCCCCAACCAGTTTTCGCGCAGGAATTTGCCCACCGCGTCCTCGTCGACCGGGTCGGCCGAAAGTTCGGGCCGCGTGTCCGGATGTTCGATCCCCAGGTTTTCGAGCAGCTGGAACTGGTGCTCGACCGGGCCGACCACCGGCCGCAGATCCTTGACCGGGCGGTTGAGAAAAAGGTCGAGCCGGCGGTTGGCGTACCCCACCCGCGTGTGAGCGCCCGAAAGATAGGACAGAAGATGCGAGAGCCGGTTGTTCTGGAGGTCGACACACACGTCGAACTGCTCCCGGGACAGAAGCCGCCCCAGCCGGACGATGGACGCGACGTCCTTTTTGTCGAATTTTTCGAACGACAGGACATCGTCGACGTACGCGCAGGCCTTGAGGGCCGGATACGCCGCGCGCTCGACCAGCGCGACAATCCGGGCCTGGGGATAACGCTTGCGGATCGCCCGGAACGACGGCGTGCTCAGAATGACGTCGCCGAGCGCGCTGAGCTTGATCACCAGAATTTTTTTGCGTTCAAGCGTCTCGCGGTACACGCCGATGGTTTTTTCGAACATCGTCTTGTCGCTGAACTCATCACGGACGCGGCGGCGCAGGCTCTCCGCTAGACGGCGGCCGTACTCCGGCTCCTTGAGCACGCTGATGATGTTCTCGGCCAGCGCGGACGCGTCGCCCGCCGGGACCAGGATGCCATCCGTGCCGGAGCGCACCACGTCGACGATGCCGCCAATGCGGCTGGCGATGACCGGCACGCCGCAGGCGCCCGCTTCGATCAGGACGCGGCCGAAGGCCTCTTCCCCCACAGCCGGGGCGGCCAGGAGACTCATCCGGCGCATCAGTTCCGGAATATCCTGGCGCGTGCCCAGAAATTCCACGTTCTTCTGAAGCTCGAGCTTGCGCACCATGAGCTTGAGTTCGTCCATGTAGCGCGGACGGGGTGAATCACCCACCACCCAGAGCTTGGCGTCCGGATACACGCGCGCGACGCGCGCCATCGCCTTGAGCATCACGCGGTGGCCCTTGATCGGGGTGACGCGGCCGACGATGCCGATGATTTTTTCGGAAGGGGCCGGAGCCGCGGGAGCCGCGGGGCCGGACGCTTCCAGACCGAACTCGGACAAATTGACGCCGCGGTGGATGAGGCGGATGCGGTGATGCGGAACGTTGAAGTTTTCTTTCATGTGCCGGCTGACGGCGTGGCTGATGACGATCACATACTTCCCCCAACCCATGATGCGGCTGAATCCATGCGTGCTGTACACGCCGTGACAGGTGGTGACCATCGGGATGCCGGCTTTGCGGCACGCAAAAAAAGCGATCCACGCCGGCACGCGGCTGCGCGCGTGGACGAGGTCGATATTTTCCTTTTTCAGAAGCTCCGCCAGGACGCCGACCTGGCGCCAGATACTGAACAGCGATTTTTTATGAACCGGCAGCGTGACGTGGCGGACGCCGGCCGCCTCGAGATCCGCGACCAGCGCGCCGCCGGCGGAAACCACCAGAGAGCCGTGGCCCTGCTTGAGCAGGTATTTGGCGAAGTCCACGGTTCCGCGTTCGACGCCGCCGGAGCGCAGCTCCGGCACGATCTGAAGAATGTTCATGCTGGGACAGTCATCCTTTATCTTGCGAGCAGGTCCGCGGCCAAAGCGATCGCATCGCCGGCCTGGCGGGTGTGCGGATCAACGGATCCGCGGGTCAAAAACGCGTTTAAATTCTCGAGGCTGACCGGCGTCACTGAGCCTTCGCGCTCAAGATCTGACATGAAACGAAAAAACTTTCCGGCCCCATCCGCGGAGGTACGACCCGGGACGACCAACCCGACCGGCTTGCCGGTCGAAACCGCCTCCGACACCATCGAAACAGAGTCGGCCGTCACCAGGATCAGGTCCGCGGCGGCCAGAATCCCCTCGTACGCGAGCCTGGGGTTGGAGCGGTTCGGCATCACCAGCACCGGACACAGGGCTTCACCGACGAAAAGCCGTTCGACGGCCGATTCGACGGCCGGATCCGTGCGCCGCGAGGTCGTAACAAGCAAATAAAGCTTATGCTCCCGGCTGAATTCCCGCAAGGCAAAAAATATCTTTTCGAGCGCGTCCGGATCCCAGGGGGCATGCTTCGACGGGCCGCCGACCAGAAGCGCCGCCGCCCGTACGCCTGCCGGGATCCGCGCTTCCGCGCGCGCGCGTTCGCGCAACTCCCCCATCCGTCCAGGATTCACAAAACTCAACGCCCCCCGCGTCTGGAGGACATTGGATCCGGCCGCGCGGTCATGCCCCGGAACGAGGACGGCCGAAAAAAAGCGCCGGCCGAATTGCGGCTTGTGGATGTAGCAGGACCGCGCTCCGCAATCCCGCGAAAGAATCAGGTTCACCGCTTCGGTCGAGCTGCCGCAGGATATCACGACGTCGGCGGGCACCGCCGACAGGGCTCCGTAACTCGCGTCGGTGAGCGCCCAGCGAAGCCAGCGCATGCCTCCCCAAAGGCGTCCGCGGGTCAGAATGCCGAAGATGGTCAAAACGGCTCGTGCAAAGGATGATCGGTACGCGACGGGCACCGTCCTCGTCTCTCTGCATCCAGGATGCCCGGCGCGGCGATCGGCCACCTGCGCCGCGACGGCGAGCGCTTGATGCGTGTGCCCCTTGCGTCCGTCGTCCAGGACCGCGATATCCCGGTCCGGGCTCGACTTCCACCGCCGATGCGCCCAAATCCACTGAGACGGATACTGACGCACCATGGCTTCCAGCTGAGAAGAAAACTCCGCGACGACCCGCTGCTCATATGCGTCCTCCGCCTCACCTGCGGCCGGACGGACAGGATCACCGATGCGGATCCGATGGCGGTCCAGCGACGTCCGCACGGCAAACACAGGAAGCGCCGGAGCGCCCGTCTTGTAAGAAAAACGCGCGACGCCGCGCGGGTAGGATGACTGCCGGCCGAAGAGCGGGGCGTAAATGCCGCCGCTTCCGCCGTCTTGATCGGCCAAAATGCCGGCCAGGCCGCCGCCTTCCAGCGTCCGATACACCTGACGCACGTCCATGCCGCGCAGCACGACTTTTGCTCCGCGCTGGGTGCGCAGGCGGTTCAGCCAGGCGTCGGTCTTCGCGAGCTTCTGAACCTTGGCCAAAACGGCCAGCGGATATCCTCGGACGCCGGCCATCAGGTTCAAAAATTCCCAGTTGCCGATATGGCCCGTGAGCAGCACGGCGCCTTTACCAGACGCTGTGAGCGCATCCAAACGTTCCGAACCCTCCACTTCCACATGGGTTTCAAAATACTTTGCATCGATCGACGGGCTCATCAGGAATTCGACCAGGGAGCGGCCGAGGTCGCGGTGGGAATCGTCCAGGATTCGCTCGAGATCGCGGCGGGTGCGGCCGGAGCCGGCGAAGGCGCGCTTGAGGTTATTGAGCGCCAGACGGCGGCGCTTGGAAACGCGGCCGGCCGCCCATCCGGCCCATCCGCCGAAGCGGATCCGGACGCTCATCGGCCAGGGCAGCAGCAGAAGCCGCAGAAAACGGAGCGCGGCCAGCAGTACGGTGTCGGCGAAATGCCGGCCTAGCGGTTGGCGGCGGCTGAGAGGCATCGCTCGAGAAAGGCGTCCTCGTCGTCCATGCGGATCTCGATCCGGAGCATCAGCACCCGGGTCGGCTGCCGGTCGTCGGTGATGAGGTTCGCGAGGCGGTAGGAATCTTTTTCGGTGGTCACGAGGTACCGGACCTTGCACTCGTTGCAGGCGTCAAAGACCTGCTTCAGGTCGCCCGGCGTGAACGCGTGGTGGTCCCGGTAGCGGGCGGCGTACACGATCTTGGCGCCGAGGCGCGAGAGCGTGTTCTCGAACGACATCGGGTCCTCGATACCGGAAAGGATCGCGACCCGCTGGTCGCGCACCATGTCGAGCGGCAACGGACGGTTGTTGCGGAAATCCAGAAACGCGATCGGGTGATGGTCCGCCTCGAACACCGGCGCCTTGGGATTCACCTCGCGGAGCTTCTGACGGATGAGCGCGGTGTTGTGGCGGCCCAGGAAGGACTGTGTGAGCACGAATGTGGATGCGCGCGCAAGGGCTTCCACGGGCTCGCGCAGATTGCCGGCCGGGATGAGCCGGCCGTTGCCGAAGGGCTGGGTGGCGTTGACGGTCACGATGTCGTGGTCGCGCTGCAGATCCCAGACCTGGAACCCGTCGTCGAGCAGAATCCATTTGGCACCGTGCTTCTGAATGGCTTCCTGTCCGGTGGCGTACCGGTCCTTGCCCACGAGAACCGGGATTCCCGGAAGACGGTCTTTAAGTTCCTTGCATTCGTCGTTGCCGTATCCGCGGGTCAGGACGGCGACTTTTTGCCCCGCCTCCGCCAAGCTCCGGGCCAGGAACATCACCAGCGGCGTTTTGCCGGTTCCGCCCCAAGTCAGATTACCGACCGAGATCACGCGCGCGTCGAGGCGCTTGGCGGCGCCGGCGCGCTTCTTGTCGCGCTCAAGACCCTGACGGTAGAGCTTTTCTCCGAAGCCGAGCAAGGGGCGCATCAGCGTTTTGATGAGCATGTCAAAATTTCCTTTAGGTTAAGATCGGTCGCTCCGGCGTTCGCGGCGACGACCGCCCGGGAACGTTCGGCCAGCTGCCGGCGCGCTCCGGGATCCTGAAAAAGTTCGATCACGCGGGCTTCGAGCTCCCGCGCGTCTGCGACCCGGACGCCCGCGCGGGCCGCCCGGAACTCCTCGTCCATGTCCTTGAAGTTCTGCATCCAGGGTCCGTACAGCACCGGACAACCGGCGACGGCCGGTTCGGCCAGGTTGTGACCGCCGACCGGCACGAGACTTCCGCCCACGAACACAAGGTCCGAGAGCGCGTAGAGCTGGTTCAGAATACCCCAAGCGTCCACTAGGAGCACGTCCACATTCGACGCATAATGCCGCTCCAAGTCCGATATTTTAGCGCACTTGAGGCCTCTTCGGCGGATGATTTCTTCGACTTCAGCGAGACGCTCCAGATGGCGCGGCGCCAGCGCGAGCTTGAGCCCCGGAATATGCACCCGCGCGGCCTCGAACACACTGACGAGCTGTTCCTCTTCCCCGGGATGTGTCGACGCGGCCAAAAGCAGCGACTTGGAATCGGCGCGGAACACTGTCATGGCCAGCCGCACGGTTTCGGTGACTTTAGGCGCCTCGAGATCGAATTTCATGTTACCGGTGACCCGCACCCGGTCAGGCGGAACGCCGATTTCGCAGAATCGGCGGGCGTGCTCGGCGTTTTGAGTGAGGCAGAGCGTGATCCGCTCAAAAGCCGGCCGCACGAAAAATTTCCAGCGCAGGTAAACGGGATAGGCCTTATCGGAAAGCCGCGCATTGATCAGGATTACGGGAATCCCCCGCCGCTCCGCCTGGCGCAGAAGGTTGGGCCAGACTTCGGTCTCCAGGATCACGATCGCCGACGGGTGAACGGCGTCGATCAAACGTCCCATCATCCAGCTGAAGTCGAAGGGGCAATAGGTCACCACAACGTCGCTGCAGGCCGCTTCCCGCGCGATCTTCTGGGCGGACGCCGTCGTCGTCGTCAGCACCGCGACGACCGAGGGTTCCTTCCGCCTGAGGCGCTCGATCCATTGGATGGCAAGCCGGGCTTCGCCCACGCTCACCGCATGAACCCAGACCGTCCGCCTGCCTTCGAGGCGCGCGGCATTTTCTTTGGAGAGATGTCCCCGGCGCTCGCGGAACCCGTCGCGCAGCTTGCCCTTCGCAGCCAACACGGGCAGCACCGCCAATCCGTACAGGAACAGCAGGACGTTGTAGAGGAAGGTCATGCGCGGGGATGAGCCTTTTCGTAAACCTGCTTGAGGCGCTCGGAGCTGACGTGCGTGTAAATCGCCGTCGTCGAGATGCTCGAATGGCCGAGCAACTCCTGCACCGAGCGCAGGTCGGCGCCGCGGTTCAGAAGGTGGGTCGCGAACGAGTGCCGCAGCGCGTGCGGCGAGATCCTGGCGCGGACGCTCATTTCCTCGACGCGTTGCGTCAGGATGCGGCGGACCGAACGGGCCGTGAGGCGCGAACCGCGCGCGTGCGGCGAATGGTTGAGAAAAAGCGGGCCGCGGCGGCCGGCCAGACGCGGGTCACGGGAACGCGCCTCCAGATATTCGCGGACCGCCGAGAGCGCGCGGCTGCCCATCGGACACAGGCGTTCCTTGCGGCCCTTGCCCAGCACCCGGATCATCGCGCCGATCGTGTCCACGTCGCGCTCGTCCAGAGCGACGAGCTCCGACACGCGGCACCCGGTCGAATACAGCGTCTCGAGAAGCGCCCGGTCGCGATGTCCCGACAAGTCCTTCGTTTCGAAGGAGAGCAGGCGGTCGATTTCTTTTTCGCTCAGAAAGGACGGGAGCTTTTTTTCGAGCTTGGGACTGCGGATCGCGGACATGGGGTTCTTGGCCATCCGGCCCTCACGGACAAAATAACGGTAGAAGGACCGGAGCGTCGCCAGCTTGCGCGCGAGCGTCCGCTTGGCATACCCCTTTCCGGCGGCGTGCGCCAGATACGACCGCATCCGGAGCCGGTCCGCGCTCTCCGGCGGCGCGTCGCCGAGAAAAGCGAAAAAATCTCGCAGGTCGATGCGGTAATTCAAACGGGTGTGGGCGGAGTAGTTTTTGTCGCGGTCCAGATGCGTCAAAAAAGCTTCCGCGGGCTGCGGCAGCTTCACGGCGCGGCGGGCGTCTCGGCGGCGCCGGCGTCCGGGGCCGCGCCCGGCAGCTTGTTGGAAATATGCGTGCATTCGGGGTAGCGCGAGCAGCCGTAGAAGGGCCGGCCCTTGCCCCCGCGCGAACGGCGGGCGACGAGACTCCCCTTGGCGCAGGTGGGACACGGGACGCCGGTCGAGATGGACTTCGCGTTCCGGCATTCCGGAAACGCCGAACAGCTCAGGAATTTGCCGCGGCGGCCCCACTTGATCACCATGGGCTTGCCGCATTTTTCGCAGACTTCGTCGGTCTTTTCCTCGACGCGGCGGACCGGCTGGATTTCGGCTCCGGCGCGGTCGAGACTCTCTTTGAAGGGGACGTAGAATTCTTTGAGGACCTTGGTCCAGGCCATCTCCCCTTCCTCGATCTTATCCAGGTTTTCTTCCATGCGCGCCGTGAACTCGAGGTCCATCAGCGTCGGAAAATGCTTCACGAGAAGATCGACGACCAGGAAGCCCAGCTCGGTCGGAACCAGCGCGCCGCCCTGCCGTTCGACATAATTGCGGTCGACGATGGTGCCGATGGTCGGTGCGTAAGTCGAGGGGCGGCCGATGCCCAGCTCTTCGAGCGTTTTGATGAGCGACGCGTCGGTGTAGCGCGCCGGGGGCTTGGTGAAATGCTGGAGCGGTTCGAGCTTTTTCAAATCGAGGACGTCGCCCTGGGCCAGCACCGGCAGCCGGTTGTCTTCCTCGCGGTCGTCCCAGGCGGCGGTGAATCCGGCAAAGAGCTGGCGCGTTCCGGACGCGCGAAACAGGTATTTGCCGGACGCGATGTCGACCGACGTCTGCTCGTACACGGCCGGCTTCATCTGGCTGGCGACGAATTTGGACCAGATGATGGTGTACAGCCGGAGCTGTTCTTCGGAAAGGATGGACGCCAGGGATTCCGGAGTGCGCTGGACCGAGGTCGGACGGATCGCTTCGTGCGCCTGCTGGGCGGCGGCCTTGGACTTGTACCGGTTGGGGGCCTCGGGCAGATACTCGGCGCCGAAACGCTTCGGGATATACGACCGGACATCCGCCATCGCATCGTCCGAAATGTTGACGGAGTCCGTGCGCATGTAGGTGATGAGACCGACGGTCTCGCCGTCGCCGAGGTCGACGCCTTCGTACAACCCCTGCGCAACGGCCATGGTCCGGGTCGGGCGCATCTTGAGCCGGTTGTAGGCCTCCTGCTGGAGCTTGGAAGTCGTGAACGGCGGCTGGGGCATCCGGCGTTTTTCGGTCGCGCGCACCGCCGCTACGGTAAAGACGCCTTTCTGAAGCTCCGCGGCCATCCCCTGAGCGTCCGCGGCCTGCAGATTCTCGACCTTGACGCCGCCGACTTCGTTGAGCTGGGCGGCAAAAACGTCCGGGGAACCCTTCTTGGCGAAGGACGCGTCGATCGTCCAGTATTCCAGGGGAACGAAGGCCTTGATCTTGCGCTCCTGGTCGACGATGAGACGGAGCGCCACGGATTGGACGCGGCCGGCGGACAATCCCTTGGCGACGGACTTCCACAGGATCGGCGACAGCGAATAACCGACGATACGGTCGAGGATGCGGCGCGCCTGCTGGGCGCCGACGCGGTTCATGTCGATTTCGCGCGGGTTCAAAAATGCGGCTTTGATCGCGGCGGGCGTGATTTCCTGGAACTGGACGCGCATGACGCGCTTGCCGGCGCCGAGCTGGTTGCCCAAGTGCCAGCTGATCGCCTCCCCCTCGCGGTCCGGGTCGCACGCCAGGTAGAGGAATTCCTTTTCCTTCACGAGCTTTTTGAGCTGCGTGAGCACTTTTTTCTTGGCGGCCATCACGATGTACTGGGGGTCGAAGTCATGCTCGATGTCGACGCCCATTTTGCTCTTGGGCAGGTCGACGACGTGGCCCATGGACGCCTGCACCTGATAGGACTTGCCGAGAATTTTTTCGATGGTGCGGCACTTGGCCGGAGATTCCACGATCACCAGCGCCTTGCCGTTGCCCGGCTGGGGTGCCGCCGAAGGGCCGGACGCGGCGGGCTTTTTGGCGGCCCGGGGTTTTTTGGCGGCCACGGTTAAGCGCCGCCTCCGACGAACCGGACGATTTCGACCTCGTCGCCGGCCTTCAAAAAAGTCTCGGCGTACCGGGATTTTTCGATGATGTTCAAATTGATCTCCACGGCGACCGTTTCGGGCCGCACGCCTTTTGAGGACAGATAATCCGTGAGCCGGAGCGTCTCCTGATCAAATGTCTCGGTCTTGCCGTTGATCTTCAGCTGCATCGACACGCCGCTCACCGCAGGCACCAGCGTTGGCCGGGAAGACAGGCGACGGCGCCGCGAACTTCGAGCTCGGCCAGCGTCCGGAGCAGAAGCGGGGCGTCGAAGCCGGTCTTGTCCGCCAGCTGATCCGCCGTCATGGGCTCGCCGGATCGAAAAACGCCCAGCACGCTTTGAAGTTCGATGCCGAAGGCCGGCGCGGCGATCCGCAGCGTACGCGGCGCAGGATCAAGGTCCCAGCCGAGGGCCTGGAGCACTTCTTCGGGCGCGGTGACGCAAGCGGCGCCTTTTTTGATGAGATCCACCGATCCTTGAGCCGAACGGGTGTAGGGACCGGCCGGAACCGCCATCACTTCCCGCCCCTGATCGAGCGCCCAATCCGCGGTGCCGAGCGCCCCGCTCTTGCGAGGCGCCTCGACCACGACCACCGCGTGCGACAGGCCGCTGATGATGCGGTTGCGGACCGGAAAATGAAACGATTCGGCCTGCTCGTCCGGCGCGTATTCGGACAACACGGTCCCCTGCGCCTCGATCGTTTGAGCCAATCCCTGATTCTCGGGAGGGTACAGCGCGTCCAGACCCGAGCCGACAACGGCCAGCGTCACGCCGCCGGCCTCGAGAGCCGCCTCATGCGCCGCGGTGTCGATTCCGCGGGCCAGACCGCTCACCACGGCAATCCCGCGTGCGGCAAAAAAACGGGCGAAGTCGCGCGCGGCCTTGAGACCTGCGGGACTCGGGAGGCGCGTGCCGACCAGCGCGACCGCACGTTCGGGCCACATGCAGGCCCCGCGAGCAAAAAGGACGAGCGGACGGTCTTCCAAATTCAAAAGGTGCGGAGGATATCCCTCGGATTGAGGGGTGAGGACGCGGATGCCGCGCGCTTCGCAAAGGCCGAGCACGGCTTCGTCGGCGGAACGGGTGGAGGCCTCCTGAAGCGCGCGCACGGTATCGGCCCGCATGCCTTCAACCGCGGCAAGATCCTTCCACGAGGCGGCCAAGGCATCGGAAGCGGAGCCGAAGGCGCGGACGAGACGGTTGCCGAGAATGGATCCGACGCCGGCCGCGGACCGGATCGTCAGGGCGGCGAGCGTTTCGTTCCGTTCCGCGTCGCGCGTCATGCGTCCGGAGGGTCAGTTCTGGATGTTGGCGCGCATCATGCTGCGGATCTGAGGGATGCGCGCGAGTTTGGAGAGGATGTTGCCGCCGTTGTTGACCACGACCACGTGCGCGCACTGGCGGTAGTAATTGTCGCGCTCCCGGATCAGATCGTTGATTTTGCGCTTGGGATCGTCCACGTTGAGCAGCGGACGGTTCGCGGTTTTGGAGGTGCGTTTCTGAATGACTTCGGGCTTGGCCTTGAGCCAGATCACGAAGCTCTTCTTCTTCAGGAGCGAACGGTTCACTTTGCGGCAGACGACGCCGCCGCCGAGCGACAAGACCGTCTGGGGCTTGACCAGCAGGTCCTTGATGACGCGGGACTCGACCGTGCGGAAATAGCTCTCGCCCTTGTTGCGGAAGATCTGCGGAATGGACATCTTTTCCCGGCGTTCGATGATGACGTCGGAGTCCAGATCGCGCCAGTGCAGCTTCTTGGCCAGTGTCTTGGCGCAAAAGGTCTTGCCGGCGCCCATCATCCCGATAAAAGCGATTTTGTCGATCGACTTGGCTGCACGTGGCATTAAAAATCCTCCACTTGTTTCAGATACCCATCATAATTCCGCCGGGTCTCCGAGAGACTGTCGCCGCCGAACTTTTCCAAAAATACCTTGGCGAGCTCAAACGCCGCCATCGACTCGCCGACGACGCCGCAGGCCGGAACAGCCGTCACGTCCGACCGCTCGATCGTCCCCACTTCGGCGGCCTTGGTCGCGATGTTGGTCGACGCGAGCGGCTTCATCAACGTCGCGTACGGCTTGGCCGCCGCGCGGATCACCAGCTCCTCGCCCGTCGACATGCTGCCTTCGAGTCCGCCGGCGCGGTTGGTCTTGCGGAAGAACTTCTTGGTCTTCGCGTCGTAAAAAATCTCGTCGTGCGCCGAGGAGCCGGGCGTATGCGCCACGCCGAACCCGAGGCCGAACTCCACGCCCTTCACCGCCTGGATCGACATCATCGCGAACGCCAGACGCGCGTCGAGGCGGTCCGGGGACGTCGTGAACGAGCCGAGGCCGGGCGGAACGCCCTTCACGCGGATCTCGAAGACGCCGCCGACGGTGTCCTTGGCGGCCTTGATCTCGTCGATCTTGCGCATCATGCGCTCGCCCGTCTGGGGCTCGACGCAGCGGACGGGGCTTTTTTCGGCGATGTCGGCGATCTGGTCGAACGAATAAGAAGAAGGGTTCTCGACTTTGACGCTGCCGATGTCGGTGACGTGGCTGGTGATCTTGACGCCGAACTGGGCGAGGAATTGGCGGCACACGGCGCCGACGGCGACGCGGGCGGTCGTTTCGCGGGCGCTGGCGCGCTCGAGGATGTCGCGCACGTCGCGGCGGTTGTACTTCATGGCGCCGATGAGGTCGGCATGGCCCGGCCGCGGACGCTGGACGGCGGGCAGGACATTGATCTTGAAGTCCTTGTTCTCCATCCGCATCGCGATGGGGCCGCCGATGGTCTCGTTTTGGCGGATGCCGGTCAGGAGCTCGGCGCGGTCGGTCTCGATGAGCATTCGTCCGCCGCGGCCGTAGCCCTGCTGGCGGCGCCACAGCTCGTGATCGATCGCGGCCGGGTCCAGCTTGAGACCGGCAACCATTCCTTCGAGGACGGCGATGAGGCAGATTCCGTGAGATTCACCGGACGTGGAATAACGCAGCATAGGGGCTCCTACAGGCAAAGCGGAGATTTTTTCAAAATTCGCCTAGTATTGTAGCATGCGGGTCACGTACCAGGACAGAATGGCCTCGCCCCAGAACATATGGAGCACGGTGCCGAGCGCCAGATACGGACCGAACGGAATGGCTTCTTTTTTGAGCGTGTATTTGACGGCCAGGCCGGCAAATGAGCCGGCGACGGAACCGGCGAAGAGGGCAAACAGGGCGCCCTTCCATCCGAAGAAGGCTCCGATCGCCGCGAGGAGTTTGACGTCTCCCCCGCCCATCGCTTCTTTTTTGAATACTTTTTCGCCGACCACCGCCATGAGGTACAGAATGCCCCCGCCCGTCAAAAGGCCGGCCGCGGACCACAGGAGCGACCGCCAGCCGGCGACCCCCTCGGAACCGGACACCCACACCGGAAAAAAGAACGAAAAAGCGAGTCCCAGCACGATGCCGCCCACACTGATCTCGTCCGGGATGATCTGATGCTCCCAGTCGATCCAGATGACGACGATAAGCGCCCAGAAGATCACGGCCGCGGCAACCGCGTACGCCCCGGACCAGTGCGAGAACGCCGCGAACCCGGCCAGGCCGCCGAGGAGCTCCACGATCGGATAACGGACGGGAATCCGGGAGGGGCAAAACCGGCATTTGCCGCGCAGCCAGCACCAGGCGAGGACGGGAATGTTGTCGTGCCAGCGGATGGGTTTGGAACAGGAAGGACAGTGGGAACCGGGCCAGGCGATCGATTGCGAGCGCGGCATGCGCCAGATGCAGACGTTTAAAAAACTCCCGACGAGCAGCCCGAACAGCAGCGCTAGCGCCGGCGCCATACTTCGTAGGCCTGCCGCATGACGGTATAAAGTTCTTTGCGGTCGGCTTCCGGGAACCACAGGCGGTGCGCGACGCAGGCCTGGTGGATGAGCATGCCGATGCCGTTCGAACACGGGATCTTGCGGCGGCGCGCTTCCTGGAGGAGCTTGGTCTCTTCCGGCGCGTAGATCAGATCATAAACCCGCTCGGTCTTCGCCAGCACGTCCGGATCGATCGGGAACGGGTCCTGCTCCCCCATGCCGCACGACGTGCAGTTGACGGCGAGGTCGAGCTTGGACGGCAGGTCGTCGATGGCGTCCACGGCTTCGATGTCGCGGTCCGGAAAATATTGAAAAGCGTATTCCCTCAAGCCCCGCGCGCGGTCCGGCGTCCGGTTGAAGATGTAAAGCGGCTGCACTCCTGCTTCGAGCAGCGAAAAAACCACTGCCCGGGCCGACCCGCCCGCCCCGATCACGAGCGCCGAACGCCCCTCGAGCTCAAGCCCGAACTGGTCCTTGATGTCGCTCAAAAATCCCACACCGTCGGTGTTGAATCCCAGCGTGCGCCCTTCGGCGAGCACCAGCGTGTTCACTGCCCCGATCGCGCGGTCGACGAGGTTCGGCGTCGAATCGATGTAATGCATCACCTGCTCTTTATGCGGCAGCGTGACGTTCAGGCCCTTGATCCCGAGCGAACGAAAACCGTCGATGGCCCCGAACAGGTTGTCCGGCGAGACGTGGAACGGCACGTACACGGCGTTCACGCCGCGGTGAGCAAACACCGCGTTGTGAAGCGCCGGCGACAGCGTGTGCTTGATCGGGTCGCCGATCACGCCATAAATCGCGGTCTTGCCGTCGATGGCTGCCTGAGCCGGTTCGGTCGCCATCGCTTAGAGCGGCTCCATCTGCTTCTTGGGACGCGCGGGACGGATGAGCTGGTTCACCGCGTCGATGTAGGCGCGCACGCTCGCTTCGATCACGTCCGTGGTCGAGCTGCGGCCGCGGGCCTCACGGCCGGCTTTGTCGGCGACCAGCACCGACACCTGGCCCTGGGCGTCCTGGCCCGACGTCGCGGAACGGATCGAGTAATCCAGCAGCTTCAATTCCATCTTGAGCAGCTGGTTCAGCGTGCGGACCGCGGCGTCGACCGGACCGTCGCCCGTGCCGGTCGCCGAGAGCGCCTTGCCGTCGCGCGTGATCCGGACTTCGGCCTGAGGAGCCTTGCCCGTCTCAGTGCGGATCTTCAGACTCTCCAGGCGGATGGTCTGAACGGCGTCCGTCTCGACCACGTCGACGATCGAACGCAGGTCCTCTTCGTAAAGGTGCTTCTTGCGGTCGGACAATTCCTTGAACTTGACGAAGGCGACGGCGATCTCGGCGTCGGTCAGCTGGTAGCCGAGCTTCTTGAGCTGCAGCGCGAAAGCGTGCGTGCCGGAATGCTTGCCGAGAACGAGATTCGACTCCCCGAAGCCGACGGACGCGGGGTCCATGATTTCGTAGGTCGAACGCTTGGCGATCATGCCGTGCTGGTGGATGCCCGACTCGTGCGCGAACGCGTTCTTGCCGACGATCGCCTTGTTGGGCTGGACCAGCATGCCCGTCAGGCGCGACACCAGACGGCTGGTCTCGCACAACCCTTGCGTCTTAATGCCGGTGCGGAACGGATAGATGTCCGACCGCGTGCGCATCGCCATGACGACTTCTTCCAGGGACGCATTGCCCGCGCGCTCGCCGATGCCGTTGATCGTGCACTCGATCTGACGCGCGCCGCCCAGAACCGCGGACAAGGAATTAGATACCGATAATCCCAGGTCGTCATGGCAGTGGACGGAGATGATCGCCTTATTGATATTGGGGACGCTGTTGCGCATGTCCTCAATCAGGTCGCGGAACTCGTACGGGGTCGTATACCCCACGGTGTCCGGAACGTTAATCACGGTCGCGCCGGCCTTGATGACCTTCTCGACGACGCGGAACAGGAAGTCCCGCTCGGTGCGTGAGGCATCCTCAGGCGAGAATTCGACGTCGTCGATGCGCTTCTTGGCGTGCGTGACGGCCCAGACCGCCATGCGCTCGATCTCGCCCTTGGCTTTTTTGAGTTTGTACTGGCGGTGGATGGCGGAAGTGGCCAAAAAGACGTGCAGGCGTTTGCGCTTGGCGGGCTGGAGCGCGTCCAACGCGACGTCCATGTCCTTCTCGATCGCGCGCGCCAGGGCGCAGACGGTCGAGCCCTTCACGACACGGGCGACTTCCTTGACCGCGGCCGCGTCGCCGGGCGATGTGATCGGGAACCCGGCCTCGATGATGTCGACGCCGATGTGTTCGAGCTGCCGGGCGATCTCGATCTTTTCACGGACGCCCAGGTTCACGCCCGGCGATTGCTCGCCGTCGCGCAGCGTGGTGTCGAAGATATAGACGCGTTCTTTTTCTTTCGTCCTGGCCATGATCGATCTCCTTGTTGGGGTTCGTTCTAGTTTCTAAAACAGAAGGCCGCTTTTGCGGCGGCCTCCTGGAACGAACCCGGGCTGGCACGGCCGCAAGCGGCCGTGCGATCCTCTTTTAGAGGACCGTTACAGCCACTTCATTTTGAGTCGAAGGTCGGCGCCGACTTTTTCGATCGGATGCGCGGCGCCCGCCTTACGGAGCTTCTCAAAACGCTTCTTGCCGGTGTGATAGTCGCCCATGAAGCCCTTGGCGAACTTGCCGGTCTGGATTTCTTTGAGGACCTTCTGCATTTCCTTCTTCGTCTGCGCGTTGACGATGCGCGGGCCGGTGACAAGGTCGCCGTACTCGGCGGTGTCCGAAACGCGCTTACGCATGCCGGTGATGCCGCCGGCGTAAATGAGGTCGGTGATGAGCTTGAGCTCGTGCAGCACTTCGAAGTACGCGATCTCGGGCTGATACCCCGCCTTGATCAGCGTGTCGTAGCCCGCGTGAATCAGCGCGCTCACGCCGCCGCAGAGCACGGCCTGCTCGCCGAAGAGATCCGTCTCAGTTTCTTCCTTGAAGGTCGTTTCGATCACACCCGCGCGGGTGCCGCCGATGGCCTTCGCGTACGCCAGCGCCAGCTTCTTCGCATTGCCGGTCGCGTTCTGGTACACGGCGAAAAGCGCGGGAACGCCCTTGCCTTCCTTGTAGAGGTCGCGGACGCGGCTGCCGGGGCCCTTGGGGGCGACCATGAACACGTCGACATTCTTCGGGGGCACGATCTGCTTGAAGTGGATGTTGAAGCCGTGCGAGAACATGAGCGCCGCGCCCTTCTTGAGGTTGGGCTTCACGGACTTCTCGTAAATGTCCTTCTGCAGCGGGTCCTGCGCCAGGATCATGAGGATGTCGGCCTGCTTGGCCGCTTCCTCCGCCGTCACGGGCTTGAAGCCGTCCTTGATCGCCGCGTCGTAGTTGGGTCCGCCGGGACGCTGGGCCACGATGACCTTCACGCCGCTGTCGCGCAGGTTGAGCGTCTGGCCGCGGCCCTGGATGCCGTAGCCGATCACGCCCACGGTCTTGCCCTTCAGGATCTTCAGGTCGGCGTCGTTGTCGTAATAAACTTTTGCCATGTTCGTTTCTCCTTGAATGATCTTTTTAGAAAAAATTAATTCGCTTCTTCGACTTCCACTTCGCGCGGGGCCTTCTCGAAGATCCCGAAGGTCTTCGTCTTGGACAGCGCGACCTTGCCGGTGCGGCAGATCTCGATGAGCTCAAGCTCTCCGAGCGCCTTAAAAATCGCCGGCTCTTTTTCGACGGTCGACAGGATGCGTACGATCACGCCTCCCGGGCCTTCGTTCAGAATCTGGACGTCGTCCCCTTTGCGCTGGGCGTCTTCGACGACTGCCTTGACGCGGGGGCCGGACTTGAACTTGGCGAGCGTGAGCTCGATTCCCAGCATGTCGGCGTCGGCGATCGGCAGCACGCTGATCACGGGGATCAGCTTGTTGAGCTGCTTGTTCACCTGCTCGAGCACGGTGGGCGTCCCGTCGACGACGATCGTGATGCGCGACATCGTCGGGTCCTGCGTTTCGCCGACGGCCAGCGACACGATGTTGAAGCCGCGCGCCGAGAACAGGCCCGACACGCGCGCCAGGACGCCCGGCTCGTTCTCAACGAGCACGGAAAACGTGCGGCGGTAAATGGTGGTTTCTTTGACGTATGCCATGGTTATGCCATGTCCATGATCTGTTCCATGGACCCTCCTGAGGGGATCATCGGCATCACGTTTTCGTCCTTGGGGCAGACGAAGTCGAGGAACACCGGACGATCGTTGATCGAACGCGCCTTCTGGATCGCCGGAATCACGTCTTCCTTGCGCGTGACCCGGATACCGACGCCGCCGTACGCCTCGGACAACTTCACGAAGTCCGGGTTGCAGTCCATCGTCGAGCTCGAGAAGCGGTCCTTGTAGAAAAAGTGCTGCCACTGCCGCACCATGCCGTAAAAGCCGTTGTTCAGGATCGCGACCTTGACCGGCAACTTGTGAATGACGGCCGTCGTGTATTCCTGGATGTTCATCTGGATCGAGCCGTCGCCCGAGATGCACCAGACTTCCTTGTCGGGACGGCCCATCTGGGCGCCGATCGCCGCCGGGAATCCATAACCCATCGTGCCCAGACCGCCGGAGGTCATCATCGCGTTCGGCTCGTTGAACCGGTAGTACTGTGCAGCCCACATCTGATGCTGTCCGACGTCTGTCGTGATGAGCGCGTTGCCCTTGGTGGCTTCCCAGATCTGCTGAATGACGTACTGGGGCTTGATCGAAAGGCCGTCGTCCTTGTAGCGGAACGGACTTTCCTTCTTCCACGCGGCGATCTGCGCGAGCCATTCCTTGGTGTCGAGCGGACCGACGAGCTTCAGGAGCTCGTGCAGCACTTCCTTCACGTCGCCGACGATCGGGATGTCGACCGGAATGCTCTTGGAGATCGAGCCCGGATCGATGTCGATGTGGATCTTCTTGGAATGCGGAGAGAATTTCTCGAGGTTGCCGGTCACGCGGTCGTCGAAGCGCGCGCCGATCGAGATCAGCAGGTCGCACTCGTCCACCGCGCGGTTGGCGTACACCGCGCCGTGCATGCCCAGCATGTCGATGAACAAGGGGCTCGACGCGTCCATGCCGCCCAGTCCCATGAGCGTGTTCGTCACGGGGGCCTGGAGTTTCTCGGCCAGCTGCTTCACTTCCTTCGCCGCGCGGGCGATGATGACGCCGCCGCCGGTGTACAGCACCGGCTTCTTGGAATGCGAGATCATCTTGGCGGCCTTCTGGATCTGGCTCAAGCTTCCCTTCACGACCGGGTTGTAGCTGCGCAGATTGACGGCTTCGGGCCAGTAGAAGTCCATCTCGGCCAGCGAGATGTCGACCGGAAAGTCGATCAGCACGGGGCCGGGACGTCCGGTGCGGGCCAGGTAAAACGCCTCTTTGACGATCCGCGGAATATGCTGAGGGTCCTTGACCAGGTAATTGTGCTTCGTGATGGGGCGCGTGATGCCGGTCGTATCGGCTTCCTGGAACGCGTCGTTGCCGATCATGAAGCTCTTCACCTGTCCGGTGATGACCACCAGCGGGATCGAGTCCATGTACGCGTCGGCGATGCCGGTCACGCAATTGGTCGCGCCGGGGCCGGAGGTCGCGATCGCGACGCCGACCTTGCCGGTCGAACGCGCATACCCTTCGGCCATGTGCACGGCGCCCTGTTCGTGGCGGACCAGCACCATCTTGAGCTTCGCATCATACAGCTTGTCGAAAAACGGAAGACAGGCGCCGCCCGGCAAACCGAATACGACGTCCACGCCCTCACGCAGCAAGGATTCAACCATTGCCTGGGCGCCAGTCATACGTGCCATGGGACAACCTCTCTCTTTATTGGTAGTTCGATGCGGTCTTTAGGAATGCAAAAGCCGGTTTTGCAAAGGGGGTCATTATACCGGCAGGAGCCGGGGCGGGTCAAACACGGAAACGGGCCGAAAAGCTCCGGACGCCGGGCTCCGGCCGGAAGGTCATGCTTGGGCGGGTCTCTCGGGAACCTGGCGGACGTAAAAGTTGAAGCTTCGGGCGAGCTCACCGTCGATCATGACTTCGACCCAGTACTTGCCCAGGCGCGGGAACTTGACGTTCCGGAACTGCGAAACGACGTTGTGCAGGTGGTCCATGGAGGCAAGCTGGAACGGGACCGGGTTGGATTGCGCGGCGATTTCGCCCGACTCCGCGCACAGGATGCGGGTCTGCTCGGTGAACTTCCCCTGCCCTTTGCCCCACCGGTTGATGACCACGAACTTTTTATGCACCACCGGCGTCTCGGTCGCGGCGATATTGTCGAAGAGGCCGATCAGGATGAATTTGCCGTTGTTCTCGACCCGCAAATCGTCGCACAGCAGCGTGAACTGGAGGTCGGGGCGGATCATTAAAAAAGCTCCTTCGCCAGTTGCGTGTACGTCCTGCAAACCCGGATCTTCGGAAAACGGTCCGAAATACTTTTTGGCGGACAGAAAAACACACCCTTGTGGGCGTTTTGAATCATCGTGAGATCGTTGAACGAGTCGCCGGCCGCGACCACTTCGAAGTTCAGGGCTTTGAGCGCGCGCACCGCGTGCTCCTTGCCGTTGTCCAGCCGCATCACGTGCCGCGTGATAAAACCGGCGCGGTCCGTTTCGAGCGAATTGCAAAAAATCGTCGGCCAGCCGAGCTGCTTCATGAGCGGCGCGGCAAATTGGCTGAACGTGTCGGAAAGGATGACGACCTGATGCCGCGCGCGGGCGGATGCGATGAATTTGGCGGCGCCGGGCAGCGGACCCATCCGGGCGATGACTTTTTGTATGTCGGAGAGACGGATGCCGGCGTGCTTGAGGATGCCGATGCGGAAGCGCATCAGCTTGTCGTAGTCCGGCTCGTCGCGCGTCGTCCGGCGCAATTCAACGATCCGGGTCTTGTCGGCCACGGCGACCCAGATCTCGGGGACGAGAACGCCCTCGAGATCCAGGCAGATGACGCGGGTTTTGGCGCCCGCAGCAACCGGCCGCCGGTTCATTATTCGACCGGGATCAGAAGCTTCTGGCCGGGACGCAGACGATCGGGGTTCTTGATGCGATCCTTGTTGAATTCGTAGAGATAGTTCCAGCGGTGCTGGGAACCGAGTTCACGCTGGGCGATGCGCGCGAGCGAATCACCTTCCTTGACCACGTATTCGCGGGTCGAAACCTTGACCGCCGACTCGACGCTCTTCTGTTCCTGCGTCAGATAGACGTTGTCCTGGATCTGGACAGCGTCCACGCCCTGGGGAGGCCCCTGATAAGGCAGCATGACTTCTTCGACTTCGGCGACGACGAACTGGGCATTGCGGTCCTTTTGCATGCCGACCAGATCGGTCACGGGCGCGGCGGCGTCGAGCTTGCCGCGGCTGACGAGACGGATGCGTTCCGCGGGAATGCCGTTGGCGGACAAGTAGTCCTGAACCGCGGCGGCGCGGCGCTGCGCGAGCTTCTCGTTGTACTGCTCGGATCCGCGGGTGTCCGCGTTGCCGGTGATGAGCACGCTCGCCTTCGCGTTCTTACTCAGGATGCGCATACCGTCGTCGAGAATGACTTTGGCGTCGTCGCGCAAATCCGACTTGTCATAATCGAAATAAACCTTCACATTCTTGATGACTTTACGGACGAGCAGCGACGGGCGCATCTCCTGCGGCTTCGCGGGCGGAAGGTCGGTCCGGTAATCTTCGATGATGCGGTAGACGTAGATGTAACCGCGGTTGCCCCAGAGGCCGTTCTTGGATTTTTCACCGGGTGTTTCGGGGTACCACCAATAGCCGCCCCGCTCGGTGTCTTTTTGGGCCGACGGCGTCGCATCGGTCGGCCACCAATGGAAAGTTTCCTGGAGCTTTTTCAGATCGTCGGGGCGCTTTTTCTCGCGGTATTCCTTCGTGATGAGGAACGGTTTTTCTGCGTCGGACGCGTCGTCCGCCGCCGCGAATCCGGACCATCCGAACACGAGACCCCCGACCAGCACCCAGCTCAATGAACGAAATGACATACGTGACTCCCTCTGTTTCACTCGGTCGAAAAATGGATGGGTTATTCTATCACCCTTCGGAGCCGCGGACAACGCGTCCGGCTTCGGCGAGGATCCGCCGCGTCTCTTCGAAGGTGATCCGCGCGGCCGCGGCCTCGGCGTCCAGCCACGCGTAGTCGCGCACCTCCTCCGCCTGAATCCGGACGTCGGCGCGTTTGACCCAGCCCAAAAAATAAGTGACCGTTTTATCGACGTCCCGTCCGCGCTTCACCGTGTCGTAATGCTCGACGAAGGTCCGGTCTCCGGCGATATCGACGTCGGCGATGCCCGTTTCTTCGAGCAGCTCGCGGCGCGCGGTCTCCAGCGGCGTCTCGCCCGGCTCCGCATGCCCTTTCGGAAAAGCCCAATGGCCGGCGCGATGTTGGATCAGCAGGTACAACACGCGGCCGCCTTCGCGGCGGACGGGGACGATTCCGAAGGCGTAATCCTTAACCGGAGACGTCAACGGGCGCGGCCTTCAGGACGAGGTCGGGATTTTTGTACCACTTGAACTCGAGCAGATTGTTGGACGGGTCGGTCAGGAAAAAGGTCCGGTGCTCGCGCGGCGTTCCGGCGAAGCGGCAAAAATGCTTTTCAAAAAAACTCAGCCGTTGCTCCTCCGCCCGCGTGAGCAGGGCTTCAAAATCCTCCGCGCGATCGAAGATCACGCCGAAATGCCGCGGGTACATCGTCACCCGGGCGGGGACATCCGCGGCGCTCACGTGAGCCACCGCCTGATGTCCCCAGAGGTTGATGATGCAGCGGCCGCGTTCGACGAGGTCAACCCGGCACCCGAGACGGTCCCGGTAGAACTCGACCGTCTCCGGAATTCCCTTCACAGGAAATGCGAGATGAAAAACCGGGAGCGCGCTCATCGGACGCGTAGGACAGGACCGTTTAGTTCAGCGGCTCGGCCTTGCGGGTCGGCATCGTGATCAGGAGATGCGCGTCGTTCAGCACCGCCGCAACGGGCGTGACGACCAGGTTCGCGGCACCCGCGACAGGGCAATCGGACATCGATCCCGTTTTCGATCCGCAATGCTTAGAGCCCACCGAACACGTCCCCTGGCCGGATTTGTCGGGAAAAACGCCGTCGAGTTCAAAAATTCCGATCTTCGACACCGAAACCGGCGCGCAGCAGGAAGCGTGCGCGGCGCAGGCGTCCGCGTTTTGCGGCGTATAGGCCCGGAGCGCGTGCGCGTCCGAGGCGCCCAGAGTCAGGACGGCCGCTCCGAGAAATGAACCCAGGATCCATGCGTGCTTCATTTGGACTTCTCCTTTTTCATTGGTTGTCTTTTTCAAATCCCCAGCCGATCCCCGTTTACGAAGCGGCAGAAGCGGCGGGCGAAAAACTTGCCACACTCACCTGCTGAGCCACTTTCCCCAAAATCTGACGGAACGCCGCGGCCGATGCCAAATCCGGATGCCGCAAAATCACCGGCGTTCCGCTATCGGCGGCTTCGCGGACGCCCGACTCCAGCGGAACTTCGCCCAGATACGGAATGTCGAGCGCGACGGCGGCGCTCTGCACCGTTCCGTTGCCGAACAGATGTTCGCGCGACCCGCAATGGCCGCAGACGTAGAAGCTCATGTTTTCGAGAATCCCCAGGATCCGCACGCCCGTCTGCTGGAACATCCGCAGCGTCTTGCGCGCGATCGTCAGACCCACGTCCTGCGGCGTGGACACGATGATCCCGCCGGCCAGCGCCGTGTTCTGCGCCAGCGTCAGATGCACATCGCCCGTGCCCGGCGGCAGATCGACGAACAAATAATCCAATTCGCCCCAATTCACGTCAAACAGGCATTGCTCGAGGGCCTTGTGCGCCATCGGCCCGCGCCAGATGAGCGGCTTGTCGCCTTCGGCCAGATACCCCATCGACATGAGCTTCACGCCGTGCGCTTCGGCCGGCTCGATCCGGTTGCCCATCGCCCGGATCGCGCGTCCGCCGCGCATCATGATCGGAATGCTCGGTCCGTAAATATCCGCGTCCAGCAGCCCGACCCGCGCGCCCGTCGCGGCCAACCCGGCAGCGAGGTTGCAGGTGACCGTGGACTTGCCGACGCCGCCCTTGCCGCTGCCGACCGCGATCAGGTTCCGCACGCCCGGCACAACGCGGCGCTCGCCCGGAGCGGCGGCGGCTTTGCGGACGTCGGCGCTCATCGTCACTTCGACCCGAGTCACGCCCGGGAGCTCGCTCAGGAATTCTTCCGCCTGGATCCGCATCTGGTCTTTGACCGGACAGGCCGGCGTGGTCAGGTTGATCCGGCACTTGATCGAGACGGCCGAGGCCGAACCTTCGATCTTGATATCGCGCACAAAGCCCAGTTTGACGATGTCCTGATTCAGATCCGGGTCCTGGATCTGGCTTAATTTTTGCAAGACTTGCTGTTCAGTGATCATATTTATTAATTATAGCATGCCTAGGCGACGGGAATCCTGGGGATTTTGGTGTGGATGCCGCAGAGAATCTCGTACGGAATGGTTCCGGCCATTGCCGCCAATTCTTCCGCCGTGATCCGCTCACGGCCGGAAGCCCCGATCAGCACCGCCTCGTCCCATAAGCGGGCGCCCTTAAAGCCCCCCAAGTCGACGACGATCTGATCCATCGTCACCCGGCCCGCGATCGGAAAGGACTGTCCGCCGATGAGCACGCGCGAACGGTTCGACAGCCGCAGCGGATAGCCGCTGGAATACCCGACCGGCAGCGTTGCCAGGAGCGACGGCCGGCGCGTGCGATACAAAGAATGGTAACTCACCGTCGTTCCGGCCGCAGCCGGACGCAGACACGCGATCCGGGTCTTCAGACTCAGCACCGGCTTTAGATGCACGCCGGCCGGCAACCGTGAGGACATAGGGTTCACGCCGTAAACCGCGAGTCCCGGCCGGACCAAGTTGAAGTGCGCGTCCTTGAAGCGGAAGGTGCCGGCGCTGTTGGCCGCATGCGCGAATTGAAGCACGCCGGGATACAGCTCCCGGAACAATTCGACCGCCATCCGGAAGATGCGGATCTGCCGGTCGCTGGCCTGGGTCCCCGGATCGTCCGCGCCTGAGAAGTGCGTGTACGCCCCCTCCAGATCGACCGACTCCAGTTTTTGCAGCGCGAACAGGAATTCCAGCGCCTCTGTATAATCCGCACCCAGCCGCCCCATTCCCGTATCCACTTCCGCGTGGAGCTTCACGCGCTTGCCGGCAGCGCGGGCGGCCCGGTCGATGCCGCGGGCCTCGCCGATCGTCGACACGGCGAAGGTGATGTTCGCGGCGACGAGTTCCCGCAGACGCGACGGGTGCGCCGGCGCCAGCAGCAGCACCGGCTTGCGGATGCCGGCGCGGCGCAATTCCAGCGCCTCGTCCGCGGCGGCCACGCCAAAGTACACGACGGCCGGCTCGCGCTGCGCGGCGCGCGCGACCGTGACCATGCCGTGGCCGTACGCGTCGGACTTCACGACGAGCAGCATCTTCGCCCCGGGCGCCAGGCGCCGCCGGAGCTGGCCGAGGTTGTGCCGCAGCGCGGAGAGGCTGATTTCAGCCCGCGTGACGCTTTTTGGGGAGAGTGACATTACAGGTGTCTTCATATAAATATTCGGGAACGGCTTTGAGCGGGTCTTCGAAGCGCTTTTCCTTCCAGCGCCCGAGCGCCAGCCGCAGGAGCGCCCCGGGCTGGGGATGCCATTTGCGCCGGTCCCGGATCACGGCGGAGCGGCCGAACTTGCGGGCGATCGTCTCGGCGAAGAGCGCGACCCCGTCGCCCGTATAGACCGTGTCCTTTTCGAGCTGAAACAAAAAATCGCCGGTATGGACCAGCCGGGGGGCTTTGATCTCGCGGCCGTCCTGATACGTCGCGGTAAAAAGCCGCTCGCGGCGCGCGTCCTGGACCACGCAGACCGGCCGCCGTTCCGACGCGTGGTTGGCGGCGATCAGTTCGAGCGTGGAAAAAGCGATGAGCTTCGCGCCGGCGGCGTAGCTCAGCATCTTGGCCGCGGTCACGCCGACGCGCGTTCCGGTGAACGACCCGGGTCCGCGGCCGGCGGCGACGAAGTCCAACCGCGACAGATCGATCTTGAGCCGGGAAGCGGCGGCGTTGAGCGCGAGAAACAGCTTTTCGGAATGGTAGGCCAGATCCGCACTGCGGATCTCTTCGTGCCGGCTGCCGGAAACGGCCGCCAGCACCAGCGCATGTCCGGACGTATCCCAGGCGACGCCGGTGACGCCTTTGACGGTTTTCTTCATGCCGCCGCTCCGAAGCGGACCGTGCCGCGCACGCTGCACTCGATGAGGCGTTCGTCTCCGCTCAAATGGGAGAGGCGGATCCAGACACAGTTCTTCGGCAGATACGCTTCGGCCCGCTCTCCCCACTCGACCGCCGTCACGGCTTCGCGCTCGAAGGTTTCGGCCAGCCAATCCCCCGTCTCCGGGCCGATCGCGTCCAGGCGGTACAAGTCGATATGGACGAGCGGAAGGCGGCCCGGGTATTCGCGGGCCAGGACGAAGGTCGGGCTCCCGGCCTCGCGCGCGGCCGTTTTAAACCCCAGCCCCTCGGCCAGGCCTTTGACGAACGTCGTTTTGCCGGCGCCCAAATCCCCTTGAAGCACCAGCACGCCGGGCTTCATCCGGCGGCCAAACGCAACGCCGAGCCGGCGCGTGGCGTCAGGATCCGAAGTGATGGTCCGGGGCGGTGGGAAAGGGTCGGTGTTTGCCATCGGAAGTGACGATATGGAATCCCTGTGGTTGCGGAACGGCGGCGCCGATCCGGTGAAACGCAAACTTCGCCCGCCGCACGCGGGGGTCGCGCTCGAGCCGCGCAGCCTCGGCAGCGCCCAGCGTGAAGAGAAGCTCAAAATCCTCGCCGTCCAAAAAAGCCGCGTCCGCTCCGCGCCTGCGGACGTCCGGATGCAGCGGCAGCGCTTTTTCAAAAATCCTGAATCCTACGCGGCTTTCCGCGCCCATGAGCCGCAGGTCTTTGGACAGTCCGTCCGACACGTCCATCATCGCCTTGACGCGGTAATGCGCGGCCAAAAAACGGGACTCCGCCAGACGCGGCTTGAACCTCAGGTGCCGGCCCGACGCGAGTGACCCGCCGAGCCGGCCGGTCACGAACAGCGCGTCGCCGGCCCGGGCGCCGGACCTGAGCAGCATTTTACCGCGTTTGACCGCGCCGGCCGCAAAAACGGCGATCGTCACGCGTTCCGCGCGGCAGGTGTCGCCGCCGACGAGCCGGACGCCGGCCAGACGCATCGCGCGCTCCATGCCCCGCTGAATCGCCTGCGCGTCCGCGGTCCGCGTTCCACGCGGCAGGCCCACCGCGGCCAGCGCATACAGCGGTTCCGCTCCCATCGCGGCCAGGTCGCTCAAATTGACCGCCATCGCCTTGTAACCCCAATCTTCGGGCCGCGAGGTCTTGCGCGTAAAGTGGACGTTCTCGACGATCATGTCGGTCTTGAGAACGAGGTCCTGACCGGCCGGAGTGCGCACCACCGCCGCGTCGTCGCCGATGCCGACCGGCACGCGCGCGTCGCGCGGCGTCCTCCGGCGGATCCAGTCGATGAGCGACGTTTCGGTGAGCCGCTTCACGATTGCATCGCCTGCCGGATCACGAGCGTCAGCGCCAGCATCGCGCAGTTGTGCGTCATGTGCAGCACCGCGCCCGGAATAATGGAACCGCTGCGTTCGTAGAGAACATTCAGCGCGAGACCCAGAACGAGGATGGGCATAAACGCGATGCCGTGCGCATGCAGCGCGGCGAAAATCACGCTGACCGCAACCACCGCGCGAACGGTGCCGAGGCGATTCTTGAACGCCGGGTAAATGAACCCGCGGAAAAAGATTTCCTCAAACCACGGCCCGAGGATACCCATGAAGAAGGCGAAGCCCATCACCGCGGCCGTATTGGACTCCGTGTAAAGGATCTGCACCGGCGTCTGAACGGGCATTTGGATCTGGAAAAAGTTCAAAGCGGCGGCCAATACGGCCAGCACGCCCAGATAAACTGGAATCATGGCCAGATACCCGCCGAGTCCCCACACGGCCTGCGACCCCAGGCGGTTGCCGCAAATCCCCAGGTCCTTCCAGCTGCCGCCGTGCCGTCGGACCGCCGCGCCCAGATAAACGATGAGCACGCCTGAGCGCAACAGCGCGCCGAGCATGAGCGCCCAATGCGTCGTCTGAATTCCGAGCCAGCCAAACACCGCGCCGATCGCCGTCGAAAAAACGAGGTCCAAAAAAAACAGCAGCACGACCGCCCGGAACGCGTCCTGTATCCCCCACGGCGTGCGCGGCGTGTTGTAGCGGTCCATCCAGCGCTCTCCGCGCCGGAGCGAACGTGCGAGGGCGATTCCCCAGACGAGTCCCGCAATCGCCAGCGCCAGAACCAGAAATACGGCCATTCCCATCACCGCCGCCAGCTGCGGAACCTGCTGGATCTGCGCGCCGAATGCCTCGATTCGGCGCGTCGTTTCCAGCCGCTGCGCTTCAGAATGAGGGTCGGCCGGAATGCCGGAGGGGCCGGAGGAACCGGAACCGAATTGGGTTGCGAGCCAAGCGGCGGTCAGCACGGTGACCATCAGGGCCGTCCAGGGTTCGCGCCGGATATACGACAGGAGTTCCTGAAAAAGCTTCATGCGGACGGCGGCAGATTGAAGAAGGTCCGTGCGGCGCGGGTCGTTTCTTCGAACACGGACTCGACGGTCTGACCGCGCAGCTCGGCGACCCTGGCCGCGACCAGCCGCACCCAGGAGGGTTCGTTGCGTTGACCGCGATTCGGTTCGGGCGCGAGGTAGGGCGCGTCCGTCTCGATCACGTAGCGGCCGGACGGGACGCGGCGCGCGGCCTCTTGAAGCGGCTTGGCGTTCTTGAACGTCACGATGCCGCTGAAGCTGACGCTGAAACCCTCAGCCAACACGCGGTCCAATTCCTCGGGACCGTAGGTGTAGCAGTGGAAGAGCGCCTTGAGATGCGGATGGCGT
This sequence comes from uncultured Planctomycetia bacterium, assembly GCA_964430735.1. Lineage (GTDB taxonomy): Bacteria > Omnitrophota > Gorgyraeia > 2-02-FULL-51-18 > JAGOUK01 > JAGOUK01. Next base: position 57,069 of record CAYSFB010000007.1, on the reverse strand, counting down.
CTGCGGCCGGCGGCCAGCTGCCCGATCGTGTCGTCAAAGGCGTCGCGGGAATGAATCACCAGCGGCAGCCGGAGCTTCGCGGCCAGATCGATGGCGCGGTCGAAGACACGGGCCTGGACGTCGCGCGGCGCTTCGCTCTTGAAGTAGTCAAGCCCCACCTCGCCGATGGCGACGACTTTGCGGGACTTGGCCGCGGCCGCTTCGATACGGGCTTCAAAATCGTCCGTCACCTGGTGCGCGGAGTGAGGATGCAGACCGAGAACGGCGAAGCATTCCCGGCGGCGCTCGGCCATGTCGAGCACCTGGTCGTTGGTCGATCCGTCGATGCCGACCACGACCAATGCTTCGGCCCCGTCGGCGACGGCGCGGTCGAGCACCGCGTCACGGTCGGCGGCATACGATTCAAAAAACGGGTGGCAGTGCGTGTCGATGTAGCGGGTCGCGGGGGCCGTCATGACCGTTTGCCCTTCAAACGGGACGCTTCGCGCCCGAGAACCTGGGCGCAGCGCACCAATTCCTCCTCGGTGGTGAATCGGCCAAAAGAGATTCGCACCGCGCCGCCGGCCTCTTCGTCGCTCAGGCCCATGGCCTTCAGCACATGCGATGCTTCGACCGACCCTGCCGCGCAGGCCGATCCGCTGGAAAGGGAGAATCCCGCCAAATCCATCGCTGTCACAAGCGCGTTTCCGTCCACGCCTTTAAACCGCAGGCTGATCGTCTGATGCAGCGCAATGTCCGGCGGCGCGTTGAACGTCCAGTCGCCAACCGACGCGGTCAGCTCCCGCACGAAGCTTTTTTTAAGTTCGGCCCAGCGGGCGGTCTCGGCCTCGCGCTTTGCCTCGGCAAAGTGGACGCCGGCCAGCATCGCCAGGGCGAGCTCGGGACTCTCGGTCCCGGCGCGGAGGTTGTTTTCCTGCGGACCTCCGTGCACGAGCGCAGCGAGCTTCGTCTTCCGGGCGACGTAAAGCGCGCCGATCCCCTTGGGCCCGTAGCATTTGTGGGCGCTGAACGATGCGGTCGAACAGCCGGTGAGGTCGACCGGAATTTTTCCAAGACCCTGGACCCAATCGCAGTGGAGCGGGACATTTTTCTCGGCGCAGACGTGCGCAATTTGGGCCATCGGCTGGATGACGCCCGTCTCGTTGTTGACGGCCATCACCGCGACGAGCGCCGTGCCGGGCCGGAGACGCTGCGCAACGTCTTCGGCGCGGACGCGGCCGTCGCGGCCGACGGGCAGAAGTTCGACTTCAAAGCCCTCGGATCTCAGCGCCAGGGCCGCGTCCAGCACCGACGGATGTTCCGCCGCGCTGATCAGCACGTGGCGCTTGTCGGAGCCGCGGGCCGCGTGACGCGCAAGGCCTTTGACGGCGAGGTTGTTGGCTTCGGTCGCTCCGGACGTGAAGACGATCTCCTGAGGCGCGGTCCGCCACAGCGACGCGAGGCCCTGCCGGGCTTCTTCGAGTCGGTGCCGGGCGGCCTGCCCGTCCAGATGCACGCTCGACGCGTTGCCGCGCAACTCCGCCGCCTGTACGTAGGCGTCGACCGCCTCGGGGCTGATCGGCGTCGTCGCGTTGTAGTCGAGGTACGACCGGATCACTTCTTCGCGGGTTTGGGGGGCTTGGGCGCGGGAGCGCCGGCGGCGTCGGCGGGCGCCTCCGCTTCGCGGCGCGGAAAAACGGGCTCGCCTTTGCGGACCGGCGTCGCCTGCCGGAAATAATTCCAGCGGACCGTCGAGAAGGTCGTCGAGACGAGGTCTTTTTCTTCGAGGCCGAGCTGGTGCCAGATTTTTGCGGCGGAGCCGGGCATGAAGGGATAAATCGCCTGCGCGAGGATGCGCAGCGTTTCGCAGAGCGCCATCATGACGGACTTGAGCTCGGCTTCCTTCCCCTGCTTCTTGAGGGTCCAGGGAGCGGATTTTTCGATGTGCTGATTGGCGAGAACGACGACGGCCCAGATCGACTCGAGCGCCGTGTGGAATTGCATCCGGTCGCAGGCGCCTTCGACGGCTTCGACGAGCTTTTCGGCAGCGGACCGGAGGTCCGAAGCCGCGTCTTTGGCGCCGTCCGGCTCGATCGTGCCGCCAAAATACTTTTCCATCATCGACAACGTCCGGTGCGTCAGGTTGCCCAGGTCGTTCGCGAGATCGACGTTGTAACGCAGCGTGATCGCCGCGTCGCTGTACGTTCCGTCGGCGCCAAACGGCACTTCGCGCAGGAGGAAGTAACGGTACGCGTCGATGCCATATTCTTTGACCACGTCGACGGGATTCACGACATTGCCAAGCGATTTGGACATTTTGGCCTGATCGACCATCCACCAGCCGTGGGCGAAGACCATCGTGGGCGGCTCGAGCCCCAGCGCGTGGAGCATGATCGGCCAGTACACGGTGTGCGGACGCAGGATGTCCTTGCCGATGAGGTGGACATCCGCGGGCCAGAACTTTTCCATCCGGCCGCCTTTGGCGGGCCAGCCGAGCGCGGAGACGTAATTCATAAGCGCGTCGAACCAGACGTAGGTCACGTGCTCCGGCGAGATGGGCACTTCGATCCCCCACGACAGGCGCGACTTGGGGCGCGAGATGCACAGGTCGTTCAGCGTGTTGTTCTTGAGGAAGGACAGCGTTTCGTTGCGGCGCGATTCGGGCAGGATCGAGCCCGGATGCGATTCGATGTACTGGATCAGCCAGTCCTGGTGCTTCGCGAGCGAGAAGAAAAAGTTGTCTTCGCGGATTTCTTCGAGCGCGCGGTTGCACTGGGGGCAGACCTTGGGTTTGGAGTCGTCATGGCCGATTTCGCGCGACGGCCAGAACGCCTCGCACGGCGTGCAGTACCAGCCCTCGTATTGCTGGCGGAAGATCTGGCCTGACTTTTCGAGTTCGAGCCACACGTGCTTGACCGCGTCGGTGTGGCGCTTTTCGGTCGTGCGGATGAAGTCGTCGTACGAGATCCCGAGGACTTCCCAGAGCTTTTTGAATTCGGCGGAGAGCTCGTCGGCGAACTGGATCGGCGTCTTGCCCGCTTCTTTGGACGCGCGTTCGATCTTCTGCCCGTGCTCGTCGGTGCCGGTCAGGAAGAGCACGTCGTAGCCCAGCATGCGCTTCAGGCGCGCGAGCGCGTCCGCAGCCACGGTTGTGTAGGAATGTCCGATATGGGGCCGTGCGTTCACGTAATAAAGCGGGGTCGTCAGATAGTATTTTTTCGACATGGATCCGTCCTTTGGTGGTGCCTATGATATCAAATCGGAAGGGGGGAATCTGCGGGGAAGCCATCGCGGCACCGACCGCCGATAACGCTCGTAGTCTTCCCCGAAAGACCGGACCAGCGCCGGCTCTTCGACCCGCAGCACAAACACGTGCAACCCGGCAAAAAGCATCAATGCATAAACCGCGGACAGCGCATGACCCATAACTGCCGCCTCGCCCGCAACGACGAGCAGCACCGCCGTGTACATGGGATTGCGCATCAGCCGGTACGGTCCGCCGAGAACCAGGAAGCGCGGCGGCTGCCAGACGGCCGGCGTTCCCCGCCCGGACCGGGCCAAAAACCAGTGGCTGGACGCGTACAGCAGAACTCCGGACAGGATGAGCAGCGCTCCGGCGCATCGGACCCAAACCGGAAGGGAGAAGACGGCCGCAGCGGATGAAAAAAACTTCCAGAGTCCTGCCGGAACCGCGACCATCACCGCATGCATGGAAAATACCGCCCAATAGGCTCCGGACAATATCACGGGGTTCTCTTGCTTAAAAAAGCTTCAGACCCAGATCGACCAGAAGTTGGGCGGCGATGAGTCGGGGGTTCACGTAGCTGAGAAGGCGGTCGCGGGATTCGGCGAGCGTGTCGAGGATTTCCTGGATCTGTTCCGCTCCGAGCGTCTTGGCCCATGCCGCCAGGTCTTCCGCCCGGTCGCCAAAAAAGAGACGCGACGACGGCACGTCCGGAACCGCGGCCAGAACCAGCAGGTCGCGATGGACGCGGATGAGGGCGTCGACCAACAACAGGAGCTCGTCGCGGGTCGTCCCCATCTTGGGCCACTCGACCGGCCTCCGCTCCCGCGCGAGGCGCGTCAGCCGGAAGGCCTCGTCGATCACTTCGCGGTATCCCCCGTCTTTGAGAAAAAGCGCCTCTTCGACGCTGCCTTGCGACAGCCGCGCGTAATCCGACGCCTCCCTCGGCGAAAAGTCCTCCTGCATCAAAATATCTTCCGTGTCCGTCGCGCCGAGCGCGCCGAACCGCACGATCTGGCAGCGCGACCGCACCGTGGGCAGGAGCCGGTTGGGGTCGGACGTCACGAGGACGAAGTGGGCCGGGCTCATCGGCTCTTCGAGCGTTTTGAGAAAGGCGTTCTGCGCGTGCAGGTTCATCGCGTCGGCGCCGTCGAGAACAACAACGTACAGCCCGCCCTCGCCCGGGGTGCGCGACAGCGTTTCGCTCAAGGCCGTGATCTGCTTGAGAACGATTTCGCGGGATTTGGACTCGGGGTCGGCGGCGACGGTGAGGACGGCCGGGTGGATGCCGCCGGCGACTTTGACGCACCCGGTGCACGCGCCGCAGGGGCGGCCGGACGTGGCTTCGCACAACAGCGCCTGCGCCAGCGCCAGCGCCATCTGCCGTTTGCCGACGCCGCTGGGTCCGGAAAAAAGGAGGGCATGCGGGAGCCGCCCGGCGTCGAGCGCCGCGCGGATCTGTTCCTTGGCGCGGCCGTGGCCGCGGACCGCGTCAAATAAGACGGTCGATGATTTTGCGGACGGAGGCATGCGTCTCCTCGATCGTTCCCGGGACCACGACATGGGCCCTGCGGCCGCTGCGCGTGAGGCGGCGGTACCCAGCCTCGACGCGTTGATGGAAGGCGAGCGCCCGCGATTCGATCTTGTCCAGCGCCCCGCGCTTTTTGGCGCGGCGCAAACCTTCTTTAGCGGGCAGCGTCAAAAAAATCGTCGCGTCCGGCCGGACGCCGCGCACGACGTTCCTGGCGAGGAGCCGGATCCACTTGAGGTCGACGCCCGAGCCGTAGCCCTGGTAAGCGAGGGTCGCGTCGAGCCAGCGGTCGCAGATCACGATCGTTCCGGCCTTGAGCGCCGGGGCGATGACCCGTTCGACCAGCTCCGAGCGGCTGGCCATGTACAAGAGCGTTTCGGTCTCAGGCCGCAGCCGGTCCTTGCCGTTGAGCAAAATCTCTCGGATCTTCGTCCCGAACGGCGTTCCGCCCGGCTCGCGCGTCATGAGCACGGCCCGGCCCTTGCGCTTGAGGTATTTTTCGATCAAGGCGGCCTGGGTCGACTTCCCTGACCCCTCAATCCCTTCGAACACGATAAAAAGACCTTGGGTTTTCATGGGTTTATTTGACCTGCGGTTCGACTTCGGCGATGAGTTTGCGAATTTCGCCGGCCTGCGCCGACACGTCTGAATTTTGATTGAGACCCAGAACGCGCGTGCCGTCCTTGCCGTCCTCGACCCGGAGTCCCAGTTTGGCCAAACCGTCACGGATCCGGTCTGACACGGCGAACAGTTTTTTGGCGCGCGCCTCGGCACGAAGCTTGATCAGCGCGTCGACTTCGGGTGCGGCCACTTTTTTCTGCGACTCGAACAACCCCAAAAACCGGCCCTTCTGAACCAACTCCGCAGCCAAACTCCGGGCTCCGGCAGCGTCCCCGGAAGCGAGGCGTGCATTACCGTCACGCACGAGCGCAAACAACGCGGCCAGCGCCTGCGGCGTGTTGAAGTCGTTCGAGAGCGGCTCCATGAAGCTTGCGGGATTCGCGAACGGCGACCCGGGCGCAACGTCGGGAGCGGCTTTCTCGATAAAATCGGCCATGGAACGCAGCGCTTCCTGAAGCGACTTCATTTTGTCCCACGTGAAGTCGACGTCCTGCGAGTAGTGGCTTTGCAGGAAGAAAAGCTTGAGCACGTCGGCCGGGAACTTCTGCAAAAAAGCGTCCAGCGTCAGGAAGTTGCCCAGCGACTTGGACATTTTGCGGCCTTCGATCGTGACGAGGCCGTGGTGGATCCAGTTTTTTGCAAAATTCCCGCCGAACGCCGCAACGGATTGGGCGCGTTCGTTTTCGTGATGCGGAAAGACGAGGTCTTTGCCGCCGCCGTGGATGTCGAATTCCTCGCCGCAGAAGCGGGCGCTCATGGCGGAGCACTCGATGTGCCAGCCGGGACGGCCCGGACCCCAGGGTGAATCCCAGGCCGGTTCCCCTTCTTTGGACCGCTTCCAAAGCGCGAAGTCGAGCGCGTCCTGCTTGCCATCGCCGGATTCGCCGCGCCAGTTGTCCAGCATCTCGTCGACTTTTTGATGGCTCAGGCAGCCGTAAGTGCCGAACTTGCGCACGTTGAAGTACACGCTGCCGGCCGACGCGTAGGCGAAGCCGCGTTCCTCGAGCTTGCGGATGATCGCGAACATGCCCTCGAGGTGCTCGGTCGCCTTGGGCTCATGAGTCGGCGGACGCACGCCCAGACGCGCGGTGTCCTTGAGGTAGGCCTCGTGATACGTCGTCGCGATCGCCTTCCAATCGGTGCCGCGTTCGGCGGCGCGCTGGATGATCTTGTCGTCGATGTCGGTGACGTTGCGGACAAAGGTGACGTTGGCCGCGCCGTATTCGGCGTCCAGAACGCGGCGGATAATCTCAAAGGCGTAAGCCGAGCGGAGATGGCCTAGATGCGGGTCGTCGTACACGGTCGGGCCGCAAACGTACATCGCGATTTTGCCGGGCTTGAGCGGCACGAGCGGCTCGAGCCTGCGGGTGAGCGTGTTCTGGAGATGGATCGTCATCGGGGCGAGGCTACTGCCCGTTGCGGCGGTCGTGGAGCTGACGCTCGACGGTCTCGATCTCGTCCTGAAGCTTTTGCAGCGCTTTGGTGATCGGATCCGGAAGGTTGGTGTGGTCCAATTGGAGGGCCGAGAGTTTCTGACCTTCGCGGTTCACAATGCGTCCCGGGACGCCGACGACCGTGCAGTTGGGCGGAACGTCGCGCACGACGACGGCATTGGCGCCTATATAGACGTTGTCGCCGATCGTGATGTTGCCGAGAACCTTGGCCCCTGCTCCGACGACGACGCGGTTGCCGAGCGTCGGATGGCGCTTGCCGCATTCCTTGCCGTTGCCGCCGAGCGTGACGCCCTGATACAGCGTGACCTGATCCCCCACGATGGCCGTTTCGCCGATCACGACGCCCATGCCGTGGTCGATGAAGAAGCCCTTGCCGATCACGGCTCCGGGGTGGATCTCGATACCGGTGGTCTGACGGGCCCATTGCGACAAAAGGTCTGGGATGAACGGGATTTTCATCTGATGGAGCGCATGTGCGGTCCGATGCGACTTGAGCGCGCGGAAGCCCGGGTACAGGAACATGATCTTGAGCGGGTTCTTGGCCGCCGGGTCCCGGTCCAGCGCCGCGCGGAGTTCGCCGCCGAAAAAAATCACGTCGACAGCAATTTTGAGCGCGAGCAACGCGGCGATCAGAAGCAGAAAAAATCCGATAGGGTCCATGGGGTTAGAATTTCTCCATCAATACGGCGCATTCGACAGCGATGGCCTTGCGCAGGCCGACTGCGTCGAGACCCTCCCGGGTCTTGGCCTTGATGTTCACCCGGTCCGGCGCGACGCCCAGATGCTTGGCCAGCGAGAGGCGGATCGCCGCCTTGTGCGGCGACAACTTCGGTTCTTCAGCCGAGATCACGGCGTCCAGATTGACGAGGCGGAAGCGCTTTTTCTTCACCAACGCCATCACGCGCGTCAGCAGGACGGCCGAATCGGCATTTTTATAAGTCTTGTCGGTATCGGGAAACAGCTCGCCGATGTCCGAGAGACCGGCTGCTCCGAGCACCGCGTCGATCGTTGCATGGATGAGCGCGTCCGCGTCCGAATGGCCGGCAAGGCCCTTGGCATGCGGCACCGCGACTCCGCCCAAAATGAGTTTGCGGCCCTTCACCAGCCGGTGAATGTCCGTGCCGAATCCGATTCTCAATTGAGTGGAAGGTGCCATCGGGTTACCGCCGTCCCGCGACGAGCCGGGCGAGCTTGAGGTCGTCAGGGGTTGTGATCTTGAAGTTCATGGCCGGGCCCGGCACGATCCGGATCGTAAAGCCCGCCGCTTCCGCGAGCGCGGCCTCGTCCGTCAGATGCCGGAACCGGTCCCCTACTTTAGCATAGGAATCCCGCAAAACGAGCGTGCGGAACACCTGCGGGGTCTGAGCCAGGAAGATGCGGTTCCGGTCGAGCGTACGCTCGACCCGGCTGCCGGAGGGGTCCGTTTCCTTGACCGTCGCGACCGCCTTCTGGGCCAGCAAAGCCGAGCCGTGGTCGGCGGCGGTCCGGACGAGGCCGGAGACGTCGACGGATGCCACGAACGGGCGGGCCAGGTCGTGGATCGCGACAATGTCGATCTCGGGCCGGAGATGATCGAAGGCGTTTCGGACGGACTCAGCCCGCATCGCGCCGCCGGCGACGACTTCGGCGCGCTTCAAGCCGTGGCGCAGGAGGAGTTTTTTCATCGATCCCACCGCCTCCGGCTCGACCGGAACGACGAGCTGGTCGAACGGATAGACGCGCAGGATCTGCTTCAGGGTGTAGACGACGAGCGGAACACCGGCGATCAGGACGAGGGGCTTGGGGGTCTTGGAACCGAGGCGTTCCCCGCGGCCGGCGGCCGGAACGAGCGCCGCCACGCGCAGCCGGGCGGACTTGGACGCGGATCTCATCGGGCGCTTAATGGGCTTGGCCGGGGGCCGGCTTTGCGAAGATCATCCGGCCGGCCGGCGTCTGGAATACAGAAGTGACTTCAGCGACGATCGTGTGACCGATCAGCGCACGGGAGTCCTCGACAACCACCATCGTGCCGTCGTTCAGATAGGCGACGGCCTGGGCGCGCTCCTTCCCTTCCTTCACGAGATGAACTTCGACCTGCTCGCCGGGAAGCAGCTGGGTCTTCAGCGCGGCGGACAGGTCGTTCAGATTCATCACGCGCACGCTGTTGAAGTCGGCGACGCGGTTCAGGTTGTAATCGGTGGTCAGAAGCTTGGCGTCGAGAACGCGCGCGAGCTTGAGGAGCTTCTGGTCAACATCAAGCGATTCCTCGAATTCCTCGCTGTTGATCTTGAAGACGAATTTGGGGTTCTTTTTGAGCTTGGCGAGCACGTCCAAGCCGCGCTTGCCGCGCGCACGCTTGAGCGGATCGGCGGAATCCGCGAGCGCCTGCAATTCCTTGAGCACGAACTTCGGAATGACAAAATATCCGTCCATGAAGTTCGTCTGGATCAGGTCGGCGATGCGGCCGTCGATGATGACGCTCGTGTCCAGCAGAACCGGCGTGTCGGATTGGTCCTGGCGCTGGAACTTGACGTACGGAATGATGACGTTGAACTCGTCGCGTCCGCGCATCGAAAACACGATACCCAGATAGGCCAGAATCACGGTCACCGCGACCTTGATCGCGGTTTTCCACGCGTAGTCGATGGAAATCGTCTCGACCGCCGCGGAGATCAGGTTCGCCATGATGAGCGCGAGCAAAAGACCGAAGACGGCGGCCGAAAGGCCGCGCAGCGACACGCGCGACGTGAGCATCTCCAGAAAAATCACCACGGCCGCCAACCCCAGACCCGCCGCGACGCCGTAAACGCCGTACTGGCTGTGCACCCCGTACAGCATGCTGCCGATCTGATGGCCGACCACGCCGCCCGCGAGCAGGAAGAGCACCCGGATATAGCTTACGCCCATAGAATTTTTATTTCTTCTTCCAGAGTTTCCACGGATTCTTCTTGATGTCCGCGACCGTCTCTTTGACGTCCGTATACACGCTTTCGTCCGTGAGCAGCTTGCCGACGAGGCCGCGGCCGCTCTTGATGCCGTTCAGAATTTCGTTCATCGAACCGGCCGCCTGCCGCAACTCGCTGATCAGCGCCGAAACGTTGTCCCCGTTGGTCTTGAGGGCGGTCTTGAAGTCCTGGTCTTCCACGAGCTGGTTGACGAGGTCCACCGTGTGTTCCATTTTGCGGGCCACCCGCTCACCCGCCGCGATCATCGCGTCGATCTGGACCGGATCGCGGCCCTCAAATATTTGGCCGGCGGGCTTGGGACCGAGCGTGCCGGGGAGGATCTCCAGATACTTGGTTCCCAGCAGGCCGTGCGTGCTGATTACGATCTCTGAATCCGACGGGACAACGACTTCCGGATCAATACCGGCAACCACCTCAACCCCGGTCCTGCCCTCCGCCGTGCGGACGATTTTGAGCGACTGGACTTCGCCGACGGGCACACCGGCCATCTGAACGACCGCGCCGGATTCGAGGCCGCCGGTGAAGCTGAAGCGGCTCTTGAGGGTTTGACGGGGCTCGGTCCGGACGACGTCCAGGCGCAGCAAAGCCACCGTCAGGAGGGCGACAGCCGCCAGCACGAAAAGGCCGATTTTGAATTCGTCGATGCGTTCGCGGGTGCTCATAGGGTTCTCAAGGGTTGATGATGTTGCTCAAAAATTGCCGCAGCAGCGGATCGGACGACCGGCGCGCGCCTTCGGGCGTTTCGATGCAGCGGATCACCCCGTTGTCGACCAGGGCGATGCGCGACGCGATTTTGAGCGCGCTGTGCATGTCGTGGGTCACGGCGATGGCCGTAACGCCCAGCGAGTTTTTTAATTTTACCATGAGATCGTTGATCTGCTCGGATGTCATCGGGTCCAGCCCGGTGGTCGGCTCGTCGTACAACACGATGTCGGGCTTCATGGCGATCGCGCGGGCCAACGCCACGCGTTTGCGCATGCCGCCCGACAGGTCCGACGGCAGCCGGTCCTCGACGCCGTCCAGCCCCACCAGCGCCAGACATTCACGCGCCCGGTCACGCGCTTCGCGGGGCTTCATCGTCCGGTGTTCGAGCAGCCCGAATTCGACGTTCTCGGCCGTGGTCAGCGAATCGAACAAGGCGCCGTTCTGAAACACCATCCCGAACCGCAGACGGATCGCCTTGAGCTGCGCCCGGGTCGCCTTGGCCAGATCCTCGCCAAAAACCCTCACCTCGCCCGCATCGGGCTGGAGGAGCCCGAGCACGTGGCGCAGCAGCACGCTTTTGCCGCATCCCGACCGGCCGAGAATGACCAGCGTCTCGCCTTTACGGACCTCAAGGTCGACACCCGCCAGGATAGTCCTCGACCCGAAGGCCTTGGAAAGTCCGCGGATCGTGATGGGGGCTTCGGATGTGCTCATGGGATGAGATAAAAAATCACGGTAAAAATGAAGTCCGCCAGGATGATGAAGAAGAACGAGGTCACCACGGCTTCCATGGTCGAGCGCCCGACGCCGCCGGCGCCGCCGGCCACACGCAGCCCCTGATAGGAGCTGATCACACAGATCAACATCCCGAAAATAAAGGATTTGGCGATGCCGGTGATCAGATCCTCAAGCACCATCGTCTGGAACACTTGGTTGAAAAACGCCTTGGGGGTAATCCCGAGCTTGCCCACGCAGACCAAAAAACCGCCCATGATTCCGACCGTGTTCGCAAAAATGGTGAGAAGCGGCACCATCACCACCGAAGCCCAGAACCGCGGAACCACGAGATGTTCAACCGGGTCGACCGACATGGCTTCCAACGCCTCGACCTGCTCGGTCACCTTCATGCTGCCGATTTCGGCCGTCATCGCCGCCCCCGCCCGGCCCGCGATCACAAGAGCCGTGAGCATGGGCCCGAGCTCGCGCGTGATCGAAACGGCCAGGAGTCCGGGGATGAGAATCTCCGCGCCGATCGAGCGCATCTGATACGCCGTCTGGAACGCGATGACCATACCGACCAGGAACAGAATCGCGGCCGTGATGGCCAGCGACTTCACGCCGATCGCCAGCATCTGCTCGCGCGTCCAGCGCCAGCGCCGCGGGGAGCCCGGCAAAGCCGCAAGTCCGGCTGTCCGCATCAGAAGAGCAAAGATGCCGCCGGTCGACGACACCGCGTTTAAAAACCATCCGCCCAGCCAGGCCACTGCCGCCCGCGCCGGCATCAGAAGGTCGCCTTTTTCTGAAGCGTGAACATCTGCTCGTCGTCCTTAAGCTCCATCTTGATGCTTTCCTGCCCGCCGAACAGCGTTTCGAGGCTGGGCGGCGCGTCCGCTTCGGCTTCGGCGTCCGATTCATCCGTTTCCGCCGGCGTCACCGCGCTGGACAGCGGGTGCTCGAGCAGCACGGTATCCTTGTCGCCCTCACGGTACAGCGTCCAGTTTTTCCAGGTCACCGTCCGCTGGTCCGACCTCGCAATCAGGCGCTCGTAAGTGCCTGAGCTGAAAAGTTCGTGGATATGAATTTCCTGGTCGCTGGCGAACTGCATCGGGTTTCCGTTCGACAGAATCATCTGGGAACGGGAAATCTTCACCTGCGGAAAAATACCTTCGAAAAACAGCTGCAACGCCCGGAACCGCGCGCCCGGAACGTTGTTATCCTCGATCAAAAATTCTCCGGCCAGCCGGGGCTCCGTGACCGCGCCCTGGACCTTGAGCCGGCCGGTCAACTGACCGCCGACAGCCGTGCCGCCCGAAAAGCTCATGATGTCATGCATTTCCTTGAGGGGGTATTTTTTGGCCGTCAACATCAGATCAACATCCGCGCCGGTCGTATGCGTGACGCTGCCCTCGATGCCGATGCCCCCCAGGATCTTCGCGTTCCAGATTTTGAGCCGGTCCTGGGTGAGATCGAACTGAAGCTGGGATTCGCCCGGAAGAGGCTTCCAGTTGATGACGGTTCCGAGCGTCGATGCGGAGCCCTTGAGATGCAGCGGCCGGCCCGTGTCGTCGCCAAAGATCCGGCCCTCGACTCGCAGCGTCGTAGTCGTGTCGAACCGGCCGATCTTCAGGTGGTTGAGCGTCACAGAGAGGTCGAAGGACCGGTTCTGGATCGTGCCGTCGATCCCCGAAAGCGTGCCCTCCTTGCCGAGCCATGCGATCGTACCGTCCTTGATGATGAGCCGCGCGGTCGCCTTCACTTTTTGGACGAATCCCGAAAAAAGGTCGAAGCTGCGCGCTTCCGGCGCCTGAGCGCTGAACGGCACGTTGGCGTAGAAGACGGGTTTGTCGAGAACGACATCGAACCAGCTGGTGAAGTTCTCGCGGAAAAAGTCGAGGAGGGTGTAACGGAAGCGGACTTCACCGCAGGTAAAAACATCCAGCGGAACGGTATCTTTGCGGGGCACGGAAACACGGATATCGCGGAGCGCGATGGCGCCCCTCGGATCACCCACCACCGAACCAATTTGAACCTGCAGGTCAAAAGCTTCGGAGAGACGGCGGGTCAGGTAGTGCTTGAAGCGGTCGGCGAGAAGACCCTGACGGCTTTTGATGTAAACAAAAGCGCCGGCGGCGAGAACCGCCACCAGCAGGACCGCGATCAAAGCGGCCAACGGCCGCCAGGAGGATCGGCTCCGCATTGCTGGAAGGCCGTCCTAGGCCGCGACTTTGGCCGTTTGATCGAAGATGAGGTTCTCGGGATCCTTGACCGACACGTGGATCGGCAGGCCGGGCTTCATGCGCCCCGCGATGATCTCTTCGGCCAGCGGATCTTCGAGATACTTCTGGATCGTGCGGCGCAGAGGACGCGCGCCGAGACTGGGGTCATACCCCTTCTCGATGATGAAGTCCTTCGCCTCGTCGTCCAGAACGAGCTCCAGCTGCCGTTCCGCCAGACGCTTCTTGACCGAGCGGATTTCGTACTCGACGATCGCGCGCAGTTCGATGCGGGCCAGCGGACGGAACACCACGATCTCGTCGACGCGGTTCAGGAATTCCGGCTTGAACTGGCGCCGGACTTCTTCCATGAGCTTGGTCTTCATCCCGGCGTAATCGGAGATCGTGTCCGGCGACGCAAAGCCCAGGCCGCTCTGTTTCTTGAGGACCTCGGTCCCGAGGTTCGACGTCATGATCAGGATGCAGTTGCGGAAGCTGACCTTGCGGCCGAAGGAGTCGGTGAGACGCCCTTCTTCCATCACCTGCAGCAGGATGTTGAACACGTCCGGATGCGCTTTTTCGAGCTCGTCCAGAAGGACGACGGAGTACGGCTTGCGGCGCACTTTTTCCGTGAGCTGGCCGCCTTCCTCGTAACCGACGTAGCCGGGAGGGGCTCCGACGAGGCGCGAGACGTTGAATTTTTCCATGTATTCGGACATGTCGATCTGGATGATCGCCTGCTCGTCGCCGAACAGGAACTCGGCGAGGGCCTTGGCGAGCAGCGTCTTGCCGACGCCGGTGGGTCCGAGGAACACGAACGAGCCCATGGGGCGCTTCGGGTCCTTGAGGCCGGCGCGGGCGCGGCGGATCGCGTGTGAGATTGAATGGATCGCATCGTCCTGACCCACGACCTTGCCCTTGAGCTCGTCTTCCATCTTCATGAGCCGCTTGATCTCTTCCTCTTCCATGCGCTGGACCGGGATGCCGGTCGTGCGGGCGATGGTGCGGGCGATCGCGTCGGCTGTGATTTCGGGGCGGATGGAGGAACGGGATTCCTTCCACTCCTTCTTCATGGTCTCGAGCTTTTTCTTGGTCTCGCGTTCGGAGTCGCGGAGCGCGGCAGCTTTTTCGAAGTCCTGTTCCTTGATGGTCTTTTCCTTGTCCTTCTTGATGAACTCGAGCTGCTTCTCGACTTCCTTGATCTCGGGCGGCGCCGTCATAAGCGACAGAATCGCGTGCGCGCCGGCCTCGTCGATCAAGTCGATGGCCTTGTCCGGAAGGAATCGGCCGGAAATGTAACGGTCGGACATGCGCGCGGCGGCCTCAACCGCCTCATCGAGAATCTTCACCTTGTGGTGCTTCTCGTAGCGCTCGCGCAGACCCTTCAGAATCAGGATGGTGTCGTCGACGCTGGGCGGCTCGACCATGATGGTCTGGAAGCGGCGTTCGAGCGCGGCGTCCTTTTCGATGTACTTGCGGAATTCGTCAAGCGTCGTAGCGCCCACGCACTGAAGTTCCCCGCGCGACAGCGCCGGCTTCAGAATGTTGGACGCGTCGACCGCGCCTTCGGCGCCGCCGGCGCCGACCAGCGTGTGGAGCTCGTCGATGAAGAGAATCACGTTCTCGGAACGGCGAATCTCGTCCATGACGGCCTTGATACGTTCTTCGAACTGCCCGCGGTATTTGGTTCCGGCGACCATGAGGGCCAGGTCGAGCGTCACGACGCGGCGGTTCTTCAGGATGTCGGGAACGTCGCCGGATTCGATCGCCTGCGCGAGACCTTCGACGATGGCGGTTTTGCCGACACCAGCTTCGCCGAGGAGCACCGGGTTGTTCTTCGTGCGGCGCGCGAGGATCTGCATGACGCGTTCGATTTCTTTTTCGCGGCCGATGACGGGATCAAGCTTCGAGTCGCGGGCCATCTTGGTGAGGTCGCGGCCGAAGGAGTCGAGGGCCGGAGTCTTGGTTTTGGAAGCCGAACCGGAACCGCCTCCGCTGCTGCCGCCTCCGGAAGGAGCGCCGGGCTGACCCGGTTCGCGCGGTTCGCTGGGCTGTTGTCCCGGCGTGGTCGATCCGAGAAGCTTGATGACTTCGTCGCGCACGCGCTCGAGGTCGAGACCGAGGTTCATGAACACCTGGCTGGCGACGCCCTCACCTTCACGGATGAGGCCGAGCAAAAGATGTTCGGTGCCGATGTAGTTGTGGCCGAGCGCGCGGGCCTCGTCCATCGCCAATTCCATGACCTTTTTGGCCTTGGGGGTAAAGGGAAGATCGCCGGAAACGACGGTCGCGGGGCCGGGCTGGACGAGCTTTTCGACCTCGAGGCGGATGTTATCGAGATTCATGTTAAGGCTTTGGAGCACAGCCGCGGCCACGCCTTCGCCTTCCCGGAGCAGTCCCAGAAGCACGTGCTCGGTCCCGATGTAGTCGTGGTTAAAACGCTTGGCCTCCTGCTTGGCCAGAAGGATCACCTTACGCGCGCGTTCGGTAAATTTATTAAACATAAACTTTGTTCCTCACCTTTAAGTAATATTATACCCGACTTTGCCAAAATTCCTAGCCCTCACCGTAAATCGGGCCTGCCGGATAAGGGGAAAAGCTGCCCTCTCCGGGCAGAGCCGCTCGCGCGCTGTCAAAGACGAGGCGCGCTCGCTCCTTGCTCCTCGTCGGCGGGGACGCCTCCTCGGAGCAAAAGCCCTTCGCGGACAGCTTTTCCCCTTATCCGGCAATACCGGCTTCTAAGTTCGGAAGTTAAGATTTTAGGGCGAGGCGGGAGCGGATGATGGAGGCGCGTTTGGCGTCGCGCTCGGACTGGGCGAGGAGCTTGCCTTCGAGGCGCTGGAGATGGGCGGGCTGGGTCAGGATAAAAAGTTCGTTCACCGTCTGGCGGGTCAGGTGCGTCAGGACGCCGAGGTCGACGCCCATCCGGACCATGCTCATGAGGTGGATCGTTTCCTTCGACGTGATGATGTAGGAGTTCTGCAACGTTCCGAACGCGCGCCAGATCTTGTCGTACAGGAGTTCGCGGTTCTGCTTGAGGAGCTGCTTGCGGGCGTTTTCTTCGTGGCCGATGAGCTGGCGGATGATGCCTTCGATGTGTTCCAGGGTCTCGGCCTCGGTCTGACCCAACGTGATCTGATTCGAGATTTGAAAAAGATTTCCTTCCGCGTCGGTCCCCTCGCCGTACAGGCCGCGCACGACCATGCCGAGCTTGGTGATCGCCTGGACAACGCGCGTGATCTGCTTGGTCATGACGAGGGCCGGCAGGTGCAGCATCACCGACGCGCGCATGCCCGTTCCGGTGTTCGTCGGGCACGCGGTCAAATATCCCCACTTCGCGTCGTACGCGATCGGCAGCGACTCCGAAAGCTCGTCATCCAGCCGGTCGGCGATCTTGAAGCTTTCCTGCAGATCGAAGCCCGACTGCATGACCTGGATGCGCAGATGGTCCTCTTCGTTGACCATGATGCTGGCGATCTCGCGGTCCGAAACGTCGACGGCCTTGAACTCGGGGTGCAGGATGTGTTCGCGGCTGATGAGGTGCCGCTCGAGCAGGAATTGCTTGTCCAGGTCGGCCAGGTCGTTCATGAAGATGAACAGGCTGCCCTTCAGATGCTTCGCCGACAGAATCGCCTCCTGAACCATCTTGAGACATTCCCGCTCCTGTTTCTTCGACGCCCAGTGCGAATACGGAAACGGCTTGAGATTGCGGGCCAGGCGGATACGGGAACTCATGACGATGTCGGCGTTGGGGCCGGTGCCCTTGAGCCACTCGCTGGTCTGTTTGAGAAGAGCGTCGATCACGTCATGCGCCTTTTTTGATTTTGGCTTCGATCTGGCGGACCTGATCGCGGATGCGGGCCGCCTCTTCGTAGGCCTCGCCGTCGATGGCTTTTTTAAGTTGCTGCTTGAGCTGCTGGAGCTCGGCGGCGGCCTTGGCGCCGGAAGCGGGCGCGCTCGGAGCGGATGACTCGGCAAAAACCTTGGATTTGGCGGCCGGGGGCGCCGACGGAGCGGCCGGCGCGGATGCCGCCTGGGGCACGTAGTTCTTGGGGTGCTTGCCGGTGTGCGTTCCCGCGCTGTGGATGCGCTTCAGAAGCGGCGTGATGGACTCGCGGAAGGCGTCGTAACACTGTGTGCAGCCGAGCCGGCCGATTTTTTTGAATTCGTCGTAGGACATGCCGCAGGAAACGCATTTGACCTTGGCGGTCGAGCCGGCAATCCCCTTCTCCGTCGGATCAGCCAATCCTTGCAGGAGGTCGGCGATGCCAAAATGCTGCTCCATCTGCGAGCCTTTTTTCTTGGCGCAATACTCGCAGAGGTTGAGCTTGGAGACCTGGTCGTTGATGATCTCGGTGAGGTGGACGGTGGCCTTCTGCTTCGCGCAGACGTCGCAGATCATCCTAGAAGGCGTGTCCGTCGCGGTGCGTCATTTCGCGGAAACGCGCGAGGATCTCGCCGGTCCGGCGGCCGGGCTTGCCGGAACCGATCACGCGGCCGTCGACCTTGACGATCGGGACGATCTCGGCGGCCGTGCCGGTCAGAAACACTTCGTCGGCATTGTAGATGTCGTGGCGCGTGAGCACTTCCTCGCGGACCTTGAGCCCGAGGTCGGCGGCGATCTCCATGGCCGCGGCGCGCGTGATGCCGCGGAGGATACCCATGTGCGCTGGCGGCGTGAGCAGCGCGCCGTCCTTGAGGACGAAGATATTCTCGCCCGTGCATTCGCTCACATACCCTTGAGCGTTGAGCAACAGCGCCTCTTCGTAGCCCGAGTTGATCGCTTCGATCTTCGCGAGGATGTTGTTCAGATAGTTCAGCGACTTGATCTGCGGGTTCACGGCCTCCGACTGCGTGCGGGTCGTCGCGACCGAAATGATCTCGAGCCCCTTCTGGTAGAGGGATTCCGGGTACAGCTTGATCTTGTCTGCGATGATGAAGACGGTGGCGCGCGGGCACTTGCGCGGATCGAGGCCGAGGTCGCCCGTGCCGCGGGTCACGACGACGCGGATGTAGCCGTCGCGGAGCTTGTTCTTGCGCAGGGTCGCCACGATGGCGTCGCGCATCTGGTCCTTGGACATCGGAATTTCGAGCATGAGGGTGTGGGCGGATTCCCACAGGCGGTCCAGGTGCTCCTTGAGCTTAAAAACGATTCCGCCGTACGAGCGGATACCTTCGAACACGCCATCGCCGTACAACAGGCCGTGGTCGAACACGCTGATCATGGCTTTTTCTTTGGGGAAAAACTTGCCGTCGATATAGATCTGGATGGACATGGCTGCAACCTCTCTAAAAAGCTTTTTTACAAAAAACCGCCGCTAAAACGTCTCCCAGACGCCGTCGCGCATCCGCAAAACCCGGTCTGCGATGGCTGATATTCTATCATCATGGGTCACGATGAGAACCGTTTTTTTGTCCTCGCGGGCCACCCGCGCGAGGGTCGAAATAATCCCCTGCCCGTTGGCGGAATCGAGATTTCCGGTCGGCTCGTCGCAGAGCAGGATCGGCGGGTCCATCATGAGCGCCCGCGCGATCGCGACGCGCTGCATCTCCCCTCCCGAAAGTTCGGACGGGTGGTGCGACGCGCGCGCGGAGAGGCCGAACAGGTCCAGCAGGCGGGCGGCGCGGACGCCGGCGTCCGGAACGGTACGGTCGGGATACAGCCGGGACGCGACCAGCACATTCTCCAGCGCAGACAAGTCCTGAAGCAGGTGGAAAAATTGAAAGATCAGTCCGATCTTTTCATGCCGCAGACGCGAGCGGTCGCGTTCCGTCAAATCCGCCAGCGCCTGTCCGCCGATCCGAACCTCGCCGCGCGTGGGCAGGTCGATCCCCGCCAGGCAGTTGATGAGCGTCGACTTCCCCGCTCCCGAAGGGCCGACGACGGCGACGAGCTCTCCGGCTCCGAGCTCCAGGTCGATGCCCTTGAGCACTTCCACCGGAGCGGCCTTTTTGGCGTCGCGCCGCCGGTAAACCCGCCACAAATCCCGGGCGGTCAGTACGGGCTTACTCATACCGCAGCGCCTCCGCCGTTTTGAGCTTGGCGGCAGCGACCGCCGGATACACCGTCGACAACAGACTGATGACGAGCGCGGCTCCGGCGACGCTGAGCGCGTCGTCCCAGCGGAAGTTCACCGGCAGCCGGTCGAAGTAATAAATTTCGGACGGGATCTGGACGATCGTGAACGTCTTGAGGACCCAGCACAGCCCCGTGCCGATCAGAAGGCCGGTGAGCGTTCCGGTCACGCCGATGAGAAGCCCCACGTAACTAAAAATACGGACGACGTGCGCTTCGGACGCGCCGACGGCCTTGAGAATGCCGATGTCCTTGGTCCTGTCCATGACCAAAAGCGTCAGCGTGCCGATGATGTTGAAGCACGCGACCAGGACGATGAGCGTCAGGATGATGAACATCACGGTTTTTTCGAGCTTGAGCGCGCCGAACAGCGTCGCGTTCATGTCGCGCCAGCTGTTGACGTACAGGTCGTACCCGACGGCGGCCTGAAGCCGCCGCTCCAGCCGGAGCGCGTCGCCCGGCGTGCGGAACTTGACCGCGACGCCCGAGATTTTTCCCTCCGCTCCGAACAATTCGGCTCCCGCGGAGAGCGGCAGATAACCCAGATTGGCGTCGTAGTCATACATTCCGGAATGGTAGATGCCTGTGACGACGAGCGGAGCCGGCTTGCGCCGGATCGGCGAATAGAACTGCACCGTGTCACCCACATCGACGTTGAGCAGCGACGCGAGCACGTTGCCGATCAGAATTCCCGGCTCCCCCTCTTCGGGATAAGTGCCCTTCTGGAGGTAGGTCCGGATATCCGAAACACGCGCCTCGTCTTCGAACCGCGCGGCCTTGATCAGGACGCCGCGGCTGGAGGCGGGGGTTTGGATGAGCGCCTGCCCGTCCACATAGGGCGCGATCTGAAGAACGGAAGTGTCGATCGCGCGAATGCGCTGGGCCAGATCTGCCGGCGGCGCGAACAAGCCGTCGCCGGTGATGGTCGCGTGGGCGTGGGTGCCGACGACGCGGCGCACGAGGTCGTCTTCAAAGCCGCTCATCACGGCGAGAACCGTGATCAGCGCGCCGACGCCGACAGCGACGCCGAGAACTGAGATGGCGGAGATGACGCCGATAAAGGGATGGCGCTTCCGGGAGCGGAAATAGCGCCACGCAAGGGAGAGGTCGAAAGGGATCAATGCGTCTCGGGCTTGAGCTGCGGGAAGAGGATCACTTCGCGGATCGTCGGCTGATTCGTGAGGATCATGACGAGCCGGTCGATGCCGATGCCGAGACCGCCGGCCGGCGGCATGCCGCATTCGAGCGCGCGGACAAAGTCAAAATCGATGAGACCTTCGAAGTCGTTGTGCTCATCGCCGGCGATGTCGTCCTTGAAGCGCGCTTCCTGCTCGATCGGATCGTTGAGCTCGGAGTAACCGTTGGCCACTTCCATGCCGCCGATGTAGAGCTCGAAGCGTTCGCTGATGGCCGGGTTGTCCTCGCGGCGCTTGGCCAGCGGACAAAGCTCGGTGAAATAGTCGGTCACGAACACCGGATGCTTGCGCTTGCCCGGCTCGAGCAATTCGCCGATGAGCTTGAGGAGCTTGGTGCGGGACAAGTCCCCTTCGCCGATCTTGTGTCCCTTGGCGCGGAGCTTGTCCGCCCAGACGGCGATCTCGTCCGTGGGCTTGATCCCGAACGCCTCGTCCATGAGCTGAGCGAACGAGACGCGCTCGAACTTCGAGAAGTCGATCTCCATGTCCTGCCACTGCACGCGTTCGCCGCCGGTCGCGCGCTTGCACGCCTCGCGGATGATGTCTTCGGTGAGACGCATCACGCCCTCGACGTCGGTGTACGCAGTGTACACTTCGAGCATCGTGAACTCCGGATTGTGGCGGGTCGAGATGCCTTCGTTGCGGAAGCTCTTGTTGATTTCGTACACGTAATCGAGGCCGCCCACCAGCAGGCGCTTCAGGTACAGCTCCGGCGCGATGCGCATGAACAAATCGATGTCGAGCGCGTTGTGGTGGGTCTTGAAGGGCTTGCCCGCCGCGCCGCCGGGGATCGCGTGCATCATCGGCGTTTCGACTTCGATGTAGCCGAGGCCGTCGAGCGTGTTGCGGACCTGCGAGATGATCTGGGAGCGCTTGCGGAACACGTCGCGGACTTCCGGGTTCACGGCGAGGTCAACGTAGCGCTGGCGGTAACGCGTTTCCACATTGGTGAGCCCGTGCCACTTTTCGGGCAGGGGCCGGAGCGCCTTGGAAACGATGCGCAGATGCTTCACGTGCAGGCTGTTCATGCCGGTCTTGGTGACGAAGGTCTCGCCGCTGACCGCGACGATGTCGCCGATGTCGATCAGATCAACGACGGCCTGCTCCTGTGGCGTGAGTTCCGCGGCTTTGAGGTAAAGCTGGACCTTGCCCGTGCCGTCTTGAAGGTCGGTAAAAATCGCTTTTCCGAAGGAGCGCCAGGACAAAAGACGCCCCGCGACGCGCGCGGTCATCCCCGGCTGGAAGGGCTCGATCACCGATGCGACGGACTGCAGACCTTCGACTTTGCCGCCGTAAGGGTTCACGCCGGCCGCGCGCAGCGCGTCCAGCTTCCGCCGGCGTTCTTTCATCAAATCATTGGTTTCTTCCACGGGTCTCTCCTAAAAATGGACCCGTATTATAACAGGAAGGGGCGCCCGTTCGTGCGGAGAATCTGCCGGAAGGTGAGGTTGATCCGGGGGTCCGCGATGCGTGCGGACTTTGGGACCGAGTGGAGCCAATGGTGCTGCAGCGCGCCGCGCATGACGAGCAGGCTGCCGTGCTCAAGAACCAGGGATCGTCGCTCCTCGGGCCGGGTCCGATGCTTGAGGCAGAACCGCCGCTCGGCCCCCAGACTCACCGACGCAATCACCGGATTTGCGCCGAGTTCGGGCTCGTCGTCCGCATACCACCCCATAGAATCCTTGCCGTCCCGGTACAGATTCAGCAATACACTGTTGAACGCCGCGCCGCACGCGCGCTCGACCTTTTGGCGGATCGCCTGCAGTGCCGGCGTCCACGGCGACGGCTTCATCGTCACGCCCGAATAGGTGTAGATGGCTTCCGGATCGCCGAACCAGGCCGTCTGCCGTGGCTCGTTCACCCATCGGCCGAAGATCCGGATCTGATGCAGCCCCCACGGAATCTCGCTCCGGAGAAGACGCATCATCCGATCCGCCTCTTCCCGCCCCCAGAAAGACGGATCGTAATCCAGCGTGCCGTCCGGGATCGGAAGCGAGGGATCGGAGTTTTTGCGGTCGGCCTCAAACAGGTCGCCGGTTGGATAAGGCGGGAACAAGGTTCCTCTAGCGTTTTTGCCGTTTATGGAGCATGTCGATCACGAACCCGGGGCCGACAATTCGGTCGACCGGTGCGGCCGCCTTGGCGCCATGCCCCTCGTCGTCCGTCAGCCGCCGCCGAAAAGCGGCCAAGAGCACCGCCAACTCCTTACGATTGTACGGTTCGTCCAATTCCACAATCAAGTGCCGGCGGCCGGGCGCCACCAGGAACAGCACTTTTTCCTTCCGATCCATGATTCCTCCTTGCCTGAGTCATTCCGGTGTCTGACTGCAAGCTTAAGGAATCAAAAGTTGTTTTCAATTCTTGAAAAACCGGGCGGGCCGATAGCAAAGCTCAAATTCAAACTTTTTAGGAAGTCTTCTTCGGAGTCAGCGTGTCGATCGCGTCTTTGAGGAGGCGGCAATACAGGTCGAACCCGACACTCATGACGAAGCCCGATTGCTCGGTGCCGAGCAGATTCCCCGCTCCGCGGATTTCGAGGTCTTCCATGGCGATCGAAAAACCGGAACCCAGGTAGCTGTGACGCTCGATCGCGTTCAGGCGCTTGTCGGAGTCCGGAGTCGTGACATGGCCTTTAGGGATGAGAAAATACGCGTACGCCTCTCGGTTGTAGCGGCCGACCCTTCCTTTGAGCTGATAGAGCTCAGCCAGACCGAAGGCATCGGCGCGGTTGACGATGAGCGTGTTGGCGTTGGCGATGTCGATGCCTGACTCGATGATCGTCGTCGACACCAGGACGTCGACCTCGCCATGGATGAATTGGTGCATGATGGACTCGAGCGCCTTGGACGGCATTTGTCCGTGCGCGACGGCGAGGCGCGCCTCCGGCACCAGCTCCGAGATTTTTTTGGCCACCAGCTCGATGCCGTCGACCCGGTTGTGGACGAAAAACACCTGCCCCTTCCTCTCGACCTCGAGCCGGATCGCCTTCTGGATCAGCCCCTCGTCGTACGGCAGGACGCGGGCCTTGATCGGGACGCGGTTCTTCGGCGGCGTGTTGACGACCGACATGTCCTTGCCGCCGACCAGTGACAGGTAAAGCGTGCGCGGGATCGGGGTCGCGGTGAGCGTGAGGACGTCGACCATGAGACGGAATTTTTTGAGCCGGTCTTTGTGCCGGACGCCGAACTTCTGCTCCTCGTCGATGACGACGAGGCCGAGGTTCTTGAAGGACATGTCCTCCGAGAGGAGCCGGTGCGTGCCGATCACCAGGTCCGCCTCCCCTGACGCGGCGGCTTTGACGATGCGCTCCTGTTCGGACGCGGTCTGGAATCGGCTCAGCATTTCCACGCGGATCGGGAAGGGCTTGAAGCGTTCGGAAAAAGTCTCGAAGTGCTGCTCGGCCAACAGCGTCGTTGGCACGAGGAACGCGGCCTGCTTGCCGTTGGTCACCGCGCGGAAGATTGCCCGCAGCGCGACTTCGGTCTTGCCGTAACCGACGTCGCCGCAGATGAGCCGGTCCATGGGCTTGGTGTTTTCCATGTCGGCGATGACTTCGCGGATCGCTTTTTCCTGATCGGGCGTCTCTTCGTAAGGAAAGCTCTGTTCCAGCTGTTCCTCCCACTCCGTGCGCTTGCCGAACGTGAATCCGGTCAGGATCTCGCGCCGCGCCTGCATCTCGAGCAATTCGTGCGCGTACGACACGATGCCCTCGCGGGCCTTTTCCCGGATCTTGACCCAGGTCTTGGACCCCAGTTTGGAGAGCTTGATTTTGGACGCGGACACGCCCGGCGCGACGAAGCGCTGAACCAGGTTCAAGTCGTCGAGCGGAACGTAGAGCTTTTCGGCGTCCTGATACTCGATGATGAGATGCGGCTTGGGCTTGGCGCCCTGAATGGAGAGCTTCTGGACGCCGCGGAATTTGCCGATGCCGTGCGAGACGTGGACCACGAGATCGCCCGGGTCGATATCGACAAAGGGCTGGATCGGCCGCTCGCCCCAGGTCCATTCGAATTTTTTCCAGCGCTGGGCGGCTTGTTTTTCGGTCGTCGCGAGGATGACGACCATCTTGTGGGGTTCAAGCAGGGACCCGGAAGCCGGATCGAACGAAAAGATGGACTCGACGACGTTGTCCATGAACTCGATGCGTACCGGGAACGAAAATCCCCACGGAAACACGTCGAGCACGCCGCCGCGGTGCGTGAACTGCGCCGGCTGGGACGCCGTGTGCTCACGGACATAGCCGAGGTCGTGCAGGGCCTTGAGGCGCTCCTCAAGCACCACCTCTTCGCCGACCGCAAAATGAAGCGAGTGAATCATCTTACATCGATTCGGGCGCGGAAACTCCGAGGAGTGTGAGGCCGATCTTGAGGACTTTTTGGATGGAAACGCAGAGCGCCATACGCGCGGCGGAGAGCTTGGGGTCCTGCCCGTCCTCGATCACGCGGCGCTTGGCATAAAACTGATGGTACAGCGCGGCCAGGTTCTGCAGGTACTCGACCAGAATGCAGGGCTCGAGATCGCGCGCCGAGATGCGGACCGAAGTGCCGAAGTTGCGCAGGCCGCGCAGCACCCGGATCTCCTCCGCTTCGACGAGGAGGCTCAGGTCGGCGGATTCCAGCGTGAACGCGCCGATCTTGGCTTCGTAGTTCTTCCGGATGGAGGAAACGCGGGCGTGCGCGTACTGGATGTAGTAAACGGGGTTGTCGGGCGACTGCTTCTTGGCCAGCTCGAGGTCGAATTCGAGATGCGAGTCGAACTTGCGCATCAGGAAGAAGAACCGCGCCGCGTCCTTCCCCACTTCGTCCATGAGCTCGCGCAGCGTGATGAACTCGCCGGCCCGGGTCGACATGCGGAGCTGCTTGTCGCCTTCGTACAGGGAGACGAGCTGGGCGATCTTGATGTGCAGCTTCTCGGGATCGTTGCCGAGCGCCTTCTGCGACGCTTTGATGCGGGCGATGTACCCGTGATGGTCGGGGCCGAGGATGTCGACGAGCGAATCGTAACCGCGCCGGAACTTGTCCCGGTGGTATGCGATGTCCGGCATCAGATAAGTGAAGTTGCCGTCGCTTTTGCGGACGACGCGGTCCTTGTCGTCGCCATACGGCGTCGTGCGCAGCCACAGGGCGCCTTCGCTGTCGAAGACTTCGCCGCGCTTCACGAGCTCGTCCAGTGTTGCTTCAACCTGACCCGAAGCCTCGAGCTTTTCCTGGCTAAAAATGGAATCGAACCGGACGTCGAAGTCGGCCAGGTCCTTGAGGATCGTGGCCATGATGGTCTCGCGCGCGTGGATCATGCAGGCCTTGATCGCCGGATCGCGCGGTTCAAGCCAGGCGCCTCCGCCTTTCTGAGCCAGGAGCTCCGCGGCCATCGTCTTCACATAGTCGCCCTTGTAACCGTTTTCAGGGAACTCGGCCGGCAGTCCCGCCGCTTCGCGGCAGCGCTCGTACAGGGAAAGTCCCAGGGTTTTGATCTGAACGCCGATATCGTTGTTGTAGTACTCGGACGACGCGTCCCAGCCGGCATAGCGCAGGATACGCACGAGCGAATCGCCGAGCGCCGCCTGGCGGCCGTGGGCGATGGTCAAAGGTCCGGTCGGGTTGGCGCTCACGTATTCGACCAGCATTTTTTTGGGGTTCGGCACGCGGAGACGGCCAAATTCGGGGTCGGAGAACACCTCGTCGACCACTGCGGCCAGCGCCGCGCGATCGAGCGTAAAGTTGATGAAGCCCGGTCCCTCGACCTTGATGTCGGCGACGAGCTTCGAGGCTTCGGCGGATCCAGCGCGGAACCGCGCGATCACATCGTCGGCCAGCGCGCGGGGATTTTTCCGCGCTTCCTTGGCCAGCTTGAGGGCGAAGTTGGTCGTGAAGTCGCCGAACTGGTCGTCCTTCGGCTGCTCGAGCGCGATCGGAGCGGACAGCGTCTCAACGCCCAGGGCGGCGCGTGCGGCCGCCTCGAGCGCTTCGTGGATGCGCGATTCGATCTGGACGCAGGTGATCATTTTTTGGAGGGTTTTTCCGCGATGACGCGGCGGGGCGCGTCGCCCCACAGCGATTCGAGGTCGTAGTACTTGCGGAGGTCCGCCGTGAAGATGTGGACGACCACGTCGGCGAAGTCGAGAACGATCCAGTCGCACTCCTTCATGCCGTCCCGGTGGACGATGCGGACGCCCTCGCCCTTCATCTCGAACTCAACGTGTTCGGCGATGGCGCGGGCGCGCGTTTTGGAAGAAGCGGAGCAGATCACGAACTGGTCGCACATGCCGGAGACACGGCTCATGTCGAGCACGACGACGTTTTCTGCTTTTTTCTCGAGAGCGAGACGGGCCATTTGTTCGGCGATTTTCATGAACTGAAGGTCTTTCTGTTGTTTCGAGTCAAAAAGTTTAGCACATCCCCCGCCGCCGGCGAAGCTCCGTCGACGACAGGCGGACCGGATTCATCGGAAACACGGCCACGCCGGAGCGCTTGCGGGGCGCGGGATATCCGGCACGCCGTGCCACAGCCAAAGTCGCAAGGCGCAAAACCCCGTCCGGATCCTTCCAGCGCCGAAACGTCTTGAGCGAATCGCTGCCGCAAATAAAAAAAAGCGAGGCCTTCGGATGCCGCCGCCGAAAAACCTTGAGCGTGTCGACCGTATACCTCGGCCCCCGCCCGCTCCACTCGGCGCGCGAGATCCTCGCGAACTTCAGCGGCTTCAAAGCCGCCTTCAGTCTCGCAAGCCGCTCGCTGCGCGAAAAAACCGCTTTTCCCTTCAAAGGATTCTGCCCCGTCGGAACCACATACACCCGATCGAATCCAAAATGCTTCTGCGCCGCCTTCAAAATCGCGATATGCCCCTTATGCACCGGATCAAACGACCCGCCAAAGATCCCGACTTTCTTCATCATGGGATTGCAACCAAGCGGCTGATGGCGGAGATGGGCCGCGCAGCGCTTCTGGAAGGCCGAGGCGTCCCCGCCGAGGCCGCACAGGGAGCGAGCGCGCCTTGTCGAAGACAGCGCGCGAGCGGCTCTGCGCGGAGCGGCCCATCTCCGCCATCAGCCGCTGGGCTCAACCTCATCTCCACAATTGGTTATTCGCGGATCTGACCGCGGCCCGAGACGATGTATTGATAGGTCGTGAGTTCACGCAGGCCGACAGGTCCGCGCGCGTGCAGTTTGTCCGTCGAGATGCCCATTTCCGCACCCATGCCGAATTCTCCGCCGTCGTTGAAGCGGGTCGAGCAGTTCTCGAACACGCAGGCTGAATCCACGCGCGACACAAAACGCGCCCGCGTCTGGGCGTTCTCGCTCACGATCGCGTCGGAATGCTTGGACCCGTGCTTGCGGATATGCTCCGCCGCTTCCTCGACGCCGTTCACGACTTTGACCGACAGGATGAGGTCCAGATACTCGGTGTCCCAATCTTTTTCGGTGGCGGCCTTGATACCCTTGAGGATTTTGCGCGTCTCGGGACAGCCCCGCAGCTCGACGCCCCGCGCCTTCATGCGCTGGGCCAAAAACGGCAGGAACTTGGGCGCGATCGGACGATCCACCAGCAGCGTCTCCATCGCGTTGCACACGCCGGGATTCTGAGCCTTGGCGTTCTCGCAGATACGCACGGCCATCGCCGGGTCCGCGTCGCGGTCGACGTAGGTGTGGCAGATGCCGTCCAAATGCTTGAGGACGGGAATCCGCGACTTCTCGGCCACTGTGCGGATCAGCGACGGTCCGCCGCGCGGGATCACCACGTCGATCGCGTCCGAAAATCCCAGCAGATGCCCGACGTCCTTGCGGTCGGTGGACTCGATAAAGGTCACCGCGCCCGGGTGAAGGCCGCGCTTTTTGATCGCCTCGAGAATGCTCTTGTGGATGGCCGCGTTCGAACGGATGGCTTCCTTGCCGCCGCGCAGAATGACCGCGTTGCCCGATTTGACGCACAGGCCGGCGCAGTCCGCGGTCACGTTGGGCCGGGACTCGTAAATGATGAGGATGACGCCGAGCGGAACGCTGACCTTGCGGATCTTGAGGCCGTTGGGCCGCGCGATCTGCTCGAGCTCTCTTCCCAGCGGGTCCGGCAGCGACGCGATGACTTCGAGCCCCTCGGCCATCCCGGCGATTTTTTTGGCGTCCAGCCGCAGGCGGCCGAGCATCGCGGCGGTGAGGCCCGCCGCCTCGGCTTCGCGCATGTCCGCGCGGTTGGCGGCGAGAATACGGTCGGCGTCCAGACGGATCTGACGCGCCATCGCGCGGATCGCGGAATTCCGCTCGTCCGCGGTCAGGGCCGCAAGACCGGCGCTGGCGGCTTTGGCTTCCAGTGCTCTTTTTTTCATGATCACGGCGCTCATTTGCGGTCCCCTTCCGCCGGTTCCGCCGGCACAAAGTTGTCGCGGTGCATCACTTCGCCGGAGCAGGGCCGATTCAGGATCTTTTCCCACTCCGACGTGCGGCGGCCCTGGATCTGAACCAGGTCCGTCGACGAAAAATTGACGATGCCCTTGCCGAGCGTGCGGCCGTCCGGGTCCTTGACCGTGACCGCCGATCCGGCTTCAAAATGGCCGCTGGCCCGCATCAAGCCGGGGGCCAGGAGCGATTTGCCGCCCTGGAGCAACGCTTTGCGAGCGCCCGCGTCGATCGTGAGCGTGCCTTCGGACTTGGAGATATAGGCGATCCAATGCTTCTTGGATCCGAGGCGGTTGAGCTTGGGAAGAAAAAGCGTTCCCAGGTCTTCCCCGGAAAAAAGCTTTTCCAGAATCCGGGGGGTCGCGCCTGACGCCATCACGCACGGGATTCCCGCCTTGAGCGCGCGCTGGACAGCCGTGAGCTTGGAAGCCATCCCGCCTTTGGTGTGCGCCTTGCGCTCATCCCGGACCAGATCAAAATGCTCCTGAGACAGATCCTCGACCAGCCCGAGACGGCTGGAAGCGCCGGCCTTCATATCGGCGTACAATCCTTGGGCATCGGTCAACAAAACCAGGAGGTCCGCGTCAAAAAGCGCCGCGAGCATGGAAGAGAGCTGATCGTTGTCGCCGAATTCGATTTCCTGCGTGGACACCGTGTCGTTCTCGTTGACGACCGGAACCACGCCGCGCCGCACCAGCTCCTCGAGGGTCTTGCGCGTATTCTCGAAACGCCCGCGGCTGGCCATGTCCTGCCACGTGAGCAGAACCTGCGCCGGAACGATCTTCTCGGCTCGGAATGCATCCATGTACATCTGCATGAGGCGGGGCTGGCCGATGGCGGCCAACGCCTGCAATTCCTGGATTTTGGAGGGGCGCTTCTTCATTTTGAGGAAGGCCAGCGCCGACCCGATGGCGCCCGAACTCACGAGGATGATCTGCGTCTTCGGCGAGCGGCGCTTCAGCTGAGCTAGACCTGCGGCAAGCGCCCGCACGCGCAGAGCCGAGATCTCCCCGCCTTCGGACAGCACGGAGGTTCCGACTTTGACGACGATCCGGTATGCGTTCTTAAAAAATTCCTGTCTCATACAGACTCCCCGCCACTCCCGCCTTATTCCTCTTCTTCGCCGCCGGCCCGCTTGAAGAGCTCGTTCCGGAGCTTGTCCAAACCCTCGCCGGTGGCCGCCGAGATCGGGAACACCGGGACTTTGAACTTTTTCTTGAACTTCGCCAGGTTGACCTTGGCCTCCGGCACGTCCATCTTATTGGCCGCGACGATGAAAGGCCGTTTCTTGAAGTTGGGCATGTACTTTTCGAGTTCCTTGCGGATGACCCGGTAATCTTCGAGCGGGTCGCGGGCGTCCGCGCCGGCCATGTCGATCATGTGCAAAAAGAGCCGCGTGCGCTCGATATGCCGCAAAAACTGGTGGCCCAGCCCCCTCCCCTCGTTCGCTCCCTCGATCAGTCCGGGGATGTCGGCCAGCACGAGTGAGCGTCCGTCCGAATCCTTGATGACGCCCAGGATCGGGCTCTTCGTCGTGAACGGAAAAGCGGCGATTTTGGACTTGGCGTTCGACACGTGGCTGATGAGCGTCGACTTGCCGGCGTTCGGACAGCCAACAATCCCGATATCAGCGAGAATTTTGAGCTCCAGGCGGATCGTCTTCACTTCGCCCTCGTCGCCGCGCGTCGCTTCAGCGTGCCGGTGATTGCCCTTGCCGCCCGCGCCGCCCTTGGCCGCGACCACCTGGTCGCCAGCCTTCACAAGATCCGCGATGAGGAAGCCGTCCGGCTCCTCGAACACCTGCGTGCCCCGGGGAACGCGGATCACCATGTCTTCGGCGTCCTTGCCGGCCATGTTGTTGGGCCCGCCGTGCTTACCGTGGGTGGCCTTGAACGTCTTGCGCATCTGGATGTCCAGCAGCGTGCGGACGTCGGCATCCGCGCGGACGACGATCGAGCCGCCGCGACCGGCGTCGCCGCCTACCGCACGCAGATGGTGGACGCTCCGGCCCGGCTGATAGGAATTGCAGCCGTTGCCGCCCGCGCCCGCAAAGCAAAAAATCACCGCATGATCGACAAACATAAAGTTCCCTTCGCTCTGGAATCGCTTAAAAAGAAAAAGCCCGCGCCAAACGGCGCGGGCTTGGATAAAACCGGTGCCACCCGCGGAGATTAAGCCGGGATGATGCTCACAATTTTCTTGTGACGGAACTGGACCACGCCGTCTTTCAGGGCGAACAACGTGAAATCCTTGCCCTGTCCGACGTTGAGGCCCGGCTTGAACCCGCCGCCGATCTGGCGAACGATGATGCTGCCGGCCGTGACCTTCTGTCCGCCGAATTCTTTGACGCCAAGGCGCTGCGCGTTGGAATCGCGTCCGTTGCGGGAGGTGCCTTGGCCTTTCTTATGTGCCATCGAAGAAGTTCCTTATTTAGGCGACGACCGACTTGACCCGGATGCGGGTCAAGGACTGCCGGTGGCCGATCTTGGTCTTGGCTCCGCCTTCGCGGCGGATGTACTTGAACGAAATCACTTTTTTGTCGCGGTAGGTTTCCACGATCTCGGCTTCGACGTAGGCACCCTTGACGTAGGGCCGTCCGACACTGATCTTGCCGTCATTGGAGACGAGCAGGACTTTGTCGAACTTCACGGTCGAACCTTCCTTGGCGGGCAGCTTCTCGATGTCGATCTGCTTGCCGGCCTCGGCCAAAATCTGTTTTCCGCCCGTCTGAACAATCGCGTAAGTCATGATGCTCCTTAAAATTAGAACCGGCAGTGTATCAAAAGGTCCCCGCTCCCGTCAAGCGGGAGTTTCGTACGCCTAAACAATCCCTTCCAACCAGGGCAGACGGCGTTTGTCCATGACCCGTTTGATCCGGATTTCTTCGGGCTGAAGATTGGTGTCGACCATGACGCCGATCTTGCAGCGGTGCTTTTTCTCGAAGTCGCGCAGCATCTGCTGACTCGACTTGAGTAGCACTTCGGCCACCTCGGGCGTCACGGTGATCTCGACCTCGCTGGTCTTGGTCTTCTTCATGGTGGCTTCGGCCTTTTGCAGGGCCTCGATCGCAAGCCGCTTGTTGGACTTCACGATCCCCTTGCCCGCGCAATACGGACAAACCTGAGAGTTGGTGGTCTGCAGGCTCTTGCGCATCCGCTGCCGGGTCATTTCGACCAGGCCCAGCTGCGAAAGGTTCAGCACGCTTGTCTTCGCGCGGTCGCGCCGCAGCGAATCCTCGAGGATGCGAAGGACCTGCCGGCGGTGCTCCGGGTTCTCCATGTCGATGAAGTCGATGATGATGATGCCGCCCATGTCGCGCAGGCGAATCTGCTTGGCGATTTCCTTCGCCGCTTCGCAGTTCGTGCGGAACGCCGTGTCTTCGAGGTTGTGCTTCCCGATAAACTTGCCGGTGTTCACGTCGATGGACACGAGCGCTTCCGTCTGCTCGATGACGATCGAACCGCCGCTCTTCAGCATGGCCTTCGACTCGAAGATCTTCTCGATTTCGCGGTCGATGTTCTTGAGCGCGAAGACGGGAACGTCCCCTTTGTACATGTGAAGCTTGGAAAGGAAATGGGGCATCGTCGCCTGCAAATAACGGCGGGCCTTCCGGAATTCTTCGGGAGAATCCAGCGTAATTCCGTGGAACTTCTCATTGAACACGTCGCGGATCATCCGCAGGACGATCCCGTATTCCTCGTGCAGCAGCGCGGGGGCAGGCATGACCTGATAACGGCGCTGGATGAGCTTCCACTGGTGGAGCAGGAATTTGACGTCGCGTTCGAGATCCTGCTTGGGGGCGCCCCAGGCGGCCGTGCGTACGATGAGACCGCAGTCCTTGGGAATGTCGAGCCCCTGGACGATCTCGCGGATGCGGGTCCGTTCGGAGGAGTCTTCGATGCGCTTGGAGATGCCGCGATGCTTGTGATACGGCATCAGCACCACGTAACGGCCGGGCAGCGTGATTTCGCCGGTGAGTCGGGCGCCCTTGGTGCCGAACGGCTCCTTGACGACCTGAACGAGAATTTCTTGATCCTTCTGAAGCAGGTCCTGGATCCGGTCCTGGCGCCGGTCGCGGGCTTCCTGGCGCGGGCGCGGCTCGTTGGGCGCATCGATATCTTCGTATTCGGAGTCGCCGCTCAAACCTGAGGGCGTTTCGCCGGCGACGTCGCCGACGTATAAAAAGCCGTTCTTTTCGAGGCCCAGGCTCACGAAGCTGGCGCCGATGCCCGGGATGATCGAGCTCACCTTCCCCTTGTAGATCGAACCGACCAGCTGCTGGTCCTCGGCGTGTTCGATGTAGAACTCTTCCAGCTGACCGTTCTCGAGAATGGCAACCTTGGTCTGCCGGAACTCGGAACTCACGAGAATTTCCTTCTTCGCGGGCTGCTGGGAGTGCTGCTGTCCGCCGCGGTCCTGGCCCCGGCCGCCGGAGTCGCGGTGATCGCGGTCACGGTTCTGGGATCCCCGGTTCTGCCCGCCGGAGCGGTCCTGCCGGTTGTTGTCGTATCTAGTCACTTTTAATCTCCTCCAATTCGATGCATAAAAAAAGACACAGAGCTGCATGAAAACCCGTTCATCAGCCCTGTGCCTATATAAAACGTCCCGGCCGCAAAAAAAGCGGCCGGCAAAATTACGATGGCTTGACCGCGTTCACGATCGCCGGAGCGGGATCGTTGAGCACTGTCACCGTAATGAAAAACGTCAAATCTGTTTTGACGACCGTTTTGTTCGTATGACTGAACATCCGGTCCAATATAGGCAAATCACCGAGAACGGGAAACTTGGTTTTTTCGTCGACTACATCCTCCTTGATGAGTCCGCCCAAAACGACGGTTTCCCCGCTCTTCACGCGCACCTTCGTGCTGGCGTTTCGGATGTTGATACGGGGGACCTTGATTTCGGGTGTTAATTCCTCAAATCCAACAAGACTGGAAATCTGGGGCGCGAGCAGCAGGTTCACCTCGTTGAGCTGGTTCACCTGCGGCGTCACCTTCATAGAAATTCCGATGCTTCTCGGATCGTAACCGGTGATCTCCATCTGGCCGGTCGAAGAATTACGTTCGTACTTGGGAATATAGATCTCCTCGCCCACGAGAATGTTCGCTTCCTGGTTGGACAGGACCGTCACCCGCGGCTCCGACAAGACCTTGTTATGAATACCGGAACTGATTGCTTCGATCAATGCGCTGAACTTCGAAAAATCGATCTTGCCAAAAGTAAAATCGGACGGATTCGAGAACGGGAACGTCGGCATATTGGAGGAGTGGCCGTCCGGATACACCTTGGAATACGTTGGGAACTCTCCTGGATTTTCGAGCACGGCACCGAGCGTTCCGGCGTCCGACACAAGCTGGGTCGTGCTTGCCGGCATTCCGCGCGGATAGTAGTTGCTCATGAAGTCTTCACGGGTCGAATCCCAGGGGAAGGAATGCGGGCGGGACGGGCCGGTGAGCTCGAGCGCGGCGTTCCATTTAACGCCGATCTTCTCGGCGTCGGTCACGGTCATTTCCACAATCTTGGATTCGATGAGCACCTGGGGCGTCCCCTTGTCGAGGCGCTGGATCACCTGGCCGATGCGGTACACGACGGTCGGAATGTCCGTGACGATGAGGACGTTGGTGCGCTCGTCCGCGCGCATGCTGCCGCGTTCCGAGAGCATTTCCTGCATCGTCTTCACGACTTCGTCGGCCTTCGCGTGCGTGAGGGTGAAGATTTCCGTTTCCAGAGCTTCCGACGCCAAGTTGCCCAAGGTCGTGACGCGGATGATGTTCTCGTCGCGCTCGTACGCGTACCCATACGTCTTCAAAACGACGGAGAGCGCTTTTTCCCAGGGCACGTCCACGAGGCGGACGGTGACAGGTCCCTTCACCTCTTCGCCGGCGACGATGTTGACACCGCTCTTGAGGGAGATGATGCGCAGAACGCTACGGATGTCCGCTTCGTTAAAATCCAACGAAACGTTGTCCGGACTCGAGAGGGATTTTTCCTTGGATTCTGCAGGGGCGGGAGCGGCTTCGGGTGCGGCCTCCGCCGCGGGGGCCGATGCAGGGGCGTCTTCAGCCCATGCGGAGACAGGGATCAGAGACAGGAGCGCCGCCAGCAGGAAGCCGGCAAAACACGGCGAGAAGCAGGCTTTACTGATCTTGTCCAAAAGGTTTGAATTGTTCAATTTCGCTGATCTCAAATAGCACGCCGTTCGGCTGAATGGTCACGATTTTTACATTGTCCCAGACTTCGCCTTCGCGGACGATTTCGCCGTTCACGATCGCGACGGATCCTTCCTTGGCGTCAAAAACGATTCCTTCAACATTCAAGTCGTCGATCGTTTCCGCCCCGTACAGGCCCCGGACCGCTTCCCGCTCCCCCGTCACCAGCGGAACGAAAGGGTCGCGCTTGGCGGAGGCTTCGTAAGATTCAGACGATGCTACTATACTAAAAATTGATAAGTTGATCCATAAAAAGATAGAAACTGTCAAAATTTTTGTGTTCATTCTAGTTCCGCCGGATGACCAAGAGCCGCAATTTGATCCGATGGCTTCTACGGCTCTCGGACAGTTCGTGATAGACCTCGATGGATTCGACTTTGACGAACGGTTCCGCCGACTCAAGCCGGGCGACAAAGCTTCCGAGCTCATGATATCCCGCCTGTCCCGACAGCTCAAAGCCGGCCAGCGTGTACTGCTTGGGCAAGGGGCGCGGCAGGTCGCCCCCGCTCTTCACCGGCACGGGCGCGAGCGACTCGATCTGAATCTTGGACTCTTTGGCCATGTCGGACAGAACGTCCAGGAATTGGTGGACCTGATCGCTCTTGAACGTGAGGCGCTCGGTGGCGCTCACCGTTTCGGCGGACGATTTGTATGCGGACTTCATCTGGTCCTTCGCGGCGATGTCTTTGCGCGCGAGCTCGACTTCGGCGGAGATCTTCTGCACTTTTTGATTCATGTCCAGAAAAGCCGTGATGAGCGGAGCCAGTACCAGCAGCAGATTGGCGGCGATCACCGCAAAAATAAGCCCCGTCAGAATCTGGGTCTTCTTCTCAGGCT
Organism: uncultured Planctomycetia bacterium; assembly: GCA_964430735.1. Classification (GTDB taxonomy): domain Bacteria; phylum Omnitrophota; class Gorgyraeia; order 2-02-FULL-51-18; family JAGOUK01; genus JAGOUK01. The sequence continues at coordinate 20,956 of CAYSFB010000007.1, read as the reverse complement.
CCAGAGCGTTGAACTTGGCCAGCTCGGGCTCGATGCGGGGCCGCAATCCCGATTTATCCAGCCATTTACGGCCGAAGTCGACAGCCTTTTGCAGCAAGGGGTTCAATTGTGCGGTCATGGCAGGTTAAAAAAGTCTTTTTCGCGATCGCGCTTGACGACTCCCGACACCACGAAGTCGAACATCGGCACTTCGGAATCCGCCGTTCTGCGAATCTCGTCCAGCTTGAGCTCTTCGACCAAAGCCGCGATGGCCTTTTGGTTTTTCAAATTCTCGATGAAGCGTCCCACGACGGCGGCCTCCTCTTCCTCAACTGCCAAGCGGCCGCGCAGCACCATGACGACGCGTTTCTCCTTGTCGCCGCCCCCTTTTTTGCCCCTGGCCCCTCCGCCCTGCACCCGCGCGACCAACGCCTTGGCCTCCGCAGAAACGGCTCCGACTGAAGCGTTTCCCGCGGCCGTGTCGGCCGTCTCCACTTTGATCGGAGCGTCGAATTCCCGGCGCTCAAACTGCAGGTGCGTGAGCCAGACCCCTTTTTCCATCCCGCCGGCAAGATCGTTCATGAACGGCGTCCAATGGATGGACGGATCCATCCAGGCCATCAGATGGCGGTTCACTTCCTGCGCGAGCGAGGCCTGCCTTTTGATTTCGCGGACGCCCTTCAGGTCGCCGCCGAGGTTGCGATACTCGGCCTGCAGCCGGTCAAAATGCGTCCCGACGACGAGCTTGAGAACAATGAACAGCGCGAGCTCGACGACCGCAAGGACGGCCAGAAACATCAGAAGCCCCTTGGGACTGACGAACGCCGGAAGCTTGAAGCGCCGGGGCTCAGGATGACGGAATTCCTTGGGAAGCAGGTTGATGCGGATCATGCGCTGAGCATCCTCGCGGCGACTCCGAGCGCGGTCGAAAAAACGGTCGGACTGGCTGCGAACGCGCTCTTGACCGAATCGTTCTCAAACGCAAGGCCCTCGGCTGGCGCCCAGCGGACGGGACGGATCCGGGCGGCCTTTTCGACCGCCTCCCCGAGCCTGGCGGCGACGGCATCGTCAGCCGACAGCCAGATTTCTTTGGGCCGCTCATGCGTCATGTTCTCAAAAAAGACGATCGCGTTTGCGGCCAAAGCGGCCGTCTGCGAACAGGCCTCGTCGCCCGCGTCCGCGGCCGAAAACCGGTCGCCCAAATCGCGGATAACCCACGGAACCCCGTCCTTAAAAATCACAATGAAGCTGTCCTCACCCTGGATCCGTCCGGGCACATCGCCGATGTGTATCAGTGCATGAGAACCTTTGGCTAATTCCGGCTTTCGTATCATCAGCCAGTTCGAAAGCGCCAGCGGGTGGATGTCCATGAAACGGAGCTTGAGGCCGGACTCTTCCAGGAGACGGCAGCGGTCCAGGATCAGATCCTTTTTGGACGCCACGAGCATCACGTCGGTCTTGGCGCCCTGAGGATCCTGCGGAAACAGGTAGTGGTCCAACACGCACTCGTCCAGCCCGAACGGAACGTATTTGTCGGCTTCGAGCTGTAGGGCGCCGGCGATTTCGGCGGGTTTGAGCCGGGGCAGCGCAATCTTGCGCAACACCATGGTCGAGGCCCAAACGGACGTCCCGATGAAGGCCCTATCCGCGGATGCTGCGGCCAAAGCCTTTTTGATCGTATCGCTCAGCGCGCCTTTGGAATCGTAGGGATGCCGCGAGGCGTAAGTCACTGTATAGTCGGTTTTCTTGCGGCAGACCGCGCTGAGCAGCTTCACCGCAGAGGAGGATATTTCGATCGTGAGGGCGTTGGGCGTCGATGACATAGGTTGCTATGAGTAACTATTATATGATGAAAGTTACTATTTTTAAACAATTATTGCACATCTACCCCAAAAAGAAACCGGCGCGGGTCTTTCGGCCCGCGCCGGTTCGAGATTCCGTATCGCTTACGTTTAGACCGTCGCGTTGTGCGTGGTCGCGTCGAAGTTGCCGCAGCTCGGCGCCGTGCTCACCGCGTTCGGGGTGTAGGCGTTCGTTCCGCTCACGGGGCACTCCATCGCAGCCCAACCACCCTTCAGGTAGTCGTCCAGATCCGTGCCGGCGGCGATCGCATCACCGTCATCGAGGTTGGCTTCAAGAGCATACTGCTCCTTGGCCGCGTCGATCAGGCGGAGGTTGTTGATACAGGCGTTCGTGCGGGCCGACTGACGGGCCTGAACGAAGTTGGGCACCGCGATGGCGGCCAACAGACCGATAATCGCGACGACGATCATGATTTCCACAAGGGTAAAGCCCTTGGCGTTTTTACGAAGCTTCATGGTGATACCTCCGGTTAACTGTTTTTGTTATTTCGGAGGATCTCGTTAAAGGTGGGTTGGTCCCGACGGTCGAGACAGATAAGCAAACTGGGCTGAATGATTCAAACAATAATGACATTTCCCAGATCCTGGCCGTCTTCTCAATTCACCTTTTCAAAGATCCTCTGCTCTTGGGTAGGGTATACATCAGTTACATCCATTTTTCAAGACTATCAACAATTTATTTATTCTATTCAAGTTTAACAATTTTTATCCACTAACAACTTGCGCCATCTGGAACATGGGCATGAACATCGAGATAACGATACCGCCGATGACAATACCCAGGAAGGCGATGACGAGAGGCTCGATGAGGCTGGTTAAGCCCGCCACAGCGACGTCGACCTGGTCGTCGTAGAAGTCCGAAATCTTTGCCAGCATCTTTTCGAGCTCACCGCTGGTCTCACCAACGGCGATCATCCGAACCACCATCGGCGGAAACACCTTGGATTCATTCAGCGGCTCCGACAGCTTCCGTCCTTCCCGGACCGCCTTGCTCGACGCCTGAATCACCCGCTCGAGCAGGCGGTTGCCGGAAGTCTTGGCCACGATGTCCAACGCGCGCAAGATCGGCACGCCGCTTTTGAGCAGCGTCGCGAGCGTCCGGGTGAATTTACTCACCGCTACTTTGCGGATCAGCGGGCCAAAAACCGGAAGCCGGAGCTTGACCCGGTCGAGCGTCAGGGCTCCCCCTTCGGTTTTGGCGTAGGCGCGGAACGCAAAAAACGCGGCGACCGCCCCTCCGATGATGTAGAAAAAGTTCGCCCGCAGTCCGTCGGACAGACCCATCAGAACGCGCGTCGGCAGCGGCAACTCGATGTCGAATCCGGAATACATTTCCGCAAACACCGGAATCACCTTGATCAGCATGAGGGCCGTGATCGCGATGGCCATGCTCATGACGACCGCCGGATAAATCATCGCCGACTTCACCTTCCGGGCCAGTTTGTCGGACTTTTCCATGTAAACGGCGACGCGGTCGAGGATTTCGTCGATGTTCCCGCTCTCTTCGCCGGCCTTGAGCAGATGGATGAAGAAGTCCGAAAAAACCCTTGGGTGCTGACCGACCGCCTTGTGGATGCTCGTTCCGGCCGCGACACGTTTGGCGACGTCCTTGAGCACCTCGCGGAGCTTCTTATTGTCCGTCTGGTCGGAGAGGATTTCGAGCGACTGCAGAATCGGAATGCCCGCGTCGATCATGGTCGCCAGCTGACGCGAAAAAATCACGATCTCCGCCAAAGGTACCTTGCCGCCGAATGACATCGACAGGGCCGAAGCGTTCTTGGGCGCTGACTCGGTCAGCGCGACCGGGATCAGATTCTTCTGCCGCAGCTGCTGCAGCACGGCGGTCCGTTCGCCGCTGAGCGTGCCGCGCAGGGTTTTGCCTTCGGCGTCCTTGGCGACGTAATTAAAAGTGGTCATGACGGGGTTCCATCCTCTGTTTAACTGTCGGCGGAGGTCACGCGCAGCACCTCTTCCACCGTGGTGATCCCTTGAGCGAACTTCAAAAGCGCGTCGGTTCTGAGCGTCAGCATCCCGTGCTGGACCGCGTAATTCTTGAGCTCCTGGGACGAGCAGCCCCCTTCGATCATGTCGCGCATCGTGTCGTCCAGGAGCATCGTCTCCGTGATCGACGTGCGTCCCTTGTAGCCGCTGCGCCCGCAACGGGCGCACCCGCGCCCGCGCGAAAAATTCGTTTCCTTGATCAACGACGCGACCGTGGTGTCGAAGCCGAGCGTGAGCAGCTCGTGCGGGCTGTACGACACGGGTTCCTTGCAGTGGTCGCAGATCTTGCGGCAAAGGCGCTGGGCAGCGACCAAGGTCAAGCTGGAGGAAATCAAAAAGCTTTCTACCCCCATGTCGCGCAGACGGACGATCGCGCCGGGCGCATCGTTGGTGTGGAGCGTCGACAGAACGATCTGGCCGGTGAGCGCGGCTTTGACGGCGATGTCGGCCGTTTCGGAGTCGCGGATTTCGCCGATCATCACAACGTCCGGGCTCTGGCGCAGGATGGCCCGGAGCGCACTCGAAAAGGTCATGCCGATGTCCGACCGGACCGCGACCTGCGTGATGCCGCCCACCTGGTATTCGATCGGATCCTCCACTGTGATGAGGTTGCGCTCGACCGAGTTGAGCTCGGACAACAGCGAATACAGCGTCGTCGATTTGCCGCTGCCGGTGGGGCCGGTGACGATGATCATTCCGAACGGCCGCTTGAGCGCCGCGCCGAAGTTCTTCATCGCCGTGTCCGAAAAACCGATGTCGGCGAGGTTCACCTTGAGATTCGACTTGTCGAGCGCGCGCATGACGACCTTGCCGCCCCAGTAAAGAGGCAGGATCGAGACGCGGTAATCGACCTCCTTGTCGCCGATCTTCATCTTAAAACGGCCGTCCTGGGGGATCCGGTTCTCGGTGATGTCGAGATTCGAAATGATTTTGAGGCGGGCCAGCAGGGCCTCGTGGTGCTTCTTCGGCAGCGTGAGCGCTTCGATGAGATGTCCGTCCACACGGTAACGGACGCGGATGCGGTTTTCGAACGGTTCGATGTGGATGTCGCTGGCGCGCTTGGAATACGCGTCCATCAGGATGAGGTCCACGATTTTCACGATCGGGGCGCTGGATTCCTCCTCGCCGAAGGCGACATCGGAGGAAGCGGTCTCTTCTTCGCCGATGAAGTCGTCTTCGTGCTGCCGCTGCGCGTCCGCGTCCGGGGCCTGTCCGCTGATATCCTTGCCCAGATACTTGCGCAGCTTTTCTTCGGTGAGGATGTCGAGGTTGACGACGGCCTGGGCCAGCGGAATTTTTTTACGCTGGCTCAAAAGCTCGGCGTCTCCGAGCATCTCCTCGGAAAGCCCTTCCTGCTTCAGAATCCCGGCCAATGTCGCACGGTCGACGTTCATCATACCGGCCTCAATCGTCCCGGACCGAGACGCGCAGCGCCTCGTCCACCGTAGTGAGACCCATCCTGGCCTTTTGGATCGAATTTTCGCGCAGGGTGACCATCCCCTCTTTGCGTGCCTGAGTCTTGATTTCGCCCTCACTCGCCCGGCGGCACACGAGCTCCTTGATCGCCGGTGTCATTTCCAGAATCTCCATCACACTCACACGGCCGGCGAAGCCCTTCATCTTGCATTCCGGACAGCCTTTGGGCCGGAACCAGGTCCCGCCTTCCCTGCCGAAAGATCCGAGTGCGGCGGCCTGGCGTTCGTCCAATTCGTACGGCTCCTTGCAATGGTCGCAGAGCTTGCGGACCAGGCGCTGCGAGCCGACCATCACGACGGAAGCCGTGATCAAAAACGGTTCGATGCCCATGTTCATGAGTCGGGTGATCGATCCGGCTGCGGAGTTTGTGTGAAGCGTCGACAGCACCAGATGCCCGGTCAGCGCGGCCTTCACGCCGATATCGAGTGTTTCGTGGTCGCGGATTTCGCCGATGAGCACCACGTCCGGGTCCTGACGCAGAATCGAACGGAGCGAGGAAGCGAAGGTCAGCCCCACTTCGCTGCGCACGTTGACCTGGTTGATGCCGTCGATGTGGAATTCCACCGGGTCTTCGACGGTGACGAGGTTGCGCTCCATGCCGTCGACGTGTTTGAGGATCGAATACAGCGTCGTGGTCTTGCCGGATCCGGTCGGGCCGCAGACCAGGATCATGCCGTAGGAGCTGGCGGACGCTTTTTGGATTTTGCGCAAGCTGTCGTCGTCGAAGCCGAGTCCGGAGAGCTTGAGCTTCATCTGGCCCGGATCGAGGATGCGCAGACACGCTTTTTCGCCGAAGTAGCTGGGGATCGTCGACAGGCGGAATTCGACCCAGCGGTTGTCCGTGCGGATCTTGATCCGGCCGTCCTGGGGCAGGCGTTGTTCGGCGATGTCGAGGTTGGACATGATCTTGAGGCGCGACAGCACGCCCTGCTGCATCGACTTGGGCGGCGTCATCCCCTCCTGGAGCAGCCCGTCGACGCGGTACCGCACGACGAGCTTGCCCGCTTGGGGCTCGATGAAGATATCGCTCGCGCGCCGCTGCACCCCTTCGGCGAGGATGGCCTGGGTGAGCCGCACGACCGGCTCCTGGTCGGTGAGCGACATCAGGATCGACTTGTCGGTCATCCCGGAATTCGGCTTGTCGTCCTCGACGAGCTTCATCTCCGGACCTTCGATTTTTTTGATGACGTCTTTGAGCGCTTGCTCGACATTGTCGCCGTAATACTGGTTGACGGAGTCGCGCAAATCATCTTTGGCGGCCAAGACCGGCAACACCGAGCTGCATCGGGAGCTTTGCCTGAGCTCGCCGAGCATGGTTTGATTCCAAGGGTCCGAACAGGCGATAGTCAGGATTTCGCCGACGCGCGCCAGCGGGATCGCGCCGTACTGACGCGCGGATTCCCGGGGAATGAGCTCGACAATTTCCCGCAACAACTTCTGCTTCCACACACGGACCGCAGGAACCCCGGTCTCCCCGCTCAGCAGCTCAAGAGCTTGATCGTCCGTCACCACGCCCAAAGCCACACAATGGTCGAGCAGGCTGCCGCCCTTCGCGCTCAGCTCCTCCTTGGCCGGAGCCAACAGCTCCGCCCGGGTCCAGCCGCGCTCCAGAATCAGCGCCTCGATCCGTTCGTTGTCGGGTTGTCGGATATCGCCCATGGTTCCGTCGCTCCGGCGGTTTAGGTCGAACCCGGTTTGAGAATCTGGTACTGACGTTCGATGGAACGCATGATCTCGGTGTAGGTCGTGATGAGGGCGAGCACCGAGCACCCCGTCGCCTCTTCGAGCTTCGTCAACGCTTCTTCGTGGAGCGGATTGGACATCGCGACCGTGAGCGTCTTGCCAAAACGGTCCAGCGCCACCAGACTGTAACGCGTCGCCATTTCCTTCGGCACGAGCGCCGTCACCTCGTCCTCCACGTGATACTGACTCGCCGGCACATACGCAAAGCCGTATTGGGAGCTCAAGGCCTGCACGATCGACTCTTCGGTGGTGTAGCCCCAGCCGACGAGAATTTCGCCGAGGAGCCCGCCGTTCTTTTTCTGGTCGGCCAGCGCAAGCTCCAGCTGATCGGTGGTGACCAGCCCGCGCTCGACGAGCAGCTCTCCTAGTTTTTTGGTGACTTTGCGTACTTGGGCCATAAATGAAGTTCGGCGGTGCCGCGCACGATCCCCCTATGAATGTTCATCATTAGATAGACATAATTACTCTTGATAAGAAATATATATCATTGGATGCCACTATTCAAGGGAGCTAACTTTTTTATTAACCGAACGGGCTTCTCTATATAGAGGGCGGGAGCGAGCAGGGGCTAAACGGCGGAGTCGCGGTGCATCCCGATATTGAGGAGGACACCGACCAGGAACATATTCGCCACGATCGACGAGCCTCCGTAGCTGACGAAAAAGAGCGGCATACCGACGACCGGGACCAGTCCCATCGTCATACTGATGTTGATGATGGCCTGGCTGGCCAAAAGGGTCGTGATACCGGTCGCCAGAAGACGTCCAAAACGGCCGGGGCAATCCTGCGCGATCCGGAAACCCCGGTGCATGATGACGGTCAGTGCCAAGATCATGAAGGCGCAGGCGATGAATCCCCCTTCTTCGCCGACGACGCTGAAAATGAAGTCCGTATGGCGCTCCGGCAGGAAGCGCAGCTGGGTCTGAGTCCCCTCCATCCAACCTTTCCCCCAAAGACCGCCGGACCCGATGGCGATTTTGGATTGGATGATGTTGTAGCCGGATCCCAGCGGATCGCGGTCGGGATTTAAAAAAGTGAGGATCCGAAGCTTCTGATAATCCTTGAGGTGGTTGTACAAAAACGGCGCGGCGGCCGCGGCTACGCTCAAAAAAATCAGCAGCCACCGCATCCGGAAACCCGAAACGTACAAAAGCGCCAACAGCACCGGCATCAGCAGAAGCCCGGTTCCGAGGTCAGGCTCCTTGAGGATGAGCAGCAGCGGAACGATCGTGACGAGGAAAGGAATGCCGGCGGAACCCAGGCCTTCGCGGGCGATGTTGCGGCTCTTGAGCAGATATGACAGCGCGATGATGGTCGTGACCTTGGCCAGCTCCGACGGCTGAAGGCTGAAAAATCCGAGGTCGATCCAGCGGTGCGCTCCGAGACGCGCCGGCATAAAGAGCACCAGCACCAACAGAAAGAGGACGGTCCCGTACATCGGCCAGACCCAATCCTGCAGAATCCGGTACGGGAAGCGGAGCGTAAACAGCATCACTCCGACACCAACCGCCATCCATATCGCTTGTTTCGAGGCGAGACTCGCATCCCATCCTCCGCCAGCCACTCGGGAAGCACTATGAATGAAAAACAGGCTGACGCAGAAGATCGTCACCGGAAGAAGCATCAGAATCCAGTCGGGCCGGCGCCGCGATCCGCTCATGCTCCGCCCTCCGTCTTGAAGTACCCAAGATCCCGCATCCGGGTCAATACCTGTCCGGCAATGGTCGCAGCCGTCACGCCGCCCTTGCCGCCATGCTCGATCATGACCACAATCGCGGCCCGCGGATTTTTTTCGGGCGCGTAACCGACGAACCAAGCGTGGTCTTCCTGGCCGCGCGGTGTCTGCGCCGTTCCGGTCTTACCGAGTACGGTGACGCCGGCGACCCGGGCGCGCTGGCCGGTTCCCTGGTCGGACTGCACCGCCTGCTTCATCCCCTGCCGCACCGCCGCCAGGTCGGCTTCGCGCAGCTGCAGATGCGCCTCTGCTCCGGGTGTCACGTCCGTTTGCCCGATCTTGGAAACGATATACGGCCGCATCAGGCGTCCGTCCGTCGCGATCGCGGCCGTCGCGCGCAGCATCTGCAGCGGAGTCGACAGCAGGTAGCCCTGGCCGATCACGAAGTTGAGCGTTTCCCCCGCATACCAGGATTGATGCATGGTCCGGCGCTTCCAGTCCGGCCCCGGAAGGATGCCGGGTTTTTCCTGAGGCAGGTCGATGCGGGTTTTTTCGCCGAGGCCGAAGTCGTGAGCCCTGCGCTCGATCGCCTGGGCGCCGGCGCGCAGGCCGAGATTGTAGAAGTATACGTTGCAGGAATGTTCGAGCGCCGCATAGATGTTCTGGCTGCCGTGCCCGGCGTGCTGCCAGCAGCGGAACACATGCCCGGACAGCGTCAGGGAGCCGGGGCAGAAAAAGGAGGTCTGGGCCGTGACTTTTCCGGTCCCCAGTCCAGCGAGGCCCGAAATAATTTTGAACGTAGAACCGGGCGGATACTCGCCGCCCACCACGCGGTTCAGGAAGCGGCGGCCCGTATCGCGGATCGCCCGGCGGATTTCCTCGTTGGGCTTCTCGCCCATCACGAACCAGTTAGGGTCGAACCCCGGCGCGCTGGCCAGCGCCAAAATACCGCCGCGCTCCAGATCCATCACCGCGACCGCGCCCCGGAACGGCGCGAGCAATTCACCCGCGCGCTGCTGAATGTCGGCGTCGAGCGTGGTCGTGAGCTCCAGTCCCTGCTCGCGGTCGCGGATCCCCAGCACGCGCAACAGACGGCCGCGGTTGTCGACCTCGAACTGCGACGCGCCGTGCCGGCCGCGCAGATACGCGTCGTACGCGCGCTCAAGACCGTCTCGGCCGACCAGGTCCGTCCTCCGAAAATCGAGGTCCATGTCGCGCCACCGGCCGTACTCCTCAGGATTGATCGCGCCGACAAATCCGAGCACATGCGCCGCGTCGGAACCCAGCGGATACCGGCGCACGGGCCGCGTCTTTACGAAGACGCCGGGAAGCCGCTCCGAATCCTCTTCGACGCGCACGGCCGAAGCGTGGTCGATGTCCGGGGCGACCAGCACCGGCGTGAACCAGCCCACGCGGCCTTTTTCGTACCGGGCGCGGACACGGTCGGCGGGCTGGCGCAAATGCGCGGCCAGCCGCACCAGCGTCTCGTCGACCCCGTCGCGCCGCGGCAGGATAAAACAGTCGAAGCTCAGACGGTTACCGACCAGTTCCCGGCCGGCGCGGTCGAGGATGATCCCGCGGGGCGCTTCGAGGATGACGGGGCGGATGCGGTTTTTTTCGGCCTTGTCGCGATAAAAGCGGTAGTCGATGACCTGCATCTTGAACAGCGCCAGCAGCAGCAGGACGAAGACGCCGGACACCGCGATGGAAAGCCAGCGGATCTTCATCAGGTTTTTTTACGGGGACGGAGCCGGCGGTCGAGCCAGAAGTAGACGAAGCCGGACAGGATCCAGGTAACGGGAAGGTTGGAGGCGCGGACCATGGCTGCAAAATCGCCGAAGCCGAACGGCGCGTCGTCCCACGGCATTTTGAAAAAAAACACCGCCTCGGCCAAAAGGCCGAATCCGACCGGCGCGAGCCACTGCGCGAGCGGCGACTCCAAAAAAATGAAGTTCTTGGAAGCGCCGGCGACGGTTCCGAGCGCCGCATAAATCCAGATCAGTTCGCCCGGCGGCATCGCGCTGAACAGCGAGTGCCCCGCGCCGAGCCAAAGGCCCATGACAAACCCGGTCTTCATCCCGTGGCGGAGTGAAACGAAGAGCAGGATCAAAAACGAAATCTGAGGGATCCAGCGGACCGGAAGCCAGTGCGGCAGCAGGGCCGCTTCGGCGACCAGCGCCGCGGTCATCCAAAAAACGGCGCGGACACCGCTAGACAGCGGCACACAGCACCTCTTCCATCCGCTCCAGATCGGCGAACAAATCGATCGCCGCGACCTTGTAGATCTGACCCGGCTCCTTCCAGACTTCGGTGACCCGTCCGATCAGAATCCCCTTGGGCACGCCCGCGGTGAGCCCGGCCGTTTCGACCACGTCGCCGGGCTTCACGTCCGCGTCGAGCGGGATGTACTTCATCCGGCATTCGCCGTCCGGCGCGCCGTACACGACGCCCGTGAGCCGCGTGCGCTGCAGCAGGCCACCGATCCGGAAATCGGGACTGGTGATGAGCCGCGCCTTGGACACGGTCGGAAGCACCTCGACCACGCGGCCGACGAGACCCGCCGGCGTCACGATGGGCGCGTCGGGCCGGACCCCCTCCTGCGCGCCCTTGGACAGAACGATCGAATCGCGCCAGGCCGACGGGCTGCGGCCGATCACGCGGCAGGCGATCGCGAGCTTCAGACTGGGAATGGCGCGGCGGCGGAAGTCGAGCAGCTGCGTAAGACGGCGGTTCTCGGCGTCGAGCTCGCGCATGTGGACGACAGCGGCGCGCAGCTCTTCGAGCTCGCGGCGAACCGATTGCTCCTCGCGGATCCAGCGGACGGCGCCGAAGCCTTTGCCGACCCAGGCGGAGGAATGGTTGAGCGCGGACAGGAAAGGACGGGACGCGGACGCGGCGCGGGCGTTGAGGTTCGAAAAAAACTCAGGAAATTGACGGGGAAGAAAAACGAGCGCGGCCAGCAGGAGCAGGGTGAATGCGGCGCGTTTCACGCTGCGCATGGTCACTCAAAGCTGCGTTGGGTTGTGACCGTTACCTTTTTCAGATAGTTGATATTGGACAGGACGTGGCCGGTGCCCTTGGCGACGGCCGAGAGAGGGTCCTCGGCGACGTGGACCGGCAGGCCGGTCTCTTCGGACAGGAGTTTGTCGAGACCGCGGAGCAGCGCACCGCCGCCGGCGAGCACGATGCCGCGGTCGATGAGGTCGGCGGACAGTTCCGGCGGCGTGCGTTCGAGCGTCGTACGGACGGCTTCGACGATGGACTGAACGGGCTCGGAAAGGGCTTCGCGGATTTCTTCGGAGGTCACGGTCACCATCTTGGGAAGACCGGCCACGAGGTCGCGGCCGCGGACTTCCATCGTGAGCTCTTCATCGAGCGGATAGGCCGAGCCGATCTTGATCTTGATGTTTTCGGACGTGCGCTCGCCGATCATGAGGTTGTAGGTCTTCTTGATGTGGGCGATGATCGCCTCGTCGAGCTCGTCGCCGGCGATACGGATCGACTTGGCGTAGACGATGCCCGCGAGCGAGATGACGGCGATTTCGGTGGTACCGCCGCCGATGTCGATGATCATGTTCGCCGCGGGGTCCTGAATCGGAAGGCCGACGCCGATAGCCGCCGCGATGGGTTCTTCGACCAGGTACACTTCGCGGGCGCCGGCAGACGTGGCGGAATCCTTCACGGCGCGCTTCTCGACGGCGGTGATGCCCGACGGGACGGCGATGACGATGCGGGGGCGGACCAGGTGGCGGCGCTTGTGCGCCTTGGAAATGAAGTACCGGAGCATGCTCTCGGTGATTTCGAAGTCGGCGATGACGCCGTCCTTCATGGGACGGATCGCGACGATGGAACCGGGGGTGCGGCCGAGCATCTTTTTGGCTTCGTCGCCGACGGCGATGACCTTGCCCGTGCCCTTTTCGATGGCGACGACGGACGGCTCGGAGATGACGATCCCCTCGCCCCGGACGGTGACCAGGGTGATGGCGGTTCCGAGATCGATGCCCATGTCATTCGAGAAAATGCCGATGACCCGGTTGAAAAGACTGCGGAAAATCTGAACGATTTTATCCAAAACGAGGGCCTCGATTAGTCAAAAAGTGTGGAGCGAAATAGAAGGCTAAAGTATAGACCAGCCTTCAGGGAGTGTCAACGACCGAAAACGACGCCCGACCGCTTCAGCAGCTCGAAAAAGTTCGGAAAACTGGTCGCGATGCAGGCGGTGTCGTTGACCCGGGTCCGCCCGTCGGCGATCATGCCCGCGACGATGAAGCTCATGGCGGTGCGGTGGTCGCCGAACGACTGGATCGCGGCGGCCTTGAGCGGGGTCGGTCCCTCGACCCAGACACTGTCCCCCTGCACGCCGATCTTGGCGCCCATCTTTTGGAGCTGGCCGACCATCGAGGCGACGCGGTCGGTTTCTTTGACGCGGAGCTCTTCGACGCCGTGGAACCAGCTCTTGCCCTTCGCCTGGGTCGCGATGACCATGAGGATCGGCAGCTCGTCGATGAGCGACGGAACTTCCACGGGCTTCACGGTCACGGCTTTCAAGGTCTTGGGGACGATCTCCAGGTCCGCGGTGAGTTCGGGTCCTTGCCGGTGCAGACGCGCGGGCTTGATCCCCGCCCCCATCCGGTTCAGGGCCTTGACGATGCCGATCCGCGCCGGGTTCCACAGGACGCGCTTGAGCGACATGCGCGAGCCGGGCACGAGCAGACCGATCGCGATCAGGAAGGCCGCGCTCGAAATGTCGCCGGGAACCTCGATCCGGAAGGGCTTGGGTTCTTTGCCGGGACGGACCGTGATCCGGGTTCCGGTTTTTTTGAGATCAAGGCCGGTGAAGTTAAAGAAACGCTCGGTGTGGTCACGCGTCGGGATTTTTTCGATCACCGTCGTCGGACCTTCGGCGAAGAGGCCGGCGAAGAGCGCGGCCGATTTGACCTGGGCGCTGGCGACCGGAAGCGCGTAGGTGGTTCCGCGCAGCTTCGTTCCATGAATCGTGAGCGGCGCGGTGAGCTTCGGCCCCTGCCCTTCGATCTTCGCGCCCATCTGCGCGAGCGGCGCGGCGGCGCGGTTCATGGGCCGGCCCGACAGCGAGGGGTCGCCGGTCAGGCGCGTCGTGAACGGCTGGGCGGACAGGATCCCGCTCATGAGGCGCATCGTGGTTCCCGAATTGCCGCAGTACAAAGTCTTGGAGGGCTTTTTAAGTCCGTGCAGACCGACGCCGCGGACCACGAGATGGTCCTTGGCGAGCCGCTTGATCTTCACGCCCATCGCTTCAAAAATCTTTGCCGTGTTCTCGCAGTCCTCGGACGTCAGGAAGTTCTTCACGCGGCTTAAGCCCCGCGCAAGCGAACCCATCATGATCGAGCGGTGCGAAATGGACTTGTCGCCCGGAAGCGCGGTCGAGAGCTTCAGAGGCTTTTGGCGGCCGATGAGGACGTGCTGATGCGAATGTTTCATGACTGGGTCATGCGCTCCCGTTCCTGCTTGATGCGTTTCTTGAAGTCTTCCGGCAGCGGCGCTTCGAACGACATCGTTTGTTTGGTGATCGGGTGATCAAAAGAAATTTTCCGCGCGTGCAGGGCCAGCCGCGTGCCGTCGGGGGTCCCGTAGATCGGGTCGCCGACGACCGGGTGACCGAGAAACGCCATGTGGACGCGGATCTGGTGCGTGCGGCCCGTCACCGGGTGCAGGGTCACGAGCGTCGAATGCCGGAACCGCTCTTCCACCTTGTAGTGCGTCGTCGCCTCTCGGGCGTGCTCGGGGTTCAGGGAGGTCATCTTGGTCCGCTGCAGCCGGTCGCGGCCGACAGGGCGGTCGATCCGGCCCTGCATGAGTTCCACGCGCCCCTGGACGATCGCTTCGTACTCCTTGTGCACTTCGCGCGAACTGAAGGCCTTGACCAGCTCCCGGTGCGCGCGGTTCGTCTTGGCGACGACCAAAAGGCCGGAGGTGTCCTTGTCGAGCCGGTGCACGATGCCAGGGCGGTCGCCGCCTCCGACGTCCGACAGCTTTCGGTTGGTGCCGAGCAGCGCGTGGACGAGCGTACCCTTGGCGTTGCCGGCGCCCGGATGGACGACGAGACCCGCAGGCTTGTTGACGACGAGGAGCTCGTTGTCTTCGTAAATGACGCCGAAGGGAATTTTTTCGCCGAGCATGACGGGGCGGACCGGGCGCTCGGTGCGGACTTCGACCTGGTCCCCTTCCTTGATGCTCCGGTCCGCGTCGGCGCAGAGCTCGCCGTTGAGCGAGACCGAACCCTCGAGGATGAGCTTTTTGACCACGTTGCGGGAAAAAACGTCGCTGCCCGATTTACGGGTGATGAACTGGTCGAGACGGTTCCCGGCGTCCAACGGTCCGGCGGTGATACCCAGCGTCTTGGCCTTGACCGCCGGCTCCGGAGCCGCGGCGGGGGCCGGCTTGGCGATCCGGGCACGGCGGGCCGGGCGGGCCGGCTTTTTCTTTTTCGAAGCGGGTTTGCGGGTCGTTTTTTTCTTATTCATCGGTCGGTTCTCTCCGGGTTCGGCGCACGAGCAAAACGGCGGCCGAGACGAGCATCAGCCCGGCGGACATCCATTGCGGAAGCGAAAGGTGAAACGCCAGGACGGTCTGGTCTCCGCGGAAAAATTCCGTGAAGAAGCGCAGCAGGCCGTATCCGGCTCCGTACATCCAGATCAAGCCGCCCGGATGGCGGGCGTTCTTGAGCCGCAGATGCAAAAAAAGAAAAAGCGCGAGCAGAAGCGCCGTGTTCAGGAGCTGCACCGGAAACCGGCAGCCCAGGCCGTCGGCCAGGCAGAGCCCGACGGGTGGGTGCGCTTCGAAGCCGTAACAGCAGCCGTTCAAAAAGCATCCGACGCGGCCGACGGCCTGCGCCAGCGCCAGCGGCGGGACAAAAATATCGAAGACCCGGGCGACGCTCTGCTTGCGGTGCCGGGCGTGGAGCAGCGCGGCCAGCACACCGCCGGCAAACCCGCCGTACCACACCAACCCGCCGCGATTGAGCATCACGATTTCGGCCGGGTGCTCCGCGAAGAACCGCCAGTCCAGCGCGACGAACAGGACACGCGCCCCGATAATACCACCGACGAGCGCCGCAAACGCCGTGTTCGTCAGCACCTCGGGATCAAGCCCGCGCGCGCGGGCCTGGCGGCGGATGTAGAACAAAAACAGCAGGAATCCGACGGCCATCATGAGGCCGTACGAATAGAGCGTCACCGGACCCCACTGGAACAGAATCGGCTTCACCGCGCCGTCCCCCGTCGGACGAACAGCACGGAGGCGGCCCAAAGGACGGCTCCGGCGGAAATCGCGATGTCGGCGACATTAAAAATCGGCCAAACCTTGAAGTCCAGGAAGTCGATCACCGCGCCGCCGCCGAAACGGTCGGTCAGATTCCCCGCGGACCCGCCGAGGATGAGCGCGAACGCAAACGTCTCCACGGCCCGGCCGGGAGCCGCGACCGTCCTCAACCACCAGTACGTCAAAAAAGCCGTCAGCGCGGAAGCGAACAGCAGCAGCGCTTCCGGAGCATGCGCGCCCAGGCCGAAGGCGGCACCGGTGTTGCGATGCAGCGTCAGCGCGAACCAGGAGCCCAGGATGTCGTTCGATTGATTTTCGGGGAGATGGCGGACGGCGAGAACTTTGGTCCAGCGGTCCAGGCCCCAGACGCCGAGCACGGTCAGGGCCGATGCTAAAACGCGCGCGACCGGCACGCGGTTAACGCCGGGGCTTGCTGTTCTTTTCGACGGTCGACTGACAGGTGACGCAGTATTCGGCAAACGGCACCGCCTTGAGGCGCGCCTTGGCGATGGGCTTCGTGCACTCGGTGCAGATTCCGAAGGTCTTCTCTTCGATGCGCTGGAGCGCCTCGTCGATCTTGTAGAGGATTTCCTGCTCGTTGCCGGCCAGGTTCAGCGCGAACTCACGGTCGTAGTTGTCGGTCGCCTGATCGGCCATGTGGAGACTGTAACCGGAAAGATCGCCGGCGGCATCCTTGCTGGACTTATTGAGCGTGTCGCCCTTCACCCGGTCCATGCCGTCGTTGAGACGCGACTGGAGGTCCTGAAGGGTTTTCTTGAAGGATTTGAGTTCCGCGTCGGTGACGTTCTTCATTTGACGAGTCCTTTCACTGCGGCGTCGCACCGCAAACAAAGATCGGGATGTTCGGCGCTCTGCCCCACGTCTTCCCGCCAGATCCAGCACCGCGCGCATTTGGTTCCGGCGGCGTGCCGGACCAGGACCGCGGCGCCCTTTTCAGAAGGAACGACACTAAGAGTTGAGACGAGAACCACTTGGGCCAAAAGATTCTTTTCCGCGGTCAAAAAGTCGAGTTCCGGTCCCCGCGAAGCATGCAATTCTACCGCAGCCTCCAGTGAATTTCCAATCTCTTTTTGCTCGCGTTTTTCCTCGAGCGCCTTGAGGATTTTGTCGCGCCAGGCGAGCAAATCGTCCCACTTTTTCTCGAGCTTGGCGTCCCGGCCCTTGGCGGCTTCGGCGGGCCAGGCGGCGTGGTGGACGGACGCTTCTCGGCCGGCGGCCGGCGGCAAAAAGCCCCAGGATTCCTCGGACGTGAACGGAAGGATGGGCGCGAGAAGCCGGATCACGGCCGTGCAGATCTCGTACAGGGCCGTGCGGCAGGACCGGCCGGAGACCGAACCCTTCGGGTCGGCGTAGAGCCGGTCCTTGAGCAGGTCGAAGTAAACGGCCGAGAGGTCTTTGACGCAGAACTGGTACATGGCCTGGTAGAACCGGTGGAATTCGGAGGCCTCGTAGGCCGACTCGGCTTCTTCGACGAACGCCGCCAGGCGCGACAAAGCCCAGCGGTCGGCTTCGAGCATCTCGGCTGCCGGTAGGCGGTCTTGGGACGGGTCGAACCCGTGGAGGTTGCCCAGCATGAAGCGGACCGTGTTGCGGAATTTGCGGTAACTGTCGGCGATCCGGTCGAAGATGTCCTGCGAGACGCGGATGTCTTCGGAGTAATCGGACGACGCGACCCAGAGGCGCAGAATGTCGGCGCCGAGCCGCTTCATGATCTCTTCCGGAACGACGACGTTGCCGACGGACTTGGACATCTTCTTGCCCTGGCCGTCGACGACGAAGCCGTGGGTGAGAACGGACTTAAAAGGAGCTTTTTTGCGCACGGCGCACGACAGAAGCAGCGAGGACTGGAACCAGCCGCGATGCTGGTCGCTGCCCTCGAGATACAGGTCGACGGGGTTGCCGGGCGTGACGAGGCGGCGCTCGCTGACGGCGCGCCAGCTGGAACCGGAATCGATCCACACGTCGAGCGTATCGGTCCCCTTCTTCAGCTCCGCCGCGTTGGCCAGGCCCAGGCGCTCGGCCATTTCGCGGTCGGAGAGCGCGAACCAGAGGTCTGTCCCCTCTTTTTCGACGAGATCGGCGAACTTGTTGACCGTGGCCGCGTCGAGGACGGCCTTGCCGGCCGCATCGTAAAAAGCCGGGATCGGTACGCCCCAGGTCCGCTGCCGCGAAATGCACCAGTCGGCGCGGGACGAAACGCTGCCTTCGATCCGGTTCCGGCCCCAGCCCGGGATCCACTTGACCTTATCGATGAGCTTGAGCGCGTCGGCCTTGAAGGCCTCGACCCGGATGAACCACTGTTTGACGGAACGGAAAATAATCGGCGTCTTGGAGCGCCAGCAATGCGGGTAGCTGTGGGAGTAGCTTTCGGCGGCGACGAGGGCGCCTTTTTCTTCGAGCAGCTTCACGATCGGAGCATTGGCCTCGAACACGTTGGTTCCGGCAAGATTCGGCAGGCCGTTCTCGCCCGTGAGTCCCGCGTCGGCCGTGAGACGCCCCGCATCGTCGACCGGCGAGAAGGGCTTGAGTCCGTGCTTCTGACCGAGCGAATAGTCGTCCTGGCCGTGGCCCGGTGCGATGTGGACGAAGCCGGTACCGGAGTCGGAGGTGACGAAGTCAGCGGTGTGAATATTGCCGGTACGATCGAGGAACGGATGGCGATACTTGAGCCCCGCCGCTTCGATGTCGCGGCCATGCAGGGTCCGGAGATGCTTGTAGGATTTTTTGGTGACGCGCTCAAGCTCCGCCAGCCGCGCATGCGCGACAAGAAGGACTTCCGAACCGTCGGAGATAAAAAGGTATTCGGTGTCCGGATGCGCCGCGATCGCCAAATTCGCCGGCAATGTCCAAGGCGTCGTCGTCCACGCGACCAGACTCGCCCGGCCGTCGGCGGCAAGTTCGGCCTTCTGACGCGCTTCCGCGACCAGCGGAGCTGATTCCAGACCGAAACGCACGAATACGGCGGTGTCGTTGCGGTTCTCGTACTCGATCTCGGCTTCGGCCAGCGCGGTGCGGCAGCCGGTGCTCCAAAAAACGGGCTTCAAGCCCTCGTACACATGCCCCTGCTTCACGAGATCCGCGAAGTTGCGCAGGATGTCGGCCTCATACGAAGGCTGCATCGTCACATAGGGCTCATCCCATTCGCCCCAGACGCCGAGGCGCTTGAACTGTTCGCGCTGGATGCCGATGAACTTTTGGGCGTAGGAGGCGCATTCCTTGCGGATGCGGACCGGCGTCTTGTCTTCAGATTTGAGGTTTTTCATCACCTGATGTTCGATGGGCAGGCCGTGGCAGTCCCAGCCGGGCACGTACGGCGCGTCGAAGCCCTTGAGCGTCTTGTAACGGATGACGAAGTCTTTGAGCGTCTTGTTGAGGACGTGGCCGAGATGGATCTCGCCGTTAGCGAAGGGCGGTCCGTCATGCAGGACGAAGCGCGGACGGCCGGCGGTTTTTTTCTTGAGTTCGCGGTACGTGCCTTGCGTCTCCCAGCGGGCGAGGATCTCCTTCTCGCGGATCGGGAGATCGGCCTTCATCGGGAAGCCCGTCTGGGGCAAATTGAGCGACTCTTTGTAAGAGGTGGTCATGGGGGCGGCGGTCCGTTATCTGAGCCGGGCCGCGATTTCGACCAGCGACTGGACGAGAAAAATTCGGACGAAGAGGATCGCGAGCATCGCCACCAGCGGCGAAAGGTCGATGCCGCCCAGACGCTCGGGCGGCACGAGGCGGCGGATGGGCTCAAGCACGGGCTCGGTCGCGCGCTGGAGAAAAACGACGATCGGGTTGTACGGGTCGGGATTGACCCAGCTGATGAGCGCGCGGATCAGGATGATCCACCAGTAGATGTTGAGCAGCACGTCGAGCACCTGCGCGACCGCGGACAAAAAGTTGGCGAGGATGAACATGGGCTTTTCCTTAGTTGGCTTTGGACAATTCGACGGCGCGCTTGCGGGCGGCGGTCATCGCTTCTTTGACGATCTTGCCGAAGCCGCGCGAGCGGAACGCCTTGAGGGCCGCCTCGGTCGTACCGCCCTTGGACGCCACGCGCGAGATGAGCTCGTCCGGATCGGCGTCGCCGGAGGCCATCATCTTGGCGCTTCCGAGAAAAGTCTGGTACACGAGCTGCTTGGCCGTTTCGGACTTCATGCCGAGCTCGTACGCAGACTCGATCATTTTTTCCGCGAGCAAAAAGATGTAAGCGGGGCCCGAGCCGGAGACGGCCGTCACGACGTCCATCATCGGCTCCTTGACCTCGACCGCCGCACCGATGGACTTGAGAATGAGCTCGGTGATCTGCCGGTGCTTCGGCGCGGAGCCGGACCCGAGCGCGTAGGCCGAAATCCCCTGCCCGATCAGCGCCGGCAGATTGGGCATGACGCGAACCACGGGATTCTTGGCCTTCAAGTGCTTTTGGAGCCGGGCGATCGGAATGCCGGCGGCGATCGAGATGACGAGCGTCTCCTTGGGGAGCGCCGTGGCCAAGTCGTCCACGACCGCGTCGATCACCTGGGGCTTCACCGCCAGGATCACCGCATCGGCGATGCTCGCCGCCTGCCGGTTGTTCTTGGCGATCTTCACGCCGAGGTCTTTTTTGAGTTCCTGGGTCTTCTTCGGATCCGCGTCGGTGACGTGAATGTTCTGGGGGTAAAAGGAGGCTTCCACGAGCCCGCGAACGATGCTGGCGCCCATGTTTCCGCAGCCAAGGACCGCGACTTTGAGATTTTTGGGGGCGATAGCCTGTTTCATAAGCGGTTACTTTATCACATAGGCCGGGGCGGCGTCATGCGCTCGAGGTTCTGGCCAGCGGCGCGGAGCAAGAGTGGTCGGCGAAGGGCTTTTGTTCTGAGGAGGCGTCCCCGCCGACGAGGAGCAAGGAGCGAGCGCGCCTTGTCGAAGACAGCGC
>CAYSFB010000006.1:0-173277 GCA_964430735.1 uncultured Planctomycetia bacterium | reverse complement strand
AGCGCTCAGCCGAAGCTCTGCGTGCGGAGCTGGATGCTGCCAAGAAGAACCTGGCGGCGACCGAACAGGCTCGGGCCGATATCTCAAGCCTCCTGACGAATAAGACTCGTGAGTACGAATCCATTCTCAAGTCGAAGCTGGAGTCGGATTCCAAACTGGCGGCCGCTCAGTCCTCCATCAGCAATCTGGAAAAGAGCCTCCAGGCGTCGCAGGACGATATCAACCGGATGCAAACGGCTCAGGCACAGACCAAGAAGGAATTGGAAGCGTTGAAAAAGGCCGCGACCTCCCGTCAATCGGAATTGGAATCCGCCGTTCAAACGCTCAAGGCTTCTCTCATTCAAAAGGAAGCAGTCGCGACGGATCTGCTCAAATCCCGGGCTGCCATCGAAGCCCAGCTGCGCCAGGCAACGGCCGACAACGCGCGGCTTCAACAAACCTCACGCTCTTTCGAGTCGACGATTCAATCACTGACCGGAACCCGTGATTCCCTGATTGCGGAACGTGACGGTATCCAGGCGGAACTCGGCAAGAGCCGGACTGAAACCAAAGACCTCTCGGCCAAACTTCAAACGACCGAAGCACAGCGCCAGGAACTCAGTCGCTTGCTCCAAGAAACCAAAACCGGCGCTCAAACGCTCGCCTCGAAGCTGAACACGATGGCCGCAGACCTGAATTCGGCCCGTCAGACGCTGGCGGCGACCGAATCGGCCCGCAAGGATCTCGGCAACCGCTTGGCCGGCATCGAAACCGCCCATCAGACCCTCAAAAAGGAACTCGAATCGCGTGAATCCCTGATCGCGGCAACCGAGGCAAAGCTGGCCGCATCCGCCTCTGAGCTCAACCAGTCCCGCGCGGCGCAGGACTCGCTCACGGCCGACCTCGATGCGCTGCGCAGAGACGCCGACGAGCTCAAGACACAGCTAGAAAAAAAAGCAGCCGCCTACGAAGCGCTCGCAGGCTCCAAATCCCAGCTGGACGCCCGCTCTGCCGAGCTTGAACAGGCCGTGCGTCGCACGGAAGCGAACCTCGGCCAGGCTCGCTCGGCGCTCAAAGCATCGGAAGACCAGAACGCGGCCCTGCGCTCGCAGCTGGATGCGACCCGGACATCCGCCGCACAGAAGGATTCGCAGATCGGCCAGATGGCCGGCCTCCAAACCCGCCTCAGCGGTCAGATCAAGCTGCTTACGGACGAATCCCGATCCTACCGCGCCTCCATCGAAGAGCTGAAGACCCGCAACCAGTCGCTTGAGTCCAAGCTCGCGGAAGAAGCCGGCCGTCAAAAGGCGCTTCAGTCCGACCTTGAGGAAAAAACGGCCGACGCGGCCCGTCAATCCCAGCGGATCCTCGAACTCGAACAGCGCCAGACCGCACTTCAATCTTCTCTCGCCGCTTCCGGTCAAAAACAGTCGGCGGTCCAGGCCCAGCTCGAGCAGATCCAATCGGACTTGTCGATGAGCCGCAAAGAAACGGCGGCCGTCCAGCAGGCCAAGGCATCCGTGGAAGCCATCTTGAACGGCTCGCAGAATGAGCTCAAATCCCTTCAGGCACGGATCGCGTCCGTCCAAAAGGACTTGTCCGCGGCGCAAACGGGGTTGACGACGGCAGAAGCACGGGAAAAACAGGCAAAAGCCGAGCTCCTCGCTTCGCAAAAATCCGCTGCCGCCGTTCAATCCGACCTCACCGCCCAGCTCGAAAAAGCCGCTTCCGAAATGACCCGGCTGCAGGCTGCCGCGCAAACGGCGCAGCAGACCGCTCAGGAGCTGAACCGGGCCCAGACCGCTTCCGTGGAAGAAATCAACGCCCTCCGTTCCGACCGCGCGCGTCTGGTGTCAGAAAATGAGGCCCAAAAGAGCCTTCTTCAGCGCGCCGAAAATACGTGGAAGGAAAAGTTCTCCCAGGCCGAGGCTGTTTGGAAGTCCAAAATCCAGGAACTGAGCGACCGGCTGTCAAAGGTCGGCTCAGGGATCAACGCTTCCCGCGAAGAATCCGAGAAGGCCCGCAAGGAACTTCAGGAAGCGCGCCTGAGGGAAGTTCAAGCTCAGTCCAAACAGATCCAGCTCAACACCGAAATCGCCAAAGCGGATGCCGAAGTCCGGCGCGAACGCCAGGACCGTCAGGCCATCCAATCCGAACTGTCCGAGCTCACCGCCAAAATGGAGCGCTCCTCTGCCGAACTCCGGCAGACACAGGAAGCCAAATCGGCGCTCGAGCAGGAGAACCGATCGATCCGCCGTTCGCTCGAAGCACAGCTGCAATCTGAAGCCGAAGGCCGCAAGGCCGCCGAAGCGGCTCTCGAGCAGCACACAGCCCAAGCCTCGGCACTCAATCTGGAACTGGCCAAATCCCGTGAAGCCTTGAAGCTGCTGGAATCCGAACTGGAAGGCACCGGCAAGGCCAAGGCGGAACGCGAGGCCCAGACCCGCCAGCTCGAGCAGACGCTCGATTCGACCCGCCGCTCAATCGCCGGGTTCGAAGCCGTCCGCAAGGAATTGGTCGACCGCCTGAATGCGTCCGAAGAGCGTTCCCGGAGACTGGAGTCGGAACTGAAGCGTGTTTCGGCGCAGGCTGCGAAGCCGGCCGTCGATCCCGCCGAAACCCTCAAGCTGAAGGAGGAACTCAAAGCCCTCAAGTCGCGGCTGGAAGACTCCTCCTCCATCGAAAAGCAGCTCCAGACCGAGCTGGCGATGGCAAATCGGGAGATCGAAAAGGCCGGGCAGGGATCCAAAGAATTGCCGCAGCTCAAGAACCGCGTCGCAGCACTGGAAGCCGAACGCGCCGCGCTCCTCAAGGAGCGTCAGAAGCAGGCCGCCGCGGAGTCGGAACTCGTGGCCAAGTCCAAGGCCGCGCTGGCTCAATCCGAAGCGCAAAAAGCCCAGCTCGCCGCCCAAGTGGCCGAACTGCGCAAGACGCTCGGCCAGGCCGCCGTCGCCTATAAGAAGCAGTCGGCCGTCCAGGCCGGCCTGCGCCAGAAGCTCGAAATCACGGCCAAAAATGCCGCGGCCGCCGCACAGCCCGCTCCGGTCCCCGCCGCCGCGCCCGGCAACCCGCAGGCCGCCGTGGAAACAGCCGAATCCACCAGCTCGCTCGGCCGCCTCTCGGCGCTGCGGGCGCTGCGCATCATGCGCACCGACCCCGAGCTCCTCAAGCAGAATCAAGTTCCGCTCAAGCCCCGTTCCACCGCGACGATCATCATCTCGCGGCCCGAGAACGACTACTTGCTCGTCTCGATGGACCACATCCAGGGGCTCAAGGAAGGTTCCAAGCTTCAACTCAGCGTCGACGGCACGCCGATTTACGACGTCGAGGTTCGCAAAGCCGGCGACTACGACATGATGACGCTGCGGATCACGCAGCGCCACGTGGACGCCGCCGATTATCCCAAGGGACAGATCTTCGAGGCGGTCCCCGTCACCGAGTAAGCCGCCCCGGATCCAAAACACAAAAAAGCCCGGAGGAAATTTCCTCCGGGCTTTTTTATTTTGAACCGAAAAAAGAGGCTTTAGCGGACGGGCTTCGCTTTTTTCCCGTGCACTTCCTCCGACACGAGCTTCATGTCGCTGTCGAGCATCATGCGAACGAGCTTCTTGAAAGAAACTTTGGGCTTCCAGCCGAGCTCCCGGCGCGCCTTGCGCGCGTCGCCGAGCAGGACGTCGACTTCCAGGGGACGGAAGTAGCGCTTGTCGATGCGGACATACTTTTTCCAATCCAGCCCGGCGGCACCGAAAGCCTCTTCGAGGAATTGCTTCACCGAATACGTCTCGCCCGTCGCGATCACGTAATCCTGGGGCTTTTTGGCCTGCAGCATGAGCCACATCGCTTCGACATAATCCCCCGCAAAACCCCAGTCGCGCTTGGCGTCGAGGTTGCCGAGATACAGCTTGTCCTGGAGGCCGTGCTTGATCCGGGCGATCGCGCGCGTGATTTTGCGCGTCACAAACGTTTCGCCGCGGCGCGGAGACTCGTGGTTGAAGAGAATGCCGTTGCAGGCGAAGATGCCGTAGCTGTCGCGGTAATTCTTCGTCGTCCAATAGGCAAAAAGCTTCGCGACCGCGTAAGGGCTCACGGGCTCGAACGGCGTTTTTTCGGACTGGGGCGCGGCCGCGCGGCCGAACAGCTCACTCGAAGACGCCTGGTAGAACTTGGTCTTGATCCCGGTCTCGCGGATGCCTTCGAGGAGACGCAGGCAGCCGAGCCCCGTGACTTCGGCCGTGTATTCGGGGATGTCGAAGCTGACGCGCACGTGGCTTTGGGCGGCCAAGTTGTAGATTTCGTCCGGCTGCACGTTGCGCAGGATCTTATTGATGGAGCTGGCGTCGTTCAAATCGCCGTAAATGAGGTGAAGCCGCGCGAGCGGAACATGCGGATCCTGATAGATGTCGTCCAGGCGGCCGGTATTGAAGGAGCTGGAGCGGCGGATGATGCCGTACACTTCGTAGCCCTTGGCCAGCAGCAGCTCGGCCAGATACGAACCGTCCTGACCCGTGATTCCCGTGATCAAAGCTTTTTTACGCGCCACAAAAATCTCCCCGTGTTGGTTAAAATCGCGTGTATTTTAGCAAATTATCCGCCTTTAGGGGTTCCAAACCCTGTGTTAGAATACCCTCTATGAAGTCATCTCAAACTCCTTCCGATCCGGCTCCGTTGACCGAATCCCTGAAGCCCTTTCCCAACGCGGAAAAAATTTATGTCCCGGGCAAACAGCATGCTTCGATCCGGGTGCCGATGCGCCGGATCCAGGTCACGTCCAGCCGGCCGATGTCCCCGACCGCCGCGGTCACGCCCAATGAGCCCGTCGTCGTTTACGACACCAGCGGCCCTTACACCGATCCCCAGGCCAAAATCGACGTGAAGCTCGGCCTCCCCCGCACCCGCGAGGCCTGGGTCCTCGAGCGCGGCGACGCCGAAACCGTCCGCACCGAAGGTACGCGCCAGGTCCGCCGCGCCAAATCCGGCGGGTCGGTCTCCCAAATGCATTACGCCCGCAAAGGCATCATCACCCCCGAGATGGAGTATGTCGCCATCCGCGAGAATATGCTTCTCGACGAAATCCGGGACAAGAGCCTTCTCATCCAGCACCCGGGCCAGAGCTTCGGCGCCTCGATTCCCAAGCGCATCACCCCCGAATTCGTCCGGGACGAAGTCGCCCGGGGCCGCGCGATCATTCCGTCGAACATCAACCACACGGAACTCGAGCCGATGGCGATCGGACGCAACTTCCTGGTCAAGATCAACGCCAATATCGGCAATTCGGCCGTCTCTTCCTCTATAGAAGAAGAGGTCGAGAAGATGGTTTGGGCGACCCGCTGGGGCGCCGACACGCTCATGGACCTTTCGACCGGCCGCAACATCCACGAGACGCGCGAGTGGATCATCCGCAACTGCCCCGTCCCGGTCGGCACCGTTCCCATTTACCAGGCGCTCGAGAAGGTCAACGGCAGACCTGAGGACCTGACGTGGGAGATCTACCGCGACACGCTCATCGAGCAGGCCCAGCAGGGCGTCGACTATTTCACGATTCATGCGGGCGTGCTGCTCCGCTACGTGCCCCTGACGGCCAAGCGCACGACGGGCATCGTCTCGCGCGGCGGGTCCATCCACGCCAAGTGGTGCCTCGCCCATCACAAAGAAAACTTCACCTACACGCACTTTGACGAGATCTGCGAGATCATGAAGGCCTACGACGTCTCCTTCTCGCTCGGCGACGGTCTCCGTCCGGGTTCCGCGGCCGACGCCAATGACGAGGCCCAGTTCGGAGAGCTTGCGACGCTGGGCGAACTCACCCAGAAGGCCTGGAAGCACAACGTTCAGGTCATGATCGAAGGCCCGGGACATGTCCCGATGCAGATGATCAAGGTCAATATGGAAAAGCAGCTCGAAGAATGCTTCGAAGCCCCGTTTTACACGCTCGGCCCCCTCACGACCGACATCGCCCCCGGCTACGACCACATCACCTCCGCCATCGGCGCGGCGATGATCGGCTGGTACGGCTGCGCGATGCTCTGCTACGTGACGCCCAAGGAGCACTTGGGCCTCCCGAACAAGAAGGACGTCAAAGACGGCGTCATCACGTACAAGATCGCGGCCCACGCGGCGGATCTGGCCAAGGGCCATCCCGGCGCCCAGGTCCGCGACAACGCGCTTTCGCGTGCGCGGTTCGACTTCCGCTGGCAGGACCAGTTCAATCTGTCGCTCGACCCCGACACGGCCAAGGCCTTCCACGACGAGACGCTTCCCCAGGATTCGGCGAAGGTCGCTCACTTCTGCTCGATGTGCGGACCGCACTTCTGCTCGATGAAGATCACGCAGGACGTCCGGGACTTTGCGGCCAAAGAGGGCTTGAAGGAAGAAGAGGCGGTCAAGGCGGGCATGGAAGCCAAATCCAAAGAGTTTCGCGACACCGGTTCCGAGATCTATCAAAAAGTTTAATTCAACGACAACAAGGAGACACCATGCGAGTCAACGCCAATCCCCCCAAAGCCAAGAACGAGAAAAAGCGCAAAAAGCTTCGTAAGAAGTCGCGCCTTTCCCGCCGCAACAACCGCGGCAAGTAGCCGCGTTCCGGCTCAGCCGGATTTTTCGCAGACAAAAAAAGCCCCGTCATCTTTTAAAGGATGACGGGGCTTTTAAATTTCAGCAGGCAGCCGTTAGCGTGAGGTCTTGCGCGGGCCGACCCAGGTACCGTTGTGGAGAAGGTCGTCGACCTTTTTCCCGGCCTTGGCGAGCTTGGCGCGCTTTTTCTTACGCTTGTTCAGCTGCTGAAGTTTGGTTTTGAAGCGGCTTTTGTGTCCCATAGGGGTGTCATTGTACCACAGAGGCCCGGTCCCGGGCAGCTCGATCGCGGGCCTCCTGAATCCGGGCGGGAGACGTGCGCTTCAAGTCCGAGGCGAGGCCCACGAGCGAGCAGGCATAAATCACCCATTTGCTCGGATCCCAGTGGTACCAGCGGATCCCGTTGCGGTAATCGACCGGGAAGGCGTGATGGAAGTTGTGATATCCCTCCCCGTTCGTCAGGATCGCGCAGATCCAGCTGTCCCGGGCGCTGGTCTTGGCGTCGTAATCCGCCGTGCCGAAGGTGTGGGCGAAGGAATTGATGAAGAACGTGAAGTGGAAGACGACCACAAGCCGGACACCCACCGCAAAGATCAGCGCTTCGAGCGCCTGCCCGCCCGCCCAGCCGATCAGGACCGGCACAAGCAGCCCCGCCGTCAGACCCCAGTACTGGAAATACCGGTGCTGCAATTCCACCAGCTTGTCTTTTTGGAGGTCGCGCACGTTCGCATAGTCGACCGGCTGGCGCCAGAACAGGATCCATCCCATGTGCGCATACCAGAATCCGAATTGGATGTTGTACGGGTCTTCCGGGGTATCGGTCAGCTGATGATGCCGGCGGTGCAGCGACGACCATTTGAGCGCCGACTGCTGAAAGGTCGCCGCGCCGAAAAAGAGGCAGAGCAACTTGAGGAGCGGATGCGCCTTGAACGCGGCATGGGAAAAGAGCCGGTGATACCCGACCGTGATGGCGAGAATGGTCGCCAAACCGTAAAGCGCGGTCAGCCAAACGGTGAACGGGGCGATGCCGTGAAGATAAATATGGAGCGGGGCGACGATGAGGGCGGCGGCGTGGATGAGGGCGAAAAAAGCGATGCTGCCCCAACGGGTCTTGCGGCGAGGAAAATACGTTTGCTGAGTCATGGCCACAACCTCCAGAACCCGCCGGGAGGCGGGTTTGGGCCTTAGAAGTGACGTCCCGGACGTCCTCCGCCGGGTCTGCGGGGCGATCCGCCTCCGCCAAACGACGGGCGCGATCCGCCCGGACGGCCCTGTCCGCCGCCGAAGCCGCCACCGCCGCGTGAGTCGCGATGCTGGGGGCGGCCCATGGGACGCTGGGGTCTGCGGCCGGGACCCGGACGTCCGCCGCCGGAACGATGGTCGAACCGTTCGGGCATGATTTCCGGATGCGTGCGGACCGCCAGCGTTCGTTTCATGATGCGTTCGATCTGATTCACGTCGCCGCCCTGGTCGGGCGTCGCGAACGAAATGGCTTTGCCTTCGCGGCCCGCGCGGCCGGTGCGGCCGATGCGGTGAATGTAATTGTCGGCGTCGTCCGGCAGGTCGTAGTTGACGACGAGTTCGATGCCTTTGACGTCGATGCCGCGCGCGGCGATGTCGGTCGCGACGAGCACGCGATACCGGCCGTTCTTGAATCCTTCGAGGGCTTCCTTGCGCTGGCCGAGCGTGCGCTCCGAATGGATTTCGGCGGCGGTGAAGCCCCGGTCGCGGAGGTTGCGGGTCAGCTTGCGCGCGTGATGCTTGGTGCGCATGAAAAGAAGGACGCTGCCGGCATGCTCTTCGAGGATGTGCATGAGGAGCTTTTCCTTGGCTTCCTGGCGCACGATGAACAGTTCCTGCTGAACCTTCTCGGCGGCCGTGCCCTGAGGGGCGATCTCGATGCGGATCGGAAGCTTGAGGTACGAAGTCGTCAGCTTGAGGATGGATTCGGCCATCGTCGCCGAAAAAAGCATGGTCTGCCGTTCCTTGGGAACCGAGCGCAGGATGCGCTCGACCTGGGGCTGGAAGCCCATGTCGAGCATGCGGTCGGCTTCGTCCAGCACGAGAACGCGCGTGTCAAAAAGATCGATCGTCCGCTGTTCCAAATGATCCATGAGACGGCCTGGAGTGGCGATGATGATCCGGGGATTGCGCCGGAGCTCGCCCACCTGGTTGTACATGGACGCGCCGCCGATGAGGACGACGCTCCGCATCCCGAGCGGCTGGGCGATGTCGCGGACCGTTTTTTCGACCTGGAGGGCCAATTCGCGGGTCGGGACGAGGACGAGGCCGCGTCCGCCCTGGGCCTGCGCAAGACGCTGGACCATGGGAATGGTAAAAGCGAGGGTCTTCCCCGTGCCGGTCTGGGCGATGCCCAAAAGGTCGGAACCCTCCAGGGCCACCGGGATGGACTTCGCCTGGATCGGGGTCGGGGTCGTTAAATTAAACCGGGTGAGCGTTTCAAGGATACGGGGAGCGATTCCCAGGCCAAAAAAACTCGCCGCGGATTGAGGAGCTTCCGCTGTCATAAGGCGGTCATTATACCCTCCCCCGGTCCGGAAAGGGGGAATATCTCTTGAGCCGCAGCGCATTGAGGATGACCGACACCGAACTCAAGCTCATGGCCGCCCCGGCGATCACCGGAGAGAGCAGGATTCCGAAATAAGGATACAGCACTCCCGCAGCGACCGGCACCCCCAGCAAGTTGTAGACGAATGCAAAAAACAGGTTCTGCCGGATATTCCGGATCACGGCCCGGCTCAAGGCACGGGACTTGATGATGCCGCGCAAATCCCCTTTGATCAACGTCACGCCGGCGGACTCCATGGCGATGTCGGCGCCGTTGCCCATCGCAATCCCCACGTGGGCCTGCGCCAAGGCCGGCGCGTCATTGACCCCGTCTCCGGCCATGGCCACGATGCGCCCGGCATCCTGCAATTCCTTTACGATCCGGCCCTTGCCGTCCGGCAGCACGCCGGCCTGCACCTCGTCGATACCCAGCTTCTGAGCGATCGCCGTTGCCGTCGCAAGATTGTCGCCGGTGACCATGATGAGCCGCAAGCCGTCGCGCCGAAGCACGCGGACGGATTCGGCCGCCGTGGCCTTGACCGTGTCCGCCACAGCGATCCAGCCCGCACAACGGCCATCGACGGCAATCTCCATGACGGTCTCCCCTGTATTTTTCAACGCTTCCACGCGGGGATCGATCACTGCCGGTTCGATTCCCTGCTCCCGGAACCATTCGCGCGTTCCGACTGCGACGCGGCGCCCTTCGATGGTGGCGGTAACACCCTTTCCGGCGATGGATTCGAACTTTTCTGCGGCCGCCAAGCGGGCGCCGGCCTTTTCCGCCTCGCGCACGATCGCCTTCGCCAGCGGGTGTTCGCTGCCGCGCTCCAGACTGCCGGCCAACCGCAGCAGCTCCGCCTCGTCCACACCTCCGCCGGCCGCCGTCAGGACGGACGTCACCTGCGGTCTGCCTTCGGTCAAAGTTCCTGTTTTGTCCAGAATGAGCGTATCGACCTTCCGGAGCGTTTCGATGGCTTCCGCGTCCCGGATCAGAATCCCTTCGAGCGCGCCGCGGCCGATGCCGACCATGATGGACATCGGCGTCGCCAGTCCCAGCGCACAAGGGCAGGCGATCATCAGAACCGCCACGGCGTTGAGCAGCGCATACACGGCTCGGGGCTCGGGGCCGATCCATGCCCAGACCGCTGCCGTGACGGCTGCGACCGCGATGACTGCCGGAACAAAAACGGCGGACACCCGGTCCGCCAACCGCTGGATCGGAGCGCGGCTCCGCTGGGCCTCACCCACCATCCGTACGATTTTGGACAGAAGCGTATCCGACCCGACGCGGTCGGCAAGGATGATGAGGCTCCCGGAACCGTTCACCGTCCCGCCCGTGACGCGTGCGCCGGGAACTTTGTCCACAGGAAGGGATTCGCCGGTGACCATGGATTCGTCCATCGGCCCCGTGCCTTCGAGCACGGTGCCGTCGGCGGGAACCGCTTCCCCGGGACGCACGCGCAGGCGGTCTCCGACACGGACCGCGTCGGACGCAATGTCCGACTCAGACCCGTCGGATTCGATCCGGCGCGCCGTTTGAGGCGCCAGGCGCAGCAGCGACCGGATCGCATCGCCCGTTTGCGTGCGGGCCTTGAGTTCCAGCATCTGCCCAAGCAGCACCAGCACCGTGATGGAGGCCGCTGCTTCGAAGTACACCGGAGCGCCGCCGTGCGCCTGGAGCCGCTCCGGGAAAAATCCCGGAAACAGCACGGCAGCCGCGCTGTACCCGAAGGCCGTTCCGATTCCGATCGCGATCAGCGTGAACATGTTGAGGCGACGCTGGCGGACCGAAAGAGCGCCGAGCTTGAAAAACGGCCACCCGCCCCAGAGCACCACCGGCGACGCGAGCAAGAACTGGATCCAATTGACCGTCGCGGGGCTGAGGACGCCATGCAAAGGACGGCCTGGCAGCATGACCGCCATCGCCAGAAGGACGACGGGGACGGCGAAGGCCAGACTCACATTGAACCTGAACCGCATGCCCCGGTATTCGCCGTCATCCTGAACGGCGGACGCCTGCACCGGCTCGAGCGCCATCCCGCATTTGGGGCAGCTTCCCGGACCCGTATTGCGGATCTCGGGATGCATCGGACAGGTGTAAATCCCCGCCGCATGTGCCGGAGCTTGAGCGGCAGGCTTGGCTGCCGCATCCGGCGAATGGCGGCAACAATCTGCAGAATGATGAGAAGTAGGGTGCTTCATGGTAAATCCTTTGTCTCGACTTCCTCTGTTTTATCACATCCGGGCCATGGACGACTCCGAAACGCCTTCAGGCGCTCCGAAGTCGTCCGCCGGCCTACGGCTTTCTCTTATTTTTACGGGATGTCTGTCTGCAGCAGCAGATGCTTTGTCCCGCACAGCAATCTTCGCTCATACGCTCACCTCCCCTCCTAACAGTTCGATATACTTCGAACTATATGATCAAAAAAAATCACCGGAGCCAGTTCTGGAGCGCCGACACCGCTTCCTGATTCACCGTGTACGTGAACGACTGGCCCTTCCGGACCGCACGGATCAGCCCTGCCCGGCGCAATTCCTTGAAATGATGCGAAATGGTCGACTTGGTCAGCCCCATGCATCCGCACGCCTTGGTGAAGGCTTTTTCATATCCTTCCGAAGCGCCGCAGCAGTTCTTATAAACCATGAGAAACAGCTTGAGCCGCTGTCCGTTCGACAAAGCCTTAAAAATGGTGGTCGCACGCTGAATGTCCATAGTTCGATGATACTCGAACTATTAAATGAAGTCAAGGGGCCCCTTGTCCCCCTCCGGATTCTTTCGGTTACAATATTCAATGCCCTTCTCGTCATCTCCTCAGCTCAAACGCCCGGTTTCCGGCGGGTCGTTCATAGCCAACCTCCTCCTGGCGGCCGTTTCCGTCATCCTCTCGCTCCTGCTGTTCGAAATGCTCGCGCGGGTCTTCATCCCGGATACGACCGGTTCACGCCAATTGGTCTACAACCGGATGCCTTTTGAGACGGAGTCCAACAGCGCCGTCCGCTACGCCTCAAATTCGGAGCTCCGGGAAGTCGCCATTTACGACGGGGCCGTGGAGTATGACGTCTCCTTCCGCTCCAACAACTGGGGGCTGGCCGATCCGGTGGACTACCCCCAAAGCACGCCCGGCGAAACCGCACGGAACATCGCATTCGCAGGAGACTCGTTCACGGCGGGCGCAGGCGCGAAGCCGTGGGTGCCCATCCTGCGGGACCGGATTGCGGAAAAAGATCCCGATGTCCGCATTTACAACCTTGGCGTCGCCGGAACGGGGCCGGTCAACTTCTTCTACCTGCTCGATCACCTGTCCAAAAAGGTGGCGTTTACGGATATCGTTTTGATCGTGATCTCGGATGATTTTAAGCGCGCCCGATGGAGACCTCTGCTGTCGCGATCGGAACTCCGTCTGTGCGAAGACGGTCATGACGACGTCATGTGCATGAGCAAAAACCCGATCGCCACCATCGCCGGAACAGAGAATCTGGAACCGGTCCTTCAAAGTCTCCGGAAATCGTCTCCCGTCCGCCCAAAATCAGGCCTGTCCAAAGCTGCCGGTCTGATACGGTCCAAATTCCTTTCCCGGCCCCGTCCCGCTTCTGCGTCAGCCGGCTCGGGGCCGAATTGGCAATCGGATGAACAGCTTTTGACCAACCGGAAGATTTACAACCTGTATGCGCTTCTCGGCATCCGCCGCATGTTTCCGCTAAGCAACATTTATCTGCTCCATGTGCCGGAGAACCACGAGAGGGTTCGCGGCCGGTACTCCATCGATATCGGGAACGAAATCAACGGCATGGGGATCACCTACGTTCCCCTGATATCCAAACCCTGGTCCGCCGGCGATTTTAGAAAAAAAGATCCCCACCCCACTCCGGCCGGATACGAGCGCCTTTCGGGCTATGTGGAAGAATTCATGCGGCAAAGCGGCATGCTGGCGGCGAAGGCATGAACGACCGTGAAACCGGCGAATAAAAATACCGTCATCGCGGCTTTTGCGGCCGTCATGATCGCGCTTCATCTGGCGCTTCAGTTTGCCAAATTCTCCGGCGGGCGTTTTGATGCGATGCCGCTGTTTTGGGTCCTGCTTCTGGGAGGCGTTCCGCTGTTGATCCAGCAGGTTCGCAAAGTGCTCCGGAAAGACTTCGGCGCGGACCTCCTGGCCGTGCTTTCCATCCTCACCGCCGTGCTGCTCGGAGAATATCTGGCCGGCACAATCGTGGTGCTGATGCTGTCCGGCGGAAAGGCGCTCGAGGATTACGCCGTCCGGAACGCGTCGTCCGTCTTGAATGCGCTGGCCAAGCGCATGCCCTCGGCGGCCCACCGCAAACAAGACGGAGCGGTGCTGGACATCGACGCGAAGGACATTGCCGTCGGAGATACGCTGGTGATCTTTCCGCATGAGATCTGCCCCGTCGACGGAACGGTCGTCGAAGGCTACGGCGTCATGAACGAAGCGTATCTGACCGGTGAGCCGTTTGAGATCGACAAGGCCCCGGGCGCTGACGTCATTTCGGGCGCCGTCAACGGCGGCACGGCGATCACGATCACCGCGTCCAGACTTCCCGTCGATTCCCGCTATGCCAAGATCATGGAAGTCATGAAGGACTCCGAGCAGAACCGGCCGCAGCTCCGCCGGCTGGGCGATCAGCTCGGGGCGTACTACACGCCGGTCGCCCTGGCCGTCGCTGCGGCGGCCTGGATGTTCAGCGGCGACCCGATGCGCTTCCTGTCCGTGCTGGTGATCGCGACGCCCTGTCCTCTGCTGATCGGGATCCCCGTCGCGATCATCGGATCCATTTCGGTGGCCGCGCGCAACGGGATCGTGATCAAGAATCCGGTGATCCTCGAGCAGATCGGCAAATGCCGGACGGCCATCTTCGACAAAACAGGGACGCTCACCTACGGCCAGCCCGAGATCTCAAATACGCTCTGCGCTCCGGGCTATACGGCGCAGGAAGTCTTGAGTCTTGCGGCGAGCCTCGAGCGCTATTCCCGGCATCCCCTGGCCCGCGCGATCACCGATGCGGCCAAAACAACAGGCGCCGAGATCCTCGAAGCGTCCGAAGTGCACGAAATTCCGGGTCAGGGGCTCAAGGGAACGGTGCGCGGACGAACGGTACGGATCACCGGACGGAAATTTTTGACCCAAGGTTCTTTTAAAGGTCTGGAGCAGGTTCCGGCGGCGGCGGGCGGGCTGGAATGCGCCGTCATCGTCGAGGGGTCTTATGCGGCGATGCTTCAGTTCCGCGACACTCCGCGGCCGGAAGGATTGTCGTTCATCCGGCACTTGGGTCCGCAGCATCAGCTGGACCGGTCCATCATCGTTTCGGGAGACCGGGAGTCGGAAGTGCGGTATCTGGCCGAAAAGGTGGGCATCACGGAGATCCATGCGGGGAAGAGTCCCGAAGAAAAGCTGGCGATCGTGAAGGCGGAAACGGTCAAAGCCAAAACCGTCTACGTCGGCGACGGGATCAACGACGCTCCCGCCCTCATGGCGGCAACGGTCGGCATCGCGATCGGTCAAAACAGCGATATCACCAGCCAGGCGGCGGGAGCGGTCATCCTGAACAGCTCGTTGCGAAACGTAGATGAGCTCATCCACATCGGCCGGCGCATGCGGACGATCGCGCTCCAAAGCGCCGTCGGCGGCATGGTGCTGTGCGTCCTCGGAATGGCGCTGGCCTCCGCCGGACATTTGAGCCCGGTGGCAGGCGCCATCGGACAGGAAGCGATCGACCTTCTGGCCGTCCTCAACGCCCTGCGCGCGGCATTTCCATCCAAAAAACTGTCTGATTTTTAGAGAACCGGCGTCAAACCGCCAGTCTGAATTTTTTAAGGATGGTGCTCAGCAGCGGGTGGGGTCTTTTTCTCGGAACCGAAAAAAGATAGATCGGGCGGTACAACGGCAGCCGGGTCCGGTTGAGCGCGGTGAGCTTCTCATGCCCGGGGGCGTTCATCAGGGTGTAGATGTTCATCGGCGCGATGCCCAGGCCCGCGATCGCCATGCGCCGGACAAGCTCCACATCCTGGACTTCCGCGATCACCCTGGGGCGGATCGAGTGGGCCACGAAATACTCCTGAAGCTCGGCATAGATCCGGTTGTTGGAGGTGGGGAGGATCATCGGCGCTCCGTCCAGGTCCTGAGGGACTCTGGGGTGTTTTTTGGCCATGGCCGGCGATGCGGCGAACACAATGGCGACTTTTTCGATCAAGTGAGCGTCGACCTTCGGAAAGGAGGATCCGGCGGGCTCATCGGTGAGCACAAAATCGAGCTCATGCTGTTCGAGGCGCGGCAAGAGCCGGTCCAGCCGGTCTTCGGCGACCTCCAGACGCATCCCCGGGTCCACGCCGAACAAAAACTGGATCAGCCGGTCGGCGATCGCTTTGGGGACATACGCGGTCAACCCCAAACGGGTGTGCAGCTCCCCTTGATGGACGCCGCCGCTCACGCTTCGGATCAGCTGACGGCCGGACTCAAAGATCTCCTCCGCATACGCAAGCACCTGACGGCCGTCTTCCGAAATTTCCAACCGCCTTCCCTCACGCTCAAAAAGCCGGATTCCAAGCTGGGCCTCGAACGTCTTGATCTGGGTGCTCAAGGCGGGCTGGCCGATCCGCAGCACCTTGGCGGCCCGGGTGACCGACCCCTCCCGCGCGACGGTATAGAAGTAAAACAGGTGGTGGAAATTGAACGGGATCATATATCTATTATATCAATGTTTTATATTTTATTTATGCATTTTACAGATGCTTATCTGGAGGCGATACTTGCCCCCGAACAGGAGGCCACCATGCTCAAAGCGCTCAAAAGCCAGCTATCGCTTCTGGCCGTCGACCAAGGCGACCGATTTTCCCGCGAGATACGGGAACGTTACGGAAAGTCCAACATCCAGTGGGCCGTCTCCAAAGCGGTGAATCTGATCCTCATCATGCCGGACCTGATCGCCCGGATCCGTCAAGCTTCCTCCGAGCCGGGACTGAGCGCCCAGATGCGGCGGCTCAACCAATACGTCCTCATTTACCTGTATCACCCGTATGACTTCGTCGCCGAGGATAAGCCCGGGCTGATGGGCTATCTGGATGACGCCTATCTGGTGGGCACCGTCTACTCCCGGCTCAAGGCCCAGACCTCGTCCGGCAACACGGCCGAAGACCTCGCCCGGGATCTCGAAGCTTCGCTGGAGGTGGTACGCGCGGTCCTGCCCAAGGAAACGCGAAAGATCGATCACCTGGTCGAGGAACTCGCACGCGGCCAAAGCGACGTCTTCGAAAAACTCATGCGCCGCGAAAAACCCCGTAAAAGGAGCTGAACATGGAATCGTGGATACCCTGGGTCGGTTTTGGCGCATTTGTGATCGGAATGCTCGCGCTGGATCTCGGAGTTTTTCACCGGAAGAGCCATGAAATCCATATGAAGGAGGCGCTGATCTGGAGCGCCGTCTGGATCACGCTCGCGCTGCTTTTTAACGGCCTGATCTACCTCTGGAAAGGCCCGCAGGCCGGGATGGAATTCCTGACCGGTTACCTGATCGAAAAGTCCCTGAGCGTCGACAACGTCTTCGTCTTTGTGATGATCTTCTCGTACTTCTCGGTCCCCGCGGCCTATCAGCACCGGGTGCTGTTCTGGGGCATCCTGGGCGCCTTGGCGATGAGGGCGGTCTTCATCGCCGGCGGAGTCGCGCTGATCAAGAATTTTCATTGGATCATCTACGTCTTCGGCGCTTTTCTGATCCTGACCGCCATCAAGATGGCGTTCCAGCCGCATGGCGGCGGATCGCTGGACAAGAATCCGGCGATGAAACTGATCCGCAGGTTCGTTCCCACCACCGACCGGTACGACGGTCAAAAGTTCTGGACTCTTGAGAACGGCAAGAAGGTCGCGACACCTCTCTTCGCCGCGCTTCTGCTCGTCGAATTCACCGACGTGATCTTCGCCGTCGATTCGATCCCCGCGATCCTGGCGATCACGAACGATCCGTTCATCGTCTACACCTCGAACGTGTTCGCCATCCTGGGCTTGAGGTCCCTGTATTTTGCGCTCGCGGGCGTGGTCAAACTTTTTCGCTTCCTGCACTACGGCCTGGCAATCATCCTGGGCTTCGTCGGAACCAAAATGCTCATCGTCGATCTCTACAAGGTCCCGATCGGCCTGTCGCTGGGCGTGATCGCCACGATCCTGGCCTTGTCCGTGATCGCCTCCATCGCCTTCCCGAAGAAGGAATCTGCGCGGGAGACCGCGGGATGACGCTGAGGGAGCGACTCCGGCAGCTGGAAGGGTCCGTATGGTTCCACCGGCTTACGGTGGGGGTGATCGTTTTTGCGGCAGTGGTCATCGGCGTCGAGACGGACGCGCGGCTCGTCGGAGAACATTTATGGACCTTCGGCTTTCTCGACCGGGCTATTCTCGCTTACTTTTTGTTCGAGATCTCGGTCCGGATCGCCGCTCATGGCCGGGCGTTCTTCCGGTCGGGATGGAATTGGTTCGATCTGACGGTCGTTTCCGTCTGCCTTCTTCCGGTCGGAACGGGTTACATCGCGGCCGTTCGCCTCTTGAGAGTCCTCCGGGTCTTGAGGCTGCTCACCGCGTTCCCGAAGCTCCAGGTGCTTGTCAGCGCCCTGTTCAAGAGCCTGCCTTCGATGGGTTATGTCGTTCTGCTCATGGGGATCCTGTTTTACGTTTACGCGGTCATCGGGACCAAGCTCTTCGGCGCGACCGATCCGGTGCATTTCGGGAATCTGGCGCGCAGCGGCGTCTCTTTGTTTCAGGTGGTGACGCTGGAGGGCTGGGCGGATCTCATGAACGTGCAGCGGCTCGACAGCGGCTCCGCCGCGATTGCCTGGATCGCGCCGGCATACTTCATCAGCTTCATCCTCTTCGGGACGATGATCACGCTCAACCTGCTCATCGGCGTCATCATCAACAGCATGCAGGAGTCCCACAAGGAAATCCACGCGGCCGCGGCCGCTGCGGCGGACCGCCCCGATTCCGCGGGCCGGCGTCTCGACGAGATCCAGTCCCAGATCACCAAGATGCACGAAAACATCGACGTCATCCGCGTTCACCTGTTGGGTAAAAAAACATGAAGACGCACGGGAGGGTCGCATGAGCTGGGTCTTTTTGGCGGCGGCTATTTTGCTGGAGGTCACGGGTACGAGTTTCATGAAGGCTTCGCAGGGCCTTTCCAAGGCTCTTCCCGCGCTGCTCATGTTCGGGTGTTACGCCGGCAGCCTCTCCTTTCTGAGTCTTGCGCTCAAGCAGATCGACCTGGGGATCGCTTACGCGATCTGGGCGGGGCTTGGGACCGCGATCGTCGCTGTGATCGGCGTACTGATTTTTGGCGAGACGGTCAACGCACTCAAAGTCATCAGCTTGATTCTCATCATCACCGGCGTTGTCGGATTGAACATCGCCAAATAACCCAAGGAAACCATTGAATCCTCAAGTCTTCGCCACCAACGTCCTCAACCCGCCGGTACTTTTTTTCTTCCTCGGCATGGCCGCGACTTTTTTAAGAAGCGGTCTCGAAATCCCCAAACCCATCTCTCAGTTTTTGTCGCTCTACCTCCTGCTGGCGATCGGTTTTAAAGGCGGGACGGCGCTGGCGGGCAGCGAACCGGGCGGAGAGGCGTGTCTGGCGCTCGGGGCCGGGATTGTGCTGGCGGTCCTCATCCCCATCTATATTTTTGCGCTGCTTAAAAAGTTCGTGACGAACCCGGACGCCGCCGCGATCGCGGCTTCCTACGGCTCGGTGAGCCTGGTCACCTTCATCGCGGCCACGGAATTTTTGAAGTCCATGGGGGTGGGATACGGAGGACACATGGTTGCGGCCCTGGCGCTCATGGAATCGCCGGCGATCATCATCGGCGTGTGGCTCGCGCGCAGCGGACCGGACGCGCATAAAGGACGGACCGGCGAACTGATCCGCGAGTCCTTCTTGAACGGTCCGGTCTTTCTCCTGCTCGGCAGCTTCGCGATCGGGTGGGTGACGGGTGCCGAGGGCGGCAAGGCTTTTTACCCCTTCACCGACCACCTCTTCAAGGGCATGCTGGCGTTTTTCCTGCTCGATCTG
Source organism: uncultured Planctomycetia bacterium (assembly GCA_964430735.1). Taxonomy (GTDB): domain Bacteria; phylum Omnitrophota; class Gorgyraeia; order 2-02-FULL-51-18; family JAGOUK01; genus JAGOUK01. Next base: position 154,092 of record CAYSFB010000006.1, on the reverse strand, counting down.
GGCATGTCGACGGCGGCGCGCTTCGCAGATCTCAGATCCGCCGGGATCCGGCTCATTCTCGCGGCCGTCGGGATTCCGCTCATCAACGCCTGCCTCGCCGTCGCCGCGTCGCGGCTCTTGGGCCTGCCGCCAGGCGATGCGTTTTTACTGACAGTCCTGTGTGCCAGCGCCTCCTACATTGCCGTCCCGGCCGCGATGCGGCTCGCAGTTCCGCAGGCGAACCCGGGACTCTACGGCTCCCTGCCGCTGGCAGTCACGTTTCCATTCAACGTCATCGTCGGGCTGCCGGTTTACTACGCGGTGATCCGATTATTGTGGCGCTGAGACACCGCTCCGGAATACGGAAGATTTATCCATGAAAAAAGTGGGAATCATCAAAGGGGGTCAGCTCGGCCGGATGCTGATCCAGGCGGGCATGAGTTACGGCATCGTCCCGCATGTCCTCGACTCCGACCCCGAAGCCCCCTGCAGGAACTATTGCGCCCGCTTCGTCCAGGGCGATCCCTTGGATGAAGAAACCGTTTACCGCTTCGGCCGGGAGGTCGATGTGCTCACCTTTGAGTACGAGAATATCCACATACGGGCGTTGGAGCGCCTGGAAGCGGAGGGCCGCTCCGTTTTTCCTGGCTCCGCCGTCATGAAGATCGCCAGGGACAAAGGCGAACAGAAGCTCTTTTTCAGCCGCCACGGGATCCCGACGCCGGATTTCGTCCTGATCGGCGGGCGGGCGGATGCTCAGCGCGCGGAGGCGCTTTTCCCCTGCTTCCAAAAAGCGAGGACCGCCGGTTATGACGGCAAAGGCGTCCAGCACCTGAAGTCCCTTCAGGAGCAGGAAAGAATCTGGGACATCCCAAGCGTTATGGAACGCGCGGTCGATTACTCGATGGAAATATCGGTGATCGCCGCCCGGGACCGCTACGGGAATATCTCAACCTACCCTCCCGCCCAAGCGTCGGCGCACCCCGACCGCCATCTGCTTCACCGCCTGACGTGTCCGGCCCGCATCGATCCCGCCGTCGCAGAACGCGCGAATGAGATCGCGCGGACGATCGTCCGCGAACTCGGACATGTCGGAGTGCTCGCGGTCGAAATGTTCGTCACGGCCGGCGGCGGGGTCCTCGTCAACGAAATCGCCCCCCGGCCGCACAATACGGGCCACCACACCATCGAAGCCTGCGCGACGTCCCAGTACGCCCAGCACATGCGGTGCGTGCTCGGACTGCCGCTGGGATCCTCCGCTCTGATCCAGCCCGCTGCGATGATCAATCTGGTCGGTGAAGACGGCTGCAGCGGTCCCGCCGACTATCAAGGCATCGCCGACGCGCTGGCCGAGAGCGGAGTGCACGTTCATCTTTACGGAAAATTCGAGACGCGGCCCTTTCGGAAGATGGGCCATGTCACGATCACGGACACGGATCTGAAAACAGCGGAGGAAAAAGCGGAATGGGTAATGTCCCGGATCAAGGTGCGCTCGTGAACGGTCCGCGCGTCGGCGTCATCATGGGCAGTCTGTCGGATCATGAGGTCATGAGCGACGCGGTGCGGGCGCTCACCGAGCTGGGCATTCCCCATGAATGCACGGTGGTTTCTGCGCACCGAACGCCTCACCGCATGATGGAGTACGCCCAAAACGCACGAGCGAGGGGCTTGGAAGTGATCATCGCCGGCGCAGGAGGCGCGGCGCATTTGCCGGGGATGGTGGCCGCGGTCACAACGCTGCCGGTGATCGGAGTGCCGGTCTTATCCAGAACCTCGATCCAGGGATTGGACTCGCTGCTCTCGATCGTTCAAATGCCGCCGGGGGTTCCCGTGGCGACCGTCGCGGTCAACGGGGCGTTCAACGCCGGAGTGCTCGCCGCGCAGATCCTCGGCACCCGGGACGCGTCGGTCAGCGACCGGTTGGACGCGTTCAAAATGCGGATGAAGGAAAAATCGGAAGCCATGGCGGTCCAGATTCAAAAGGGCGGAAAATGTGCCGAGGGGCAGAATTGAACTGCCGACGCCCGCCTTTTCAGGGCGGCGCTCTACCACTGAGCTACCTCGGCGAAAGGATGGGTTGCTGCGGGTAAAACTTGAGGGGCTATTCTACAAAGAACTCCCCGGTTTGTGAAGGGTATTCCCCCCGACTCTAGAGGGCGGCCAGGACTTGGTCGGCGTGGCCTTTGGGGGTGACTTTTTCGAAGACTTGGGCGATTTTGCCGTCCTTGCCGATCACAAAGGTGGTGCGGGCGACGCCCATGTACTCGCGGCCGTACATGCTCTTTTTGACCCAGACGCCGTAGGCTTTGGCGATGGCCTTGTCCTCGTCGACGATGAGGTCGAAGGGAAGCTCGAACTTTTCGATGAATTTGGCGTGGGACTTGGCGGAGTCGGGGCTCACGCCGAACAGGACCGCCTTTTTCTTGAGCTTGGCGTAGCCGTCGCGGAATTCGCAGGCTTCGACCGTGCAGCCGGGCGTGGAATCCTTGGGATAAAAGTACAGGACGACGGCCTGGCCCTTGAGCGCGCTCAAGCTCACGGCTTCGCCGTTCTGATTCACCGATTTGAAGTCCGGGGCTTTGTCGCCGACCTTGGGTAACGCCATACGAATCTCCTTTATTTGTCTTCTTCCGGCCAGGCCGTGATTTCGAGTTTGTTGCCGTCGGGGTCAAAAAAGTAAACGGACCAGGATTTTTCACGCTTCTTCATGAAGGCGATCTTCACGTGGTTGGCCTTGAGCGTCTCGACGGCCGCGTCGAAGTCCCGGGTGTGGACGCGGAACGAGATGTGGTTCACGCCGAACGGCTGTTCGCCGAAGCCGGCTTCGGACGACGCGGCCGGCTGGCCGGCAACCGGCGCGCCCTGAATGATGCCGATGAGCGACGATCCGCAGTCGAGAAAAAATTCGATCCCCGGCTTCTGATACTCGCGCTTCGTGAGCGTGAGGCCCATCACCTTCGTATAAAACTCCGCCGAACGGTTCAGGTCGCGGACGCTGATCGCGGCATGGTCGATGCCGACCGGCTTGATCCCGCTCACAGCTTCACCGTCTTTTCGACTTTGCGCTGCTTGAACACACGGTACTCGGTATAGCCGGCGGCCAGCGCCAGGTCCCGCGCCTTATCGAAGTCGGCGCCGACGTCTTCCGGGGCGTGGGCGTCCGAGCCGAACACGATGGGAACGCGCGCTTCCGCGTAGATCTTGAGCACCTCCACCGACGGATAGATCTCTTTGACCGGCTTCCGCAGTCCGGAGGTGTTGATCTCGAGCGTCACGCCGGTTTCGGCGAAGACGCGGGCAGTCTGGCGGATGAGTTCGGTGAGGTCGACTTGAGCGCGGTGGCCGAACTTTTTGACAAGATCCACATGGCCCATGATGTCGTAAATCCCGGCCTTGGCCGCGCCTTGCAGGAGGCGGTAGTAATTCCGGTACACCTCGTCGACGTCGGCTTTTTTCCAACGCTCGATCTCGCGCGGGTCGTCAAAGGCCCAGTCCCCTTCCGGCTGCTTCATGAAGTGCACCGAGCCGATCACGAAATCATACGGGTATTGTTGGAGCAGCGCGGCGATCTTGTCCGTGGCCGACTGCATGTAATCGGCTTCGATGCCGATCTTGATCGAAAGCGTCCCGGCGTGCCGGGCGCGGGCTTCTTCCATGTCCTTGTGATAGTCGGGGAGCTCGGAGACATCCATCGTGTACTGCGGGTCGCGGTGCGTCACAAACGGCAGGTGGTCCGACATCCCCATCTCGGCCAGGCCTTTGCGCTTGGCCTCGGCGACGTACTCCTCGATCGTGCCGGTCGCGTGTCCGCAGCGGCAGGTGTGCATGTGGGTATCGTGCAGAACCTTCATCGGCCTAGACCACGCTGCAGAGGATTTTGACCAGCTTGTCGCGGTTGGTCTTGGTGTTCTTCATGTGGCAGCCGGCGGAATTGAAGTGGCCGCCTCCGCCGAAGACCTGGGCGATCTTGGCGACGTTGATCCCGGCTTCAGACCTCAGGCTCACGCGGCAGGAGCCGTCCTCGTTCTCGCGCAGGAGCGCGGCGATCTTCACGCCGTCGATGGACCGCAGGTCGTCGGCCACTCCGTCCACGTCGGACGGCATGCCCTTCACGCGCACGAAGCTCTTCCACGGGACATACGACCAGACGACGAGGCCGTTGCGCTCGAACTTCATCCGGCCGACGCTGATCGCCTCAAGCTTCACGGTCGTTTCGGATTTTTTCCAGTAGGCTTCTTCCAAAAGGTATTTGAGGTCGACGCCCTTGTCGAGCAGGTCCGCGCAGATCCGGAACGTCCGGCTGCGGACGTTGGCGAACCGGAACGCGCCGGTGTCGACGATGACCGAAGTCAGAAGACAGGTCGCGATCATCGGCGTGATCTTGATCTTAAGTTCTTTGAGCAGGTCGTAGATCACCTCGCCGACGGCGGCAGCCGAGGGGTCCGCCAGCAGGAACTTCCCAAACACGTCGGCGAAGTCGTGGTGGTCGATCTGGATGGTGTCGCGGGTTTTTTCGAAGATTTTGGCGAATTTGCCGACCTGGCGGATCGTGCCGCAATCGACGGCGATGGCCAGGTCCACGGTCCCGTCCCAGCGGTCGAGCACGAGTTCGGTGCCCGGCAAAAATCGGTAGCGCGGCGGGATACCGTCGGGGCTGACCATCACGACGCTTTTGCCGATGGAGAGCAGGCCCAGGCCGAGGGCGAGCAGAGACCCCATCGTGTCGCCGTCCGGATGGACGTGGCTCGAGATCAGAATGCGGTCGGCGGAAAGGATTTTGTGGGCGGTGGTCCGGATGCTCGTGACGAGCTTGGCCGGCTTCTTCACGTCAGGCCGCCTTGGGGCGCAGGCCGAGGAACTGCGTCACGAGCGAGAGAAGGTCTTTTTGGGAAAAAAGCTTGGGCATCACGGCATCGGCCAGGCGGTCGGCGTGGAGCTTGTTGGCCAGGGTCTGGTTGACCGAACAGACGATGACCGGCACGTCGCGGATGTCCAGATTCTGGCGCAGCTCTTTAAGGAATTCGTCTCCGTTCATGACGGGCATCAGAATATCGAGGATGATGAGGTCGGGCTTCTCACTGCGGACGGCGGCGAGGCCGTCACGGCCGTTGAAGGTCTGCGTGAGCCGCACGTCGAAGTGATGACCGAGGATCTCCTTGTAGATGCTCTGGATGTCTTCGTCGTCCTCGACGATGAGGATGTGCTTCGGCATGCGCTGGCTTCGGCCTATTCCCGGCCGGCTTCCTTTTCCACCGCCTGGATGAATTCGTCCAGGTCGTCAATGAGTTTGGGCGGCAGGAATTTGCTCCCCATGGCCTCGAGCTTGAAGTTCTCCAGCTGCCGGACGAAGGATTTGAGGAATTTGCCGCGGCGTTCGGCGCGCACATCGCCCGGATCCTTCTGAGGACCCTGATCGGACATCATGCGCAGTTCCTTGCGGACGTCCTGCGGCTCACGCGCGTCGTCGAGGACCTGCTTGCGGATCTTGCGGTACTGGGCCTCGTCGAACTTCTTGTTGTTGCGGGCCAGGCGGAGCAGGTTCACGGACTCCATGTCCGGGTGCTTTTCCTCCGGAACGACTTCGCCGCGGACCTTTTCGATGTAGGAAGGCTCTTCGGTCTCAAGAAAGTGGTACGACTTGAGCAGTTTGGCCGCGGTCGGCTGCTTGATGCCGAGTTCCTTGGCGCAATAAATCTCGAACGAGCTGTAACCCCATTCGATGTACATCTTGTCGCGGTGGCAGGCGAAGAGGGCCTCGCCGAGCTGGATCCAGCTCGTCTTGAACTGGCGGCAGGTCTCGAGCACCCGGTACCGGTACGAGGTTTCGTCGAGGGTCTGGAGCTTTTCTTCGATGCGTTCGAGGGATTTGGACTTCATGCGCTTAAATAGTTCTCCACGCGTTCGACGACTTTTTCGATGAGGACGTCGGGGGTTGAGGCGCCCGTGCTGATGCCGACCGTTTTGATCGAGGCCTTGAGCCAGTCGCGCGATTCGCGGATCTCGAGTTTCGCAGGGTCGAGATGCCGGATGGTCGCGCGGTCGATCAGGTCTTCCGGGCCGCGGACGTGAAAGGTCGGGAATTTGAGCGACGCGATCTCGGACAGATGCGTCGTGTTGGACGAATTGAATCCGCCGATGATGAGGACGAGGTCGAGCTTCTCCTCGAGGAGGCCGAACAGCGCGTCCTGGCGCTCTTGCGTCGCCGAGCAGATCGTGTCGTATTTCATGAAGTGGTCTTCGGGCTTGTCCGCCGCAAACGCCTGGCCGTAGATTTTTTTGAGGTATTCCTGGATCTCGAGCGTCTCGGACTTGAGCATCGTCGTCTGACTGGCGATGCCGATGCGCTGGAGGTGGAGGTTCGGGTCGAATCCCGCAGAGGCCTTACGCGCGTACTTTTTCATGAAGTCTTCAGCGCTGATTTCTTTGCTGAGGAAGCGTTCGATGTCTTTGGCCTCGTCGTGGTTGCGGATAATCACGAAGTGCCAGCCGAACTTGGTGGCCTGGCTCGCCGTGGCCTGCGTTTCTTCATGGTCCCAGATGCCGTGGATCACCGACGTGTAGCGGTTCTGGGCGTACTTTTCGACACGCTTCCAGACGAGGACGATCGCGCCGCAGGTCGTGTCGACGACGAGCAGGTCTTTTTTCTTCAGCTGTTCGACGTCGCGGTGCTTGGACCCGAACGCGGCGATGACGACGATGTCTTCCTTGGTCAGATTGTCGAGGATGAGCTGGTTGTCGGGCGTGCGGTCGAGCACGACGACCTTCTTTTCCTTCAAGTCCTGGTTGACCTTGGGATTGTGGATCACGTCGTGCGTGAGGAAGATGCGGCGGTCCGGGAAGCGGCGCACGGTCTCGAAGGCCATGTCGATGGATTTTTCGACGCCGTAGCAAAAGCCGAAGTGCGTCGGGATCTTGTACGTGACGCCGGTGCGCGGGGAGACGAAGCGGCCGCCGTTCTCGATCATCGACTTCACGAAGCCGGAACCGTAAACGGAGTGCTGGCGGTCGAGCACTTCGCCGAAGTCGTTCATTTTGGAGAGGTATTTTTTGTCGGTGCCGAGGCCTTGGTTCATCGGGCGAATTCCTTGGTGATGGCCTCTTTGTCGGCCGGGGTCAAAACGGTCTGTGCTTGCAAAGACAGGCGCGGGTCCGCGAGGATCTTTTCGAGCAGGCGGTGATAGGCCGCCCACATCACCTTGACGCAGGGCCGGCTGTCGGCGTCGAGGTATTCTAATACTTCCCAACCGGATTTAAAATACGCCTCACACCGATCCCCCTCGAACCGGTACAGCGCATCGACCTTGGCCGGATCCGCCGTTCCGGACACGACCGATTCCGGCGTCAGGCCGAACCGGGCGAAGTCCTCCAGCGGCAGGTACACGCGGCCGCGCTCCAGATCCTCGGCCACGTCCCGCAGAATATTCGTGAGCTGAAAAGCGAAGCTCAGGTCCCGGCCGTGCTTCAGGATGCGGGGGTCGCGCTTGAACCCGTACACCGGCAGCGACACCTTGGCGATGCTCGTCGCGACGAGGTCGCAGTAGCGCGTCAGAATCTTGAAGTCCGGATACCGCTTGTACTCCTGATCGCGCACGCAGCCGTCGACGAGTTCCTGGAAGCCGTCGCGCGGGATCGGGTAACGCTTGAGGACGTCCAACAGCGCCGTGCTGATCGGGTGCGTCGCCTGCCCCTTGCCGTACACGAGATCGAGCTCACCCGTCCAACGCGCAAGCAGCGCCTTGGGGTCGCCGGTGCCAACTTCGTCCGACACGTCGTCGACGAAGCGGCAGAACGCGTACACCACATGGATCGCGCGTTTCTTGTCTTCGGGCAAAAACTGGAAGCCCAGCGAAAAGTTGGATTCGCGCTTCCGCATCAGCGCTTCGCAATAGTCGTACGCGTCTTTAAGATTCGAGAGATCCGTCGCCATCGAAGTCCTTGGGGTCGAGAACCAGTTTGCGTGATTTCCAGGAGCCGGCCAGCGCGTCGGCGAGCAGGAGCCGCCACGGCGCCGGGGCATAGAACTTTTTTAAAAAACCGCGGAGATCGCCCGAGCGGCGGGCCATGCCGATGAGGAGTCCCGGGACCCACGGTCCGCCTTTTTCATAGAGAAAGCGATTCCATAGACTGACTTTTTGCTTGCCTTGCAGCGTCGATCGCCAGAGGTTATTGTACTCCAGATTCTCGGAAATGCTCCGTGCCGCCAGGACGCCGCTGGTGAGCGCGTAGCGCATGCCGAACCCGAACAAATAGTCCTGAAAACCGCCGGCTTCCCCTGCCCAGATCGCGCCGCCCGACGTGAGTCCGGGCTTCAGAAAAAAGTTCGCGACCAGCTTCGCTTCTTCGCCGCCGGCCGGGTCCACGCCTTCGATCTCGCGGAAGCGCCGGACCGTGCGTTCGTACAGCTCGTCCGCGCGCCGGTAGCCGCTCAGGATCGCCATGCCCATCGTCGCCTCGCCGTCCACGATGAAGAGATACGCGTAGCCGCCCGGCGCCAGTTCCGGGTCGAGGATCACCGTCATCCGGTCGCTCAAAGGCGTCTTGAACGTCACTTCCTTGCCCATGCCGTTCACGCGCCGGGGTCCGGTCGCGCGGATATGCGCTTGCGCCGGGACCAAGGACGAGTGGAAGCGGACCTCCGCGCCGGCCTGGCGCGCCGCATCGAGCAGGCCCCGGTCGATCTCTCCGGACTCGGCGCCGCGGCGGACGAAGTACCCCAGCGGAACCGCGCTCGTGAACCGGTGGCTCTTGCCGCGACCGGCCCACAGCGTGAGCGCATGAATCGGCGAACGCCAGAACGACGCGCCGCCCAGCCCCGAACGCTCCATGAACGCCAGAATGTCTTCCTCCTCCGAAAAATTCTCGAGGATTTGCAGCCCGCGCTTCCAGCGCGCGCCGACCCGGTCGCGCTGCTCGTGCACTTCGGCGGACCAGCCGGCCTGCGCCAGCACCGTCGCGGCGGCCAGCCCCGCGGGTCCGGCGCCGGCAATCCGAACGGGTCCGGGTTTTTTAAGCGGAGGGAGCGGCATAGGTGCGGCCTTTCCAGGACGTGTTGCGGAACACGCGGTACTGCAAAAAGGAGTTGATCAGGATCGCGTGATACAGCCCGATGGAAAAAGCATGCGCCAAGATCCAGCGCGCCGACATCCCCGTCTTGCGGTGAATGCGCCAGCGCATCCAGACCGGCAGGACGACCGAGACGCCAATACAGACAAGAGCGGCCGGTGTGAGGTCGCCCGAGATGGCTCCCCAGGCCAGCAGCGCCCACGGCCCGTGAAATACGTACGTCTGCACCGTGAGAAAAAACAGCATCGCCGCGACGGACCCGCCCATGCTCGCGAACACCGAACGGCTGAAGCCCCGGTACGTTTGCGTCCAGCCTTCGTACATCCGGCACGCGACCCAGTCCGAACCGTCGGCCAGGACGATCCGGTATCCGGCCGACTTCACCCGGCCGGCCAAGAGCGGCCCTTCGGAGATCCGCGCGCCGACGCCCGCATGTCCGCCGGCCGCCCGGTACGCGTCGCGGCGGACGAGCAGGAATTGGCCGCAGCCGGTCGCGAACGCGCCGCGCGCGAACGGAATTTTTTTGTCGGTGAAAAACATCGGGAGGAACGACAAAAGAATGAAAAACATCAGCGGCACGGTCAGCTCATCTCCCTTGGAATGGAACAGCTGACGGGGAAACGTCGAGACCAGCGCCGCGCCGCGCGCCTGGGCCTCCTGAACGGCGGCTTTGAGCGCGCCCGGCGACTGGACCGTGTCCGCGTCGACAAAGAGCATCCAGTCGCCGGCGGCCGCCTCGGAGAGCTGATGGCAGGCAAAGTTCTTGCCCTGCCATCCGGGAGGAAGCAGCCGGCCTTTGAGAACCCGGAGTTTCGGATGCGCCGCGGCGAGCCGATCGAGGATCCGGGGCGTGGAGTCGGTCGAATTGTCGTCGAGGACAACGACTTCGAAGTCGGGATAATCCTGCGACAGGATCGAGAGCAGGTTCTCCTCGAGGCGCTTTTCTTCGTTGCGGCACGGGATGAGGACGGAGAGCTTCGGGTAGACGGCGAGAGGTTTGCGCGAGAACTTCCGGTACACGCGCAGATTCCACTCGAACAGGGCGTAGAGAACCATGAGGACCGCGAGAATGATCTTGGAATGAAGTTCGATCAACGGTTGTTCCGTCCGGTTACCTGCTGATGTGGCTCGCGCTGAACTTTTTACCCGTCGCAAACGCCTTGAAGCGGCGGTACGCGTCATAGACCGGATTGGCGCCGGCAGGGTTTTCCCACAAGGTTTGCAGCCGGTCGGTCCGGCGCTCCCGGACAATGTCGCGGACAAAAATCCGGGAAGCTTCGAGTTCCTGCTCCACGCGCTGCGTGACCGCTTCCATCGCGGGCTTGCCCTTGAGTCCGGAGAGCGTCTCGAGCGGCAGGATGTCCACGACGATTTCGGGCTTGGATTCCGACCAGAAGTCATAGGACCAGGTCAGCTTGAGCAGCTGCACGCGGTCCAACCGGGCGGCGATCGACGCAAAGCCGCGCTTGAGCTCGATCGGCCGCTCCGGAGACGACAGATCGCCCTGGGCAAAAATCCAGAACAGGCGTTCGCGGCCGGCCAGCTCGTTTTCGGCGTAGCGCAAGAATTGAACTGTTTCGGCGAGGTACGCGGCCGAGCCTTCGGGCTTGCCGTTCAAGTCCAGCGCGAGGCCGCCGAGCAGCTTGAAGATCCCGTAACGCTCGAGCTGTTCCGGATCAAAAAGGCCGATGTAATCCCTGCGGAAGACCGAATGGCTGAGGTAACTCACCATGAGCGCGTCCCACCAGTTGGGATGGTTGGCGATCACGATGGCCGGCACGCCCGGCTCGAAGCGCGGCCGTTCGCTGCGGGCGGTGAGACTCATCCGGTGGAAGTTCTTTTTGAACTTCCCGGCGGCGAGGCCGGCGAACCAACGGCTGACCAAACGGTTCTTCTGATGCGGGATCATTTTTTGACGCAGGCGCGGACGAGGTCCGCCATCGCGCGGAGTTTGCCCGACGCGCGGGTGCCAAACCAGAGTTTTTGGATCTGTTGGATGATGGCGTAACTTTGCGGCATATAGGGAGGCAGGTGCAGCTTGATGCGCGAGCGGCGGAAATCCGCGCTCACGAGCCGGCTCTCGGTCATCTCGAGAAGACCTTCGGGCCCGCGGGTTTTGCCGAAGCCGCTCGCGCCGAAGCCGCCGAACGGCGCTTCTCCGAGCGCGACGGAAAACAGCGTGTCGTTGATCCAGACCTGTCCCGCGCGGATCGACCGTGCGGCGCGCTGCGCGAGGCCGCGCGACCGGGTCCAGACGCTCGCGCCGAGGCCGAACGGCGTCGTCTGCGCGGCGCGGAGGGCCGACGCTTCGTCCGGGACCGTGATCAACAGCAGAATCGGACACATCCAGTCGAGCTGTCCGGCCGCCTCGGCCGGAACGCCGCCCCAGAGCTGCGGCGCGACGACTTGCGGCCCTTCGGCGCGGTCCGACTTCCAGAGCAGCTTCCCGCCGAGGCCCTGGAGCGAAGCGATTTTGCGGCGTTCGTCCTCGGCAAATTTGGGGATGCGGAGCGTTCCCTGCTGGCCGACGAATTCGAAAGCGGACGCGACGGACTCATGGAAGACTTTGAGAAAAAGTTCGCGGTCCCGCTCGAGCACGATGATCCGGCGCGGGGCGACGCAGGTCTGGCCCGAATACTGGAACGCGGCCCAGACGAGACTTTTGACCGCCAGCTTCCAGTCCGCATCGGAAAAAATCAGATAAGCGTCGGAACCGGACAATTCGACGATCGCGGGCTTCAGGTCTTCGGCCAGGCGGCCGAGCACGGCTCTGCCGGCCGCGCGCGATCCGGTGAGGATGTATTTGTCACAGCCGGCGGCGGTGAGCGCTTTACCCTCTTCGGCCCCGCCTGCGGAGATCCGGATCAGCGCTTCCGGGTAACCCGCGTCAGCCAGCAGCTTGCGGCACAACTCCGCCACGGCCGGCGACAGCTCCGAGAACTTGAGCGCCACCGCGTTGCCGGCCGTGAGCGCAAAGAGCGCCTGCGTCAGGTTGAGGAAAAAAGCGTAATTCCAGGTGCCCAGAATGCCGATCACGCCGTACGGCGCGCGGGTCAGGCGGTTGTCTTTTTTGGAGGCGAAAAAAAGTCGGCTCTTGAAGTCGAGCCGTTCGTCGGCGAGGATCTCTTCGGCGTTGCGTTCGAGAAAAAGACAGGTGTCGAGAAACGGCAGCACTTCCTGCGTGAGCGCTTCGAGCGGCGTCTTGCCGCTCTCGGCCGCAACCGCCTGCGCCACCGCGTCGCCCGAATCCGAGACCAGTCCGCGCAGCCGCCGCAGGGGCTCGAGCCGCTGCGCGACACTCCGCTTCGCCCAGTCGGCCTGCGCCAGGCGCAGCGAAGCGATGCCGGCAGCCGTCTCGGTCACCGGACGAAGTCCTTCTGGATCTGATCGGCCGCCAGGCGTCCGCAGGTCAGCGTCATCGGGATGCCGCCGCCCGGATGGGTGCTGGCGCCGACGTGATAAAAGCCTTTTATATCCTTGGACTTGATGAGCGGACGGAACGCGGCGGATTGGAAAAAGTCCGGCGCCAGGCCGAAGGCGTTGCCGGCATGCGTGCCGTAGAGGTCCTTGAAGTCGTGCGGCGTGAAGCGGCGCTCGAGCACGATGTCCGCCTCGTCGATGCGGATGCCGTTTTCGAGGAATTGGTTGAAGATCTTGCGCCGGAAGGACTCCTGTTCCATCGCCCAGTCGACGGTGCCGTTCAGGTTGGGCACGATCGAGAGCACGTAGAGGGCCTCGCCGCCCTCGGGCGCCAGCGACGCGTCGGACTTGGTCGGGCAGCAGACGTACAGCATCGGCTCCTCGGGCAGCCGTCCGCCTTGGAAGATCTGATCGGCCGAGCGTTTGTAATTTTTCGGCAGGATGATGTTGTGGTGGTTCAGACCGTCGATTTTTTTCTTCAATCCGATGTAGAGCATGAAGGTGCTGCAGCCGACATGCCAGGAATCGATGCGCTTGTCCGTCGCCGAGGGTCTCGATGCGGCCGGCACCATCGCCTTGAAGGAAGCCGGCAGGTCCCGGTTGGAAACGACCGCGTCCGCCTGATGGACGACGCCGGACTTCATCCGCACGCCCGTCGCACGCCTGCCGTCCATCTCGAGCGACGCCGCCTCCTCGCCGAGGACGATCTCGCCGCCGAGTTCTTTAAAGAGCTTCGCCAACGCCAGCGGCAGCGTGTGGAGTCCGCCCATCGGATACCAGACGCCGTAGGTGAATTCGATATAAGCGAGCAGGTTGTACAAGGCCGGTGTGAGCCAAGGCGACTGGCCGAGGTAGAGGTTCTGACAGCTGAGCGCGGCGGCGACATGCGGTTCCTTGAAGTAACCGGCCACGTGGTCATACGCATTGCCCCAGGGCTTGATCCGGAAAAACGCCGCGGCGGATTCCAGTCCGATCATCTCGGTCCAGTGATTGAAGTTTTTTTCGATGAAGGTGAAACGGGAGGCTTCGAATTTTTCGCGCACGTCGCGCTCGTAGGCGTTGAAGGCCTTGAGGCCGTCGGGGATGAACTTCTGCACTTCCGAGCGGATCTTCTGAGGATCGGAGCTCATGTCGAAGTGCTGGCCGTCCGAAAAGAGGATGCGGTAACCGGGCTCGAGCTTTTTGAGCGTGAGGTAGTCCGAGAGGTTGCGACCGCAGGAACGGAAGAGGTTCTCGAGCACTTCGGGCATAAGGACGAGCGTCGGCCCCATGTCGATCTTGAAGCCCTGCTCTTCGACGCGGTTCGCCCGGCCGCCGATGCGCTGATTTTTTTCGAAGATCCGGACTTTGTGGCCGAGCCGGGACAGATGAATGCCGGTCGAAAGCCCCGCGAGCCCCGCCCCGATGATGATGATCTGCATGGTTTTTCCTCTATGAAGGGCGCTCATTTTAGCACACTCCGAGGGCCGGACGGACCGGGCTTCAGGAAGGGATGAAAAAGCGGATGAGGGCCGTGTAAACCGGTTCCAAGGCCTTTGAGATGAGGCCGAAATACAGCAGAACGAAGATGAGGATGAAGCCGTAACGCTCGAGACTGAAGTAAGCCCGGCGCAGGCCGTCGGGCAGGTACACGCCGACGACCTTGGACCCGTCCATCGGCGGGATCGGGATCAGGTTGAATAACCCCAGGATCACGTTCATCACAACACCGTAAAACAGCACGCTCGCAACCGGCCCCGGACCCGGCACGAACCGGAGCGCGATCCCGAAGCCCGCCGCGATCAAAAAATTGGTCATCGGGCCGGCGAGACTCACGAGCGCCGTGCCCGACCGGGGGTCCTTGAAATACCGGGGGTCGAACGGAACGGGCTTGGCCCAACCCAGCATCACCGGCGACTTGGCCAGAACGAGAATGATCGGCAGCAGCACCGTGCCGACCGGGTCGATGTGGCGGAACGGGTTGAGCGTGAGCCGCTTCTCGTTCCGCGCCGTCGGGTCCCCCAGCAAATACGCGGCCGCCCCATGAGCGACCTCATGGAGAATCACCGAATAGGCCAGAACTGCGATGATCGAAACAGTTGTGATCAGGGGGAGCTAGACCCGGGCCGTGCAGCGCGTGTACTGACGCGCGGGCTTGTCCGGGTTTGCTTTGTCGTAGGAACCGAGATAGCCGGTCTTGAAGTTCAGCGTCCAAGCCTTGGAGCCCGGCAGCGAGGGGGTCGACGACCAGTACGCAGCGCCTTCGGACGAGAAGTAGCCCGTATTGATGCGCGGGTTCTTAAAACGCGTGTCGTAAATCGTTTTGAGCTCGCCGATGGTCGGAAGCCGCCAGACATTGGGGCCGAGGCCGGCGTGGACGAGCTGCGTGCAGGCGTCCTGCGCTTCGACGTAGGTCTTCTGACCGGTCAGGGCGGGCATGACGGTGGGATTCTGAACCCAGGTGAGCCCGGTGAAGTTGTCCTTCACGGTGCCGTCGATGCCGGCGACCAGGTGTTCTTCGGCACGAACGGCCGAAGGAACGGCGGCCAGGACCAGGCCCATTAGGGCAAAAGACGCAAAGAGGCGTTTAAATTGGTTCTGAATCGTCATAGCTTGAATAGTATTGATCACTTTGGCTTTAAATGCAAGCGCTTCGGACGGGTGTTATAATGCCGTCAAACAACGGGGAGTTTTTCATGAATTTACGCCAGGCCCAATCCGAGCAAGACGCATGGTCCAAACGCAATTTTGACAACCGCAAGCCGTACATGGCCGTCCTCGGCGCGGCCGAGGAAGTCGGCGAACTCGCGCACGCGTATCTCAAGATGGAACAGGGCATCCGCGGCAAACGCGAAGAGCACGAGGCCAACATGAAGGACGCCGTCGGCGACTGCGTGATCTTCCTCATGGACCTGTGCAACCAGATGGGCTGGGACTTCGAAGAGATCGTCGACACCACCTGGAATCAGGTCAAGCAGCGCGACTGGAAAAAGAACTCGCACGAAGGCATCGTCAAGGAAACCGCGTGAACGTCGCCATCCTCGGCGCGTCCGACAAACCGGACCGCTATTCGTATCTCGCCTTTGAGGCGCTTAAAAAACACGGCCACCGTCCCCTGCCGGTCCATCCCAAGCTCGCGTCGATCGAAGGAACGGCCGTTTACCCTTCCCTGGAAAAAGTTCCGGGCCCCGTCGATACGCTGACCGTTTATGTTTCGCCCGAGATCTCTTCGGCGATGGAACAGCAGATTCTCGACTTCCCCGTCAAACGCGTGATCTTCAATCCCGGAACCGAAAACCCCGGCCTCGCTTCCAAGCTCCAAAAAAAAGGCGTGCAAACCCTCGAGGCCTGCACGCTCGTCCTGCTCAAGACCAGCCAGTTCTAACCAAAATAAATAGAATAAATAGGGACACGTACTATTTAATTTAAATAGTACGTGTCCCTATTTATTTCTAGATAAGTTTTCCGAGGAGATTGCCCAGCAGGTAGGCGGTGTAGCCGACTGTGAGACTTAACAGGACGTTGAGCGCCGCGCGGCCGAAGCCGCCGACGCTGATGAGTCCGCCGGTCTCCATCATGAACGTCGAAAAAGTCGTGAACGCTCCGCAGAATCCCGTCATGAGCAGCAGCCGGCCTTGGGGTCCGAGAAACATTTTTTCTTCCGGCAGCACGCTCAAAAAACCGATCGCCAGACATCCGAGCACATTGACCGCCAGCGTCCCGTAGGGAAAAGCTCCGCCGAACGCCTTGGTCGCGCCCGACGTCAGATAAAAACGCGCGAACCCTCCTGCGAGACTCCCGGCCGCGAGGCAAAGCGCGCCGGCTGGCGTCATGAGGCCGGATGCGCCTTGAGCTTCAAGGCGACGGTGTTGATGCAATAGCGTTTGCCGGTGGGAGGAGGACCGTCGTCAAAGACATGTCCGAGATGGCCGCCGCAACGGGCGCAGACCACTTCGTCGCGGACCATGCCGTGACTGCGGTCGGATTCGACCTTCACGTTGAGCGGCGACACCGGATCCCAGAACGACGGCCAGCCGGTGCCGGATTCGAACTTTTTTCCATAGGCAAAAAGGTCGGTGCCGCAGCCGACGCATTGGTACACGCCGGAACCGCTCGGCGGAATCGCGCAGACCTTGCTGAACGGCATCTCGGTCCCCTTGCCGCGCGAGACTTCGTACTGCTCGGGAGTGAGAAGCTTTTTCCATTCCGCTTCCGTATGGACCACCGGCGCGACGTCTTCGATCTGTTTCGTTTGGGCGTTGTAAATCTTCATCGTCTTCTCCTCGCCGGCATTGGCTTTGGCGACCCCGAACCCGTCCTTAAAAAGATGCGCCGTCAGAAGTCCGGTTCCGACATAGAAGCAGAGCGCGCCCGTCACCACCGCGGCGCGGATCCAGTGGCGATGGCGGTGCGTCCTCATGACGTCCAGCTGCGCCTTGAAAAGATCCAGAATCCGTTTGGCCCAGGGAAGTTCCGACGCCAGGATCGCTAGACCTGCGAGGGTGACCGGCGTTCCCCCGGGACCGGGGACCGGCATCAGGATGAGACCAAGCAGCGTGACGGTCAGGCCGACGGCGATTTTGATCCCGCGCGGCCATCGCTTCATCGACGGTCGATGAGTTCCGTGGCCGGGTAACGGACTTTGGGAGAGGCGGCGTATTTATCCTGAGGAGAGCGATAACCGGCGGCGCAGGCGACGACGGTCGCGTAGCCGGAGCCCTCAAGGCCGAGGACTTCATCGAATCGGGGAGGGACAATGCCTTCCATCGGGCAGGTATCGACGCCGAGCAGGGCCGCCGACGTCATGAAATTGCCGAGCGCAATGTAGACCTGGCGGGCGGCCCATTCGTCGACGACCGCTTTGCGCGGACCGTTCACGAAGTCGCCCATCATGAAGTCCTTGTATCCCTTGAGTTTGTCGGCGGGAACGCCCTGCACTTCGGACATGCGCGCAATCCAGCGGTCCACGTCGGCCTCGTTCACGCCGCGCTTCACGAGGAACACGACAAAATGGGAACAACCGGTCACCTGCTTCTGGTTCCAGGCATGCGGTTCAAGCTTCGCCTTGATTGCGGGATCGGTGACGACGACGAACTTCCAGGGCTGCATTCCGTACGAAGAAGGCGTGAGCACCAGCGCCTCTTCGAGCGTGCTCCAGACATCGGCCGGGATTTTGGCAGCCGGGTCAAAAGCCTTAACGGCGTATCGCCAGTGCAGCGCGGCCGAGAGGTCAGGAGCTTTCATGACGGCCGCGTTTCTTAGGCGGACGCGCGCTTGAGCGCGCTCCAGGTCTTCTGACCCACGACGCCGTCCACTTTGAGGCCTTCGGCGCGCTGGAAGCTGCGGACCGCTTCCTTGGTGCGTTTGCCGAGACGTCCGTCGATCGTGCCGGGGTCATAACCGGCGGATTTGAGCGCGCGTTGAAGCTGGGTGACGGTGAGGCCCGGGACGCGGATCGCGCCGGTGGCGGGAGAGGCCTTTACATTGGTCGCCGGTTCGTAGGAATAGGATTCGGACGCCGCGACCTGGCCGCGCAGACCCTCGAGCTCCTCCTGCAAACGGCGGATCTCCTGATCCTTGGCCTGCGTTTCGCTCTCCAGCTGCGCGATGCGCTCCTTGGGCGGCAGGGGCTTGGAAGACGCGCCCTTGTTGAGACGCGCGCCGGCACAGCCGGTCAAAGAAAATGCGAGAACGACGACGGATGCGAACAGCGCGGGGCGGAAAAGTCGGTTCATGTCCTGAATGCTCCTTGTTGAGTGGGATAAAACTGGGGGTATTTTATCACCAAAACGGGTCTTCAGCTCATGCCCCGCGCTGTCCGGATTCCGATCCCGGACGGTTACCGGATCCGGATGATCTGGGCTTCCTGGATATCGGCGTTCTCGGACACGGCGTAGAACCGGACGCGGTCACCGACGCGGTATCCGCGGATCATGGACGGCCGGATGATGGCGCTGCGGTCGACGCCGTTCGTGTCGCGGACGACGATCACGTTCGTGTTCATGTCGACGGCGACGATATCGCCTTCCAGATCCGGCGACTGCTTGGTGCGGATCTTCTTGGCCTCAGTCAGATCACGCGTCAGATAGATCTGAACGTAATCGCCGGTCTTGTAGTTGTTGATCATCGACTGCTTCATCATCTTGACCTGACGCTCGCGGCCGTTGATGTCACGCACCAACAGCTCTCTGCCGACCAGGTTCACCTTGACCACGGTGCCTTCGAGGTTCCGGGGATCCTGCTGTTCCATCAGAACGACGGTCTGCTTCTGCAACAGGACGGTCTGGGTACCGGCCGGCTGGACGACGACCTGTGTCATAGTCTGGGTGTTCGGAGTTTGGGCGATCGTAACGGTGTCGCTGCTGGTCGTGACGGTCGTGTCGGCCCACACGGGCGCGGACGACAGGAGGAGCAGGGCTGCCAAAGCGGATAAACGGATGTAGTTTTTCATGGAATTAATTCTTGGATCCTTTTTTGTCGAGTTTGGTGAACTTGGTGCCTTCGAGCGTCAGGTTGTACATCAGACCCTTCTGGTCGGTGATGAACGCGATGATGGGCTCGTTGAGCTTCTGGGAATCGATGGAACCGCCCGCTCCAAGCGTAATGACGGCCACGGATGCATCCGCGCCGGCCTTCCAGTTGGAGCTGTCCCGGAGACGGTTCAGCACCTCGTCCTGCATAAAGAGAAGGATGATGGTTTTTTTCTGGGCGCCGATCTGGAATCCGAACGACCCGGCCGCGGTGCTGTAAAAATCGACGGTCTTGCCGTTGATCCTCAGCGCACCCTCGCCGTATTCGCCGCCGAACACAAATCCGGCTTTATAGACGGCTGGGAACACCAGTACGCCCTTCGCCTCCTGGACGACCCGCTTGCCATCCCCCACCTGCTGATAGAAGCGCTCGAGCGCCGCATCCACATCGGTGTTGATCTGCAAGGCGGTCGCGGCCTGCGCGCTGCCGATCCCGGCGCCCGCGAAGAACATCGCCATCGCCAATCCCGCCAGAATCCCGGCGCTTTTTTTGAACGTATTCATTTTGAACATCTTCATGGTGTTTCCTTTTATTTGACCGATCCGCGTGACAGCCCATAGCCGCCGACCGCGGCCAGCGCCGCTCCGCCGCCCAAAAGCCACATCGTCCTGTCGTTCGGCGATCCGGTGAACGCGCGCGAAATATCGGAACTGATGGAGTCCGATGCGGCGATTCCGTAAACGACCAGAACGATTCCTGCGACGAGAATACCGAGAAATATCAGCCGGTTCATGGTTAGATGCGTCCCGTGAGCAGCATCACGATCAGGACGATGAAAAGCAGCGAGATCACGCCGCTCGGCATATATCCCCAGCTGCGGCTATGCGGCCACGCGGGGATCGCTCCGACCAATACCAGCACCAGCACGATCAGCAATAAGGTTCCTAATGTCATAAAATCCTCCTGTTCAAACTTGCTCAAACCGGACATTTTGTCCGTTGGGATCATCATAGACCGGGAGCGCGCGGACCAAAATCGGGGGGACGGGCGGATCGTTCATCGGGGATTTGCCGGGAAAGGGGTCGGGGCGGAAGGACCTGACGGACAGGACGGATCAGGCCTGGCTTTGCATCCAGCGGATCGCGGTCTGGGTGAGTTCAGTAGAGTCCTTGAGGTCGAGCTTCTGTTTGATGTGTTCGCGGTAGGTTTCGATCGTTTTGACGCTCCGTGAAAACTGCTGAGCGATCTGGCGGGTGCCGACCCCCGTTCCGATGAGACGGAACACCTCGAGCTCCCGGTCGCTCAGACGGTCGACGGAAAATCCGGCCTTGCCGGTCTTTTCTCCCGTGAAGTTCCTCAGGATCTTCGACGAAACGGCGTCGCTCAGGAACACCTCGCCCGTGAGGATCTTCCGGATCGCCGACAATACCTGATCCGTCGCCTGCTGCTTCATGACATATCCCTTGGCCCCGGCGCGGAGCACCCGCTCGGCATAAAACGTCTCGTCATGCATCGACAACACCAGGATCCGGACGGCCGGAAAACGCGCCTTGATGTCCTTGATGAGCTCAAGGCCGCTTTCGTCCTTGAGCGAGAGGTCCACCAGCGCCACGTCCGGGGAGAGGGTCTTGATCGATTCGAGGGCCGACCGAATGGTTCCGGCTTCTCCGCAAACGATGAGATCTTCTTCCAGATTGATCAGCTCAGCGAGTCCGCGCCGCATGATCGGATGGTCGTCCACGATCAGAATCTTTGATTTTTTGGCTTTGGAAGGGGTGGAGGCGGTCTTCGTAATCTTTTTCATGATTTTTCCGGGGTTGCCGTGTACTGGTGGGGAAAGGAGCAGGTCACAAGGGTTCCTCCGCCCTCGGCACGGTTAACCTTGAGCCGCGCGCCGATCATCCGGCCCCGGTAGCGCATGCTGCGCAGGCCCAGGCCCGGCTTGTCTCCGGGCTTGGGCTCAAATCCGATGCCGTCGTCCTGAATGGTCAGAAGCCCCCGCTCCTGCACATGGGCCGCCGTGAGTGCGATCACCACGTGCCTGGCCTTGCCGTGCCGGATGGCGTTGTTGACGGCCTCCTGGACGATCCGGTACAGGTGCGTGGCCAAAAGCGGTTCGTACCGGAATTGGAAACCCGCGCTTTCGTCATACTTGAACACACAAACGATGCGGTAAAGACGTTCGACCGTGGCGGCGAATTTTTGCAGCGCCGGGGCGAGACCGGCCGCCTCGACCTCCACCGGCGCGAGGCCGCGGGCCAGATCGCGCGTTTGATCGATGGTCTGATTGATCAGACCGACGATCTCGTCGGCCTCGGCGGATCCGGCGGGTTCGCGGACGGCCAGCTTGAGCGACAGGGCCTTGGCGATGAGCGCGACACCGGTCAATTGCTGGCACAAACCGTCATGCAGATCGTGACCGATGCGCCGCTGCTCTTTTTCGATCGTTTCGAGGATCGCTTTTTCGACTTCCGCATGCTTGCGGTCGGTGATGTCCCGGATATTGCACTGGATGACGCGTGCGCCCCCGGCCATGTAACTGTTGCTGACGAATTCGACGTCGATATACCGGCCATCCCGCGTTTCCAGCGGCAGGTCCTCATAGCGGATATACCCGTCCCGCTGCAATTCCCGGAACGCCGTTTTGGACTTCTCGACGTCCTGGAACAGGCCGATCTCCCAGAGTTTTTTGCCGATGAACTCTTCCCGGGGCCGGCCCAGGAGCCGCATCAGGTAGGGGTTCACGTCGGTGATCATTCCCGCGCGGGCGCTCAAGATCAGAATCCCGTCCTGGGCGGATTCGAACAGCCGCCGGTACTGGATTTCGGATATTTCAAGCGCCGCCTGAATCTGCCGGCGCCGGAGAGTCGGCGAAACGGTTTTATGGACCGTTCCGGTTTTGCGTTTTTTATTTTTCAAATATCCTCAACTGGCCGATTTTTGGATGTTCTGACCCGCGTCTTCGAGGTCTTTTCCGGCACCCTTCATCGTCTCACATCCCGCCAGCGTCGCGGCACACGTGACAAAAATAACCGCTGCCAAAAATCGCTTCATAAGTCCGTCTCCCTGTTTGTTCGTTCGTATAACTGGCTTGACCACGATCACTTTGTCGTAACAGGCATCGCAGTGGGTGAACCCCGACGGGATCACGGCCCCGCACACCCTGCACTGCTGGCTGGAAATAACCATGGCGCGTTCCTTTTGTTTTGAACCCTTCATGCGTTCCGCATGATGTCGGCTCGAAGCTCCATCTGCTCGGCCCATTCGGGATAACCCCGGAGTCTGATCTCCGCATAAACGGCTTCGGCGGCGTCATAGTCCCGCATCTCCTCGTATGTGGAGGCGAGTCCGTAAAAAACCGCCAGCAAAAACGGGTCCTGAGAACCCAAACTTTTCTCCGTCATCTCTCCCGACCGGCGGTAGAGCAGAACGGCCTGACGATGGTCCCCCCGGTCCCGATGGATCCCGGCCAGGCTCATCAACGACAGGGCGGTCTCGGCCGGCTCGGCGCCGGCGTTCAGGGCCGATAAGCCCAACGCCGCCGCCAAAACGGAACACTTCACGATCTTCATCTTACGTGGACATGATCCTTTTGCCGGTCTTGCGATTTTTGACTTTTCCGCGTCCACCGGTCGATTTGGCGGCCCGTTTTTTGGCGGCCGTCATCCGGCCCCCGCGAGATTTCTTTGCCATGTGTTTGTCTCCTTTTTCAATTTGGTTGCAAGGACAGAATAAACTTATCGGAAGCGGGACGGAATCGGGGAAATCACCCGACCCATCGTAGGGGAAGCCGCTTATTTGTTGAAGACCTGCCGCTTGGTCTCGAATTCGATATCCCCCATTTGCCCATGGGCGGATCTGTTTTCGATGTCATGGAGTCCGGCCTTGTCGGTCCGGCTGATGCCTCCAGAGCCTTCCGAAGGGTCATAGGTTAATCGCCGGGCGAGCCATAGACGCATGTACCAGTTCTTTCTGGCTTCCACCTGGACGGAAGCGCCTTCTTTTAGCTCGGAGAGGTCCTCGAATCCTATAAAATCGGTGTTTCGGTCGACTCTCACAACCACCTGCCTGCCCTCAACGCTGTGGCCGTCCGGCACGCTCATGATGACCTGCTGCACGCGCGAATGGACGCGCGTCACTTCTCCGGAAAATTCTTGTTCAGCCGCATTGGCGATGCCGGCTCTTCCGAAAAGGGTAAACGCCATCCACAAAAATCCCAGCGCGACCCATGCAGTCAAACCCAAGCCTTTTAATGAATTGTTCATTTTGTTCTCCCTCAAATGATTTAAATCGATCGCATGACCATCTTAGGCTGACGGAGGCGGGAGCGGTATCGGGGAAACTGCCCAATCTGCGGTAAACAAAAACGCCGCCCCCTTGCGGGAACGGCGTTTTTTCTATTGGCGGGAGCGAAGGGATTTGAACCCTCGATCTCCTGCGTGACAGGCAGGCGCTTTAAACCGGACTAAGCTACGCCCCCAATAATGTCGGAAAATTTGGCAGGGGGTATTATAACCAAATCCCCTCTAGATTCAAATAGTATCCGGGTCCAAACGGCGGAAGACGAACACCCTCCGTCCGTCCCCCGCCACCTGCCGGAGACCGAAGGTCCGGCACAGGTAATCGAGGGTCCGGGCCGAGTAAAACGAGACGTGGGTGGGGTCGGTGGCGTAATACCACTCCATGAAGTCTGTTTTGTCGTCCCAGATCTCGGTCATGACCGTCAGGATGCCTCCGGCCCTGAGCCGAGCCAGGACCTTGGGGATTTCGAGTCCGGGTTCCTCGAAGTGCTCGAAGCACTCGGTCGAAAAGACAAAGTCATACGCCTCCGCCAGGGGTACGTCAAAAAACAGCGGGTCATAGTCGGTCATCGTGAAGCCCTCGGCCTCGAGCAGGCGCGACAACACGGGCCCATGCCCGCAGCCGTAATCGAGCCCATGCGAACCGGGCTTCAGGAAAGGCCTCGCCGCCGCGATCGGCCGCCTCAGGAAGTTGCAGTAGTCCCGGTCTTCGATCCGGTTGTTATGCAGCAAATAGCGTTCTTTGGAGGCTTCGACCGGCAGCCGGTCCGCAGGATCGGCAAACACCAGCCCGCACCCGCCGCACGCGTGCAGTTTTTTATCCCTGGAAGCGACAACTCCGTCCGCCACCGTCCCGCAAAGGGGGCAAAGATGCGCCGGGAAGGGTTGAATGGGGCCGGATGTCGGTTTCATGATTGAATGTGGTGGGCAATGTAGGGTTCGAACCTACGACCCCCTCCGTGTAAAGGAGGTGCTCTAACCAACTGAGCTAATTGCCCCGGACCGTTATTGTAGCCGATTCTACGGCTTAAACGATGGCCGCGGCGGAGGCTTCGAGGGGGGTGATCTTTTCGACGAGCAGGGTGACTTGGTTGGAGGCCACTTCGAGGAAGCCGCCTTCGACCTGGAAGACCTTCTTGGTGCGGTCGGCGAGGCGCAGCTCGATCCGGCCCTTGCCGAGCGGGGTCACCAGGGGCGCATGGTCCACGAGGACGCCCAGGTAACCCTGGATGCCCGGGGCCGCCAAGCTCACCGCCTCCCCCGAAAAATAAACCTCTTCGGGGGTGACGATGTCGATCTTGAAGGCGGTGGCGGTGCTCATGGGTGTGCTTATTTGTTGATGGCTTTGATTTCTTCGGCCTTGGCCAGCACGTCGTTCACGTCGCCCTGCATATAGAAGGCCTGCTCGGGCACGTCGTCGAGCTCACCGTCGACCAGGCGCTTGAAGCTCTTCAAGGTGTCGGCAAGTTTGACGTATTTGCCCTTGATGCCGGTGAACTGCTCGGCGACGAAGAACGGCTGGGACAGGAACTTCTGGATCTTGCGGGCGCGCTGCACGGTCAACTTGTCCTCGTCGGACAACTCTTCCATACCCAGGATCGCGATGATGTCCTGCAATTCCTTGTAGCGCTGCAGGGTGCGCTGGACGCGGCGCGCGATCGTGTAATGCTCTTCGCCGAGGATGTTGGGATCCAGGATGCGCGACGTCGAGTCGAGCGGATCGATGGCCGGGTAAATGCCGAGCTCAGCGATGCGGCGCGACAACACGGTCGTCGCGTCCAAGTGGGAGAACGCGGTCGCCGGCGCCGGATCGGTCAAGTCGTCGGCCGGAACGTAAATGGCCTGAACCGAGGTGATCGATCCGTTCTTGGTCGAGGCGATGCGTTCCTGAAGGGCGCCCATCTCGGTCGCGAGGTTGGGCTGGTAACCGACGGCCGAGGGCATACGGCCCAGGAGCGCCGACACTTCCGAACCGGCCTGCGTGAAGCGGAAGATGTTGTCGATGAAGAGGAGCACGTCCTGGTTTTCCTGATCGCGGAAGTACTCGGCCATCGTGAGCGCCGTGAGCGCGACGCGCAGGCGCGTGCCGGGCGGCTCGTTCATCTGACCGAACACGAGCGCCGTCTTCTCGATGACGCCGGATTCCTGCATTTCCAAAAAGAGTTCGTTTCCTTCGCGGGTGCGTTCGCCGACGCCGCCGAACACCGAGAAGCCGCCGTGTTCGGACGCGATATTGCGGATGAGCTCCATGATGACGACGGTCTTGCCGACGCCGGCGCCGCCGAACAGACCGACCTTGCCGCCCTTGGAGTACGGCGCGAGGAGGTCGATGGCCTTGATGCCGGTTTCGAAGATCTGGGTCGACGATTCGCGCTGGTCCATCGCGGGGGCTTTTTGGTGGATCGAGGCGGTCTTGGCCGACTTGAACGCGCCCTTGCCGTCAATGGGGTTGCCGAGCATGTTGAACATGCGGCCGAGCGTCTCGCGGCCGACGGGCACGCTGATGGGCTTGCCGGTGTCGGTGGCCTTCATGCCGCGGACCAGACCGTCCGTCGAGGACATGCCGATGCAGCGGACGATGTTGTTGCCAAGGTGCTGGGCGACTTCGACGGTCAAAAGATCGCCGGACGACGTGTTCTGGATGTGGATCGCGTTCAGGATCTCCGGCAGCTTGCCTTCGAACCGGATGTCGACGGTCGGTCCGATGACTTGGATGATCTCGCCGGTCTGGGTGTCGTTCGCCATGTTTTTTCCTTTGTCCTTTATTTCAACGCGTCGGCGCCGCCGATGATTTCGCTGAGTTCGCGGGTGATCATCGCCTGGCGGACCTTGTTGCGTTCGAGAGTAAGCTTTTTGATGACTTCTTTGCCGTTTTCGGTGGCCTGCTTCATGGCGGTCATGCGGGCGAAGTACTCCGCCGTCACCGACCTCAGGAGCAGGATGAAAAATTTTTGCTTCACGAAAAGCTCGATCAGCGACTTGAGTACACTTTCGGGATCCGGTTCAAAAATATACTCGACGCTCTTCGCGGCCGAAGCCTCTTCGCTCTTCTTGAGAAGGTAGGCGAGGCTCAGGAAAGGCTCGATCACGGGCTTGGACGCGCCGCCGCGGGCCAGCGTCACCGTCAGTACGTTCACTTCATCGAATTCCCCCGCGAGGAAGGCGCCCGTCACTTCACCGAGCTTCTCCTGCGAAGAGTCGGGCGTGAACTGGTAGCCGACGTCGGACCAGGTCTTCCAGATGTCGAGGCCGCGCCGGCGGCAGAAGTTCACCGACGTCTTGCCGATCGGATAGACCGAGATCTTGCGGCCTGGATTGGCCGCGAGGTATTTCATGAGTTCCTTCAGGATCCCTGAGTTGAAGCTTCCGCAGAGGCCGCGCTCGCCGGTGATGACGAGCAGCAGCTCGCGCTTCTTCTCGCGCCGAGCGAAGAGCGGATTGCCGGCCGCGCGCGCTTCGGAGACGATGCGCCCCAGAAGGCGCTCCAAGCCCGCGAAGAAAGGCGTCGCCTTCCGATAGCGGGTGTTGATCTTCTTGTAGCGCACCGCGGAGATGATTTCCATCGCCTTGGTGATGCCGCGGATGTTTTCGGCGCTCTTGATGCGCCGTCTGAGCTCGCGTAGGGATGCCATGGTTTAGGCTTTGAACGTTCCTTTGGATTTGAACTCGGCCGCGGCCTTCTTCAGCTTTTCCTGGTCGTCGGGCGAAAGGTCGTTGGTCTTTTCGATGTTGTGCACGACGTCGGGATAGCTCTTGTGCAGGAACTCGATGAACTGCTCTTCGAAGGCCGTGATCTTGTTGACCGGGACTTCGTCGCAAAGACCGTTGATCCCGAGGAAGATCATGGCGACCTGGTCGACGACTTTCATCGGCTTGTACTGGCCCTGCTTGAGGATTTCGACGAGCCGCGCGCCGCGGTTGATCTGGGCCTGCGTGGCCTTGTCCATGTCCGAGCCGAACTGCACGAAGGCCGCAAGTTCCCGGTACTGCGCGAGGTCGAGGCGGAGGCGTCCCGCGACCTTCTTCATGGCCTTGGTCTGGGCGTTTCCGCCGACGCGGGACACGGAGAGACCGACGTTGATGGCCGGACGCACGCCGGAGTAAAAGAGATCGGCTTCCAGGAAGATCTGACCGTCCGTGATCGAAATCACGTTCGTCGGGATGTAACCGGAGATGTCGCCGGCCTGGGTCTCGATGATCGGGAGCGCCGTGAGCGAACCGCCGCCCTTGTCGTTCGAGAGCTTGGCCGCGCGTTCGAGGAGACGGGAATGGAGATAGAACACGTCGCCGGGATACGCTTCGCGGCCGGGCGGGCGGCGGAGCAGGAGCGACAATTCGCGGTAGCTGACGGCGTGCTTCGACAGATCGTCGTAGATCACGAGCGCGTGCTTGCCGTTGTAAAGGAAGTCTTCGGCCATCGTGACGCCCGAGAACGGCGCGAGGTATTGCAGCGTCGCGGAGTCGTCGGCGGTGGCCATGATGACGGTGGTGTACTTGAGGGCGCCCTGCTTTTCGAGCGTGTCGACGATGCCGAGCACGGTCGAGGCCTTCTGGCCGATCGCGACATAGAAGCAGTAAACGTCCTGCCCCTTCTGGTTGATGATGGCGTCGATCGCAATGGCGGTCTTGCCGGTCTGGCGGTCGCCGATGATGAGTTCGCGCTGTCCGCGGCCGATGGGGATCATGCCGTCGATGGCCTTGATGCCGGTCTGGAGCGGCTGTTTGACAGGCTGACGGTCGATAACGCCCGGCGCCTTGATCTCAATGGGACGGGTGGTCTTGGTGACGATGGGACCCTTGCCGTCGACCGGCTGACCCAGCGGATTCACGACGCGGCCAAGGAGCGCTTCGCCCACGGGGACGGACGCGATCTTGCCGGTGCGCTGGACGGTGTCGCCTTCGCGGATGCCGGCCGAATCGCCGCAGATGACGACGCCGACGTTGGATTCTTCAAGGTTGAGCGCGATGCCGTTCACCTTATTGGAGAACTCGACCATTTCGCCGGCCATGACTTCGTCCAGACCATAGACGCGCGCGATGCCGTCACCGACGGACAGCACGGTTCCGACGGACTTCATCGAGAGGTCGGATTTGTACCCTTCGATTTCCTTCTGGAGAATGCTTGTGATCTCTTCGGGTTTTATCGCCATGGTCTTTTAAGTCCTTCGTTTAGGTGTATTGGCCCGCGAGGAGCCGTTCTTTCAGATCTGCCAGGCGCTCACGGTAAGTCCCGTCGAGCACGCGGTTCTTAATGGTCAAACGGACGCCGCCGAGAGCGGACGGATCCACCAGGACCTTGAGTTCGACGTCCAGGTGGGTGATGCGTTCGAGTTCTTTTTCGATCCGGTCCAAAAAGTCTTTGGACGGTTCGGACGCGAGAACGAGTAGGCACGGGACAATGCCCTTCGATTCCCGGTGCAGTTCGACAAAACGGTCGACGGCGCGCTCGAGGATTGCGATCCGCGACTTGACGAGCAAAATGCGCAGGAAGCTCGCCGTGAGCTTGGAAGCAAACATCGCGCCGACCTGATCGAGCACCGTGAACTTGATCGTGCGCGGAAACCGAGGATTGTCGAGAAAGCTCTTGAGCCCCGACTTTCGGACCTGGGCCTTGAGCGCCGTCAGGTCCGCCTCGACCTTCTCCAATTCGCCGGCCTTTTGGGCGGCGTTGAAGAGGGCGCGCGCGTAACGGTCGACGGCGACGGGGTCCATTACGAGAGATCCCCCGTCCGGCTCAAGAGTTCCATCACGTATTTTTCGTTCTCGGCATTGGTCAGATTCTTGCCGATGAGCTTCGCGGCCATGAGCGCCGAGAGCTCCACAACCTGCTGCTTCATGAGCGCGCGGGCCTTCTCGGACTCGCGCTGGATCTCCTGCTTGGCGCGTTCGACCAGAACGCCGGCGTCCTGCTGGCCCTTCTCGCGGATTTCGGCCGCGATGCGCTGCGCATCGGAGACCGCCGCCTGGACCTTCAGACGCGCTTCCTGTTCGATCGCCTGGAGCTTTTGCTCATAGTCCTTCTTCAGGACTTCCATTTCCTGACGGCGCTTTTCGGCTTCCGCCAGGTCCGCCTTGACGCGGTCGCGGCGCTCGTCGAGCACCTTGAACACCGAGCCGAAGGCGAACTTTTTCAGCACCCAGAACACCACCAAAAAGGCGATGAGCTGCGTCGCCATTTCCGGCAGTGCTTTGATGATCGCTTGCGTATCCATGTCGTTTTCCCCGGTTTACGGAGCGGTTGAGGTCGTTTAGGCGGTGACCTTACCGATGTTCATCAGAACGATGAGGAACGCGTAGATGGTGAGCGCTTCGATGAATGCGCAACCGATCAGCATCGACATCTGGATCTTGGACTGGGCTTCCGGCTGGCGTCCGATGGCTTCCATGGCGGAGGCGACGGCGCGGCCGAGACCGAAGGCGGATCCGAGGGCGGCAATTCCGAGACCGATCGGGAGCGAGAAGGCGAGGGCTGTTTCGGGAGTCATGTGGTTGTCGTTCCTTTCTTTAGTGATTGCGGCGCGGGACATCCCGCGCCGTCAATTTTTAATGAGCGTGAGCCTTCGCGGGGTGCGCCCCGTGATGCTCTTCATGCTCATGGTGATCATGCGGCAACATCATCGCGATGTACACCGCGCTCAAAAGCGAAAACACGAGCGCCTGAATGGCGCCGACGAGAATTTCCATGAACAGGAACGGCAGGTGCAACGGCACGCCGACCGGGATGTTCAGGGGCTTGAGGAGCCCGAGGCCGAGCTGCAGGAACACGGCGACCAGGATGTGGCCGGCCATGACGTTGCCATAAAGACGGAACATAAGGCTCATCGGCTTGATGAACTCGCCCATGACGTGCAGGGGCATCATCAGTGGAACGAGCGCCCATTCCGGTACGCTCTTCGGGCTGCCCATCAGATGGAAAAAGTATCCGAAGATGCCGTTTTTCGAAATGCCGACGTATTGGGTGTAGAAAAAAGTGCAGAGGGCCAACGGTGCGGTCGTGGTCAAAAAGGCTGTTGCGGAATTCTGAAGCGGTACGAGACCGAGCCAATTGTTGACCAGAATATAAAGGAACAGCGCGCCGATGTAGGGGCTGTAAGCGCGGCCTTTGGGACCCATGACATTGCAGGTGAGGTTGTCGAGGCCTTCGACAACGAGCTCCACGAGCGCCTGAGCGCGGCCCGGAATGAGCTTGGCACGGCCGGATGCGAGGATGCAAAAAACTGAGATGATCAGGACAACCATGCCCGCGAAGATCGCCGGTTCCCATTTGGTCAGCCAAGCCGCAAGCTCGGGGTTGGAAGTCGAGTGCGCCCAGAGATAAACCCAATTGACGGCGTGCGGAACGCCGCCCTCGTGAGCAGCCTCCGCGTGATGGGCCGCCTCGGCGGCGCCATGCGCAGCTTCGGCGGCGTGATGGGCTAATTTTTCGGCTGTTTCGGATGCGGGCAGTGCAGCAAAAAACATGGGGTCGTTCTATTTTTCCTTCTGATTCATTGCGCGAAACACAAAAAGCAGCGCCGCCGCCAGGATATAAACCGTAAAAACCGTAAAAATCCCCTCGATCTTGAACCCGGGGACGAAAAAAATCGCCGCTCCGGCCGCGTACAACACCGGAAACTTGAGAACCATCGGCCCTGCGACCGATCCCGGAGCAGTCCCCGGCTTGGCGACCGCAAGACTCAAGCGCCACAAAAAAAAGTGATTGGCCAGGATCCAGAGCGATCCCAATCCCATCGATAACAACCACGAAGACCGGCCGGTCAGGATGACCCAAAGAACCGCCGGAACCAGCGCGGCTGCGAATCCCAATGACAAATACTTCAAAAAACGGGCGATCATCCGACTACTGCGCCCTGCGTATCATCGCGAGGACCTCTTTGACCGCCGCCGCAAAACCCAAGGCGATCAGGATTCCTGTGGCCCAAGGCGCCGTTCCGAAACGCCGGTCGACCCATGCGCCCATGTAATAACCGATCAGAGGGCCGCCGGCCAAAATGAACGGAATGGCCGTGAGTTCGCCGTATTGGCGCCAGACTTTGGGGTCATTGCCCTTTTTCGGAGTCTCCAAAGTCATGCTATTCTATCAAACAAAATACTTTAATGGGCTAAAATTATCAATTCTAATCGATCGGAATGACCACTTCGTCGGCGGCCGCAGTCTTTGCCTTGGGAATCACGACCGTCAACACTCCGTTTTTGAGCTGGGCGGAGAACTTTTTTCCTACCGCTTTATAGGGCAGCTGGACCGTTTTATCAAAATTCCCCCGGTACCGCTCGGCCTGCCGGTACTCACTGGGGTCGTCCACAGCCTTCCGGTCCACCCGGATCCGGAGCGACGACGCTTCGGCCAGTGCCACCGAGAGGTTTTTCTTGTCCACGCCCGGCAAATCGACCGTGACCGTCATGTCGTTTTCGGCCACGCGGATATCCGTCGCTCCGAATCCGCCGGCAGCGGCTGAAGCGGAGTTTGCCGCCGTGCCGTTCAGATTCATTTTGTTCACTTCTTCGACGATGCCGGATTCTTTGACGGCTTGCTGAAGTTCACTATAGAACTGCTTAAAGTCCTTGGTCACCTGTCCGACCTGCTGGGCCGTCTGCGTCATTGTGCGCTTGAGCTCTTCGCGCTGCTGCGGCGTGATCTGCTGATACACACCGGTGGGTGCGGTCGTCTGGGACTGGGAGGGGGCCGGCACATAAACGCTTGTCGCCTGCCGGGGCGTCACGGCTGTTCCTTTGGAATCCCAAGGGTCCGTGTCTTGCTGGGCCGCGCACGCGGTTCCGCCGAACATCAAAATAAAAAGCAGGGCGAGACCAGTCGGTCGGTTCATTGTTTCCGGCTCCCGGGTTTGATGAGCGGCTTCTTACCTTCTTTGCACATCGGACAGTCCGCGGCGTCGTAGGCCTTGGCGGAGACTTTGAGCAAAAATTTGGGTTCCAGGCCTCCGAGCTTCTGGCTCACCTCGCCTGCGCGCGCGTCTTCGACGCGGTTGGCGATCGAGCCCACTGCGACAACCTGTCCGCGACCATCGGCCTTGAGAAACGCAATCACCTCGGCGGTCGACTTGGCCGTCGTCACGACGTCTTCGATCACGACGAGCCGCTCGCCGGTCTTGATCTCAAATCCCCGCTTCATCTGAAAAACATTGTCCACGCGCTCGACGAACACGTGCCGGACGCCCAGCGCCCGCGCGACTTCGTGCCCCACGAACAATCCGCCCATCGCGGGCGAAACCACAGCATCGATCTTCACGCCGGCAAACTGCGCGGCCAGCGCACGACCGAACTCGAGCGCCGTTTCCGGCCATTGCAGGATTTTTGCGCACTGGAAATACGTGTCCGAGTGCAAGCCGCTGGAGAGCAAAAAGTGTCCGTTCGTGAGCAGCGCCTCTTTTTCGACGGCGGTTTTTTGAGGGTCGAAGGTCGTCATGACGGCGGGGGTCATCCTTTCATTTCCTTTAAGATGGCTTCGGCGGCGGCCTTCGGATCGGGGCTCTCGGTAATGGGCCGGCCCACGACGAGGCAGTCCGCACCGGCGGCGATGGCGTCCTTGGGCGTGAGCACTCTCTTTTGGTCCCCGACGGCGGCGCCGGCGGGACGCACGCCCGGCGTCACGATGAGGAAGTCTTTGCCGAACGCGCGGCGCAGCGACGGCGCTTCCTGCGCGGAGGCGACGACGCCGCCCAAGCCGTTGGACTTGGCGAGTTTGGCCAGGCGCACGACCTGCTCGCCCACGGCGACGCCGGAGACGCCAATTTCTTTCAAGCCTTCTTCGTTCATGCTCGTGAGCACGGTCACGCCGATCACGATTGGGGGCTTGGAACTCGCGGCGGCGGCGTTGGCGGCTTCGCGCATCATGTCCGCGCCGCCGGAAGCGTGTACGTTCACCATCCACACGCCGAGCTTGGCCGCGGAGCGTACGGCGCCGGCGACGGTGTTCGGGATGTCGTGGAATTTGAGATCGAGAAACACTTTTCCGCCGAGGTCATGCACCATCTTCACGACGGCGGGCCCTTCGGACGTGAACAGCTCCTTGCCGATCTTGAAGTATTCGACGGCGGGGCTCAGCGTCTCGACCAGCTTCCGCGCCTGCTCCAGCGTCGGAACGTCGAGCGCGACGATCAATTTTTTCTTCATATCACTCCAGAATTAAAGACCCGGTCAAATCGGACGCTGATTTTACCTTTTCACGGGTCAAAAAATCACCCAGCTCTTTGATAATTTGAGGACAGGCCGTCGGCCGCATGAAATTGATCGTGCCGACCTGGACCAGCGACGCGCCCGCGATCATGAATTCCGCCGCGTCGCGGCCGGACGTGATGCCGCCCATGCCGATGACCGGGATCTTCACCGCGCGGTAAACGTCCGAAACCATGCGCACGGCGACCGGCCGCACGCACGGGCCGCTCAGGCCGCCGGTTTTGTTCGCGAGCACGGGGCGGCGCGTCTTCAGGTCGATCACCATCGCCGTGAAGGTGTTGATGAGCGAAACGGCGTCCGCTCCCCCGCGTTCGACGGCCTGCGCCATCGCGCCGATGTCCGACACGTCGGGACCGAGCTTGGCGGCCAGCAGGCGCGTCGTCCGTTTGCGGACGGCGGAAACAACTTCTTCGATCAGGGCTTCCGAGTGCGCGAACATCCGCGGCTTCTTGGCCGCACCGGTTTTGGCGGCGTCGGTGCCGTAAGAGACGTTCGGGCAGGACAGATTCATTTCGTAGCCGTCGATGCCGGGCGTCTTTTCGAGGAAGTCGACGACGGCGCAGAACTCGTCGACGCTGTAGCCCATGACGCTCACGATCACGGGAATGCCGAGCTTCTTCAGATACGGGAGTTTGTCGGAGACGAATTTTTCGGCGCCGACGTTCTGGAGGCCGATGGCGTTGAGCATGCCGCTGGGCGTCTCGACGACGCGATGCGGCGGATTGCCGATGCGGGGCTTGAGCGTGATCGTCTTCGTGACGACGCCGCCGAGCTGCTTCACGGGATAAAAGCGCTCGTACTCCTGCGCATAGCCGTAGGTGCCCGACGCGACCAATACCGGATTCGGAAACGTGACACCTTTGATCGTGACCTTCATATTGGGCTTCATGACCAAATCACCTGCGGCGCATCAAACACCGGGCCTTCCGTGCAGCTGAGCGCAAAGCGGTGGCCGCCGCAGTCATCTTTGACCTTGATTGCGCACCCGAGACAAACTCCAAAGCCGCAGGGCATAGGCTCTTCAACACTGACCTGACAAGCCGCAGCGTATTGCGCGGCAACGGCACTCACCGCCTTTAGCATTGGTGTCGGCCCGCAAGTGTAGATTTGGATTCGTGCGGCCGCGACGGCGGCGGCGGGGTGCAGCGCCCGCGGCGAGTTTTCGCGGCGTCCGCCGCGAACTGTCTGAGCCGCAGCGCACCACGCCGGCGACGGCGCGGAGACCGATTCAAGATATTCACTGAGCGGGGTGGTGACAAAGCCCTTATGGCCTTTAGAGCCGTCTTCTGTCGCAACCACAGGTTTGATGCCGAGTTTCGTAAATTGTTTTTCGCAGTGCAGGAGGTCTTTGTTGCGGCCGCCTAGGAAGACGTGAATGTTTTTTGCAGAGGCTTTTTTCTGCTTAAGAAGTTCCTGGGCCCAATGATGGAGTGGAGGAATTCCTACGCCGCCGCCGACCAGCACGTGAGTAGTCGTGGTGGAAGACTTGGACGGGAGGCGCCAGCCTTGGCCGAGGGGGCCGAGCACCGTCAGTGTGTCGCCTTTTTTCTTCTTCGAGAGGATTTGGGTGCCGCGGCCGACGACCTGATAGAGGAGGTCGAACCAGCCGTTGCCGATTTCGAGGAAGCTGAAGGGACGCGGAAGCAACGGGTCGCAGTTCCCGCCGTCGGCGACGGTGATCTGGACGAACTGCCCCGGCTGCGCGAGCTTCGCGATGCGTTTGGACGCCAGACGCAGCCGGTAGTGACCGGGTGCGGTTGGGACGTTCTCGAGGACTGAGAGGGATTCCGGAGCGAGCTTCATGCCTTGGCGGCGACGGGCCGGACTTTTTCCTTGTGGTACTCCTGCATCGGGCGCACATGCAGGTCTTCCTGGATCATCGTCTCGATGCCTTTGACCGAGGCCTGCGCGCCGGCGATCGTCGTGATGCACGGAATGCCGCGCGAAACGGCCGAGGAACGGATCGTCACCTCGTCCTTGCGCGGACGCGCGCCGGACGGCGTGTTGATGATCAGGTTCACCGCTTTGCGGTTGATGAGGTCCAACACGTTCGGGCTGCCTTCCTGCAGCTTGCACAGCTGTTTGGCCGTGACGCCGGCGTCGGCAAGCATCTTGGCCGTGCCCTGCGTCGCGACGATCTCGAACCCGAGGTCGGAAAGGCGCTTACCGATGTCGATGGCAGCCGCCTTGTCGCGGTCTTTGACGCTCAGGAAAACGGTTCCCGAAACCGGCAGCACCGAGCCGGCCGCGATCTGCGACTTGGCGTAGGCGCGCGCGAAGCTGCGGTCGATGCCCATGACTTCGCCGGTGGACTTCATTTCGGGCCCGAGGATGATGTCGACGCCGTGGAATTTGACGAACGGCAGCACCGCTTCCTTGACGCAGAAGTAAACGGGCGTGACTTCCTGCGTGAAGTTGAGTTCGGGGTCGGTGAGCTTCTTGCCCGCCATGCACTGCGCGGCGAGCTTCGCGAGCGGACGTCCGATGGCCTTGGAGACGAAGGGCGCCGTGCGCGACGCGCGCGGGTTCACTTCGAGGACGTAGATGTCTTCGCCTTTCACGGCGAACTGGACGTTCATGAGACCGACCACGCCGAGTTCCTTGGCCATCATGATCGCCTGCTCCTTGATCCGGGCCACGATGCCGGCCTTGAGCGTGTGCGGCGGCAGGCAGCAGGCGGAATCGCCCGAGTGGATGCCGGCCTCTTCGATGTGTTCCATCACGCCGCCCACGACATAGGTCGTTCCGTCGGCGATGAGGTCCACATCGACTTCGTGTGCGCCTTCGAGGTAATAGTCGACGAGCACGGGCTTGTCGCTTGAGATGAGGTCGCCGGTCTTGGCGAAGTACTGGTCGAGTTCGGTCTCGTCCTGAACGACTTCCATCGCGCGGCCGCCGAGCACGAACGAGGGGCGCAGCAGGACGGGATAGCCGATCTTGCGCGCGATTTCGCGGATCTCGGGGAGCTTGGCCGACGCGCCTGAGGCAGGCTGCTTCAGGCCCAGCTTGTCGAGCATCGCCTTGAACAGCGCACGGTCTTCGGCGCGCTGGATCGCGGCGACGGGCGTTCCGATGATGGGGACGCCCGAATCGTGCAGCGCCTGGGCCAGGTTGAGCGGCGTCTGGCCGCCGTACTGGACGATGACGCCCACGGGCTTCTCGACGTCGATGATGTTCATCACGTCCTCGTACGTCACCGGCTCGAAGTAGAGGCGGTCAGACGTATCGTAGTCGGTCGAAACGGTCTCGGGATTCGAGTTCACCATGATGGTCTCGAAGCCGATCTCCTTGAGCGCGAACGCCGCGTGGCAGCAGCAATAGTCGAACTCGATGCCCTGGCCGATGCGGTTGGGTCCACCGCCCAGGATCATGATTTTGGGCTTGGAGCTCGGACGCACTTCGGAGACGGTCTCGTAGGTCGAGTAGTAGTAGGGCGTGAAGGCTTCGAATTCCGCGGCGCAGGTGTCGACGAGCTGATACGTCGGCGTGACGCCCAGCTTCTTGCGGAAGTCGCGGAACGCGCGCTCGTGGGCGCCGAGACCGAAGATGCGCGCGAGCTGCTTGTCCGAGAAGCCGTATTCCTTGGCCTTGCGGATCTGTCGGATCAGCGACTCGCTGCGGCCGCCGTTCGTGAGCGCGGGGTCCGTGATCTTGACCGACGCGGCCGTTTTCTTGAGCTCGATCTCGAGTTCCACGATCTGCTTCAGGTTGTCGAGAAACCAAGGGTCGATCTTCGTCATCTCGAACAGCGTCTCGGCGCTGTATCCCTTGTCGAATGCGGCGCGCAGCGCGTGCAGGCGTTCGGCGTTGGGGACGCGGATCTTTTCATCGAGCTGGTCGCCGAAGTCTTTGGCGTTGAAGCCGTCGGCGCCGGTCTCAAGTCCGCGCATGCCCTTCTGGAGCGCTTCCTTGAACGTGCGGCCGATGGCCATCGTCTCGCCGACGGATTTCATCTGCGTGGTGAGCGCGGGGTTGGCGCCGGGGAATTTTTCGAACGCGAAGCGCGGGATCTTGACGACACAGTAATCGATGACCGGTTCGAAGCAGGCCGGGGTCTTCTGCGTGATGTCGTTCGAAATCTCGTCGAGCGTGTAACCGACGGCGAGTTTGGCGGCGAGTTTGGCGATCGGAAAGCCCGTGGCCTTGGAGGCCAGCGCCGACGAACGCGAGACGCGCGGGTTCATTTCGATGACGATCATCCGGCCGTTCTTGGGGTTGATCGCGAACTGGATGTTGGAACCGCCGGTCTCGACGCCGATCTCGCGGATACAGGCGATGGAGGCGTCGCGCATCTTCTGGTATTCGACGTCGGTGAGCGTCTGGATCGGCGCCACGGTGATGGAGTCGCCAGTGTGCACGCCCATGGGGTCAAAGTTCTCGATCGAGCAGATGATGACGACGTTGTCCTTCTTGTCGCGCATCACTTCCATCTCGAACTCTTTCCAGCCGATGAGCGACTCTTCGATCAGCACTTCGCGGTTCATCGACAAATTCAGGCCGTTGGTGACGATGTTCACCAGCTCCGTCATGTTGTACGCGAAGCCGCCGCCCGAACCGCCGAGCGTGAAGCTGGGCCGGATCGCCAGCGGAAAACCGATGCGCTGGGCCACTTCTTTAGCCTCTTCGATCGAGTGCGCGATACCGCTTTTCGGGAGGTCGAGGCCGATTTTGATCATCGCTTCCTTAAAAAGCTGGCGGTTTTCGGCTTTTTTGATGACCTCGAGATTGGCTCCGATCATCTCGACGCCGTACTTTTTAAAAATCCCCGCTTCCGCGCACTGAACGGCGGTGTTGAGGCCGGTCTGGCCGCCGAGCGTCGGCAGGACCGCGTCGGGACGTTCTTTGGCGATGATCTTTTCGACATACTCGGGCGTGATCGGTTCGATGTAGGTGCGGTCGGCGACCTGCGGATCGGTCATGATGGTCGCGGGGTTCGAGTTGATGAGGACGACCTCGTACCCTTCTTCGCGCAGGGCCTTGCAGGCCTGGGTTCCGGAATAGTCGAATTCGCAGCCCTGGCCGATCACGATGGGGCCGGAGCCAATGATGAGGATTTTGCGGATGTCGTCGCGTTTTGGCATGGGTTTACTTGTGAGCCTTCATGTTGGCGATGAATTTGTCAAAGAGGTAATTGGAATCGTGGGGGCCGGGCGCGGCTTCGGGGTGATACTGGACGCTGAACACGGGATACTCGAGGTGCTCCATGCCCTCGCAGGTGTTGTCGTTCAGGTTCACGTGCGTCATGCGCACGGTGCGGTCCGGAATCGATTCGGTGTCGACGCAGTAATTGTGGTTCTGCGACGTGATCTCGACTTTTTTGGTGTCGAGGTCCATCACCGGATGGTTGGCGCCGTGGTGGCCGAACTTGAGCTTGAACGTCTTGCCGCCGAGGGCCTGGCCGAGGATCTGGTGTCCGAGGCAGATGCCGAAGATCGGAACTTTGGGAATGAGCTTCTTCACAGTGTCGATCAGGTAATCGACCGCTTCCGGGTCGCCGGGGCCGTTCGAGAGGAACACGCCGTCGGGCTTGAGGTCGAGGACCTCTTTTGCGGAAGTCGTCGGCGGAACCACCGTCACCTTGCAGCCGCGGCCGGCCAGCGAGCGCAGGATGTTGTACTTCACGCCCGAGTCCATCGCGACCACGTGGTAGCGGCCGCTGGCTTCCCAGGGATAGGATTCGATTTCGGCGACTTCCTTCACCAGGTCGACTCCGCTCGTGCCGCGCGAAGCGCGGACTTTTTTGAGCAGACTCTCGACGTTCAAGTCCTCGGTCGACAGGATGGCCCGCATCGCGCCGCGCTCACGCAGGTGGAGGGTCAGCGCGCGCGTGTCCACGCCCTGGATCCCGGTCACGCCCTGGTCCTGAAGGTACCGGTCGACGCTTTTTGCCGAACGCCAGTTGGACGTGACGCGCGAGAGCTCCTTGACGATGAATCCGCTCAAGAAAACCTTGCGCGACTCGACGTCCTCGTCGTTGATGCCGTAGTTGCCGATGAGCGGGTAGGTCATGCACACCATCTGCCCCCGGTAGGACGGGTCGGTCAGAATTTCCTGATACCCGGTCATCGCGGTGTTGAAGACCACTTCGCCGGTCGATTCGCCGGGCGCGCCAAACGCTTCTCCGCGAATCACCAGGCCGCTTTCGAGCGCCAAAATTGCTTCGGCCATCATTCCCCCTTTACGATCTGCGAATCCCGCAGAACGAGTTTGCCGCCGACGAGAACCTCGGTCGCGCGGCCTTTGAGCTTCCATCCCAAAAACGGAGAGTTCTTCGACTTGGATTCGAACTGCTTCTCGTCCACCGTCCACTCGCGTTCCGGATCAAAAACAGTGATGTCGGCGACCGCTCCGGCCGACAGCGTCCCGCGGTCGATCTTGAGGATGCGCGCGGGGTTCAACGACATTTTTTCGATGAGCTGGGACATCGTGAGCACTTTTTCGCGCACGAGGTTGAGCGAAAGCGGCAGCGACGTCTCCAGGCCCGTGATGCCGAACGGCGCCTTGTCGAATTCGCGGTTCTTCTCGTGTTCGGCGTGGGGCGCGTGGTCGGTCGCGATGACGTCGATGGTTCCGTCCCGGAGCGCGTCCTTGACGGCCTTCATGTCCTCCTGCGTGCGCAGCGGAGGATTCATCTTGGCGCGCGTGTTGTAGCCCAGCACCGCTTCGTCGGTGAGCGTCCAGTAATGCGGCGCCGTTTCGGCGGTGGCTTTGGACCCGTGCTTCTTGGCCTCGCGGATGAGGTCCAGCGACTTTTTCGAACTCATGTGGCAGAAGTGAAGGCGACCGCCGGTGAGGTCCGCCAGCTGCAGGTCGCGCGCGACTTCGATGGATTCGCACTCGACGGGGATGCCGGGCAGTCCGAGCTTGGTCGAAACGAGGCCTTCGTTCATGCAGCCGCAGCCGAAAAGTCCGGCGTCTTCGCAATGCACGAGGATGACGAGGTCGAATTTTTTGGAATACTCAAGCGCCCGGCGCATGACGTTTGAGTCGGTGATGGGGCGGCCGTCGTCGGAGAGCGCGAGGACGCCGCCTTTTTTGAGTTCGCCGAATTCGGTGAGCTCCTTGCCTTCCTGGCCGCGCGTCACGGCGGCGACCGGGTACACGTTGGCCATGCCGAACAGCTTCGACTTCTGCAGGACGAATTCGACTTCGGCCTGGGTCTGGATCACGGGCTTGGTGTTCGGCATTGGGCAGACGCCGGTGAACCCGCCTTTGACCGCGCAGCGCAGACCCGACTCCAGGTCTTCCTTGTACTCGAACCCGGGCTCACGAAAATGCACGTGGACGTCGATGAGGCCGGGCGTCACGACCTTGTTCGACGCGTCGATGGTCTGCGCGCCGGCCGGAGCCGCGAGCTTTTTGCCGACTTTGGAGACGCGGCCGTTTTCGACGAGGACGTCGAGGACTTCGTCGATTTTGTTGGCCGGGTCCACGACGCGGCCGTTCTGGATGAGGATCGTGTTTGCCATGTGTTTGCCTGGTTATCCTTTTACGCCCGAGAGCAGATAAAGCACCGCCATCCGGACCGCGACGCCGTTGGTCACCTGGTCCAGAATCGCCGAATGTTCGCCGTCCGCCGCTTCGTTGTCGAGTTCGATCCCGCGGTTCAAAGGACCCGGGTGCATGATGAGCACGTCCTTTTTCGCGCGCTTCAGACGGTCGCGCGTGATGCCGAATTCGCCCGCGTACTCGCGGATCGACGGGAAGAACTGTCCCTGCTGACGCTCGAGCTGGATGCGCAGGATGTAGAGCACGTCCATGTGCGGCAACACCGCGTCCAGGTCGTAGCTGACCTTCACGCCGAGCTTCTCGATGCCGGCAGGGATGAGCGTCGGCGGGCCGCAGACGGTGACTTCGGCGCCGAGCTTCGTGAGACCCCAGATATTCGACCGCGCGACGCGCGAATGCAGAATGTCGCCGACGAAGCAGACCTTGAGTCCGGCGATTTTGGATTTGCGTTCCTTCATGGTGAAGATGTCGAGGAGGCCCTGGGTCGGATGCTCGTGCACGCCGTCTCCGGCCGACACGACGCCGGCCTGGATGTTCTTGGCGATGAAGGCCGGCGTGCCGGACGACGCGTGCCGGACGACGACGATGTCGACGTTCATCGCTTCGATGGTGCGCACGGTGTCGATGAGCGACTCGCCCTTCGAGGTCGACGAGCCGGAGGAGGAAAAGTTGATGAGGTCGGCGGACAGCCGCTTGGCGGCGAGCTCGAAGGAAATCCGCGTGCGGGTGGAGTTTTCGAAAAAAACGTTCGCGACGGTTTTGCCGCGCAGCGCGGGAACTTTTTTCACTTCGCGGCTCGAAACTTCCTTGAAGCCTTCGGCGGTGCGGAGCACGGTCTCGATTTCGGCGGCAGAAAGATCTTCAAGGCCGAGCAGGTGCTTCTGGTTCCAGACGATTTCGGTGCTCACCGGACTTCCTTTCCGGAGGCGTCGATCCGGGTGTCGGCGATCAGGTCGACCGTCACGTTGTCTTCGTTGTCGCATTCCTTGAGGTGGACGTGCACGACTTCCTGCTGGCTGGTCGGGATGTTTTTGCCGACGAAGTCCGCCTTAATCGGAAGTTCCCGGTGGCCGCGGTCGACCAGCGCCGCCAACTGGATGGCTTTGGGGCGGCCGAAGTCCATGAGCGCGTTCATGGCCGAGCGAACCGTCCGGCCGGTATACAGCACGTCATCGATGAGCACCAGGACCTGGTCGTCGACCGAAAAATCGATGACGGTTTCGCGAACCACGGGCCGCTCCGACACCCGGGTCAAGTCGTCCCGATAAAGGTTAATGTCCAAAATACCCAGCCTGACCGTCGTTGAAGCGGCTTTATTAGAGGAAAGGATTTCTGTCATCTTGGCGGCGATGCGGCGGGCGAGAAATTCCCCCCGGGTCCGGATGCCGATCAAAGCCGGGGTCGCGGCGGGGTTGCGCTCGAGGATTTCATGCGCCAACCGGGTCAAAGCCCGGTCCATATCCGCGGCCTGCAAGGCCTGACTCATAAAAAAAATCCCCCCTGTTGTACACAGGAGGGCGCATTCATCGGATATGGCTTTCGCATGGGGGTCATTCCTTTGGCGGCCTCTCTGGACCGCATTTAAAAGGTGTCGGACTTCGCGAGAGTCTACACGCTTAGGACCCCAAAATCAAGGCGATTATTTGTACGTTTTGGACCGCTGCACCTTTCCGTCGGTTTTGTAGAACGTTTCGGATGCGATCCGGCCGTTCTGATACAGCGCCAGGTAGCTGATGATGCCGGACTCGTAGTACTGGGTGACCGAATCACGCAGGGAACCCTTCCAGACCGACACCTGGCGGGGCTTGCCGGACAGGTAATACGTCGTTTCGGTTTTGAGCGTCCCAGAGATCAGCGTTTTGACACGCAGCCGGCCTTCGGCATCATATGATTCGGACAAAGCCAGCTGGCCGTTCTCGTAAACCGCCCAAAAGCTCTTCACGCCGGACTCGAAGTAGCGGGTCACGGATGCGCGGATCGAATTTTTGTACAGGGTGACTTCCCGGGCCAAACCCGACAGGTAATAGGATGTGTCGGTCCGGTCGGTCCCACTGTAAACCGACCGACTCGTGAGGCGGCCGTTGGAGTCGAAGCTGTCCGTCTGGGT
Organism: uncultured Planctomycetia bacterium; assembly: GCA_964430735.1. Taxonomy (GTDB): domain Bacteria; phylum Omnitrophota; class Gorgyraeia; order 2-02-FULL-51-18; family JAGOUK01; genus JAGOUK01. Next base: position 111,069 of record CAYSFB010000006.1, on the reverse strand, counting down.
CAGTACGGAATTTTTCTTGGTCCGCAGTGTACGGACCGTGGACGTCGCGCCCCAATACGTATATTCGGTGCGGTCCGCGCCGGACTCTGTCGACGTCAGGCGGCCGATCGAATCATAGCCTTCGCTCTGGATCAGCTTGCCGGATGCGTCATACGTTTTGCGTGTCTTGACCGTCGTCGTCTTATACCAGTACGTGTATTCTTTTTTCGTGCCGTCGACATCCGTGGATCGGAACACCCGCTGCGTGCCCAGGCCGTCCAAGTCCTCGTCGAGATACTCGTAGATCGTCCCGGTCACCGCGTCGGTCCGGGTCTTGATGCGCCCGTTCGGAAAACGTTCGATCCGGTTGCCGGCGGAGTCGTATTCGGTCATGTGCTTTTTGCCGTCAGCCGAAACGCTCGAGATCACGCGGCCTTGCGCGTCATAATCGTAACGGACCATGTTCTGCGCATCCGGCGCCAGCAGCCACAGCGTCTTGAGCTTGCCGTCGGCGAAATAATCATGCGTGACGGCGTTGAGCGCGTCCACCTGCCCGTACCCGAACGAGGTGTCGAAGCCCGAACCGCCCAAGTCCTTCGCCGAATATTTAAGACGCCGTTCGATCCCCTCAATGTTGAGATCCGGATCCTGCGCCAAGAGCAGCGCGATGACGCCGCTCACCATGGGCGTCGCCATGGAGGTCCCGCTCGCGCGCGTATATCCCGCGTCCACCGCCGTTCCCAGGCTCGTGCCGGCCGCGCGCAGCGACAGCACGTCCCAGCCCGGCGCGCTCAGGTCCAGCGTCTGGCCCGTATTCGAAAAATAAGCCCGTCCTTCCGTCGGCGTCGTCGCCCCCACCGAAATCGTTTCGGTGAATCCGGCCGGAGCCGTGCGGTTCACGTCAATCGCGGAATTGCCGGCAGCGGCCACAACGACTGCGCCCTTACCGGCCGCGTACTGAATCGCCGTCTGCATGGGCTGCAAAAACGCCTCGTAATAACCGCTGAAGTTCGTGCGGATGTAGTCGAGGGTGTAGTTGAACGCCGCTCCGAGCGAAAGATTGATGATGCGCGCACCCATGTCGACCGCGTAGCGAATTCCCTTCACGATGTTCTCGAAAGATCCGCTGCCGGTCTTGTCGAGCACTTTGACCCCGAGAATTTTGGAATCCGGAGCGACACCCGCGATGCCCTTGCCGTTCCCCGCCGCCGCGCCGATGATGCCGGCCACGTGTGTGCCGTGTCCCTGATCGTCCGTCGCGTTGTTGTCGTTGTTGGCGAAGTCCCAGCCGCGCCAGTCGTCCACATACCCGTTGCCGTCGTCGTCGATGCCGTTGCCGGCGATTTCGCCCACGTTCGTCCAGACGTTGCCCGAGAGATCTTCGTGGGTGTAATCGATGCCGGTGTCGACAACCGCGACCGTGACGCCGCGGCCGGTGGAAAGGCCCCAGGCGGCGGGCGCCTGGATGGCCTTGAGCCACCACAGGTCGTCATAAGCGGAATTCAGGGTTCGGGTGTTGAAAAAAGCGTCGTCGCTTTGGGTGAGTTGCTCCTTCGCCCAGTCGGCGGCGCGGTTCCAGACGCTTTCCGCAGATTCGGCGGGAACCGTCTCCCATTCCAAGGGCGCGCCTTGGCGGTCTTCGATCGAAAAGCCGGAGGGTTGCGAGGGGGCATCGGGCGCGAGCAGATCGGCCATGGCCGGACCCGCCTGCGAAAAATCGAACAGCGCACAGACGAGAACGGAAAAAATCATCGGCTTGCAGCGCCGCAACCCCAGAAGTTTCATGGTCGAATGCCCCCGTTAAATAAAAACCTGCCGGTCACCCAAGCCTATGTATACATTCTTAAATAAGCTTTTTCAATGGTTGCTAAAAATTAACCGATCGGAGGGAAAGTCGGCGGCAAAACCCTCAGACATCCTGCTCCCATTCCCCCTTGGTGATATTGATCACGCTGGGAAATCCCGGAACCGTGGCAGAGGCGCTCGAAAGAGCCGTGTCATAGCTCCAGCTGCGGTTGGGCGCATTGTAAACATCGGATTTTCCCCATGCTCCAGTGGCCTGGGAACTGTTGTACAAGACCGCGACCGAGCCCGCGAACGTGATCGTTTTGCTCGACCAATTCTCGAGGAAGCGGTGGATGTTCTCAAATCCGCCGTTATAGCTGCCGGAGGTCGTCTCCGTGTTGCCGGCGATCACCGCCGCATTCACAGTAGTGTTGGTGGCGGTCCGACTCGAGAGACCGGACGTGCTGTTCGTGTCCGACCAGGCGTTCGAAAGAATGTTCATCGAGTCGCCGATGATGCCGACGTTTTTCTTGCTGTTGGTGTTGAAGTCTCCTTTGACATAAACCGGGTTCTCGGACGCGAAGGTCATCTTGGACGGCACCGTCGATCCGTTCACGATCCGGAGCGCATCTCGATAGGTCGAGGAATTTTTATTTCTCAAATCGCTGTGAAAAAACACAAGCCCCGAGGCGTTCGCGGCGGCCAACTGGATGTACTTGGGGCTGGAAGTGAGTTTGGCGATGTCGATTTCGGTCGCCTTCATGCACTTGCCTTCCCGATTGTCTTTGAAGTGCGAGGAGGAATTGCAGGTGCCGCTGAAGCTTTGGCTCGGGAACGTGATGGGCTTGACGGTATTGGCGGCCGAACAGCTGGCGAGCGCGCCGCCCGTCGAACAATAATTAAAAACGATGGCCGCACCGTTCTGGTCCAGAATCTGGCCGTCGACGATTCGGATCTGGGCCTTGTAATCGAGCTTCTGCTTGACCTCGGTGGCAGTGTCATCTGCCGCCCGGCGCTTGATGATCTGGTTTAGGTTCTCGGTGATGGGGAGCGGAAGTGTCAATTCGCGCGTGTTGTGGACGTCGGATTTGACGTTCTCATCCCAGCGGGTCTGGGAGTCGTTCAGCCAGTCCGTGTGAGCCGAATCCAGCCAGGTTCCGTCGTCGAGTTTCATATTCTGGTTCACCCCGTCGGCGTCCTTGATGAAGATGTTGCCCGCGGCGACCGTGCTCGAATCCTTACGGCCGTGGGTGATCGATCCGGCGGACGTGATTCCGGAGTTAAACGTCAGGGACGCGCTCGTTTCGAGGTAGATGTCTCCATTCGAGTGCACCGGTCCGGCGAACGTCATCGTGGCGCCGGGCAGGATTTCGAGGTCGTTGTCATAGAACACGCCGAACTGGAAGACCGGGATCTGCTGGACCTGGATTTCCTGCTGGACGGTCACCGCGGGCGAAGACGCCGAGGGACCGCGTACTTGGGCGGTGATGTTGATGCTTTGCGTATCCGCCCGCAGCCCCTCATAATCGCCTTCGCTGATCGCAGCGTTGGACGTCAGGTTTCCGAGACTGATGGCGTAATTCGTCACCGTAAAATTGTTGCCGACGTTCGGGGCTTCCGCGGACATGAGCGCCAGCGCGGCCGCGTCCGGAACCGTGGCCAGCGTGTTGATATGCAGCCGGACCTGGGCGGCGGCTTTTTGCGAAGCCGCTTCAGCGAGATAAAAGGACTTCACGTACGTTTCGTTTTTGCGGACCTGTCCGAGCTGGTTGGATGCGAAGAGCCCCAGCGACGCGAGCTCCACGCTCGCGATCAGGGTCACCGCCATCACCATCGGAAACGCCAGGCCCGAACGGCTCGTGAGCGGCTTAATTGCGCGCGAAGACTTTGGATTCAATCGAGGCATAAAACCACCTTTCCCGGACCCGCCGTCCGATCACCAGATCGACCACGACCACGTCCGCCGAAACATCCGAATTGTCGAACAACAGCGTCGTTTGGGCATCCGCGCCCCCGGGGGGCGCGTAGAGTGTTTCCCATGCGACGTCCAGGCCCGGTTCCGTGTACTCGATGCTCGTTCCGTTCAACCGGATCTGGCGCACGACACCGGCTGCGTCCGTAAACGAAAGCCGCGTGCCTCCGTCCAGAATCTGGAAGCTCGCCGCCTCCCGGATCCCGTTGCGCTGGGCATCCGCATTGCTCTCCGGTTTGTACCCCCACAGGATCTTTTCCATGGCGATCCTCGCTTCGTCCGTAATCTTCATTTGGGCTTCATCCTGCGCCCGCGTCCTCTCGACGAACGTCGTAACCGCCCAGAGCGAGGCGCAGATCATGGTCGTAAGCATCATCGCGAACATCACTTCGAGCAAGGTCATGCCGGAGCGGCTCCGCAGGATCTTCATTGGGCGATCAGCGTGTCCAGGGACACGGTCACGTTTTTGTTGAGACTCCAGAACCGCTCGCTCCAGTTGAGGGAAATGCGAACCGGCTTGGTATAAGGATCGGTGCAGGCCGGAAAGTCAGTGCAGTCGTTGACACCGTCCCCGTTCACGTCGATCGTCGTCTCGCCCGTGATGTTGTCCCCGTCAAAGTCCGCCCGGTCAGCCACGGTCACTGTGAGCGTCCCCATCAGGTCGTCGGGCGTCCCGAAGACGTTGTCGGAACCCGCGTCGTACGGAACCTGTGCCACGCTGTTCGCGATCGTGCTGAACTGGGTCCCCCGGAGCTCTTCTGCTTCGCCCCGCACGACGTGCATCGCCTGGGTATAATGCCGGGACAGCGCCGTGATCGCGGAAATTCCGGACACCGTCGACAAAATCGAAACAAAAACGATCATCGAAATACCGGCCGCAATCAGCACCTCGACCAGGCCGGCCCCCCGATTGGACCAGATCCTCCGCTCAAATGCGGTCCGCTCAGTCCGGATGACGGATTTCATCAGGCACTTCCACTTCGTTCCAATCGGAACCCCGGATCTCGCCGGTATCGAATTCGGACGTTTCGAGACTGTTCACGTATTCGGAACTGTTGGCGACCACCGGTTTTCCGTTCAACGTGACGATCGACTGGGAATAAATCACGCCGTCGATCGTCGGAGACGTGGTCCCGCCGCCGTTCGTGGTCACATTCCCCAGCGCATAGATGACGCCCTTCACACGGGCATTCCCGTTCATCGTCATATTGCCGCCGGGGCTGGAGGGGTTGGTCGCGTAGTCCCCGGCGACGATCACAAGTCCGCCGACCGTTTTTCCAGAACCGACTGTGAGCGTCCCCTCGATATAGACAATATTCGGCACGCCGGGATGTCCGCCGGAAGGCGCCGTGAAATAAAAGTCCGCTGGCAGCTCGTCGGCGGTGGGGGTGGAGGCGAAATAATTGCCCTGACTGATCGCGATCGCTTTCATCTGATCCATGTTCAGCTCGGGAAACGGATAATCCGAGTCCCCTTCTTCCGTTTTCGACCCTGTAACACCTGGGCAGCTGGCAGGAGAGCAGTCGATGTTATTGCCCGCGAAGATATCGCCCGCCACCGTGTTGGCGCTGCCGTTGATGTCAATCGTATCGGACGCAAAAATCGCATAATCAAAATCGATCGGAATGGTCGTAGGCACGCTCGCGATCTTGATCTGAACCGACCGCACCTGCTGCGGGGATGCAAAATCCGGCACGGCGCCGTATCCGGTCACCAACAGCTCGTCGGGATCGGCCGTCGGAGCGATGTCAAAATAGAACTGTCCCTCTCCCATGCTGAACACGCTCCCCTCGCTCTCCGCCGACACGGCGGAAAAATCAGCCGACAGGTCCACCTTCGCCCTTTCGACGGCGGCTTCCGCCAGATACATGGACTGGACCGAATGAATGGCCCGATGCTGGGCTCTGGCCTTTTGGGCCGTCAGAGCCGACATCGCCGTGAACCCGACCGTGAGGACGGCCACAAATCCGATCAGCGTCGCCAGAACCATCCCTCGATTATTGTGAATACGCATTTTAATTCCTCAGGTAAATATCCTGCTGGGAGTTCACCCGGATGGGCTGCCCGCGCACACTCCGCTCAAGCTCGATCGTCATCGTGATCAATCGGTCGTTTTTCGAAAAGTTCAGATCCGCAACGCCTTCGCAAAGAATCATCTCGTCGGATGGCGCGGTCACATCCGGATCCATGATGAGCTGGTCGTCTTCCACGGTTGCGGGCACGCCGTCGACATCCAGCACGTAAACGCTCATCTGCGTATCGTCCGCAGTGGATGCCGTATAAGGATTATTCTGGTCCACGTCAAAATCGACGGTGGCTCCGGCGGCTCCGATCGACACCGACGCTTCACGCGCCTTCATCAATCCGGCCAGCCCGTCTCCGCCGCGCTGCACCCGCTCCACGGCGCGCGACGCGGCCGCGTACAGCTCCGCCTCGACCGACGAACGTCTGTCGTTTTTCATGACGGCGATCACGGTGCCAAAAATACCCGCCATGATGATCGACATGACGAAACAGGCGAACATCATTTCCAGCAGCGTAAAGCCGTTTTGACCCTTCCCGCTTCTCATAACCACCTCTTAAAAATCCGACACCAGGGCACTGATGTCCACCTGATGATTCACGGTCGAACCGAGGGCCTTGGAGGTCCAGCTGACGGTCACCAGAACGGTCTTGGTGTCGTTGCCGTTGTCCGTCACCTCGGTTGTGACCGCACCGTTCACATCGTCCGTAAGAGCCGCTGTCGCGTTGTCGTCGATCAGGACGCCGACGTCCGCCGCATCGGCAATATCGTCATAGTCCATGGCTTTGATCCGTTCGACATAGCTCCGGGCCAGCGCCGTGGCCTTCGAATACAGAATGCCCACGCGGACCGAATGCCGTGTTCCCAGACTCGCCCACAGCAGCGCACCTCCGAGCAAAACGGCGATCAACAGGGTGATCATGACCTCCAAAAGGGTGAACCCCTTCCGATTCCAAACTCGCTTCTGCCGTAATCGTGCCATGCCAACACCCCCATCAGGCCTTTTGAACCGACCAAACCCCTTCGCCGGTCCAGGCGAAGGTTCTCCTGCTTAATGTATACATTCCTTGCTATTTATATTCAAGATTAACAAAAAATATCTATTTTAGGACGGGGTGGGCCGCGAATCGGCGGGCGGAACGGGCGATTCTAGATTCAGTCCGGGATCAGGAAAGAACGGGGGAAGGGTCGATCACGATCACGAATTCGCCGCGGGGTTCCTGGGTATCGAATGTTTTGCGGATCTCGCTGACCCGGCCGCGCAGGACTTCCTCGAACTTTTTGGTGAGTTCGCGGGCCACGGCGATCCGGACGTCGCCCAGAACGGCCTCCAGATCCTCGAGCGTGCGCCGGATTTTGTACAGGGACTCGTAGACGACGACTGTGCATTCGAGCGTTTTCCAGCTCTCGATCCGCCGGCGGCGCGGACCGGCCTTGACCGGCAGGAAGCCCTCGAACAGGTACCGGTCCGTCGGAAGGCCCGAAATCGTAAGCGCGACCACCGCCGCACAGGCGCCCGGAACGGCGGTCACGGGGATCCCCTTTTCGACCGCGGCCCGGACGAGCAAAAACCCCGGGTCCTGGATCGCCGGAGTCCCGGCGTCGGTGATCAGAGCGACGTTTTTCCCCGACTCCAGCGCCTTGAGCGCGGATTCCGTCCGCTGGCGCTCCTGTCCCAGGAACAAGGCCAGCATCGGTTTGGAAACCCCAGAGTGCGCCAGCAGCCGTCCGCTGTGCCGCGTGTCTTCGCATACGACCAGATCCGCCGCCTGAAGCGCTTCGACGGCGCGCGGGCTTAAGTCCTTCAGATTTCCGATCGGTGTGGCGACGAGAGTGAGCGTGCCGGAGCCGGTCATTCGACCGTCACCGACTTGGCGAGGTTGCGCGGCTGGTCGATTTCTTCCTTGTATTCCTTGGCGACGTGGTACGCGATGAGCTGCAGCGGCAGCGCGACCAGCAGCGGCGTAAAAAGTTCCGAGACCTTGGGAACTTCGATGTAGAGATAAAGCCCGAGCTTTTTCACTTCCTGGTTGCCTTTGGTCACGATCGCGGTGATCATGCCGCCGCGCGCTTTGATCTCTTCGATGTTCGAGACCATCTTTTCGTAAGTCGGCGAATCGACCGCGATACAGACAACCCAGGGGTTTTCGTCGATGAGCGCGATGGGTCCATGCTTCATCTCACCGGCCGCGTAGCCTTCCGCGGAGATGTACGCGATTTCTTTGAGCTTAAGGGCGCCTTCGAGCGCGCTCGGATAGTTGATGTTGCGGCCGAGGTACATGAAAAACGCGTTCGGAGCGCGTTTGCGTTTCGCCGCCGGCGCCTTGAAGTAACGCTCGAGCGATTCGTGGTAGCGGCGGTTGTAGACTTCGCAATTCGTGTCCCAGGTGGCGCGATCCAACTTGTAGTCTTCGAGGAATTCGCTCATCGCACCCGGGATCTTCTTGAACTCCGCCAAAAGCGACAGGAGCTCCGCGCGCCGCTTCGGCGTCTTCGGTGCAAATATTTCGAGTCCCAGATGGAAGGCCAGGCAGTAGAGCGCGCCGAGCTGCGCCGTGTAGGCCTTGGTCGACGCAACGGCGATTTCGGGACCGGCGTAGGTGTAGATCACGCCGTCCGCTTCACGTTCGATCGTGCTGCCGAGTACGTTCAGGATCGCGAGGACGGAGGCGCCTTTTTTCTTCGCTTCGCGGAGCGCCGCCAGCGTGTCGGCCGTCTCACCCGACTGGGAGATGACGATCACCAGACTCGACCGGTCGACCTTCGGGTCGCGGTACCGGAACTCCGACGAGTTATCGACCGACACGCTCAAGGGCGTGAGAGTCTCGAGGATGTATTTGCCGACGAGCCCCGCGTGATATGACGTGCCGCACGCGACGATGTGGACGTTTTTGACGGCGGCGAGTCTCGCCTTCTTGATCTTGAGTTCGGCGAACCGGACACCGGATTTTTCGGCGCGCTTCTGAATGAAGCCCTCGAGGATGCCGGGCTGCTCGAATATTTCCTTGAGCATGAAGTGGGCGTAGCCCTGCTTTTCTGCTTCCGCGACATTCCATTCGACGTGACGCGGCGCCCGCTTGATCGTGCGGCCGTCCGGGCCGGTCAACGCATAGGAGCCTTCATCGATCACGACGATCTCGCCGTTTTCGATCGCGACCGCTTCGCGCGTGTGTTCGAGAATCGCCGACACGTCGGAAGCGATGAAGTTCTCGTGTTTGCCGACGCCGAGGACGAGCGGGCTGTCGACGCGGGTGGCGGTGATGCGTCCCGGCTCGTCCGCATGGATGACGCCGATCGCGTACGATCCGCGCGCCTTGGAAACGGCCAGCCGCAGCGCCTCTTTGACGCTGCGCGTCTTGATAAAATATTTTTCGACCAGATGCGCGAGCACCTCGGAGTCGGTATTCGACCGGAAGCGGTGGCCTTCGTCCTTGAGCTTTTCCTTGAGCTCGGCGTAATTCTCGATGATGCCGTTGTGGATGACGGCGATTTTTTCGGAGCAGTCGAGGTGCGGGTGGGCGTTTTCGTCGTTGGGCGCGCCGTGCGTGGCCCAGCGCGTGTGGCCGAGACCGATGAAGCCGTGCGGGGCCTGCCTGTCGGAAGCAAGAGAGGCGGCCAATTCCTTCACCTTCCCCTTCTTCTTGCGCACGGCCAGAGTCGAGCCGCCGTTCAGAACGGCGATACCCGCGGAATCATACCCGCGGTATTCCAGACGCGAGAGGCCTTTGAGGAGAATGGGAACGGCTTCTTTGCGGCCGACGTAACCGAATATTCCGCACATGACGGTTTAGCCTTTTGGGGGACGGACGTTTACCTGGCGAACGTGACGAAGCAGTACGCGGCCGCGAGCGTGAACTTGAGGAGGAATCCGCGTCTGGAGAAGAAAAATATCATAAATTTTCCACGAACTCCAGCTGCACGAAGTTGAACGGCGGGTTGGGTCCGAGCACGCTGAACCGCAGGTTCGGATAGAAGTCCTTGAGTTCCTGCACGCACTTTTTAAAAATTTCGGTCTTGTGCTTCCGGACCCAGAAATAGGAATCGAGCAGCACTTTTTCCGACAAAAAGCTTTTTCCCCGCCAATAGGTCGTCTCGACGCAGAGCTTGTGCGAAATGTGCCGCACGACCGTTTCCGCGTAGTCGACGAACTCCGCCTCCTTCGCTTCCTTGGTCAGGAGCGGGAAGTAGTGTTTGTACTTGTAGCGCGAGGAATTTTCCATGATGAATTTGGACATCTGGTTGTAGCCGGCGACGGGCGGCTCTTCGACGACCGGGTCGGTCATGATGACGCGCACGTGGTATTCGTTTTTGTAGACGATGCGCTGGAGGACTTTGCGCAGGTCGCCCTCCATCTCGGCCATGCTTTTTTCGAGCGCTTCGACGGAAATGATCTTGGGAAATTTGGCGGGCAGGATGACCTGCTTGTCGAAGATCTGCTGGACCGCCTCTTCGTGGCGGAGCATGTCGTTGGGGTCGGGCTGGAATTCCTTGTCCTTGATCCACGAAACAACCGCGGCCGATTCGGTTCCGCTGTAAAAAAGCGAGCAGCGTCCCTTGTCCACTCCTTCAGGGCGAATCCGAAGACCGTCTTTGCGGCGGACGAATCCGTACAGAGCGAGTTGTTTGGACATGCGGAGTTTTCTCCAAGGTTGGATGCTATTTCCGCAATCCTAGCTCCGCACGAATATAAAGTCAATATATGTGGTGGTTAGCCGACCCAATTGTCCCAAGATATGGGGTTCGCCGAGGGAGATTTGAATTTATCTCAAACGGCGGGGAGCCGTTTAGGTGCGGTGGTAGTCGTCGGAAAAACGAACGATATCGTCCTCGCCGAAATAATCGCCGAGTTGAACTTCGACGAAAATCAGCGGAACGGTGCCGTTGTTGTGGATGCGGTGCTTGGTGCCCACGGGAATGGCGACGACCGCACCGGGAGCGACCGCGACTTCACGGTCATCGAGCGTCACGAGACCGGTGCCGGTGGTGATGGTCCACTTTTCAGCGCGGCGGTGGTGCAGCTGATAGCTGAGCCGGTGCCCCGGGTTCACTTCCACGCGTTTGACCTGAAACGTTTTTTCGATGTGGAGCACCTGGTAATTGCCCCACGGACGGACTTCACCGTTTAACAAAATAATGCTCCCTCAGATACTTGAGTTCCGCGATCGACTCTTTGACGTCGTTCAGAGCGCGGTGCTTTTCTTTTTTCTGCATGTACTGCCGGTTGGACTTGTACCAACGCTGCACGAGCGCTTTGACGGTCGTGACGTCGACGTGCCGGTAATGCAAATGTTCGTTGAGTTTGGGCATGTACTTGATCAAAAAGCGGCGATCGTGGTGAATGGAATTGCCGCACAGCGGAGACGCCTTGGGCCCGACGTATTGGCTGATGAATTCCAGGGTGCGGCGTTCCGCCTCTTCTTCGTCGATCTTGGACGCTTTGACTTTTTCGATGAGGCCCGACTTGGAATGCTGATTCTGATTCCACGCGTCCATGGCCTTCAGAAGCTTGGCCGGTTGATGCACCACTAGGTCCGGCCCCTCGGCGACGATATTCAAATCGCTGTCGGTGATGATGGTCGCAATCTCGATGATGCGTTCCTTTTCGGGATCCAGACCCGTCATTTCCAGGTCCATCCACACCAGATTCTTGTCGCTCACGGTCGAAGGGGTTTGTGTCATGATTTTGTCCGCGTGCATTATGCCACAGCTTCGGGATTTTCCGGGCGGGCGGGGAAAAAAGTTCCGTACCGCTATTGGAAGTTCTGCAGCCGTGCCTTGCTGGGCGGATTGATGCCCTTGTAGCCGGGGTTGCGGGGTTCGACGTCGCCCTGCAGCATGGTCTCTTCGGCGCCGGTGGTCGAGATCCGGAGGTCGGGATCCGAATTGGCGACGATGTGCTGATCACGCGGCGTCTTGAGCGCCTCGTCCAGATTCGCCACGGGGATCGAATCGCGGGATACAAAATTAAAAGGATTCTCCTGTCCGTTCCGCGGCTCGTCCAGCTGCGGAATAGGCTTTTCGCGATAGCCGATCGGCTGCAACGACCAATTGAGCGGATTGTCGCGGAAGCCCCGGGGCTCGGGAGTGTATTGAATGGGTTTGTTCCGGTATCCGGGCGGAGTTTCACGATACGTGAGCGGACGGTTGTACAAATTCCGCGCGACGGCCGAATCTTCATCGGCCGCATGGCATACGGATCCGGAAGCGGCCGATATCACGGCTGCGAGCATCGCGCGGACGATCCATCCTCTCGAATTCTGGCTCATGAGCCTACGATACCTGTCCTTTTTTAAAATATCAAGCATTTTATGTTAATGATTGATTACTTTTGATAACTTTGAGTTACTTGCGTATAGTTTTGATTTGGATATGATGCTCCACTTATGCCTTTAAAATTCGCTAATTATGGTCCTGATGCTCCATTTATGCTGATTTATAAGTAGTTCGAATCCACTTTTTATAAAAATCTCCTCTCTTGCTGAAGACTGCAAAAATCTCGAATGCGGACGGGAAGCTGATCGGCGCACGAACGACGCCATGCTATAATTGCCGCGATGATCAACCAAGTGATCCGGCTCGCCCGGCTGCTCCAATCCAACACCGACCCGCGTCAGATCGCGCTGGGCGCTGTGCTCGGGCTTTTTTTTGGATTCACTCCGTCCGATCAGACGCATCTGATCATTCTCGTGCTCTTATTTTTCTTCCTCAAGATCAACCGCGCCGCCGCCATGCTCGTCTACCCGATCGCCAAGCTCATCTACCTGCTCGGTCTTTGGAAAGTCGCCGATCAGACCGGCTACTATCTGCTCACGGCTTCCCCCGTCCCGCAGGCCGCATGGTCTTTCGTCACGCATGCGCCCGTCCTCGCGCTGCTCCGCTTCGATCACACGCTGGTGCTCGGCGGCATGGCGCTGGCCCTTGCGGCCGGCATTCCCCTGTTCATCGGCGTGATGTGGGCCGTATACGCCTACCGGGCTTCGATGGCCGAAAAGGTCGGGCGTTGGAACCTGGTCAAAGGACTTCAGGGCCTGTCGCTCGTCAAATGGTTCGCCGACCGGTGGGGCAAATAACCGTGCGCGGCCTCCTGAACCTCAAAGGCATTGCGCTCCTGGCGGCGGTTCTCACCGTCTGCGATCTGGCCGTGGCGTACGGTCTTTCGCCGTTCATGACGGATTGGGCCGTCCGGACGGTGAACCGCCACACGAATGCCAAAATCGGCATCGACCAGCTGCGGCTTCATCCGGTCCTGCTCACGCTGACCGCGCGGACCATCGAGGCGGCGGATCCGGAAGATCCGTCCCGCCGCATGTTCCTGGCCGATTCGTTCCGCGCGACGCTCGACCCGGTCGCCCTCCTGGCCGGCAGGGTCTTTCTCGGCAACCTGAGCTTCAAGCAGGTGGAATTGGTGCTGGTCAAAAACGCTCAGGGCGATTTCAACATCGAGCGGCTGGTCAAAAAAGATTCGGACGCGGGACAGGCCGAAGGCTGGACTTCCGGTGTCAAAGACTGGTTCAAGCAGCAGACCGGACAAACCGACTGGTTCGGCGATGCTTACGACAAAGCCAAGAAGTGGGTCCGCAAATCGGGCGACGGCCCCAAGAAGAGCCCCAAAATCGTGAGCGTCCGGGAAGAGCCCCGCGGACGGATCGTGGATTTCAGCTCGCCCCAGGATGTCACGTTCCGCATCGGATCCATCCGGATCAATGGCGGGCGGCTCGTGCTGTCCGACAAAGCCGGAACCCTGCCCCCGCTCGAAGACCTCAAGCTCCACCTCGCGTCGTTCGTGATGCGCCGTTCCGGCAGCTTCGACTTTGAATCCGTCGGCGCGTCCGGGCGGCTCAAAACGGGACGTGAAGGCAGTTTCGATCTGGACGTCGACCGGTCGGCCGGCCGCATCCGTTCGCGGCTGGTGACCAAAAATCTCGACCTGGCGCCGCTCAAGCCCCTGTACGAAGAGTCGAGCCCCGTGGCGTTTGAGCGCGGCTACCTCACGCTCGATTGCCGGTCGGAACTTTCGGCCGAAGCGGTGGATTCCCATAACCAGCTTAAACTCGAAGATTACCAGATGATCCTCAAAGGCAACGCCAAGCTCGGGCCGGTGCCGGCATCGCTCGTGGTCGACGCGCTCAACCGCCGCAAAGAGCTCGAGCTCAGCTTCAACATCACCGGCGACCCCGACAAGCCTTCCATGAACGGCTTCGAAACAACTCTGTGGAACTTGGTCAAGGACGACCTCGGCTCCCAGGCCCTCCAGACCCTCGAATCCAAAGCCGGCATCAAGCTCGGCGATCTCTCCGAAAAACTTAAAAAGCTCTTTTAGCCGGGACTCACTCTCTCGGATTCTTGCTGAAAAGAGACGCACTGCGGCTCAGACAGATCGCGGCGATGCGCCGCGATAACTCGCCGCGGGCGCTTGCACCTCTTTTTGCAAAAACCAGGGGGTTAACCCTGAAGGGCGAGTTTTTTGAATTTTTCTACGATGAGGTCGCGGACTTGGCGGAAGCGGGTGAGGACTTCGGGAGTGACTGCCTGGTCATGCGGGGGGTCGGGAAAGGGCCAATGGAGTTTTTCGGCGGTGCCGAAATACGCAGGGCAGGATTCTTTGGCGTGGTCGCAGACGGAGATGACGAGATCGAAGGCTTTTCCCCTGAACTCATCGACGTGTTTGGACCGATGGCCGCTCAGATCGATGCCGATTTCGCGCATGACTTGAACGGCGGTGGGATTCACGTGCGAGGGTTTGGTGCCGGCGCTCTCGACCTCGAACTTCTCTGCGCCGTAATGCCTCAAAACTCCCTCGGCCATTTGAGACCGGCAGGAGTTGCCGGTGCAGAGGATGAGAATCCTTCGCTTCACCGGCGGGCAGGCCTTATTTGTCGGCGGGCTTCCAGTCGCCGGTCTGGTGATGATGGTGCCGGACTTCGCGGCCCTGCTTGATGTAAATCGTGTCTTCGGCGATGTTGGACGCCAGATCCGCGACGCGTTCGAGGTTGTAGCCGACCATGATCATGTCGACGCCGAACGGCACGGCGTTGGCTTCGCTTTCCATGAGCGCGCGGTACTTTTCGTAAATCTGATCGCCGTACAAATCGACTTCGTCGTCCGACGCCAGCACCGCGTTGGCCATTTCGACGTCCTCATGGATGAACGCGTCGAGGGCGTTCTTGAGCATCATGCTGGACGCATTGGCCATTTTCGGGATGAGCGGGTCGATCGGGTACGAGGGTTCTTTGACGGCGCGGATCGCCCGCTGGGCGATGTTCACCGCGTGGTCGCCCATGCGCTCGAGGTCGGTGTTGATCTTGAGGATCATGATGAGGCGCCGCAAATCGACCGCGACCGGCTGGTCGAGCGCGAGCAGGCTGTGGCCGATCTCGTCGACCTGGATCTCCGCGTGGTTGACGTCCTGCTCGCGGCGGATCACTTCCTGCGCCTTCTCGATGTTCCGCTCCACCAGCGCCTCGGTGGCCTTGCGGATGCCTTCTTCGACGAGGATGGCCATGCGGAGCAGGTGCTGCTTCAGGTCCTGGATTTCTTCATGAAAATGCCGTGTCATACTGGGTTGCCTTTCCTGTGCGGTTCGCCGCTTATCCGAAGCGCCCGGTGATGTAGTCTTCGGTCTGCTTCTTCTCGGGACTGATGAACATGGCCTTGGTTCCGCTGAACTCAATGAGCTTGCCGAGATAGAAAAAGGCGGTTTTGTCCGAGACGCGCGCAGCCTGCTGCATGTTGTGCGTGACGATCACGATCGTGAAGTCGCGCTTCAGCTGATAAATGAGCTCTTCGATCTTGGCCGTCGCGATCGGGTCCAGGGCCGAGCAGGGTTCGTCCATGAGCAGGACGTCCGGCTCGTTCGCGATCGCGCGCGCGATGCAGAGCCGCTGCATCTGCCCGCCGGAAAGCGCCAGCGCGCTCGCGTGCAGCCGGTCCTTGACCTCATCCCACAGCGCCGAAGACTTGAGACTCCGCTCGACGACGTCGTCGAGCACGGACTTGCGGTTTTCGCCCGCGACACGCAGTCCGTAGACGATGTTCTCGTAGATCGACTTGGGAAAAGGGTTCGACTTCTGGAAGACCATCCCGACGCGGCGCCGGAGGCCGATGACTTCCAGCTGCGGGTCGTAAATGCTCTGTCCGCCGATGAGGATGTCGCCTTCGTGATGAATGCCTTCGATCAGGTCGTTCATCCGGTTGAAGCTGCGCAGGATGGTCGATTTGCCGCAGCCGGAAGGCCCGATGAAGGCCGTGACTTTGCGCTCGGGGATGTCGAGCGAGATGTCGAACAGCGCCTGCTGTTTGCCGTAGAAGAAGTTGTAGTTGCGGACCTGGATGAGCGCGACGTCGGGCGAGGCATCCGCCTTCGAAAAAGCGTCGTGCGCCTGCCCCTTGGTCCGGGGAGCTTCCGCGTGGATATGGGGGCCGGTTCGGGTGTCCGTCATGGTGCGTTCCTCGTCATTATACAGCTGAGAGGGCATATTTTTTCCTCAAGTTCTGGCGGATCCGGACAGCGGTCAAATTGAGCGCCAAAATCAGAAGAATGAGGACGAGCGTGGTCGCGAACACCATGGGCTTGGCCGCTTCGGAGTCCGGGGACTGGAAGCCCAGATCGTAAATGTGGAAGCCCAGGTGCATGAACTTGCGTTCGAAGTGGATGAACGGAAACGTCAGATCCAGCGGAAGCGTGGGCGCCAGTTTGACGACGCCGACCATCATGAGCGGAGCGACTTCTCCCGCCCCGCGTGCCATGGACAGGATGAATCCCGTCATGATCCCCGGAGCCGCGGCCGGCAACACCACGCGGCGGATCGTCTGCCATTTGGATGCTCCGCAGGCGAGCGATCCCTCGCGCACGCCGCGGGGCACGGCGGCAAGCGATTCTTCGGTGGCGACGATCACGACCGGGACGGTCATGAGCGCGAGCGTCAACGCCGCCCAGAGCACGCCGCCCGTCCCGAACGTCGGGGTCGGCAGCGCGGAGCTGTAAAAAACCTTGTCGATCGATCCGCCGACGAAGTACACAAAAAACCCGAGTCCGAACACGCCGAAGACGATCGACGGCACGCCGGCGAGGTTGTTGACCGCGATGCGCACCATCCGGACCCACATCCCCTGCTTCGCGTATTCGCGCAGGTAAATCGCCGCGATCACGCCGAACGGCGTCACGGCCAGGCTCATGAGCAGCGTCATGACGAACGTGCCGAAAATCGCCGGAAAAATTCCGCCCTCGGTGTTCGCCTCGCGCGGCTCCTCGGTCAAAAACCGCCAGAACGCCGTTCCGAAGTGCCGCACCCGCTCGTGGAGCGACAACTGATTGGGATAGTAGAAGTCCACCACCTGGCCCATCGGAAGTTCTTTTTCCTGCCCGGACGAAAGCCGGTACCGCAAGAACGAGGCGTTCTGCTTTTCGCGCATCACCCGCGCTTCCGAAGCGAGCTTCTCATATTCCGCCTGCAGCGCTTTTTCTTCATGCTCGATCGCTTCGCGTTCATGCGCAAGCTCCGGCTCCCTCCGGTCCGCCCTTCCGAGCACGGCAACGGCTTTTTCGAGCTCCTGCTTCTTGAGCACCAGCTGTCGCATCCGGGCGTTCACCTTCCCGATCTGCTTTTTTTCGATGTGATAAATCCGGCTCCTGGAATTCTCCGTTTCCCGCAAGCGGTCCGCAAGCCGGTCGTTGAACGACGGGTCTGATGCCGGGATCTCCGTCCCGTCCGCCAATCGCAGCGCTAGGGCCCGGGCGACCGCATTACCATACTCGACCCGCTCGA
Organism: uncultured Planctomycetia bacterium; assembly: GCA_964430735.1. Classification (GTDB taxonomy): domain Bacteria; phylum Omnitrophota; class Gorgyraeia; order 2-02-FULL-51-18; family JAGOUK01; genus JAGOUK01. Next base: position 93,545 of record CAYSFB010000006.1, on the reverse strand, counting down.
TGATCAAGAGGTCGGCCGGGTACTCCATCGATGCGATATCGGCATGGTCGACATATTTGTAGCCGAGTCCATAAAAGTCCTTGTTGCCGATATAGAACTGCCACTCGTAGGCTTCCGCTTCGGTGTGCGTAATCTTTTTTTGATGCTTCGTGACGATGCCGGAAAAAGTCTGCGAGCCGCCCACCCGTTCCGCGGAACCGGCCTTCAGCGTTACTTCGGCAACCCGCTTGGGCCAGAACACGTTCAGTCCGTTCGTCAGAACCACGACCAAAAGCGCCGCCACCATGAGCAGGCCGACCGACAGGCCGACCGAACTCAGCCACACGAGCGGTTCGCCGTGCGACGAACGGACCTTTGGGGGGGTTTTTTCGATTAGAGGCATCGCGCTACACCGTCTTGTAACGCTGCCGCAGGCGTTCGCGCAAAAGTTCGGCCAGGGTGTTGACGGCGAAGGTCATCATAAAGAGAACCAGCGCGCCCAAAAAGAGCGTCCGGTACAGCGTGCTGTGGTGAGGCGCTTCGGGCAGCTCGACGGCGATATTGGCCGACAATGTCCGCATGCCCGAAAAGATATTGAAGTCCATGATGGGCGTGTTGCCCGTCGCCATGACGACGATCATCGTCTCGCCCACCGCGCGGCCGAAGCCGATCATCACCGCCGAGAGGATTCCGGCCGAGGCGGTCGGGATCATGATGCGCCAGGCGGTCTGCCAGCGGCTGGCGCCCAGCGCAAGCGACGCCGAGCGCAGCGACGGCGCGACGTTGGTGAGCGCATCCTCGGTGATCGTAAAAATGATCGGGATGACCGCAAATCCCATCACGAATCCGACGACGAGAGAATTGCGCTGTTCAAACGGTGCGCCGGTGACCTGCGGCCACCAGAGGCGAAAGTCCGCGATCTGGGTTCCGGAAACGGGGTCTTTGACGATAAAAAGCACGGATTCGATCCAGGGCCCCAGCTGCCACATGAGGGCCCCAACCGCGAACAGGATCGGAAGCAGCAGGATGAATTCATAGCCGGGCTTCGCCCAGAGAGTGGCCGAACGCGGAAGTTTGGACCAGATGTATCCAAACAGCAGGGCGGCGGCAGGCAGCGCCAGGGTGATGAGGATTAGAGCCGGCACGCAATGCTCGATGAGCGGCGCCAGCCATAACGCGGCCAAAAAGCCCAGCACCACCGAAGGAAGCGAGGCCATGATCTCCATCATGGGCTTGACGACCGATTTGACGAATGGGCTGGCGAATTGGGACGTGTAGAGCGCGGCCAGCAACGCGATCGGAAGCGCAAAGAGCATGGCGTAAAAAGTGCCTTTGAGGCTTCCGAGGATGAGCGGCACCAGCGACAACTTGGCTTCGAACTCGTCCGTCGCCCCGGTCGACTGCCACGAGTATTCCGGCTGCGAATACCCTTCGTACCAGACTTTTCCAAAAAACGCCTTCCATCCGGCCTCGGGATGCGGGTCGTCCAATCCCATCACATGCAATGTGTTGCTGTCGTCCAGCAACAGAATCCGGTCATATTTGCCGCTTAACCGCACCTGCGTGACCTTGAAGTCCGGATGGCCGTTCCAGCGAACCGTTTCGGTCGTCGCGTAGCGAAGCGACACCTGCTTGTCGGAAGCGGCCAGGAACCCCTTGTTACGAAGGGAGGGTGCGTACAAAAATCCGGACCCTTCAATCCTGGGAAAGTGCTTGGTCTGGCCAAAAAGCCGCGTCTCCTGGCCTTCCGGACGGAAAAGACTGAACACCCGATTTTCGCCGGCCGCCGACGTGAAGACCGCCGAAACGTCGCCGAGCAAAAAATCCGCGGCTGCGATGCGCTTGTCATTTTCTTTCTCGAACGGAACGAAGGTTTGCTTCAAAACGACGGTTTTGCCGTTGAAGTAAAAAAACCGGACTTCGCCTCCGGCTCCGATCGCCAGAATCGTGTCGCCGCGGCGGTTGATCCGGACACGTTCCAGCCCTTCCGGCGCCTGCGCGGTGAGATCGATCGGCTCCAGCGCCTTGAGCGGTCCAGGGCCCAGCAGCGTGCGGCCCTGCTCCATCGGCAAGGCCCTCAAGAAGCGCTGTCCATCGGCTTCGGTCACCGCGACAGCGATCCGTGTCCGCGGATCCGGCTCGCCCCAATTGATGGAAAGGATCTTTTCCGCAGTAGATGTGATCGGAAAAATGCCCGATGCGGCGAGCTTGGCGGCCACGACGCGTTTACCGGAGTCATACTCGGGCTCGAACCGGACCGCGATCTTCTCGAACTGTCCGTCTTCAAAACCAAAGATGACGTCCTGTCGCTCCTGGTTATAGTCGATGGCGGTCGGACGGCGGCCGTTCAAAAAGCCGGTGTCGGCTTCTGCGAGCTTTTTTTCCGGAAGGGCGTAGATAAAAATGCGGCCGGAGTCCGTGACGAAGACCGGGCTTTCGGACCATTCGTCGATAGCGATTGCGGCGACCGAGCCCGCTTCCGCCGGGATTGCGATTGGATGCTTGGAGAGCTCCTGAACCTTGGCAGAACCGAACAGCGGGGCAATCTGGGAGGCGATGAAAAGAAAGATTCCGCAAACCGCCGCAATGACTCCAAGCCCCCCTATTTTGATGAAATGATTCATCCACCGATCCGCCGCAAGCACGGACCTCTGGGGCTTGTACTTCTCTCTTTTGGACGACCGGGGGGTCAGAAGATCCTGGCTCATACGGCGGTTATTGTACCTTATCCGCTACTTGGGCTGACATGGACTTGGGGAGCTGGCAGGAAGTATGTTTCGCAGCGCTTATGTGCCGCCTCGGCACATTCATTGCACGGAGAAACATGCTTCCTGCCAGCTCCCCAGACCCTGATTAGCTCAAAGAGTTCGGTAAGGGGTAGTAACCGTCTTTGATCACGATCTCCTGGCCCTGCTGGGAGAGGATGAAACGCAGGAACTCGGAGGTCAGTTTGTCGAAGGGCTGACCAGGCTTCTTGTTGATGTAGATATAGAGGAAACGGGAGAGCGGGTAGCTCCCGGCAAGCACGTTCTCGTAGCTGGCTTCGTAGGCAACGCCGTCATCACCGGCCAGGGGCACCGCTTTGACGCCCGAAGTCAGGTAGCCGATGCCCGAATAACCGATACCGGCCAGGTCGGATGCGATGCCCTGGACCACGGCGGACGAACCCGGCTGCTCCTTGACCGAGGACTTGAAGTCCCCGTTCTTGAGCGCGAATTCCTTGAAGAATCCATAAGTTCCCGACGCGCTGTTGCGGCCGTAGATCGACACCGCCTGACCGGAGAGCGCGCTCACGCCCGCCTGGCCCCAGTTGGAGATGTCCGAACCGCCGCGCTTGCGGGTGGCCGAGAAGATCGAATCCACCTGTTTCATCGCCAGCGATTCAACGGGGTTGTCCTTATGAACGAAAACCGCCAGGGCGTCCAGCGCCACGCGGAACTGCACCGGGCGATAGCCGTACTTCTTTTCGAACGCGTCGATCTCGGTCGGCTTCATCTCGCGGCTCATGGGCCCGAGCTGGGCGGTGCCTTCGATGAGCGCGGGAGGCGCGGTCGAGGAACCCTTGCCTTCGATCTGGATATTGACGTTGGGGTAGAACTCCTTGAACTTTTCGGCCCACATCGTCATGAGATTGTTGAGCGTATCGGAACCGATCGAGTTCAGGTTGCCGGAAACGCCGGAAACCGGCGTGTAGACTTCGAGCGTTTTGTCGACTTCGACCGTCGACGCCCGCAGCGGCGAGGCCGCGAGCAGGACGAGGCCCGCGAGAAGCGCGGTCTTGTGGATCAATTTCATGGTTTTCTCCTTGGCGTTCACTTTATCAGCAATTAGAACTTGTACACAAGGTCAGCCTGGGTGCGGAGGATCTGGTTGTCATCCCCGAACACGTCCAGGTCGCCCGACGTGAAGTAATCCACGCGGGTGGGGTCGATCTTCTCGACGAGCCACGCGGTGAGGTTGAGCTCGATGTTCTTGTGGACCATGTACTTGAACGACAGCTTGTGACCCTTGTTGTTCGAGCCGCCCTGGCCGAGATCGGATTCGGAAAACGCGCCGTTCACGGCATTCGCTTCCACATAGTAGTACTCGTAGCCGGCTTCCCAGGTTCCGGGGTCCTTGGCTTTGCCGAACACCGAACCGATCGAGAATGCCATGTCCTCATCCTGACGGGGCTGATTGCGCGAATCTTCGTCATAGACGGCGCTGTTCTGCGACTCGTAGGTCTGGGCCGCAGTGTTGTGAGCCACGTCTGCGAAGATTTTCACGTTCTGCGTGCCGAACCAAGGCGTGTTCGCCAGATAGTTCACCGACCCGTAGAAGTTGATGATCTTCAGATCTTCCAACTCACGGTCGTTGCCGCCCAGCGCATTCGGAAGCACGCTGTTACCACCCTTGGCGAACTGGATGTAGTCCTGCCAGTCGTAATACGTGAAGTGGAAGTCCGCGCGGTGGTCCTTGGCCCATTCGTGCGTCACACCGACTCCGTACGCCATCATCCCCTGATCGCCGGGCGAAAGATCCGAATCTTCATCCACGACGAACTGACCGAGTAAAAAGTTCAGGTCCGTATAGCCGGTGTCGGTTTTGGCAAGGTTGAAGTCGATTTTCTCGTAAACGCCTTCCGGATTCACGTCGCCGTCCCAGATGATTGAGGTCGAGGTTTTGGCAAAGGGGTTGTTCACCTTGCCGGCGCCGACTTCGACGAGCTTCGTGCTTCCGATCACGTTCTGGAGACGCTTGGTCGGGGTCCAGGTCGCATAGGCCTGATCGAGGAAGATGCTCTTCAGACCGAACTCGTCCGTGAGCGTCTGGTTGGTCGAGGTCGCGTCGTTCGCGGTGCCGGTCGCGATCCGGAACCCGGCCTTCCACTCCTCGTCGAAATACTTCTCAGCGCCCCAGCGCAGACGAACGCGGTAGCGGTTGCGGTCGGCGGCGTCTTCGGACTCGCGGCTGAACGCCTCGTACCGCAGGCGCGCGTCGCCTTTTTGGGTGAGTCCGTCAAGCCACGGGTTCGACTCCTCGCGATGCTTGATATAGGAGGCTTTTTCGGCCATTTCGATATCGCCGCGCATGGTCTCGGCTTCAATCCGGGTCAAAAGACCTTTCTGAGCGAGCTTTTCGATGAGCATATCGACTTCCGAAGCGCGGACCGGGCCGGCGCAAATCGCCAAACCCGCAAAGGCGGCCAGGAGCGAAACACCCATGAGGGTGATCCAGGACCAGCCGTGAGACTGCTGTGACATGTAACCTCCGTTGTGCGGTTTTGTTGAACATGGCTGCCGGCAAAAAAGTTGCGGCGCAACACCAATGATCCCGCACAGTTTAAAAAACGGAGGTCAGGATGGCTTGAGGGCCGTGTAAGGTCCGTGTAAAACGGTTCGATGCCGTTTAAAGGGGCAGGGTGAACGAAAAAGCGGATCCGAGGCCGGGTCCGGGGCTCGAGACGGCGACCGTGCCGCCGTGCTGCTCGACGATGTGCTTCACGATGGAAAGGCCGAGACCGGTTCCGCCCATCTCGCGGGAACGGGCCGGGTCGACGCGGTAGAACCTCTCGAACACGCGGTCGAGCGAGGCTTCCGGAATACCGGAGCCCGAATCGCTGACTTCGACCCGCACGCCGCCTGCGACACGTTGGGCGCTCAGGCGGACCCGCCCGCCCTCCGGCGTGAATTTAACGGCGTTTTCGAGCAGGTTCACGAACACCTGTTCCAGCTGGCCCGGATCCCCCGTCGTTTCGAAGACCCCGGGAGGAAGGCCGTTCTCGATCCGGAGATTTTTTTGGGTAATGGACGTTTCGAGGCCCGCCAACGCGCGTGCGGCCAGCGCTCCCAGGTCCGCCGGCTCCCGGCGCGCAGGCCCGCCGCCCGACTCGATGCGCGAGAGGTCCAAAAGATCGTGAATGAGCCGAGACAACCGCTTGGCATCCTCGTCCATCATCCCCAGGAACCGCTTCGCATGCTCCGGCTTCTGCCACGCACCGGCCAAGAGCGTCTCGATGAAGCCCTGCAGCGACGTGAGCGGCGTCTTGAGTTCGTGCGACACGTTGGCGACGAATTCGCGCCGCAGATTTTCGAGCCGGTGAATCTCGGTGACGTCGTGGAGCACCAGGACAGCCTGACGCTCCCCGGATCCGATCCGGTACGGAACGATGTTCACAAGCAGCTGGCAGTCCCCGGGATTAAAAAAGCGGATTTGACGCGACAGCCCCGCATCACGGGCGAAGGCGTCGGCGACCAGCGCGACCAGGTCCGTGTTGCGGGCCGTTTCGACGAGGCTACGGCCGGCGGCGCGGCCGGCGCTCACGCCGAGAATCCCCTCGGCCGCCGGATTCATCAGCAGGATCGAGCGGTTTTCGGCGATCACGATGAGCCCCTCGCGCATGCTTCGAAGCATCGCGTCGAGCCGAGTTTTTTCGCGCTCCAATTCCGTGAGGCGCGCCTCCAGATCACGCGCCATCCCCGTCACCTTGCGGTCCAACTGCGAGAATTCGTCGGAAGCAGGGATGAGCCCTGGGGCCGGAGCGCCCTCCTGGGCCAGCCGGTCGAGCCGGCGTTGAAAACGCCTCCCCAGAAACAACCCCACCGCCGCGACCGCCAGGGACGCCGCGCACGCAGCCGTAAAGAACCGTACCCGCGCGGACGCGGGCAGCGAAGCGGCGGAGTCCCAGTAGGTCCAGTGCGTCGCCGCAAAAATTCCGACGACCGCAGCCGCAGTCATCCGGTAGTAAGGGTTTTTGGCGGGCCGGTTCATCCGTTGTCCGTCTCGAACCGGTAACCTTCGTTTTTCACGGTGATGATGCGGTCCGCTTCGTCTTTGAGCTTTTTGCGCAGCTGGCCGACATGCATGTCGACAGTGCGCGTCTCGATGTGTTCAGCGGCGGTGTACCCCCACACGCGGTCCAGCAACTGGTCGCGGGTGAGCAGCCGGCCGCGTGCTTCGAGGAGCACGCGCAGCAGGTTGAATTCCTTGTGCGTGAGCTCAAGAGGCTTGTTCTTGAGTGTCACGATGTGCTTTTCGCAGTCCATTTGAAGCGCGCCGGCCTTGAGCACGGCGGAAGACTTCGGCGGTTCGGCCCGGCGCAACAGGGCTTTGACGCGGGCGGAGAGTTCGCGCGGACTGAAGGGCTTGGTCACATAATCGTCCGCACCGAGCTCCAACCCCAGCACCTTGTCGGATTCCTGGGACCGGGCGGTCAGCATGAGAACGGGCGTCGCGGCGATTTTGGAATGGGCGCGGATGGACTTCAGCACATCCGTACCGCTGACGCCCGGCAACATCACGTCGAGCACGATAAGGTCGGGCTTTTCGCGGCCGGCGGCCTCAAGACCCCGATCACCGGTGGAAGCGCACAGGACCCGATAGCCCTCTTCTTCCAGGTTGAATTTGAGAAGCTCCTGAATGTTCTTCTCATCTTCGATCACGAGGATGGTTTTCTTGCTCATGGCTTTTTAATCTACCCGACCCTTGTCCGAAAGACTAGTAATTTCTAGGTAAACTCCCCGCCAAAATATTCGCAGGGTTCGATTTCTTGGGTCAACAAATGTGTTAGTCGATATATAATTCCACATATTCGATTCTTATAGTGCTTTAGTTAGGTTTTATAACCTATTGAAAACAAATATGTTGCAAATAGGCAAACGCTTTTGGCCATTTGACAATCCAAAATGCCGTGTATACTCGGTTCAGGTCAGCCAAATGGTTGGTCGGCCCGACTCCCCTCGCCGGGAGTCGAACTCGCTCGAGGAGGTGAGTTCCCATGAAACGTGACTTATTTCTGGGCATCCTGGTCGGTTCGATTCTAGGGTTGGTGTTCACTCCTACCCTGACGCCGTACCTGCCCTTCATCGTGATTATGGCGGTCCTGTTGGCGACGAAGGTCGTCCACTAATCTCCGATCACGCCCCACGCGCCCCGGTCCCGAGAGGATCGGGGCGCCCCTTTTTGGTTAATCATCAAATATTTATGTTGATATTAAAATCCAAGGCGCGTAGAATAGCGCCCATGTTTGAACTTTTTTCCAACCCCAAAGAAAAGCCCTTCCTCTGGGTCGGCATGGGCATCGGCCTCTTGCTGATCGCCATTCTGAAGACCTATCTGCACTAAAAGCGATAAATAAAACAGGGACACGTACTATTTAAATCAAATAGTACGTGTCCCTGTTTTATTTTTTATGTGAAAAATTAAGCGGCGAGAGCGGGCGCGTAATTGGCCTGGATCATATCCAGCCACTCGCGGCGCTTTTCGAAAAACTGCGCGCGGGCGATTCTGACTTCGGCCGCTTTGGCTTTGCGGATTTCGCGGTTGTTTTCTGCCCAGTTGGCGCACATCCGGCGGTATTCTCCGGCGCGCGTTTCCCACTGCTGAAGCGTTTCGCGGAGGCCCGCATAAAATTCATCCAGATTTTTGACGGCCTGAGCAAGCTGCGGGTGCGCTTCGAGTTGCTGTTGAAACTTGGCCATGCGCATGTCCGAAAGTTCCTTTTCGACCAACGTTCTCGCCGCCAGAATCTGCGATTCCTCGGTGCGCTTGAGGTTCTTGGTCAACCCCACGTAACTGAGCAACCGGATCGTCCATTTGGTCGGGTCCCAATGGTACCAGCGGATTCCATTGCGGTAGTCGGTCGGAAAACGGTGGTGGAAGCTGTGATACCCCTCGCCATGCGTGAGCATCGCGCAGATGAAGGAATCACGCGCGGTGCACTTCAGGTCATAAGTCTGCCTGCCGAAGGTGTGCGCGGCGGAATTGATCAAAAAGACGCAGTGATTGATGACGAAGAGCCGGGCGCAAACGCCGAGGAAAAAGGTCCCCCAGAAGCTGCCGAACGCGAGGCCGAGCACGAGCGGGAACACCATGCCGGCGCCGACGGCCCAGAGGGTCCAATAATCGTGCTGGTTCTTGATCCAGGGATCGGAGGAAAGGTCTTTGGCGTTGGAGTAATCCGACTGCGGGCGTTCAAAAATGAACCAGCCCATGTGCGCGTGGAAAAATCCCTGCTTGATGTTGTAGGGATCCTTGGGAGTGTCGACGAAGCGGTGGTGGTCCCGGTGTTCGGACGCCCAGTTGAGCGCGGAGCCTTCCCACGAAGCGGCGCCGAAGAAAAGATTCAGGATTTTGACGAAGCCGGGAACTTGAAATGCTTTATGGGCGAAAAGCCGGTGATGTCCAAAGGTGGTCGCCATCATCGTGGCGACGGCCATGAAGGCCGCGATCACCCAGTCGCCGGGAGTGAGGTCGAATTTCCACAGATACAGTGGAAGACCCACCACCGCCAAAAAGGCCGTTGTTCCAAAAAAACCTACGTTCTTCCAGTCGAACTGCTTTTTGACGGGGTGAGTTTCCATGATGGGTTCCTAAGCTTTGATGGACTTAGAAGCGCCGGGGGCCGCGATCGCCGCCGCCGAATCCGCCGCCGAAGCCCGAGCCGCCGCCGGAACGCTGTCCGCCGAAGCCGCCGCCACGGGGACCGCGGTCGCCGCGAGGGCCGCCTTCGGTCTTGGGCTTGGCGAAGTCAACGGTCAGGTTGCGCTCCATGAAGGGCTGGCCATGGGCCGAGTCCTTGGCCTTCTGCGCGCCTTCTTCGTTCGCCATTTCGACGAACGCGAAGCCACGGGAACGGCCGGTGTAGGAGTCACGGACGACATTGACGCTCGCCACGTCGCCGTACTGGGAGAAATAATCGCGCACTTGGTCGTCATTCGCTTGGAAGGACAAGTTGCCGACATACAGTTTGCTATTCATGGTGTAACAGTAACCTCACTAGAAATGAAAAAAACCGCTTTAAGCGTTTCGTGTTATCGAAGTTGTCGCTTAAAACGGCCTCTCTCGGATGGACACTTACTTGCGAATTGACTGACAAGTGCGCAAGACTCACTTACATCCACAAGTGTAGTATCGGCATGTGTAAAAGTCAACTCAACAAATTTACATCCTTAGACGATTCCTTATATTTCTTTACCTTCTTTTAACAACCGGAAGGCTTGGGCTGCCGTGCGGCCGGCTAGTAGACGGCTTCAGTTTGGCGCTCCCCCGTCCGGATCCGGATCAAGTCTTCGACCGGAATGAGGGCGATTTTGCCGTCCCCGATCTCTCCCTTGCGGCAGACCTTGATGATGGTCTGGATGATGGGGTCGACCTGCTCTTCGGACGCATAGATCTCGATTTTGACCTTGGGGAGGACCAGGTAGCTCTCGGGCCGGGTGGTCTGCTTGCCGAAGCCGCGGACGTCGGTGATGGTCATGCCCCCCACCCCCGTCTGGATGAGCTGGTTCCGCAGCTCCTCGAGCCGCTCGTGCTTGATGATGCATTCGATCTTTTTCATGGCCTGACTTGACCCCCCTCCGGTAAAAGTGTCTGGTGCTGGTTCCTGGCGACAAACCCAGCATACCCGACGGAGGTTAAGGGCAAATTACGGGCGTTTTAAGAGCGTAGGTCGGAGGCTTCCCGGAGCGAAGGCAGGCGGCGGCGGATTTGAGTCTGCTCGGCTAAGTTAAGAGTAGCAAAAATAATCATTGTGCCGGAACCGGGGGCCTTGGCGAGGGGTTTGCCCCAAGGATCCAGGATCAGGCTGTGGCCATGGCTTAGAACGCCTTGCGAGCCCATACCGGACTGGCCGGGGGCCAGGACAAAGCACTGGTTTTCGATCGCCCGGGCCCTGAGCAAAGGCTCCCAATGATCTTGTCCCGTTTGACGGGTAAAATTGGACGGCACCAGAAGGATACGGGCTCCTTGGAGCGCATAGCTCCGATACAGCTCCGGAAACCTCAAGTCGTAGCAGATCGAAAGGCCGCATCGGACTTCGGACGCCCCCTTTCCGACACGCCCCATCACCGGCTTCTTTCCGCGCAGGCACCGGTCCGACTCCCGTATCTTCTTACCCGGCAAATCTACGTCAAACAGGTGCATTTTGCGATAGATCGCTTCGATCCGGCCGGACGGGCCGATGAGGCAGGACGTGTTGTAGGTCTTGGCGGTGCCGGGCACGGATTCGGCGATGCTGCCGGCCACGAGGTGGATACGGCGCCGCCGGGCGAGCGCGGCGAGCGCGGTCAGAGAAGGCCCGTCGAGCGTTTCCGGAATCTGCTTGAACGCGCGGTCCGGTCCCCGGAATAAAAAATTCTCGGGCAAAGCGACGAGCTTCGCCTTGCCGGCGGCGGCGCGGTCGACGAGCTTCAGGGCTTGTTCGAGATTGGACTTTTTGTCGGGACCGGCGGACAGCTGAATGACTGCCGCGCGCAGCGAGGCCACTAAATGCCCTTGGGGGACGGAGCGCCTTGAGATGCTTTTTGGAGGAGCTTGTCGCCTTCGACGTACAGGCTGTTCAGGTTTTCGAGAACGGTCGTGACCTCGGGATGCTCAGGTCCGTATTTGCGCACGAGGATGTCGAGGGAATGCCGGTAGGCGCCCTTGGCTTCCTCGAGGCGGCCGGCGCGGGCGTAGACGAGGCCGAGGTTGTTGTAAATCGAGGAAAGCTGCCAGTAGTGGATGCCGTGCTGCTCTTCCAGCGTGCGAATGATGGTGAAATAGCATTCGGCCGCGCGGTCGAAGTCCTGAATGGCTTCGTAAATGTCGGCCAGGTGGTAATAACTCGAGATGACGCCCGGCTCCGACTTGCCCTTGGTCTCGGTGAGGATGCGGATGATGTTCTGAAAAAGTTCGATCGCGCGCGTGTCGCCGATCGCCTTGTACACTTCGGCCAATCCGCCCATCGCCATCGTGATCCGGGGGTCGTCCTTGCCCAATTGATTGCGCAGAATTTCGTATCCGGTCCGGAACAGCTCCTCGGCCTCAGGGAAGCGCTGAAGGCCGAGGTACAACGATCCGGCCTGCACCATCGTGTTGGCCGTTTCGGGGTCGTTCAGCCCTTTTGATTTTTTATAGGCCTCAAGTGCCCGGTCAAAATAAATCTCCGCCTGAAAAACGTTGTGCCGCTGCACCTGGATCTGGGCGATCGCCCGCAGCGATTTGGCCGCGCGCTCGTCATCGGGACCGAACTCTTTTTCGGCGGTGGAAAGGGCGAGCTCGGCGGCGGCCAGCGACTGGTCGAACTTGCCTTGACGGGAATATTCCTGCGATTGGGAGTAGGCCTGATTCCACGCAGAAACGGAAGCCGGCTCGGCGGCGTAAACGCTCACCGGCGCCGAACTGCAGACCGCGACTGCCAGGGCAGTTAAAAGGAGAAGGGTGTTTCTTTTCAAAGCAAAACTATTCTACACTATACGCATGCAAAAACTGAACCTCGTGATCGGCAACAAAAAATACTCTTCGTGGTCGTTCCGCCCCTGGCTTTTGATGAAAACCGCGGGCATTCCGTTCACCGAAACCCTCATCCTGATCCGCAAGCCGGATTCGCTCCGCAAAATCCTTCGTTTCTCGCCGGCCGGCCGGGTGCCGGTGCTGGTGGACGGCAAGTCCGTGCTCTGGGAGTCGCTGGCGATCTGCGAACACATCGCCGAAAAATTTGCGAAAAAACGCCTTTGGCCCGACGGCGCGGAGGCCAAGGCCCTGGCGCGGTCGGTGTCGCACGAAATGCATGCGGGGTTTGCGGCGCTGCGGTCAAACCTGCCGTGTCACTTTTTGGCGCGTTATGAGAATTTTGGGATCGTGCCGGAAGCCCAGGCCGACATCGACCGGGTACTCGGAATCTGGCGGGATTGCCGCAAACGCCGGGCAAAAGGCGGGCCCTTTTTATTCGGACGCTTCGGCGTGGCGGACGCGATGTATGCGCCGGTCGTTTTTCGCTTCCTGGCCTACGGCGTGAAGGTCGATCCGGTCAGCCGGGCGTACATGGACGCGGTCGTGGCGCTTCCGGCGACTCAGGAATGGCTCCGCGGCGCGGAACGCGAAAAAGACACGGTCCCGGCTTACGAAAACATCGGCCGGCGCGCGGCGGCGGGTCGATGACCGCCGGATCCGAACGCGAGCTGGGAATCCAGCCGCTCGACGCGGTGATGACCCGGCTCCAAATCTCCAACGCCGACCTCGTCCGCATCTCGACGGAACAACTCAGCTTCAAAATGGTCCACAAGGCCCGCAAAGGCCGCCGGCTCACTCCCAACCTTCAAAAAAAGATCCTGCGTGCCGTCCTGGCCGCCCGCCCCGAGCAGCCGCTTCAGCTTCCGGACTTGTTCAATTATTAAAAGTTAAATCGGCCGGAATTCACCAGAGCCGGGTGGCTTCGCGAAGCCCCGTCATGATGAATTGGACGGAAATCACGGTCAGGAACAGGCCCATCAGACGGGTCAGGATCTTGAGTGAGATCTGGCTCAGGCGCGCGGAATGGATCGCGGCGTACCGCAGCGTGAGGTAGGTGACGAGGCAGGCGGAGATGACTACGCCCGCCAAGGTGATCATATGGGCCGCCGATTCCTTGGCCCGGTTGCCAAAGAGCAGCACGGCGGTGATGGAGCCCGGACCGGCCAGCATCGGGATCGCCATCGGCGTGATCGCGATCGAATCCTTATCGATGGCCTCCGTTTCTTCCTCCTTGGACGCCTTGACGTCGCTCGGACGCGCCTGAAGCATGTCGAGACCGATGATCATGAGCACGATGCCCCCCGCGATCTGGAAACTCGAAAGTTTGAGCTCCATCGCCTGCATGAGCCAATTCCCCAGCACGAGGAAAAAGATGAGAACGCCGCACGCGACCAGGGACGCGGTCCGCGCCATTTTGATCCGGGCTTCGGGCGTATGCCGTGCCGTCATCGCCAGGAACGGCGGGATCAAGCCGAACGGGTCCATGATCACGAACAGCGAAATAAACGAAATCAGCGCAAAATCAAAAAGTGTCTGCATCGGTATTTCTCCCGCCCTTCAGCAGTCGCGGCCAAAAAATAGAATCGAATTCAAGAAAGGGTTCTGTTGAGGTATGATGACTTTCATCGATCAAAAGGAGGGCTTTGTGAACATCATCGCCGGAATCGCGCTGGGTCTCGTCGGGATTTTTCTGATTTCCTGCCTCATCTTCTTCTATTTTCTGCCGTCGTACATCGCCGGTGTGCGGAAGCACAAATTCTTCAATGCCATCCTGCTCATCAACATCCTGACCGGCTGGACCTTCCTGGGCTGGGCCGCCGCCCTGATCTGGTCCTTTGTCGACGAAAAGACGTCGCTCTCGGTCTCTTAGCCGCTAATTCCAGCTTCCTGCTTCTCGGCCAGCTCTTGATCTCCGCCTCGCGCCTTTGGGCGCGAGAGCGGTTGGGGGATTTTTCCTGGTAGACAAGGGAAACGGGCAGCCGCCCCCTCAAGGACTTGCTGCCCTGCCCTGAGTTGTGTTCGAGGACCCTGCGGGCGACGTCCGTCGAAATGCCGGTATAGATCTCTCCGCCTCTGCAGCGGACGAGGTACACCCACCACATCAGGCGGTGAGCTGCGTTTCTCCGACGCGGTGAATCGCGAGCATGAACAGGCTGCCCGGAAGCGCCCAAGGACCGGAAATGACGATGACCACGTCGCCTTTTTTAAGGATCTTGTTCCGGACGATCTCGGCGTCCGTGCGCCAGATCATCTCCTGCGGGTTCAGGGACTTTTCGACGAAGATCGGCCGGACGCCGCGCAGCAGGTTCAGCTGCGCGAGGGTCTTCATGGAATCCGTCGCCGCGAGCATGCCGCATCCCGGCTTGAGCTTCGACAAATGCCGGGCGATGCGGCCCGAGCGGGTAAACACCACGATCGCCTTCGCCTTGGCTTCCTGGGCGGCGTTGTACGCCGCGTGCGCGACCGCCGGGAGGTAAACGGCGCGGTCTGCCGTACCGTCGTCCCAGAGCATGCCGGGCTTGTCTTCTCTGCGGCCTTCGGCCTCCTGAATGATTTTACGCATGATGCGCACCGCTTCCACCGGATATTTGCCCACCGACGTCTCGCCCGAAAGCATCACCGCGTCGGTTCCGTCGAACACGGCGTTGGCGATGTCCGACACTTCCGCCCGCGTGGGCTGCGCATTGTCGATCATCGTTTCGAGCATCTGGGTGGCGGTGATCACGGGCACGTTGGCCTCTTCCGCCTCGTCGATCAGCCGCTTCTGGACCCGCGGCACCTTTTCCACGCCCATCTCGATACCGAGGTCGCCGCGCGCGACCATGATGCCGTCGGCGATGGCCATGATGGAACGGATGTTTTTGACGGCCTGGGGCTTTTCGATCTTGGCGATGATCGGAATCTTGACGTGATGCTTCTGCATCCAGCGGCGCATCGTCATGATGTCGTCGCGGCTGCGGACAAACGATAACGCGACGTAATCGGCGCCGAGTTTGGCGGCAGCGGCGAGATCCACCAGGTCCTTCTCGGTGAGAGCCGGGAGGGTGATGGGGGCGCTGGGAAGATTGATCCCCTTGTTGTTTCCGACGGGGCCGCCGATCACGACGCGGCAGACGATTTCGGAGCGCTTGACCGCCTCGGCCTTGAGCGTCACGGTGCCGTTGTCGATCAGAATGTTGTCGCCCTTTTTCACCATATCGATGAATTCTTTGCAGGTCGTCGTCAGGAAGCTCCCGTTGGAGATCATATTCCCGATCTTCATCGAAATGACCTGGCCGGTCCGGAGCACGAGCGGCGCCTTGCTCAGGCGGCCCGTGCGGATGCGCGGGCCCTGCAGGTCCACCAGGATCGCGATATGCAGGCCCATTTCCATGGAGACCCGGCGGATCAGATTGAACCAGAATGCCAGACTTTCGGGGGTTGAATGCGAGGCGTTGATGCGGAACACATCGACGCCTTCGGAGATAAGGGTTTTGAGCGTTTCAGGAGTTTGACAGGCCGGACCGACCGTGGCGATGATCTTGGTGTTTTTAGGGTGTTGCATAGCTCTATTGTGCGATACAACGCACGCGAATTAAACTTCTTTTTTAACCGCCCGTGGTCATTTCGATTCGAGCTTGGCGGCGACGGCGAGCAGGTCCCGGTTGGTCTTGAATTTGCCGAGCGCGTCGACGAGCGCCCTGGCGGCCTCCACGGGACCGAGCGACATCAGCACCCGCCGGAGCGAGGCGGTCTGTTCGAGCTCTTCGGAGTCGAGCAGCACTTCCGTGCGCCGCGTGCCGCTCTTGGCGATGTCGATCGCCGGAAAAATCCGGTGGTTCGAAATCTCGCGGGACAGGTACACCTCCATGTTGCCCGTGCCCTTGAACTCTTCAAAAATGATCTGATCCATCCGGCTTCCGGTATCGACGAGAATCGTCGCCAGGATCGTGATCGAGCCCCCGTTCTCGATTTTCCGCGCGGAGCCGAAGATCCTGCGCGGAATCTCCAGCGCCCGCGCGTCCACGCCGCCCGACATCGTCCGGCCCGTGGAACGCTCCGCGTTGTGCACGCGCGAAAGCCGTGTGAGCGAGTCGACCAGAATCACGATGTTCTTCCCCTGGGCGGCCTCGCGGAACGCGTCCTGCATCAACGTGTCGGCCGTGCGGATGTGGTGGTCATAGGTTTCGTCCGTGGAGGATGCGCGGACTTCGGCCGGCACGCTGCGCTTGAAGTCGGTGACTTCCTCCGGCCGTTCGTCGATGAGCAGGCAAAAAAGCTTGGCATCCGGGACCGCCTTTGCGATCGCCTGGCACAAGTGCTTCAAAAAAGTGGTTTTGCCGGAGCCGGGCGGCGCCACGATGAGACCGCGCTGGCCCAGCCCGATGGGCGTGATGAGGTCCATCGCACGCATGGTGAATTCGGAGGAGCCGTCCTCCAGGCGGATTCTAGGAGAAGGGTCGATGGCGACTCCGGACAAAAACTGCCGTTCCGCGCTTGGGGATTGCCCGGGAGCGCCCGGATTCGGACGCGCACGGTTCTGCTGAGGCCGGTGGGAAGGCCTGAAGTCGCGACGGTTGCTGGAATTTGAGGAGTGAGGTCTCAACGGATGGATGCTTAATCGGTGCCTGGACTCTATTCTGCCTTGTGACGCGCGATGAGGTCCATCACTAATTTTTGCGCGCGACTCAAGGGGCTCGTGACGCGCCAGACGAGGCCGATGGCGCGCTCCGGCTCCGGCCGCGTGAACGGCACAAACCGCAGGTCCGGGTCGGTCCACCGGCCCACGGCCATCCGGGGCACAAATGTCACCCCTTCGCCGGCCGCCGCCAGACGCATCACGGACAGGAGGCTCGACCCTCGAAAAATGACCTGCGGGTCCCGGGCCGTGCGCTTGCAATACTCCAAAGACTGCTCGCCGAAGCAGTGCCCCTCCTGCAGCACGAGCAGCCGCTCGGAAGCGAGTTCTTTGGGCGACACGCTTTTCTGATGCGCCAGCCGGTGCTTTTTGGACACCGCCAGATAAAACGGTTCGTGGCCCAGATCCAGGACCGAAATCCCTTTTTCGCTCACCGGCGGCGAGAGCAGCCCCAGATCGAGCTCGCCCTCTTTGAGCCGGGCCAGCAGAACGGCGGTCGTCTCCTCATGCAGCTCCAGAACGAGCTTCGGAGCGGCCTTGCGGATTTGCGCGATCACCGGAGGCAGGAGGTAGGGGCCGATCGTCGGAATGGCGCAAAGGCGGACCGTGCCGGTCACTTCGCCCTCGCGGCTGCTCAACTCCTGAATACCCCGTTCCGCTGCACCGAGCACTTCCAGCGCATACGGCAGGAATTTTTTTCCTGCATCGGTAAGACGGACGCGGCGGGGGGACCGCTCAAAAAGCGCGGTGCCCAGCTCACTCTCGAGCTTTTTGACCTGCTGGCTCAGGGTCGGCTGGGACACGTTCGTTTTTCGGGCGGCTTTGGCAAAATGAAGTTCGCGGGCGAGGGCCGCGACATAACGGAGCTGCTGGAGTTCCATGATAGTATTTACCTATCTTGATAATAACATTAATCGATTTGATCGATTATATACCCGGTGCTATGCTTGATTCAAGGCCGGACGAACGGCGTATAATGACTTTAGGTTTGCAACCGTCCCAAAGGAGGTCCTCATGAGTCCCGCATCCCCCATCGAAATCGGAATCCCGGAACCCCAGCGCGTCGAAATCGCCAAAGGCCTGTCGACGCTTCTGGCGGACACTTACACGCTGTACTTGAAGACCCACAACTACCACTGGAACGTCGTCGGTCCCATGTTCCAGACGCTGCACCTCATGTTCGAAACGCAGTATACGGAACTGGCGCTGGCCGTCGACGAAGTGGCCGAACGCATCCGCGCGCTCGGGGAACGTGCGCCCGGCTCTTACGCCGAGTACGGACGCCTCACGAGCATCAAAGAAAGCGACGGGCGCCTCGAAGACGTCGCGATGATTCGGGACTTGGTTCTGGGCCAGGAAGCGGTGATCCGCACAGCCCGCGCCATTTTTCCGGCGGCGGAAAAGGGTTCTGACCAGGCGACAATCGACCTGCTCACGCGCCGGCTGCAGATCCACGAAAAAACCGCCTGGATGCTGCGCAGTCTCTTGAAGTCGTAAAAGAAGCCCTGTTATTCCGCCAGCGTCTCGGCGAGGAAGTCTTTCATGGCTTCCCACGAGCGCGCGGCGGCCTTGGCATCATACGCCACGCCTTTTGACGGGTCGTTGCCGGCCAACGGATTCGTAAACGCGTGCACCGCGCCGCTGTACACGACCAGCTGCCAGTCCGCGCCGAGCGAACGCATCTCGCCCACAAAGCCTTCCACCTCGGCCTGAGGTACATAGGGATCTTCCGCTCCGTGCAATGCCAGAATCCGGGTCTTCATCGGGTTGACGGCCGACGGGGTCGGTGCGTCCAGCCCTCCATGGAAGCTCACCGCGCTCTTCACGCCAGCGCCGCTGCGAGCCAGCTCCAGCGCCACAGTCCCTCCGAAGCAGTATCCGATCACCGCGATCCGGTCCGGATCCACCCCCGGCTGTGCCTTGAGGTATTCAAACGCCGCGACGATCCGACGGCGCATCAACTCCCGGTCGCTCTTATAAAGCGTCGCCTGCGTCCCCGCTTCCTGCGTATCTCGCGGCCGCACCCCCTTGCCGTAAACGTCCGCCGCCAGCGCCGTATAGCCGAGCGCCGTGAGCTTGACGGCCGTCTCCCTGGCCTGGTCGCCCAATCCCATCCAGTCGTGCACCACGATCACCGCCGGCCGGAGCGCGCTCAAAGCCGTGTCCTGCGCCAAATATCCTTCGAGCACGGTATCGCCCTGCCGGTATTCCACCGTCCGCGTCTCGACCGCCGCCTGAGCCGGCGCCATCCCCGAACCCGCGGCCAGCAAGAAGCCCGCCAAAAGGACAAGGGCCGGCCGCATGTGATTCTGCTCACGCTTCATGATTCATTCTCCTTTTATCTCTGATGCTTGGGATGCCGCTCTTGAGCGGGCCGCGCCGACTTCGCACGATACAGCTCCTGATCCGCGCGGTTCAAAAAATCGTCCAGCGTCGCCGGATCGCCCGGCCGGCCGTACGCGGCCCCGACGCTGAGCGAAACTTCCCGGCCTTTCGGACCCTGCTCCGCGTCCTGACGCACTCCGGCGTTGATCCGCTCGAGAATGCCACCGATCCCCGCCGGGTCGGATTCCTGCACCAGCGCCGCAAATTCGTCGCCTCCGATCCGGGCGACGATGTCGGACTCGCGCAGCGCTTCTTTGAGGATCCTGGCGGCGCGGACCAGCGTCTTATCGCCCTCGGCGTGGCCGTACGTGTCGTTGATGCGCTTCAGGTAATCCAGATCGGTGCAGACCAGCCACAGCCCGGACTGGTTCCGCTGGGCCAGCCGCATCCGCTCTTCTCCAAACAGCAAAAACCCGCGCCGGTTGTAAAGTCCCGTCAGCTCGTCGCGCACCGACCACTCCGTCACCAACGCCTGCGCCTTGCGGCGCTCGATCAGAATCATCACCAGCGCCAAAAGAATCGAACTCAGGACACCCACGGCGATGAGTGCGCTCGAAGTCCGATGGCCGGCTCCGTACGGCCTCTCCAGGCGCTCACATTCGACTTTGAACCGGCGGCCGGCGATGTCGAACTCGGTCCGGTGCGTGAACCGCTCGGCAGGACCGATCCGGCCGATGTACGGCGCGGCGGACGTCGAACCGCCGGAGCGGACCAGCTCGATCCAGGAACCGTCCGCGGCCGCATCGGCGGCGGACACCCGGATCTCGACGTCGGAAGAATGGAAGCGTCCGATCGACGCGCGCACGAACTCGTCGGCGCGGAACACCGCCGCCAGATATCCTTTGAGCAGCTGGGCGGGGCGGGGCGAATGCCGGCGCGAAGCGTCGGAAGCGAACACCGGCAAATACACCACGAACCCGCGGAAGGAATCCTGCCCTTCGGAACTGAGTCGCTGGATCTTAAGGATGCTGGTCGCAAAAATGTCGTCGATATCGGCGGCTCGGAGCATGGCGGCTTCCCGCACGGGATCCGACACGTGGTCATACCCGATGACGAAGGCGCTGGTCTCGAAGGGCTCGGCATACAACGTCACAAAGTATTCTTTTTTGTCTTTGGCGGGTTCCGGAGATCCGTTTTTGCCGAGACGGTAAAGGAATGGGTCGGAAACGCCGGCCTTGCGCGCCGATGCCTTGAAGGCCGGCACGTCCTCTTTGAGCACCCGGGGAACCCATTCGAGCGTTTCGATGGTCGGATACAGATTGAAAAGGTGCTCGGTAAAAATGCCGAACTCGGCCGCGTCAACGCCGCGTGCGGCGGCAAAAAAGCTCCGGAGCGCGCTCAGCGTGCTCAGGTTTTTCTGCGCGTCGGATTCGATGGTCCGGCGCACGTCGAGCGTGTAATTTTTGACCTGGGCCGAGATCGCTTCGGATTCGAGGCGGTAAGCTTGGAAATAAAAATAAACGGTAAGCGAAAGCCCGATCAGAAGCGACAGGATGACGCTCTGATATCGGAACTTCAGGACCGGATAATCGGTTTTTTTCATTTTGTATTCATCGTTTGGGGATCGAACCTCAGCTCCCTCAATTGCCGGGCCGCCAGCGCCGTCACTCCGACGATGGCCAGCGTCACAACGCCGCCGGCAGCGACGCACGGAACCGCGCCGATCCAGGCGGCCAGCATCCCGGATTCGAGCGCGCCCAATTCGTTGGACGAACAGACGAACACCCAGTTGGCCGCCGCGATGCGTCCGCGCAAATGGTCCGGCGACAGGAGGCGCACCATCGACCGTCGGATTACGACGCTCACGCCGTCGAATACGCCGCTTGCGAACAGCGCGATCATCGACAGCCAGAAGTTCTTCGAAAATGCGAACACGATCATGCTCACGCCGAACCCGGCGACGGCCAACAGCAGGTTGCGGCCGGCGCGCGCGATCGGCGGCCGGTGCGTCGCCAGGAGCGTCACGGTGAGCGCGCCCAGCTGGGCCGATGCGTTCAAAAGCCCCAGTCCGCGCGCGCCCACCTGCAGGATGTCGTGCGCAAAGATCGGCAGGATCGCGATCGCGCCTCCGAACAGCACCGCAAAAAGATCCAGCGCCAAAGCCCCCCAGAGTGGTTGGCGCGAAAAAACGAATTTCCAGCCCTCGAACATATCATGAACGATGGCCGGGATGCCCTTGGCTTCGGACGAGCTCTTAAACGAGGTCTGCTTGGGTGCGATCCGCCAGGTGCAGATCCAGGAAGCGGCGAAGCAGACGGCGATGACCGCGTACGCGGCCGAAGGGCCGAAGGCGTCATACACGAATCCGATCGCGGCCGCTCCGACCGCCCAGCTCGACAGCCACGTGCTGGAAATCCACGAAGCGGCGTTGACGGTCAGATGCTTTGGCACGACCTGCGCCTCAAACGCAGTGCCCGCCGGATCCGAGAACCCGCGCGCGATCCCCGCCGCGAACACAACCGCGTACAACCATCCGATGGTCTCCGCGGATCCCTTCCAGGAAAAAAGCGCCAACGCCACGGCGCAGGCGACCGAGACGGCCCGCGTGACGAGCAGGATTTTGCGCCGGTCGTGCCGGTCGGCCACATACCCGCCGAACAACACCAGCAGCAACGCCGGAATCGCCTCGACCAACCCCAGCCATCCGAGCGCCATCGCGCTATGCGTGAGCTGGTACACCTGGAAGCCGATCACGACCAAAAGCGCCCGGCTGCCCATCGAGTAAAACCCGACCGCGCCCAAAAAGAGCCGGATCTCCGGAACCCGGAGCGCGTCCAGAAAGTGGCGCCGGTCTTGCGGAGCCGGAACAGAAAAAGTCATCCGGACATTATACCTTTCCCCGCAGGGGCTAGTACCGCAGCATCAGGATGCCGCCGATGATGTTGGCGACTCCGATGGCTTGGAAGTAAACGAGCGGGACCTTTCCGAACGCGGTCCGGATCCCGTCGTTCAGCCGGGAAATAACAATCCAAAAAAGAACGAGGATGAGGACGGCGCCAATGAGACCGAGCTTTTTTCCCATCGACAGGAGCGGCAACAGGATGAGCCAGGCGGACAGGAGGAACATCTGCCAGCTGGTTTTACGGGTCATGGCGCCCCGCAGGACGGTAGGCTGAACGGCCCACCAGATACCGATCAGGATGACAAACCAGGCGAGGATGTCTTGGATCATGGGGAGGATTTTACAGGCAAAAAAACGGCCGGCATAGAGTTTTCCCTTCAGGGAGCTCCATGCCGGCCGCTGTAAACGGATCCGGTCAGTCTTCAGCCGATTAGAGCTTGAAGAGCATGTCCGCGTACGAGGGAACGGGCCACAGCTCGGTGGGCACGATCCGCTCAAGCGCGTCGATGTCGGCGCGCACGGCAAGCTGGGCGGGCACCACCTTGTCACGGAAGGCCTTGGCCTTCGCGTGCGTGTCGGAGGTTTCCTGAGCCTTCAGCGTCGCGGCCTCGAGCGCTTCCGCCTTTTTCTGGGCGGAGGTGAGAAGCTTCGACACTTCGGCGAGGATGCTCTTCTGGACGGTCGCCTGCGCGATCGCGCCGGCGGCCTTCAGACTCGCAACAACCTGGGCCAGCTGACCCGTGTACTTGATGACGGCCGGGATGTACTGGCGGTTGACCATCTCGATCGACGCCTTGGCTTCGATGTGGATGTCTTTGCAGTACTTCTCAAGATACACTTCCTGGCGCGCATGGAGTTCGACGCTCGAAAGCACCTTGTACTTCTCGAACATCTTCACCTTTTCCGGAAGCGTGACGCATTCCATGGCTTCGACCATCGAGGAGATGTTCGGCAGGCCGCGCTTCTTGGCTTCCTTGACCCACTCTTCCGAGTAGTTGTTGCCGTTGAAGATGACGCGTCCGTACTTGGAGATGTACTCCTTGATGATCGCGGCGACTTCCTTGTCGACGTCCTTGGACTTCTCCAGGCGCGTGGCGACTTCGTCCAGGGCTTCGGCGGTGATCGTGTTGAGGATCACGTTCGGGCCGGAGATCGAAATCGACGCGGGAACCATGCGGAATTCGAACTTGTTGCCGGTGAACGCGAAGGGCGACGTGCGGTTGCGATCCGTGTTGTCCTTCGGAAGGGCCGGGAGCGAATCCGCGCCGATGTTCAGATAGTGCTGACCCTTCGACTTGGCTTCCTTGCCCTTGGCCAGGCTGAACAGGATGTCCGAGAGCTCTTCGCCCATGAACACCGAGATGATCGCGGGAGGGGCCTCATTGGCGCCCAGGCGCAGGTCGTTTCCGGTGTTGGCGGCGCCGGCGCGCAGCAGGTCCGCGTGCGTGTCGACCGCCTTGATGATCGCGGCGCAGAAGAGCAGGAACTGCTCGTTGTCGTGCGGGGTCTTGCCCGGCTCAAGCAGATTCTGGCCGTCGTCGGTGCCGAGCGACCAGTTGTTGTGCTTGCCCGAACCGTTCACGCCCGCGAACGGCTTCTCGTGCAGGAGGCAGACGAGGCCGTGACGGAGCGCCACCTTCTGCATCGTCTCCATGACGAGCTGGTTGTGGTCGGCGGCGATGTTGGTCGTCGAGAAGATGGGCGCCAGCTCAAACTGCGCGGGGGCCACTTCGTTGTGCTTGGTCTTGGCGGACACGCCCATCTTCCAGAGCTCCATGTCGAGGTCGTGCATGAAGCGGGAAATACGGTCGCGGATCGAGCCGAAGTACTGATCTTCAAGCTCCTGCCCTTTGGGCGCGGGCGCGCCGAAGAGCGTGCGGCCGGCGGCCAAAATATCCGTGCGCTGGTCGACAAACTTCTTGTCGATCAGGAAGTATTCCTGCTCGGGACCGACCGTCGACGTCACGCGGGTGACCGTCGTGTTGCCGAGAGCGCGCAGCACGCGCACGGCCTGCTTCGAAACGGCTTCCATCGAGCGCAGCATCGGGGTCTTCTTGTCCAGCGCTTCGCCGGTGTAGGAGCAGAACGCGGTCGGGATGCAGAGGGTCACGTAACCGACGGCGTCTTCCTTCAGGAAGGCCGGAGACGTGCAGTCCCACGCGGTGTAACCGCGGGCTTCGAAGGTTGCGCGCAGGCCGCCCGACGGGAACGACGACGCGTCCGGCTCGCCCTGAATGAGCTGCTTGCCGGAGAATTCCATGATGACGGTGCCGTCTTCGGTCGGAGCGGAGATGAACGAATCATGCTTTTCGGCGGTGATGCCGGTGAGGGGCTGGAACCAGTGCGTGTAGTGGGTCGCGCCCTTTTCGATCGCCCAGTCCTTCATCGCGTTGGCGACGACGTTGGCGACTTCGAGCGTGAGCTTTTCGCCCTGCTCGATGGTCTTGCGGAGGGCCTTGTACGTCTCTTTCGGAAGGCGCTCGCGCATCACCTTGTCGTTGAAGACATTCGATCCAAAAACCTGGGTGATGTCCTTGCTGTTGATGGCTTTGCGCGCGCCGCTTCCGTTGGTGTGCATGAGTTGTTTTGCTTCCTGTAAGGTAGACATACTGCTCTCCACTTCGTTTTTCTTGAACGTTTCTCGGAACAAAATCGGTCGGGGTCAATCAGGGGCCGCGTTATGATAACGCCGTTCGCCTTATTTCACAACACGAGCCCCCAAGTTTACTCCCCCATGTTACGAATATGTTTCGGAAAAATTAAACCCGGAACCCCGCCGGATTCCAAGATTCATATTTTGTCGACTAATTATTCGTAACTCATTTAAATTAAATGAGTTGTGCGTCCATCGTAATGGCCGCTTTAAGCAATTTTGAGATCGGACAACCATCCTTGGCATTGCCGGCAGCCGTATCAAATTTGGCCTTGTCCGCGCCGGGCACCTTGGCTTTGACGGTCAAATGCACCTTCGTCACCGCCCAGCCGGTATCTAGCTTTTCCATCGTGAGATCCGCCGAGGTGGCGATGCTCTCCGGGGTGAGGCCCGCATTGCCAAGCTGCGCCGAAAGTGCCATCGAGAAGCAGCCCGCATGCGCCGCCGCGATGAGCTCCTCAGGATTCGTCCCTTTTCCGCTCTCAAACCGCGTGCCGAACGAATACTGGGTGTCGGCCAAGACGCCGCTTTCCGTCGAAACACGTCCTTTTCCGTCCTTGAGTCCGCCGTTCCAGACGGCTGATGCTTTGCGGATCATAAGTTCTCCTTTATATGTTGGTTGTGATTCATAGCGTACCCAAGTAGACTATCCCGATGATTGTCACCCTGACCGACATCGCCACCGCCAATCCCCCCTTCCGGCTCAGCCAGGAAACGGTCCTGACGACGCTGTCGAAGAAGCGCAAGCTTTCTAAGATCGAAAAAGTACTGTACCACCGATTCCTTAAGGACAAGGGGATCCAGACGCGCCACTTTTCAGTCCAAAGCTTCGATGACTTCTTCGCCGAAGACCAGAACATTCTGATTCACCGGTTCGAAGAGGCTGCGGCGAAGCTCTCCGCGGCGGCTGTGGAAAAGTGTATCCGCAAATCCGGCGTCCCCAGAGAAAAAATCGGCTGCATCGCGATCTCGACCTGCACCGGTTATATCTGCCCGGGCCTGACGTCGCACGTGATCGAGCGCTGCGGTCTGAAAAGCGGTATTTACGCGGTGGACCTGGCCGGCATGGGTTGCGGCGGAGCGCTGCCGGTTCTGCAGACCTGCCACAATTATCTGAGCGCCAATCCGGACTCGTACGCACTCATGGTCTCGACCGAAATCTGCTCTTCGGCCATTTTCTGGGGCGACGACCCGGAGCTGATCCTTTCGAATTCGATCTTCGGCGACGGCTCCTCCGCCGCGCTTCTCACCAATAAAAAGAACGCGCGCGGATTCCAAGTGCTCGGATTCGAATCCCGGGTCGAGCCGCGCCACCGCGAACTTCTGCGCTTTAAGACCGAGGATTCGCGGCTCCGCAACGTCATCAAGCCCGCGGTGCCCGACACCGCGGCCCAGATCACCCGCGAGCTCACCTCGGCCCTCTTCCGCAAACACGGCGTCACGCAGGAGCAGATCCGTCACTGGGCGATCCATCCCGGCGGCAAGAAAGTCCTCGACCGCATCCAGGACGCGCTGAACCTCGACGCCGCGGCGCTCGCCGATTCGCGGGGCGTGCTTTTCGACTACGGCAACATGTCGTCGCCGTCCGTCGTTTTTGTCCTGGAGAGGATCTGGAAAAATCGCCGCGTCAAAAAAGGCGACCTGGCCCTGATGGCCGCGTTTGGCGCGGGGTTCTCGGCCTACGGCGCGCTCCTCAAACGGTATTGATCAGTCGCATCATGCCTTCGGGCAGTCTCGGTCCGCTCACCGGATAGTCCCTCAAAATTTTTTCGACCGCTTCCATATCGCCCTCTGACAGCCGGAGCCGGTCGGCGGCCGCGTCCTCTTCGAGATGGTCCACCCGGGTCGTTCCCGGAATCGTGACGATGTCGTCCCCCTGCTCCAACAGCCACGCGATGCACAGCTGCGGAACCGTGGCGTTTTTTTCCTCGGCGAACCGGCGCAGCGCGTCCACCAGCCGGAGGTTGGCGGCGGCGTGTTCCTTCTGGAAGCGCGGAAACGTCCGCCGGATGTCGTCCCGGCCCATTTCCTCCGCGGGCTTCACGACGCCCGTCAAAAATCCCCGGCCCACCGGGCTGTAGGCGACCAGGCCGATTCCGAGCTCCCGCAATACCGGCAGCATCCGCTCCCGCAGCGGCACATGCCAGAGGGAATATTCGCTCTGGAGCGCCGTGATCGGATGGACCGCATGCGCGCGCCGCAGCGTTTCGGGTCCGACTTCGGACAGTCCTAGAAAACGCACCTTGCCCTCGAGCACCAGCTCCGCCATCGCGCCCACCGTTTCTTCGATCGGAACCTGCGGGTCGTTGCGGTGATGATAATAAAGTTCGACGTGGTCGGTGCCGAGCCGCTTGAGCGAGCCCTCGATCGCGCGGCGCAGGTTGGCGGCGCTACCGTCGAGTCCGAGCCGCTCCCCTTCCGGCGAGAATCGCCAAGCGAATTTGGTCGCAAGCGTCACCCGCTTGCGGCGGCCGGGCGAAGCGGCGAGGAAGCGCCCGATGAGCGTTTCGTTCTTGAAGGGCCCGTAGATTTCCGCGGTGTCCCAGTGATCCATGCCGAGATCGAGAGCGCGCTCGAGCGTCCGCAGCGACTCCGCTTCGTCGGCCTGGCCGTAGGCGAAGCTCATCCCCATGCAGCCCAAGCCGATGGACGGCATCTCGAATCCCTGCCGCCCGATCTTCCGGCGCCTCATCGGCCGTCCGCTTTGGAGGCCCGGCCGCAATGGGCGCAGAAGTCCCCGGCGGCCGGCGTGTCCTTGCCGCAGCCGCCGCAGCGCGTGTGCTGAGCGGTTCCGCACAACGGGCAATGCGCCGCTCCCGCCCACGACGCGAGCCGCTTGCCGCACGCATGGCATTGCCCGGCCGCCAGCCGGTTCCGCCGCAGCTGCTCCCTGGAAAAAACCTTTTTTTGGACGAAGTAAATCGCGGTCAGTGCCGCCGCCACCGTAAACGCGATCAGGAAAAAGTGCCACAGCGCGATGAGGTGCATCGCCCTGAGGACCTTGAACAGCTCCTTGAAGAAATGCTCCGGGATGAGGTCGACGACGAGCTCGACCGCTTTGAAAAGAATGGGGATCGCCGCGACGACCAGCAGGTGCGACGAGAGAAGGGTCTGGATCCGGTTCTTCCGAGCGAGGCTGCGGCCGTTCCAGAACCAGAACGCCGCGAACACAGGCAGGAGGAAAAGCATCTGCCACAGAAGCTCGATCACTTTGTATTTGAACTCGAACCGCCGGAGGTCGACGATCAAGGTCGTCCGCCGCGCGCCGTCTTCGGGCGCGATCACGGCCCACAGGTCCCGGACTCCCGGATGCCCGTCGATTTTCCGGTCCAGCGCCGCGAGTCTTGCGACGGCCGCTTCGATCGCTGCCTGCCCCTCCCGGACCTGCCCCGCCACCGCCGGCATTGCCGCCGGCTCGGAGCCCTGCCGGACGGACCGCTCCAGCAGCGCCGTATCGTACGCGGGTTTGCTCGACTGAAAACGGGCGTTCAGCGTCCCCAGCTCGGCCGCCAGCGACTGGCGCTCGGCGAACAACCGGGACAGTTCCGCGTCCTGCCGCACACCACGGACCTTTTCGAAAAACTCCCGGGCCTGGGGATGCATCTGCGCGATGCGGCGCGCGTCAAACTCCTCCTCGAGCCGGTATGCATCGTAGGGATAAACGCCGGAAAGCGCCACGTTCTGAAGCTGGGTGATGCGGTCGGACGGCGACCACTCGTGGTCGATGAACGTCTGCCGGCAGACATAAGGGATGTATTCTTCGGGCGACGTGAGCTGGGCGGTGTGGCTGCCGAGTCCGGACATGAGAATGGAAAAAACGAAGATGTCGAGCGCGACGATGATTGCCAGCGAGAGGCCGCTCAGCGGTTCTCCGTCGTTCAGACTCAGGAGACGCTGCTTGAATCCGGCGATTCGGGAGGAGATGGTTTTCATGCTAACATGATACCCAAATTCGGGAGAAAATCATGCAGACGGTCCAGTGGAAAATGACCTCGAAGATCGGCGCGCTCCACCTCACCGCTTCGCCCAAAGGCCTGACCGGCGTCTTTTTTGCGAAGCAAAAAGCCCCGCTGCTCAAGACTCTCGCCGGCCCCGCGCCCGAAGTCCGCATTCTTGCCCGCGCCGCGCGTGAACTCGACGCATATTTTTCCGGCAAACTCAGGAAGTTCACCGTCCCGCTCGATGCGGCCGGAACCGAATTCCAAAAATCCGTCTGGTCGGCACTCTCAAAGATTCCGTACGGCCGCACCTGTTCGTACCGCGACATCGCCCGGCGTATCCGCAACCCGAAGGCCGTCCGCGCGGTCGGCAGCGCCAACGGCCGGAACCCGCTTTGCGTCATCGTCCCCTGCCACCGCGTCATTTCGAACGACGGTTCGATCGGAGGGTATTCCGGGGGAATTCAAACCAAGATCCGGCTGCTCACCCACGAAGGAGTGTCATGAAAAAAGCTTCCAAGACCCAATCAAAGTCCAAGTCCGCCGCGCCCGCCATCGACCCCTATCTCGAGGGGTTGATGGGCAAGCTGCTGGACCGTCTGGTGAGCCTCGAATCCAAAATGGAGGTGGTGATCGCCCAGACCGCGTCCCGGCCCCAGGGCTCCGCGCCGTCGCAGGCGCCCCGGGCCGTTCAGAACCACGCGCCCAAAGAATTTCCGCGCCGCGAGCGGCCGATGTTCGAGGCCATCTGCGCGGACTGCAAGGTTCCGTGCGAGGTGCCGTTCCGCCCTTCCGAAGGCCGCTCCGTGTATTGCAAGGAATGCTTCGCCCAGCGCAAGGCCGCCGGCAACCGCCAGGCAGTTCCTCCGCCCGCGCCGAAGCCCGCGTCTCCCGCCCCCGCACCTGCCGATAAAAAGCAGGCCGCTCCCGTCAAGAAAAAGAAGAAAAAGTAGGCGTGGCTAACCCGCGGATGTTTCCGCGGGTTTCCAGCTGCCCAGATATTCGTAAGACAGCCGCGCCACACGGCCGATGAGTTCTTTGGCGCGGCCGTGCGTCGCGTCATTGTGGTTGGTGAGGACGACCACGATCAAATCCCCCTCCGGAGAAAAGAGAATTCCGGCGTCATGGCACACGCCGTTTTCGAGCCCCGTTTTGTGCGCAACGGATAATTCCGGAGGCAGGTAGCGTGGGATGCGGTCGTTCGTGCGAGAGAGCTTAAGTGTCGTGATGCACTGGTCCGACACATTGCGGCTGACAAGTTTGCGGTGATAAATCTGATCGAGCAGCGACGCCATTTCCTCGGCGGTCGTGTAATTCTCGATATCCCTCCGGTCGCGTGCGACGTAATCGGCGACATGCCGGTTCAGACGGGTCACTTCCAGACCATAGCGCTCAAACGCCGCGTTCAGCGTGTCCTGGCCCATGAACTTGGTCAACATCTCGGTGGCGGTGTTGTCGCTGTCGGCGATCATCAGCGTGATGAGCTTGCCGATGCCGAACGACGCGCCGGAGGGCATGCTTTTCAGATCGCCGGAGCCTTCGAGCTTGTCCGAGGACTTGAGGGTGATTTCCTGGTCCAGGCTGAACTGGCCGGCTTCCGCGGCCTGCAGCAGCGCGACCATGATGGGGAGCTTGGCGAGACTGGCTGACGCAAAGGGCTTAGAACGGTTGTGCGAAAGCTCCCACCCGGTTTTGAGATCCCGGACGATGACGCCGGACTTTCCGTGGAACGCGAGAAGCTCTTCCCGGATCCGGTCCCGAAGCTGGAGCCAAGCGACGGCCCGCGCCCGAAGGAGCGCTTTTTCCTGCTGCGCCGCTTCAAACTGCGCATAAAAATAACGGCCGAGACCGACGGCTCCCACAAGGACGGCCGCAGCCATCAGCCAAGCCAGCAGCTTCCGCTGCCGGTCTCCGATCAGGTGGGAATCAGGCGAAGGTCGCAGGATTCGAAGAAGGAATCTCATCGCGATGAATGTGGCGACCCCAACGGGATTCGAACCCGTGTTACTACCGTGAAAGGGTAATGTCCTAGACCAGGCTAGACGATGGGGTCAAAAGAAGAGAGTTTTACTCGGCGGCGCCCTCGGACGGAGGGGCGGTCCCCTCGGCATCCTCGGCTTCGACGCACGTCATGGTAGCAACTTTGTCTCCGCCTTTCAAGTTGATGACTTTGACGCCCTGAGCGACGCGTCCCGTGGCGCGAAGGTCCTTCACGCCGACCCGGACGATCATTCCGCCGGTCGACATCACCATGAGGTCGTCATGGTCCGAGACGGCGCGCATGCCGATGGCCTTGCCGTTGCGCTCGGTGACCTTGAGGTTCGTGATGCCCTTGCCGCCGCGCGACTGCAGGCGGTACTCGTCCGCCTTGGACCGCTTGGCGAAGCCGTGCTCGGTCACGGTCAGCAGGTAGTCGTTCTTGTCGACCGCTTCCATGCCGACGATCTCGTCGTTCTTCTCGAGCGTCATGCCCCTCACTCCCGCGGCGGCGCGGCCCATCGAGCGCACGTCCGTTTCGGGGAAGTGGATGGCCTTGCCGAGCTTGGTCGCGGCAAAGACGTTCGAATTGCCGCCCGTGAGGCGCACGCTGATCAATTCGTCTTCCTTGTGCAGGTTGATCGCGATGATGCCGGTCTTGCGGATGTCGTCAAAGTCGCCGAGCTCGCAGCGCTTCGTGACGCCCATCGCGGTCATCATGACGAGGTATTTGTTCGGCTCGAACTTGCGGATCGGAACGATGGAGCTGATTTTTTCGCCCTGGTTCAGATTCACGAAGTTCTTGATGAACTTGCCCTTGGCCGTGCGGTTGGCCTGCGGCAGCTCGTGCACGCGGATCGAGTACACCTTTCCTTTATTGGTGAACAGCAGCACGTGGTCGTGTGTCGAGGCCACAAAGAGGTGTTCGATGAAGTCCTCCTCGTGCGTGGCGTTGGTGACGCCCACACCGCCGCGGCGCTGCTTGCGGTAGCTCGCCAGCGGCGAACGCTTCACGTACCCTTCCTGGGAAATCGTCACGACCATGTCTTCGTCGGCAACCAGGTCTTCGATGTCCATCTCGAGCGAGGACTCGTCGCGCTGAATCTCGGTGCGGCGCTTGTCGCCGAACTTCTCGACCAGGGCTTTGAGCTCGGTCTTGATGATTTCGAGGACCTTCTTCTCGCTCTTCAGGATCTCTTCGAGTTCCTTGATACGGGAAAGGATCTGCTTGTACTCCTCGTCGATCTTGTAGCGCTCGAGCTGCGTCAGCTTCTGGAGCTGAAGCTCGAGAATGGCCTGCGACTGGCGGTCGGAGAGGTCAAAGCGTTCCATGAGGTTCGCCTTGGCTTCCGCCGGGTTCTTCGCTTCGCGGATGGTCTTGATGATCTTGTCGATGTTCGCGACGGCGACGAGAAGGCCCTCGAGGATGTGGGCGCGGTCCCGGGCTTTTTCGAGCTCGAAACGCGAACGGCGGATGATCACTTCCTTGCGGTGGCGGATGTAGTACTCCAGGATCTCCTTCAAGGTGAGCGTCTTCGGGCGGCCGTCCGCAATCGCGAGCATGATGATGCCGAACGACTGCTGCAGCTGCGTGTGCTTGAAGAGCTGGTTCAGGATGACCTGGGCGGCGGCGTCGCGCTTCAGAATGATGACGACGCGCATGCCGGAGCGGTCGGACTCGTCGCGGATGTCGGCGATGCCCTCGACCTTCTTGGCCTGCACGAGGTCGGCGATCGATTCGATGAGCGAGGCCTTGTTGACCTGATACGGGATCTCGGTGACAACGATCTGTTCGCGGCCGCCCTTCACCTCTTCGATCGAGGTCTTGGCGCGGATTACGATCGAGCCGCGGCCCGTCTCGTAGGCGGACTTGATGCCCGCGGTGCCGATGATCGAGGCCCCTGTCGGGAAGTCCGGACCCTTCACGAATTTGCAGAGGTCCTTCACCGACGCGCCCGGATTGTCGATCAGGTGCAGAATGGCTTCGGACACTTCGTTCAGGTTGTGCGGAGGAATGTTGGTCGCCATACCGACCGCGATGCCGCCCGAGCCGTTGCAGATCAGGTTCGGGAGCGTCGCCGGCAGGAGCTTGGGCTCTTCGAGCGTTTCATCGAAGTTCGGAGCGAAGTCGACCGTGTCGCGGTCGATGTCCGAGAGCAGGGACGAGGAAATGGACGCCAGACGCGCTTCGGTGTAACGCATGGCGGCCGCGGAATCGCCGTCGACCGAACCGAAGTTGCCCTGACCGTCCACGAGCGGATAGCGCAGCGAGAAGTCCTGCACCATGCGCACGAGCGCTTCGTACACAGCCGAGTCGCCGTGCGGATGGTATTTACCGAGCACTTCACCGACGATACGGGCGCTCTTCTTGTAGGTCTTGGGATACTCGAGACCCAGCTCCTTCATCGCGTACAGAATGCGGCGATGCACGGGCTTGAGTCCGTCGCGCACGTCGGGGAGCGCCCGGCCGACGATGACGGACATCGCGTAATTGAGGTACGAAGTCTTCAGCTCGTCCTCGATCTGAACGGGGACGATCTTCTGCTCGGCCGCGAAGTTCGCCAGATTTTTCTTGTCGTCTTGTTTTGCCATGGTGTTTTTCTTTAGTCCTTTAAATGTCGAGGTTCTTCACTTCGCGGGCGTATTCCTGGATGAAGTTCTTCCGGGGCGCGACTTCGTCTCCCATCAGAATCGTAAACGTCTCGTCGGCCTTGCCCGCGTCTTCGGCGGCGACCTTGAGCAGCGTCCGCGTCTCCGGGTTCATCGTCGTTTCCCAAAGCTGCTCGGGGTTCATTTCTCCGAGACCTTTGTAACGCTGGATGTGGAGGCCGCGCTTGGCTTCTTCGCGAACGAAGGTCAGCACGTCCAACAGACTCTCATGGGACGTCTCTTCCTTGTCCGCGACCGTCTTGAAGGGCATGGACTTTTCTTCGCTCTTTTTCTTCCGGCCCTGTTTGGACTGCGCCTTGGCTTTAGCCCGCGCTTCGCGGGGCACGTACGCCTCTTCGAGCGTCTCCTCTTCCTTCGTCACGATCTGGTCGGGTTCGTAGCCCATTTTGATGAGCTTGCCGATGATCGCCTCGACTTCAGGCCCTTCGTAGAACTTGACCACGTCCATTTGAGAGTGGACCGAATCGATGGGCTTGTCGCCGCTGGAAGCGGTGATCCCCTTGGCCTTCTCGTATTTCTTGACCTCGGCCGTCAATTCCTCATCGTTAAACAGAAAATGGGCTTGGCCCTCCACTCGGATACTGTATTTAGGGAGGTGTTTACCACTTTTATCGGCTTGAGAGAGGTATTTTTGGAAGGGTACTCCACGACCCTCAATAGAGGTCGCCAGCCGGTCCAGCTCGACCAATAGAGCCAGGAGGTCCATGAACTCCTTGCCCTCGATCTTGGATTTCTTGTGAATAGCGTGAAGAGCGATTCCGTCGGCTCCGATGCGCAGGAGGATCTTTTCCATCTGCTTTTCGTTGTCGACATACTCTTCCTTGGATCCGCGCTTGATTTTGAAGAGCGGCGGCTGGGCGATGTAAACGTGGCCGTTCTCGACCAGGGGCCGCATGTGGCGGTACATGAGCGTCAGGATGAGCGTCCGGATATGACTGCCGTCGACGTCCGCGTCGCACATGAGGATGATCTTGTTGTAACGGAGCTTTTCCAGATTGAAGCCTTCGTCCCCGATGCCGGCGCCGATCGCGTTGATGATGGTGCCGATTTCGTTGTTGGAAAGGGCCTTGTGCAGATGGGTCTTCTCGACGTTCAGGATTTTGCCCTTGAGCGGCAGGATGGCCTGATAACGGCGGTCGCGTCCCTGTTTGGCCGAACCACCTGCCGAATCACCTTCGACGAGATACAGTTCGCAGAGCGCGGCGTCGGTTTCCTGACAGTCGGCGAGTTTGCCGGGAAGCGACCCGGACTCGAGCGCACCCTTGCGGCGCGTAAGGTCTCGGGCTTTGCGCGCGGCCAGACGTGCCTGGGCGGCAAGGACGGCCTTTTCCAGGATCTTGTTCGCGACGGGCTTGTTCTCTTCGAAGAACCGGGTCAAACCTTCGGAGACGACGGACTCGACCAGCCCTTCAACTTCGCTGTTGCCGAGCTTGGTTTTGGTCTGCCCTTCAAATTGCGGCGCATGCAGCTTCGCACAGATGACGGCGGTGAGACCTTCGCGGATATCTTCACCCTGCAGCGTCATGTCGTCCTTCACGAGCTTGTTTTCTTTGGAGTACTTGACGCAGACGCGGGTGAGCGCGGACTTGAATCCGGAAACGTGGGTTCCGCCTTCGACCGTGTTGATGTTGTTCACGAACGAGAGAATGGTCTCGTTGTAAGAGTCGTTATACTGAAACGCCAGTTCGACTTGAATGTTGTCCTTTGCGCGCTCAAAGTAAACGACCTTGTTGTGGACGGCCTGTTTATTCTTGTTCAAGTCCTGGACGAACTCGACGATACCGCCGTTGAATTTAAACGCTTCTTCTTTTTCGTGCTTCTCGTCCTTAAGAACAATCTCCAGCCCTTTATTAAGGAAGGCGAGTTCGCGCAGGCGCGCGCGGACCGTTTCGTACTTGTATTCGATCGGAACCTTGAAGATGGTGTCATCAGCCTTGAAGGTCACCTTGGTTCCGGTGGCCTTGGACTTGCCGATCACGGCGAGCTTGGTCTTGGTGACGCCTTCCTCGTAACGCTGGTGATACACCTTGGAATCGCGGCTGACTTCGACTTCCAGCCAGGTCGACAGGGCGTTGACGCAGCTCACACCGACGCCGTGGAGACCGCCAGAG
The DNA here is from genome assembly GCA_964430735.1 of uncultured Planctomycetia bacterium. Taxonomy (GTDB): domain Bacteria; phylum Omnitrophota; class Gorgyraeia; order 2-02-FULL-51-18; family JAGOUK01; genus JAGOUK01. The sequence goes on along the minus strand of CAYSFB010000006.1, from coordinate 58,120 downwards.
ACCTTGTAGGACGTATCGTCAAACTTACCGCCCGCGTGCAGCGTCGTCATAACAACTTCGACGGCGGGTTTTTTCATCTTGGCGTGCATTTCGACCGGAATGCCGCGGCCGTTGTCGGTGACGCTGACCGCGCCGTTGGCCATGAGCACCACCTCAATCTTGTCACAATGGCCGGCGAGCGCTTCGTCGACCGAGTTGTCGACGACTTCATAGATGAGGTGATGAAGGCCGCGCGCGTAAATGTCGCCGATGTACATCGCCGGGCGCTTCCGGACGGCTTCAACGCCCTCGAGCACTTGAATTTTGCCGGCGTCGTAATGGTGGGCTTCGCCCTTATTCTTCTTCACTTCTTCGTCTTTGGTTTTGGTGTTGGCCATCGTTTTTCCTGTTTAGATTTGACCGGTTTTGAACCGGATGTCGTGAATCTGATCTTTACCTAAAGCCACTTGAAGTTTTTTGATCACCCAGCGTTTTTTCAGCGTGAGTTCCTGCGACCAGGACGGATTCTTCACCGTCACATTCAACACACCTTTGCTCAGCGAATAGGGTTTGGCGTTCTTAAAGCCCGCTTCCCCCACCGCTTCTATCCACGCTAATAACAACTTTTCCTCAGATACGACCTGCGAACTTTCGATCGCGGTCATCAAATCCTTCACCAAATCCCCGACGGATGAAGTGGGAAGTGTCTGCCTTTTCGTCACGACAGCTGCATCGGCAGGACGATGTAGGTGTAATTGTTTTCGGCCCGGATCATTCCGGGTTTTTCAGGATCAATGAGTTCGAATTTTACTTTTTCATCCGGAATCGTCTTAAGGACGTCGATAAGGTAATTGGGGTTGAACCCGATCACCAGACCGCCGCCTTTATAATCCGTTTCAATCTCCTCATACGCTTCACCGACTTCCGGCGTATTTTTGGAAATCACCATCCGGTTTTTATCGAGGCTGATTTTAATGGATTGGGATTCCTGATTTGTAAAAATACTCGCCCGGCGCGTGGCCGAAAGAAAATCCTTGGTGCTGAGGATCAACTGCTCTTTGGTCTTTTGGGGGATGACTTGTTCATAATTCGGGAATTCCCCTTCGATTAGACGGCTGGTGATGTAGGTTTGATTGATCTGGAATTGAATTTGATTCTCTTTGAATAAAATATTCACTTCTCCCGCTTCCTGGAGATTCCGAGAAAGTTCGTGAATCGTTTTGGTGGGGATGATCACATTCTTTTTGATTGGGGAGGGTTTTTCCATCTCACGCTCAATCATCGCCAGGCGCCGTCCGTCCGTCGCGACCAACCGGGCTGTTTTTCCGTTAAAAGAAAATAAAGTTCCGTTTAAAACGTAACGCGCCTCGTCCCGGCTCATCGCAAACTGCGTCATCTTCAACATTTCATTCAGTGTGCGCTGAGGAAGAATGATCGCGTTTTTTTCACCTGTGAAAAACGGAATTTGAGGAAAGTCGTCTTTGGCCAAACCTGGAATTTTGTAATTCGTTTTTTTGGTTTCGATTTGAACCGTGTTCCCCTTGACCACTTGAAGTTTGATTGCGTCGTCCGACCACAACTCTTTAATAACGTCACCAAAACGCTTTGCAGGAACCGTGATTGCACCCTTCTCCTGTATCTCCGCGGGGATAAAACAGGAAATGGCAATATCCAAATCAGTCGCAGTTAAACAAAGTTGGTTGTCTTTTGTTTCCAATAAAATATTTGCGAGGATAGGCAGGGAACCCCGAACGCTCACGGCATTTTGTACCGTTTGAATTCCTCTAACCAAATCTTCTTTTTGTACACTTATCCTCATTATTCACACTCTCTATTATTATTAGTTTTTTAGCGCTAAAGAAAAAGTAGTCATAGCCGTAGTCGCTGTGATTAGCGCGATATTGTCACAACTCGTTTCATTCAAACACATTACCTGAATCAAAAACTGTGTACAACTCTAGTTGGAAATGGTCTGACGAATGCGATTTACCATTTCTTTAAGGCTCATGTCTTTTTCGAGACCTGTCCGGATCTTTTCACACGCATGCATGACTGTGGTGTGGTCCTTTCCGCCGAACGACTGTCCGATCTCGGGAAGCGAATGATTTGTTAATTCTCTCGAAAGGTACATTGCGATCTGGCGCGGTAAAACGATATTTTTACTACGGCGCTTGGCCATGAGCTCATTGATTCGGATTGAGAAGTAGTCGCTCACCTTCTTTTGAATGTATTCAAGCGTGATCTTTTTTTCGCTCTCCTGCGCCACACGCTTCAGGACTTCCTGGGCAAGTTCGAGTGTGACCGGCATCGTCGTGAGTTCCGCGTAGGCGACCACCCGCATGAGCGCGCCTTCAAGCTCGCGGATGTTGGAGTGAACAATCTCAGCGATGAAGTTCGTGACCGGATCCGGAACGGGAATGTTGTGGCGCAGGGCTTTTTTACGCAGGATGGCCGCCCGCGTCTCGAAGTCCGGTTTCTGGATGTCCGTGACGAGACCCCACTCAAAACGGGAGATGAGGCGCTCTTCGAGATTGATGATTTCCTTGGGCGGCCGGTCGCTCGAAACGATGATCTGCTTGTGGCTGTCGTGCAGAGCGTTGAACGTATGGAAGAACTCTTCCTGCGTCGCTTCTTTGCCGGCGATAAAGTGGATGTCGTCGATGAGCAGCACGTCGACCGTGCGGTATTTTTCGCGGAACTTGAGCGTCGTCTGGTTCTGAATCGCGTTGATGAGCTGGTTGGTGAACTTTTCGCTCGTAATATAGAGAACGCTCGCGTTCGGATTGCGGCGCAGCACTTCGTGTCCGATGGCCTGCATGAGATGGGTTTTGCCCAGGCCCACGGGGCCGTGGATGAACAGTGGGTTGTACGCTTTGGCCGGGCGGTCCGCGACGGCGAGGCATGCCGCGTGCGCGAAACGGTTCGACGGCCCGACGACGAATTCTTCGAACGTGCACTGCGAATTGAGCGTGGGTCGGTCAGGCCGCGGCTGTTCGGACGAAAAGCGATCGGGCGATGCGCTGGGAGCCGGCGTGTCGGTGATTTTACGCGGAACGACTTTGAGTTTGAACTGCGAAACGGGCGAACCGGAACTCTTGAGCCCCTGATAAATCAATTCAAGGTAGTGCTCTTCGATCCAATTTTTAAAAAATTCGTCCGGAACGTCGACGGTAAGCGTTTGATCGGAGACTTCGGAAGGGGTGAGGTTCCGGAACCATCGGTCGATCGAAACGGCCGAAAGTTCGCGTTCCAGGTATTCCATCACCTTCGCCCAGACGTCCTGAGGCGATAGAATGTTCAAATTATCCACAGATTGTGAACATCCTCAATAATGCGGTGGATATAAAATACAACCTATTGAAAACAATAGGGTTAAATAACAAAAGTTATCCACAATTATAGGCCAAAGAGACACGGAATGAAACCTAAGACAAGGCCTTTTACACAGCCTTCGTCTCAAACTTCCCGACCCTAAAGATTCAGCATTATAGCAAGGGAGTTCCCGTCCAGCAATAGGAGCAGGTTTTAGTTGTCGGAGAGGATCTGACCGAAAATGGCAGGAGGGGCTTGGAGCGGACCCGAACGATGTGCGCCGATGGATTCAAAATACCGGTTCCAACCGCGATTCCCCGGTTTACCGAGAAGCGACTCCACAAATCGGACAAGGAGGATCTCTCCGACCGTGTCGATCGCGCCCGGTCCGTTATTTAAAACGACCTGACTGGCGATCATTCCGCATAACATCGGTATATAAGGAAGGCCGCCGACCGCGATTCCCTCGACCCCGCCCAATAAACTGGATCCGACCGATGGATTTCCCTTTGTGGCCATATGTATCGAGCGGAGGCTTCTCACGAGCAAAAGGGAATTTTGGAGGGTCTCTTCGAATTCCTTGGGCGCGGCGGCCGGATTGCGGCCGATCCAGGAGCCCAGTGAGGCCGTCCGCCCCTCCAGCAGACTGAACAACTGTTGAAGCAGTTTGAGGCCGGACCTTCCTGTCGCGGTGATAGATTCCGTGAGCGTTGTGCGAGAAGACTCTCCCAAAACCGCGAGCTCAGGATCGGTGAGCGCACGCTGAAAGACCCTGGCTCGACCGTCCGGAAGACCGCTCATTCCGTTCGCCCCTGACCGCCGGAAAGGATCGTCCTCCTCCGGAAGCGGGGCCAAAGACGAATCCAAGGTCTCGCGGCATACTTCGACGCGGCAGTCCGCGGCCGTTTCGGCAAAAAGCGCAGATGCTTTGGAACGAGCCCTGCGGGATTTATCCGCCAGGGCACCCGTATCCGGCAAGCCTTGGGTCTTTTCCGGATCAACGAAGTTCCCAAGCCCCTTCCGACCGGACCGCTTGGATTTTTTGAGTTTGGGGCCGAGGTCGTTGTCCGGCAAAGAAGTCCTTCGCAGGAAAAGAGTATTCGCCGAAGACTTGGCGGCGGCCGCATCGGGCTCGCGAACAAATTCCGGAAGTTCTGAAGGCACGTCAAATGACCCGATGATCCAGCCGTCGGCGTTGAACCTCACGCGATCGCCGTTCGTGAAGTTCGACTGGAAGAGGCGATCGTCTGAATCGAATTCATTGCCCAAATTCGACGGTTTGCGGCGGGGAGTCATCGGAACGAATTCCGCCATGATCGCAGCCAATTCGGGATGCGCGGCCAAGAGCGTGTCGTAAGCCCCCGTTTTGGAAGTCTGCCAGACGCCGGCCTCATTCAATTTGAGGTCTTGAAGACCGGACAGGAGGACGTCGTTCTCCCCCAACCCGCGCAGAATCGTCGATGCATTGTAGGTCTTATTGGTATACCCCTCTGCGTGATACGAGATTTGGGATTGCCGGATCTGCCGCGTCACGATCGCCCTTGGAATGCCGAGCAGCAGCGCATACCGGTTCTGGCTGATGATCTCCTCGACGGCTTCCGAGTACAGTTTTCCTTGGCGTATTTCGACCCGCGTCAGGGTTTGATGCAGCTCGCTTTGAATGACCCTGCCGTCGAGCTCGACGTAGCTCAGGATTCTGTCCAGAGCCTCGTTCTTGATCCTGGTCCCATTGATGGAGGTTGTGTGGGTCGTGGCCCGGGCCGTCATCGGCTGTCCCCCGACGAGGACGTAGTCCGTGGACGTCTTCGTGATGGACGTTCCGTCGGCTGAGATCGAGCGGGTCGAGATCTCGTAAAGGGTGCCGTTGATAGCCGAATAATCCCGGTAATAGTGCTCGACACCCGGAGACGTCAACACGGTTCCGTGCTCGCCCTCGAAGTTCTGAATGGTCTGATGGCTCGACTTGTAATCACCCCCGTATCTCTGATATTCGTAATTCGATTCCGTTCGGTAATCGTAATTGACCCCGAACGGCCGCGCGTCGTTCCGCGTGTAACGGGTCCGCGTGCGCCGGACAACCGACCGGCCGCCGAGATCGAACGTTTGATAATCCAGAAGCACGGAAGACTCGCGCTTCTGGACCGTGTCGCCTCCCGGATACACGTACATGCTCATTCCGTCGATCCGGGTTGCCAGACCACGATGGTCGAACGTGATGGTCTGCGAAGAAGTTTGATCATAATCCCGCGTCTCTAGCCCGACATATCCCCAATAAACCTTGTCCTGTTTCACGAAGTGGACGGAGCGGACCTCGAACGGCAAAAACGACCCGCTCCGGCCTTTTTCGATCCCGATCGACCAGTCCAGATTATAAGGATTGGAAAAGTAGCCATCCGAAGCGATCGGCGCGTCCACATTGGCGCTAAGAACCAGTGCCTGCGGATCCCAAGCCGCAGACCGGGTCTGCGGAATCGGGCCGTCCTGGCGGTTGGTGCTAAAATCAGCCGACACGGCCTGCGGGTCCGTCAAATCGAACGAGATCTGCGCCGCTCCAAAGCCGATGGGGCGGCCATATTTCATGTCCCAAACTGAAAAAATGCTGTCCAAGGCGGAGGCCCACTCCGAACTCTCGTTCCGGGCCGAGCCGTAAACGTCGGTCGGATCGTCCGCGGGCGGGGTCTTATCGAGTCCCATGGAGAATTTTTTCAGATCCACGGTCCCGTCCGGATTTTTGGTGTAACTCATCCGGTAGCTCATGGAGGTGAGGCCGGCGACGGAGAGATGCGTCCATTCGACGCCGTCCAGGGTTTCGTAGGCGTAAGTCAGCGTGTGTGTCAGGACCTTCTCCCGGTCATATCGCTCGACCGACTGGACCTGCGAGGTGTCTCCGAAATATCCGGTGATCCGGTCTTCTGCGCCGTCGGCATAAATGATCCTGGCCGGACGGTTCAGCGTGTCCGGCATGTATTCGGTCCTGTTGCCGGTGGCGGCCTCATAAAAGCTTTTCACCAACCCGTCCGGATCGAACTCCCGAACGTCTCCATTTTCGTAGGTGATCTTGACGAGCTTGCCTGTGCCGGCGTCGTATTCTTTTATATCAGTGGGAGGAAGGTATCCCCACGACCCGGGTTCCAGCGACTGGAACAGTTCCGGGTAGTCCTGCTGAAGACCGGCAAGCGTGGAGTCAAAATCCGGAGCGATCCTCGTGATGTCCTGACTGTTGCTGGTGTAGACCAGCTTCTCGAGCATCACGCCCCGGGTCCGGTTCAGGACATTCATGCGCATGCTGTCCTCTGTGTAAACTTCCGAGGTCAGCAAGTTGGTGATGACGCGACGATAGGCGTTCCGGCTCATGATCTGGGTCGTTTTTCCGTCGATCACTGCGTATCGGCTGACCCTCGGGTTGTCCACGACATAGCTGCTGAGCTTGATGCCGTCCTTGGAAACTTCCGCGCGTTGGGTCATCGTGGACGCAAGGAGGACCGTTTGGCCGCCGACGACACCGTACTGGCTGGTCGTCGTCGTGTCGTTCACGAGCAGGTTGCCGTTTTGGGACAAGAGCTCGAAGTGTTCCTTTTGCTCCAGAAGTTTGACTTCGCCGTTCACGACCCCATACGCATAGTCATAGCGGCCATTTTGTGTGAAGGGCAGACTTCTCGACTCGGGGGTATAGATAAAAAAGGCGGTCGGACCGGGGACGCGGCCGTCTCCCGCATACGCGCTGGATGTGAGATAGGGCTTTCCGTCGATGGTCTCGTAGTCATACAAAGCGTCGTATTGATGGTAAAAATCACCGGTCGGACTCATGTATTCACTGCTGCTGAACTTTGAAGTGACGAGATAGTTGCCCATCACTTCGAATTCTCTCGAAGCGCCGGTCGACTCGGTGTAATCGGTCCCTCCGGAGGACGGGGCCTTTTGCAAATAATGCCGCGCAGATCCGGTCAGAACAACGATGGACCGACCCGACAGCTCATAAGTCGTATACGTGTAGTCGGTGGTTGTCTCTCTTTGGCCGTTCGGCACGTCCTTGGAGGAGACCACCTTTTTCGTCAGCAATCCGTCGGGATCGTATTGATAAACGACACCGCCCTGCCGGCTGCCGTCGGCGTTGGAAGCGGAGGCGCTCACCGCATCGATCCGAAAAGGCATCAAAGAATCCGCGGTGGAGGTGAAATGGATGGACCAGTCCGCGGAGAAGTCCGTGCCGAGGACCTTTGCGTTCTGATGGGCCGTGACGGTCGAGGTCCCAGGATCCCACGACACGGTCAGGGGGATTTGTCCGGAGCCGCCGGTGCCATTTGCGGATCCGTCGGCGTTGAGCGAAAGGCTCGTGCTGCCCGCAAAAACGGTGTCAGATCCGCCGCCGAACAGGTCCCAGCCAAATCTTTGATACAAACCGGATTCAGGACTGAGTTCGGCGCCAGCAGAAGGGCTGGAATAGCCCAGATAAAAATCCTTAAACCCTTCCGGCCGGGTTGTGAGATCGAACCTGGCCAGCTGCGTGGAGCCGGAGGAATTCTGGAAGTAGGTAAAACTATAGCCGGTGGTCGCATCGGGCCCCTGGACATTCACGGTGGTGTATTCGACCCCCTGGACCGTGGAGTAAATGTAACCGAGTCTGTGGGTGACGACGCCCCGGGCGTTGCGGCGTTCGGCTGCGAGGATCCGGGAGGAATCTCCCTCGTAGAGCAAGATTTTTTCGATGGCCCCATCGGCGAAGCGCATTTCGGAGACGCGGCCCAAAGAGTCATACAGGACCGTCCGTCCGTCCGCATGGTGGATCTCGGATACACGCAGATCATTTCCGACCTGGACGAATTCCCGGCTGACAGTTTGTTGGGAAGGACCCGCAAGGTCGAGGCGCGTGACGCTGGTCAGAAGAATCTGCGGCTGGTCGTTCGGCTGATAGGTCGAGTAACCGTAAGTGAGCCGCTGCCCGCTCTCCGCGAGCAGCTTACCGTCTGCGTCGTAGAGGAGCTGAGCGTTGGTCGTCTCCGTGATCAATCCTCGCTGATCGTAGTTGAGAAGACCCACTTCATGGGCTTTGCCCATACCGCCGTTAAAACCGAAGTCCATGACAAAGTCCGTGGTGATCGTCTTAAGCAAAAAAGGCAAATAAACGCTTCCCGAAGACGTCAGTGCGATCGACCAATCGGTCGTTATGAGGCCAAGGTCCGGGCGGCCGCTGATCTCGAGGTCGAAGCTGGTCGTGAACGTGCTGGCGGCGGCATTCCAGCTGTTTCGCGTTTCGACCGGCACGAGGGGCCCGCGGGAATAAACGAGATCCACCGTATCGTCCGGCAGAATCTCAAAAGAAATTTTATCCGGAACGAAGTAACCATTTGTCACTGCAGACCAGCCTCCAGGAAGCGGCGAGTTCTGATGATCGGTAGCATTCATGAGACTCGCCAAATCCGCCCCGGGTCCGGATGCGCCGAACACCTCCAGTTTTTTCATTGATACGACATTGTTCTCATCTTTGACATAGGTCAGCGAATAAGGCGTCGTGCCCGATGGTCCGCGCACCGATGCCGCGACTTGAACCGTCCCGTTCACGGACGTGTATTCATAGTCGATACGGTGAAGCAGAGCGCCATCCGCATCGTAGCGCTCGACCGTTTTGGCTTCGTTCGTGACCGCATCATATGCCTTGACCACCTCCATGGTTCCGTCCGGATATTCCACCTGGCTGATGCGCCCCGGGTATCGATCCTCGAAGTAAGTGATCGCGCCGGTTTCTGCGTTTCTTTGGGACTGGATCCGGCCGCTTGGATAGCGTGTGATACCGGCTTCTTCATCCGCTTGAGCGGCTTCCACGCCTGGATCGGGACGCAGCGTGGAGTCAATGAGCCCAGATTGTGACTGATCGTCCAGGAATAGGTCGGCCCAAGCGACGCCAGCATCTCCTGCCAAGGTGTGGAAGATGAAGACAAAGCTCATCACCCAGGATGAAATATGCAAAATCTTATTTTTATGGACTTTAATAACCATATATTTTATTTCCAATATAAGTATGGACTCTAGAGTTATTTAATCAATATCCATAACAAATAATTAATAATAATATCTGATTCATGTTAATAGATATAATACTTATTTAGACTGTCGTCATTCGGACGAGGACACGACCGGGTCGGGCCTCGGTCGGAGAAAATACAAAAAAGATAGTGATTCTTGCTCGGCGTTTGGTTTGCGACGGCCTGGAATTGTGATATAATTCTCGCTTCTAACCGGCCTTACAATCAGGATAAAAGAGCATGAAATACAACCTTCGCAATAAATCCAACGTCAAGCGCAAGCGCAAAGCGGGTTTCCGCAAGAGAATGAAAACCGCCGATGGGCGCAGAGTGCTGTCCAAACGCCGCCAAAAGGGGCGCCATAAGCTCGCTGCTTAGTCCGACGCCGCCGCGCTCATCCGGCTGGCTGGTTCTTTACCGATCCCCCCGGATCGGACGCCATGCCTGGGTGATCAGCATCCCCAAGAAAGTCGTGGCCAAAAGTGTTCGGCGTTCACGAGTCCGGCGACTCATCCGTGAAGCGGCTCGAGCGCTTGCATTTGACCCGCCCCTCACCGAAATGTGGCGATTTTCGGTTAAATCGGATCCGCCTAAAGCCATCCGAATGGGCGAGGTGCTGGCAGTTATGAAACCGTTAGTCGAAAAAAGTAAGATAAATTGAAACGAATTTTTAAGATCTTTTTTTTCGTATTATCTAACCTGTTTAACCCCAGCAGGTTATGTGTTTGTAGATTTGAGCCGTCCTGTTCGAATTATGCTTCTCAAGCCATTGAAGCGCACGGGTCTTGGGGCGGGTCTTTATTGATATTGCGTCGATTAACTAAGTGCCATCCCTGGGGTTCGTTCGGATTTGATCCGGTTCCAGCCCCCCGGAAGACCCAACGCTAGGAATCTCCTCATGGAAAAGCGCGCCCTCATCGCCATTGTTCTTTCTTTCGTCGTATTTTTCGGCTACACCAAAGCGGTTGAATACTTTTATCCGGAATACGGCAAGCCCAAAACAGCCGCCGTGCAAAATGCGGCCGAGTCTGCGCTGACCGGGACCACTGCACCTGCTTTACTGACGCCCATGCCGGCCGGATCGGCCGCATCTTCCGTTCAACCGGACCAGTCGGTTTCCGTCACCGCGCCCGGATATGAGTTCGTCTATTCCGCAAACCAGGGCACGTTCACCGAAGTGCGCTTCACCGGTTATCCGGACAATACCGGCGGCGCATACCTTTTTCTTAAGTCCGCTTCCGGCCGGACTGGCGTCGGTTCGATCGACAACCTGCTGGCGGATTCTCAAACCGTTTCGGACCTGACCTACACGACGACGCGCGACGGTCGCACGATACGCTCTTCAGCAGACAACGGAAAAATTCATGTCGAAAAAACCTGGAACCTCGCGGTCGAAGGATACGGACACGGACTTTCGGTCGCAGTGACAAACCGTTCCGAGGCTCCCGTCCGCGTGCGCTACCGGATCCTGACCGGCTCGCATCCGGTGAGCCACAACAGCATCGACGAGCAGTACATCGAAGCCAACTGGCTCACCGCCGCGAAGCTTCAGCACATTCGCCGTCCCGGCGTGGACAAACCCAAGACGCTCAACGAACCGGTGATCGCCGCGTCGATGAAGAACCGCCACTTCTCGAGCCTGTTCAAACCCGCGCAGACGGCCGGAACTTTTTCGGCGCATGTGGAAGCATATGACAAGAAGGACTTCGGCTCGTATCTCGTCCGCTCCGAAACGCTGCTGCAGCCGGGCGAAACGCTCCGCGATGGATTTGTGTGGTACCTCGGTCCCAACCGCGTCGAAGACATGACGCCGTTCGGACTCGACCGCATCGTCAACTTCGGCAAAATGGATTTTATCGCGAAGATTCTGCTCGGCGGTCTGCACATGCTGGCGGGCGTTGTGAAAAACTACGGCGTCGCGATCATTCTCCTCACGATTCTCACGAACATCCTGCTGATGCCGCTCACCAAGACCAGCTTCATGTCGATGCGCCGGATGCAGATGGTCCAGCCCGAAGCGCTCAAGCTCCGCGAGAAGCACAAGGACAACCCCGCCAAGCTCAACGAAGCGACGATGGAGTTGTACAAAAAGCACAAGGTGAATCCGATGGGCGGCTGCCTGCCGATGCTGCTGCAGATGCCGATCTTCATGGGACTTTACGTCGCCTTGTCCAAGGCGCCGGAATTGCTCGGCAGCACATTTCTCTGGGCCAAGGACCTCGCGTCGCCGGACCGCATTCCGCTGCCGTTCGAACTGCCGCTGATCGGAAACTCGATCCATCTGCTGCCGCTCATCATGGTCGGCGCGATGGTGGTCCAGCAGAAGATGACGGCCGGCGCAATGGCCTCCGCGGATCCCGCGATGGCGCAGCAGCAGAAGATCATGATGACCGTGATGCCGATCATTTTCGGATTCATTTTTTACCAGATGCCGTCCGGCCTCGTGATCTACTGGCTTACGAACACGCTGGTCATGACCGGGTATCAGGCCTTCCTCAAAAAAACCAATCCCGTTCCCGCCGTCGCTGCGTAATCCCGAACCGCGGAACTTCCGATGATTTTGCTCGGAACGTATGACGTGATCGTGGTCGGCGCGGGACACGCCGGCTGCGAAGCGGCGCTTGCGGCCGCGCGCATGGGCGCAAAGACGCTCATGCTCACGATGAACGTCGACTCCATCGCGCAGATGTCCTGCAATCCCGCCATCGGCGGACTCGCCAAAGGCCACATCGTCAAAGAAATGGACGCGCTCGGCGGCGAGATGGCCCGCGTCACAGATCTCACCGGCATTCAATTCCGCATGTTGAACAAGGGAAAAGGTCCCGCCGTCTGGGCGCCGCGCGCGCAGTCCGATAAAAAGCTCTATCAATGGACGATGAAAAATATTCTCGAGTCGCAGGATCGGCTCGACGTCAAAATGGGTGAAGTCAAACGCCTCGTCGTTGAAGGTAGTCGCATCACCGGCGTCGTGACATCGATCGACACGCTGTATCACGCGAAGTCCGTCATCATTACGACCGGAACTTTTTTGAACGGATTGATTCACATCGGAGAACTTTCTTTCGGCGGCGGCCGCGCCGGCGACAAGCCGTCGGTCGGTTTGTCCGCGTGTCTCGCGGAACTCGGATTCGAGGTGCTGCGCCTCAAAACAGGCACGCCCTGTCGATTGAACGCTCGGTCCATCGATTTTTCCAAACTCGATCCTCAACCCGGTGACGCGGATCCCGAACCGTTCAGCTTCCGAACGGATCGGATCACGCAGGAGCAGTTGCCGTGCTATCTCACGTTCACGAATGAAAAAACACATCGGATTATCAAAGAAAATATTCACCGCTCACCGCTTTACTCCGGCCGCATCCAAAGCCGCGGACCGCGTTACTGTCCGTCGATCGAAGACAAAGTCGTCAAATTTGCCGATAAAGAGCGGCATCAGATCTTTTTGGAGCCCGAAGGACGTCAAACACAGGAAGTTTACGTCAATGGAGTATCCACAAGTCTTCCACAGGATATACAGATACGCATGATACAAAGTATACAAGGCCTTGAAAATGCTGAACTTATGAGATTTGGATATGCTGTGGAATACGACTTTGTTCAACCAACTCAGCTCCATTCGACTCTGGAGACCAAATTAGTCGAAGGTCTTTATTTGGCTGGCCAGATCAACGGAACATCCGGCTATGAAGAGGCCGGGTGCCAGGGCCTGATGGCCGGCATCAATGCCGTGCTTAAGATTCGAGGCGAGGAACCGTTTATTCTTCAGCGACACGAAGCTTATATCGGTGTTTTGATTGACGATTTGGTGACGAAGGGCACGCTTGAGCCTTATCGGATGTTTACGTCTCGAGCAGAGCACCGGCTTTTGCTCCGCCAAGACAATGCCGATCTGCGTTTAATGGCTCATGGGCACCGCCTGGGGCTCATTTCTGAGGCCCATTACCAGGCCTTTGAGAGCGACCGAGAGAGCCTTCAGACTTTCAAAGCCAAGCTAAGTGGTATCCGATATGAAGGCAAAAGCCTTCTCATGCACCTCCGAATGCCAGAAACCCCCTTAGAAGAGGCCTATCGTATCCTTGCTCCTGACGGGATTACGAAAAACGTAGCCCTTAAGCTGGCCATCGAAGTTAAATATGAAGGATATATCGACCGCGAACTCAAAGCGATTGGCCGCGCCCATCATCTTGAGAATAAAAAGATCCCCGCCTCGTTGGATTATGCTGCGATTCAAAGCATGAGCCGTGAATCTCGTGAAAAACTCATTCATATCCGTCCTGCAACTATCGGCCAAGCCTCCAGAATCTCCGGCATCCGCCCTTCCGATATTTCGATTCTATCGATCGTCGTCGAAAAGCTCTCTCGCTCTTCTTCATCCAGCTAAAGCGTTGTTCCACGTGGAACAACGGCGGCTTCTAGATAACAAAATTACTAGACCTGTATTTAAACTTTTGATATAGTTCCCACAATTCACACTTAGTACACAAGGTGCATAAACGTTCCACGTGGAACAAATACCCTATGAAAATAGTCTCAGTTTGTAATCAAAAAGGCGGCGTTGGAAAGACCTCAACCTCCATCACACTGGCGAGTTTTTTAGGACTTGCCGGTAAAAAGACCATTCTGGTTGACTTGGATCCACAAGGAAATGCCACCAGCGGCTTGGGTATCGACAAAAATACCATCCAGCAGTCTGCTTACGACATCCTTCTCCAGCATAAGCCCGTAGAAGAGATCATGATTCAGACGCAGATCGAGAATCTGTGGCTCGTCCCCTCCAATATCAATCTAACGGGCGCAGAAATCGAACTTGTGAACGAAATGGGTCGCGAAGGCCGATTAAAACGGGCTTTTGCTCCTTTGGCTGACAAATTTGACTATTGCATTATTGATTGTCCGCCGTCACTAGGCATTCTCACGATCAATGCGCTTACCGCCGCCGGCTCTGTTCTGATTCCGATCCAGTGTGAGTACTACGCCCTGGAGGGCTTGGGCCAGCTGGTCAAAACCATCGATCTGGTACGGGATAATTTGAACCCTAGTTTGCATATCGAAGGAATTCTCATGACGATGGCCGATGGCCGGACCAAACTCACCGAGCAAGTCATTCAAGAGGTCCGGAAGCATTTTGGCGAAAAAGTTTATCAATCGGTGATTCCGCGGTCGGTCAAAATGAGCGAAGCCCCCGGATTCGGCAAACCGATTATGCGATACGATAAAGATTCTGTCGCAAGCAAAAAATACGAGGAATTCACAAAAGAATTCTTGGGCGAAGTACAGAACATATTGCAATAATAGAAGTTAGGAGTGTTAATATGGAAAAAAGTGTATTAGGAAGAGGCCTCTCTTCGCTCATTCCGGCGGCTCCTGCGGAACGGGAAAAGGTTCAAACACTCGAGTTGGATCGTCTGGAGGCATCCACGTTTCAGCCGCGTCTCTACTTCAGCGAAAACCGACTGAAGGAATTGGCCGCCTCTATAAAGGAAAAGGGCGTTATCCAGCCCATCCTGGTTCGTGCAAAAGGCGCCAAATATGAGATCATTGCCGGCGAGCGCCGGTTCCGGGCCGCGAAGCTGTTGGGGCTCAAAGAAATTCCCGCGATCATCAAGAACGTCGACGACGGAAACGTTTTGGAGCTCTCGCTGATCGAAAACGTTCAGCGCGAAGAGTTGAACCGGATCGAAGAAGCCCGCGCCTACAAGCGGCTTTCGCAGGAATTCAACCTGACGCAGGAGCAGATCTCGGCCAAAGTCTCCAAAGACCGCGCCACCGTCGCCAACACGCTGCGCCTCCTGGATCTGCCGGCCAAAATCCAGCGCCACCTCGAAGAAAACCTCATCAGCATGGGTCACGCCAAGAGCCTGCTCATGCTCGAGGACGAAAAAGAACAGAACAAGCTCTGCGACAAGATCCTCAAGAAAGGCCTTTCGGTCCGGCAGTCGGAAATGGCCGCGCGGATTCTCGGCGCAGGCGCCGCCGCTCCGGTCCGCCGGAAGAAGGACATCCATCTGGCCAGCATTGAAGAGAAGCTTCAGCACCGTTTTGGCACGCGCGTGCGCATTCTGCAGGGGAAGAAGCGGGGCAAGGTCGTGATCGAGTATTTTTCCCAGGAGGATTTGAACCGGGTGCTGGGTATTTTGACTGCCGACGAATAAATAACGGTTATTGAAATTATTGGTACGAATCGCTTAAAATAATAGGTTATAAATAAACTTCCGTATACGACGGATCCAAGGAGAGGTTCAAAGCATTTATGTCGACCGAAAAAAATGAAGCAACCATGGTGATCATCAAGCCCGACGGCATCAAAAAGTCGCTCACGGGCAATATCATCACGCGCCTCTCCGAAACCAAACTCAAAATCATCGCCGCCAAAATGACGACGATGACGCGCGAAATGGCCGAGAAGCACTATCACCATCTGACCGACAAGCCCTTCTTCGAAGAACTCGTCAAGTACATGACCGGCGCGTATCACACCAAGCGCGTGATGGTCATGGTCTACTACGGGCCGAACGCGATTGAGAAGGTCCGCAAGATGTGCGGCGCGACCAACCCCGAAGAAGCCGACCCGACGTCGATCCGCGGCAGCTACGGCCGCATCACGACGCGCGGCGTGTTCGAGAACGTCATTCACGCGTCCGACTCCACCAAGGACGCCGAGCGCGAGATCAAGCTCTGGTTCAAGCCGGAGGAGATCGCGGAAGTGAAGCTCTATCCCGTCAAGGAAGCGGTGCTCAAGACGAAGTCGACCGTTTGGGCCTGACGGGGAGATCCGCCGCGATGGCGACTTCCGTCAGAAGCATGACCGGATTCGGAAGGGCGGAGTTCGAGATTCCTCAGGGTCCCGTCCAGATCGAGATCAAATCCACCAATCACCGGTATTTTGAATTTTCGGCGCGGCTACCGCATGCCCTTTTGTCGCATGAAGAAGACATCCGCCGTGTGACTCAGAAAACGATCGGACGCGGCAAGGTGCATCTGACGATCACCGCGCCCGACCAGCTGGTCCGCAGGGGACAGCTCACCGTCGACGAAAACCTCGCCAGGGAGTATCACAAAGTATTCGTGCGGCTGAACCGCGCGCTGGGCCTCCACGAAAAAATCACGCTGCGCGACATCGTCCGAATGCCGGACGTGATCACGCCGACGGCCAAAGTCTCGGACCGGCACAAGGTCTGGAATGACCTCTCGCGCGCGCTCAAGCAGGCGCTCGACCGCCTGAACGCGTCGCGCGAACTCGAGGGACGCAAGCTCACGCGCGACCTCTCGATGCGGCTCGGTATCATCGAAAAAGCGTCGGTGCGCATCCGCCGCCGATCGGCGCTGCGCGCGAAGTCCGCCGACGCCGCGGCCAAAAGTCTGGATGTCACCGAAGAGCTCGTGCGGCTGAACAGCCACATCGGCGCGTTCCGCGGAACGCTGAAAACCGGCGGAGAAGTCGGGCGTAAGATCGACTTCATCGCGCAGGAAATGGTGCGCGAAGCCAACACCACCGGATCCAAGTGCAACGACGCGTCAATCGCGTCGGACGTGATCGAGATGAAGACTGAGATCGAAAAAATCCGCGAACAAGCGCAGAACCTGGAGTGAGCATGGCCAAACGTATCGGGAACGTCTTCGTGATCTCCGCACCTTCGGGCGGCGGCAAGACCACGCTCGCCGGGCAGATCCTGAACGCGATGCCGGATGTCGAGCGCTCCGTATCCATGACGACGCGCCCTCCGCGCGACGGTGAGCGCGACGGCCGCGACTACTTTTTTATCGACGCGAACACGTTCGAGCGCGTGAAGCACGAAAAAGGATTTTTGGAACACGCGACCGTTTTTGGACAGTCCTACGGAACTCCTCGGGCGTTCGTGGAAAGCCGCCGCCGTCAGGGGAAGGACGTGCTTTTGCTCATCGACGTTCAGGGCGCCGACCAGGTCAAGCGCAACCTCAAAGACGCGATCCGTGTATTCGTGATGCCGCCTTCCATGGAAGAATTACGCCGCCGCCTTCTCAATCGTTCCACAGACGCGCCGGAAGAAATCCAGCGCCGCCTCAAAATCGCCAAACGCGAAATGCGCGAAGCGTCCAAATACGATTACGTCGTTTTGAACCTGGATCTCGCCAAAGCCGTCGACGAGCTCCGGGCGATCATCATCGCCGAACGCCTCAAAGTAAAATCCAAAAAATCCAAATGACGACCAAAAATTACAAACACACCGTCGTTCTCGGGATCACCGGATCCATCGCCGCGTACCGCGCGTGCGATCTCATTCTTGATCTGAAGGAAGCCGGCGTGCGCGTACTCCCGGTCCTGTCGCGCGACGCGCACCACTTCGTGACACCGCTCACGATCCAGTCGCTGGCCGGCGAGGAAGCGAAGACCGACCTCATGCGCGTCGACGGAAATTTGAAGCCCGTTCACATCGAGCTCGCGAAGGCGGCCGACCTCATCGTCGTGTGTCCCGCTTCCGCGGACATTCTCGCCCGGATGCGCGCCGGCATGACCGACGACCTTCTGGCGTGCACGCTGCTTGCGGCGTTGTCGCCCGTGATCGCGGTCCCCGCGATGAACGACCGGATGCTCGCGCATCCCGCGACGCAAGAAAACATCCAGGTTCTCAAATCCCGCGGCGTCCGCTTCATCGAGCCGATCGAAGGCAAGCTCGTCTGCTCCGATCATGCGATGGGGCATATCCAGTCCAACGCCGTCATCCTCCAGGAAATCCTCAAGGCCCTGTCCGAGCGTCCCGCGCGATGAAGTTCCGGCTCCGAGTGTTCGTGACCTGCGGCCCGACGCGGGAACCGCTGGATCCGGTCCGGTTCATTTCGAACCGTTCGACCGGAAGGCTCGGAATCGAATTGGCCCGCGCGTTTGCGCAGCGCGGCCATGCCGTGACGCTGGCGGCCGGACCCGTCGATCTTCCCCTTAATATAGGGACGAAGATCCAGGTGATCCGGTTCGAGACGGCCCGCGAGCTTCATCGGATCGCGCTCAAAGAATTCAAGCAGTCCGACGCCGTGTGCATGACCGCGGCCGTGGCCGACTTCCGTCCCGCCGCGCCGGTCGCCGCCAAAATCAAACGCGGCAAAGCCGCACTCACGGTCCGCCTCATCCCGAATCCCGATATCCTGGCCGACCTCGGCCGCCGCAAAAAACCCGGCCAAGTCCTCGTCGGATTTGCCGTCGAAAGTTCCGGTCTCGAAAAGCAAGCGGCCCAAAAGTTGCAGAGAAAAAACTTGGATCTTATTGCCGCCCAATCGGTTGGGGGAAAAAAGAACCCCTTCGGTGCGGTGCGGTTGGACACTCTTTTGTTGGACCGACAGGGTGGGCGCGAGGCCTTGAGCGGCGTCTCCAAAGCCAGGCTCGCCCGAAGCATCGTTCGGCGGACTGAAGCCCTGATTGACCGTCAACGGGCCATCTGATACATTGTCCGTCTTTACGATGCCCTATTTTGCCTTTACGGCGACGTAGCCAAGTGGTTAGGCAGCGGTCTGCAAAACCGTTTACGCCGGTTCAATTCCGGCCGTCGCCTCCAAATTGCCGGGATGGCGGAATTGGTATACGCTTCAGACTTAAAATCTGACGGGCTTCGGCTCTTGCGGGTTCGAGTCCCGCTCCCGGCATGAGTTTGTCGTGGTCGTGAGTCGGATTTTTCTCAATTTTTCGGGCAATTAGCTCAGTTGGTTAGAGCGTTTCCTTGACATGGAAAAGGTCACAGGTTCGAGTCCTGTATTGCCCACCATTCTTCCGCTGAAAAGACGTCATCTGCTTCGTTGCGGCGGCACTCGCATACTGAATGGTATGCTTCGCGCCGCCGCGCCTCGCATCTGACGCCTTTTGAGCGGAAGAAGTGTTTGGGGTTAATTTACGCTGCTGCGCAGCGCTCGGTTGATTCAGGATCGGTTGATTCAGGACGGTTGATTCAGGATCGGTTGATTAGGAAAGATTTTATGGTTAAGGAAGCAGAGCAATATACAGATCTTGATAAGTTAAGGCACAGCTGTGCGCATGTGTTGGCGCAGGCGGTGAAGAGCTTTTGGCCGGAGGCGAAGCTCGGCGTGGGACCTCCCGTGGATTACGGATTTTTTTATGATATCGATCTTTCGCACCGTCTGACCGATGAGGATCTGGAGAAGATCGAGAAGAAGATGCTCGAGATCACCAAGGCGAATTATCCTTATGTGAAGAAGGAAGTGCCGCGGCCGGAAGCGATCGACTTTTTTAAAAAAGCGAATGAGCCGTACAAACTCGACATCATCGACCGGCTCCCGGCCGACGAGAAGGTGACGCTCGTCGTCGACGGAGATTTCACCGACCTCTGCAAAAATCCCCACGTGCACTCGACCGGCGAGATCAAGGCGCTGAAGCTCCTCAACGTGTCCGGCGCGTACTGGCGCGGCATCGAGACGAACCCCATGATGCAGCGCGTGTACGGAACGGCGTTTTTTTCCCAGAAGGATCTCGACGATTATCTAAAGGCGCGCGAAGAGGCCAAGAAGCGCGATCACCGCAAGCTCGGCCGCGAGCTCGATCTTTTTTCGATCCAGGAAGAAGCCGGTCCTGGACTTGTTTTTTATCACCCCAAAGGCGCGAAACTCCGTTACCTGGTTGAGCAATTCTGCCGCGAAGAGCATTTGAAGCGCGGATACCTTTTTGTCGGCGGTCCGCAGATCCTGAAGAGCGATGTGTGGAAGACCTCCGGGCATTACTCCTACTATAAAGAGAACATGTTCATTCATGAGGCCGAGGACGGCAAGGAATACGGCATCAAGCCGATGAATTGCCCCGGCCACATGCTCATTTACAAGACCCAGACCCGCAGCTTCCGGCAATTTCCGCTCCGGTTCTTCGAGTTGGGTAACGTATGCCGGAACGAAAAATCCGGCGCTTTGCACGGCTTACTCCGCGTCCGGAACTTTACCCAAGACGACGCCCACATTTTTTGCCTGCCCGAACAGCTCGAAGATGAGATCGCAAACGTCATCGATTTTGTGTTCTATGTCCTTGGGGCATTTGGGTTTAAGGATTATGAGATCGAACTGTCAACCCGCCCTAAGGAGTCGATCGGGACCGACGAAATCTGGGCCAAGGCCACTGCGGCCCTCAAAGGGGCCCTCGAGAAGAAAGGCCTCAAGTACGAGGTCGCGCCGGAGGGCGGGGCCTTCTACGGACCCAAGATCGACCTCCGGATTAAAGATGCTTTGGGAAGGGCGTGGCAGTGTAGTACAATACAGTGCGATTTTGCCCTCCCGGAGAAGTTCGAACTCGAATACGTTTCCTCCGGAGGCGAGAAAAAGCGTCCCGTCATGCTGCACCGGGCGATTTTGGGAAGCGTCGAACGCTTCCTGGGCACCCTGGTCGAGCATTATGCCGGGGCGTTTCCTTTATGGGTTGCGCCCGTGCAGGTGGCCTTGGTGCCTGTGACCGAGGCGCACTCGGCTTATGCGCTGGAGCTTGTTAAGAAATTCGAAGCGGTTGGCGTCAGGCCCGTGATCCTCGAGCCGGGCGATACGCTCGGCAAGCGCGTGCGCGAGGCCAATGAAGAAAAGATTCCGTACACGCTCGTCGTGGGAGACAAGGAAGTCCAGGCCGGGACGGTCACCGTCCGCCGGCGCGGATCCCGCGATCAGAACGCGATGAGCGTCGCAGATTTTATGAGCAAGCTCGGTTCCGAAGTGCGGGACCGGGATTGCAGTTTTTAAGAAACAACTAACGGAGGGCGTAGGAAAACTTGCAGATTCAACGCGTTAAGAATTGAGCCCGGTTCCAGGTTCCTTTAATTCAGGTCCGCGTCCTTCGACACCGGGTTCATCATTCGGACGGCCTCCGATGGGCGGCTCTTCAGCGCCGGCCTCATCCGCCAAACCGCGTATTCGAATCAACCAGTTCATCCGCGCCCTCAAGATCCGGCTGATCGACGAAAACGGCGCTCAGCTCGGGATCATGACTCCGCAGGAAGCGATGGTGTTCGCCACCAAAGCGGAGCTCGACCTGGTCGAGATCGCGCCGACGGCCCAGCCTCCTGTCTGCCGCATCATGGACTTCTCGAAGTTCAAGTACGAGCAGGAGAAAAAGGACAAAGAAGCGCGGAAAAAGCAGAAGACGATCCAGATCAAGGAAATCAAGTTCCACCCGAACATTGACGACCACGATTACGGATTCAAAAAAAAGCATATTGAGAATTTCTTGAAGCGCGGCGACAAGGTGAAAGTCACCATGGTCTACCGCGGACGGGAAAAGGCCAACACCGAAAACGGCAGACAGCTGCTGATGAAGTTGGCCGAGGAAGTTTCGCCCATCGGATCGGTTGAGTCGGCTCCTTTGAAGGACCGAAACCAGCTCATCATGATCCTTCAGCCGAAACATTAACGAGGAGCCAGTAGTAGTTATGCTCAAGACAAGAAAAGGCGTCGCACGCCGGATCCGGCTCAGGAAGTCGGGAAGTTTGAAGCGCGGACGGAGCGGCAAGGGCCACCTGAACGCCTCGAAGACGCGTAAACGGAAACGTCAGATGCGCAGACAGGGAACGATCTCTCCTGCGGACGACAAGCGAATCAGGAGGATGCTCCCAAATGGCTAGAGTCAGAAACGTGACCGCCACGAAGAAGCGGCACAAGAAATATCTTAAAGCGGCCAAGGGCTTCGTCGGCGGCCGCCGCAAGCTTTATCGTCAGGCCCGCGAGACCGTTCATCGCGCCTGGCAGTACTCGGCGGTTCACCGCCGGCTGAAGAAGCGGAATTTCCGGACCCTCTGGATTTCGCGCATCACGGCCGCTGCGGAAGAGAACGGCATCACGTACAGCCAGCTGATGCACCGGCTTCTCACGGCTCAGGTTCTACTCGACCGCAAGTCGCTCTCTGAGATCGCTCAGATCGACCCGGCCGCGTTCTCCGAGCTGGTCAAGATCGCCAAGGCCAATTAAGCCGAAGTCTACGCTTAAGCAAGCCGCCGGACGGTCTTCAAACCTCCGGCGGCTTCCTTTTTAAATGACACTCGCCGAAAAAATCCGCCAACAGATCGCCGAAGCCCAGGCCCAGTCCGCTTCCGCAGGCTCGCTCGAGGAGCTGGAGCAGCTGCGCATCAAATTCCTGGGCCGCAAAGGCACGCTCGCCGAGCTCACCGCGCTCTTCGGCCAGATCGACCCGGCCGAAAAGCCCGAGGCCGGCCGCGAAGCCAACCGCGCCAAAAACGAAATCGCAGGGTTCTTCGACGCACGTGCGAACGAGCTCAAGGCCGGCGCCGGCGCGGCCGCTTCCGCCGCGCGGCGCGAAGACCTTTCGCTTCCCGGAACCGCTCCGGCTGTGGGCGGACTGCATCCCATCACCCAGGTCGTCGACGAGATCTGCGATATTTTTTACCGTCTCGGGTTCGAGATCGTTTCGGGCCCCGAGATGGAAACCGATTACTACAACTTCGAAGCGCTGAATATTCCGGCCGACCACTCCTCGCGCGACGATCTCGCAACTTTTTATCTCGAGAACGGCAAGCTTCTGCGCAGCCAGACGTCGACCGTCCAGACGCGCATCATGGAAAAAGAGCGGCCGCCGGTGAAGGTTCTCGCTCCCGGCCGCGTGTACCGGCCCGACGCGACCGACGCGACCCATTCCTTCATGTTCCATCAGATCGAAGGCCTTTACGTCGACGAACGCGTGAGCTTCGCGGACTTGAAGGGCGTGCTGCTCGCATTCGCCAAACAATTTTTCGGCAGCGACGTGAAGCTGCGGTTCCGGCCGCACTTTTTTCCGTTCACCGAACCCTCCGCGGAAGTCGACGTTTCGTGCGGACTCTGCAAGGGTTCCGGCTGCCGCTCATGCGGACACAAGGGCTGGCTTGAGATCCTCGGCGCCGGCATGGTGCATCCGAACGTCCTGCGCGCGGTGAAGATCAGTCCCGAAAAATATTCCGGGTTCGCCTTTGGCTTCGGCGTCGAGCGTATCGCGATGCGCCGCTGGGGCGTGAACGACATTCGTCTTTTTTACGAAAACGACCTGCGTTTCCTGAGGCAGTTCTCCGCATGAAGCTGCCCGTGAAGTGGCTCAAGGATTACGTCGACGTGGCGCTCAAGGCCGAGAAGCTGGCGGAGCTGTACACGATGACCGGCACGATGATCGAAGGCGTTGAGCACGTCGAAGGTTCGGACGTGCTGCACGCGGAGATCACGACCAACCGTCCCGACTGCCTGTCCGTTCTCGGGCTCGCGTCCGAGCTCGCCGCGCTCACGCAGAAAAAGGTCAAAAAGCCGCGCATCCCCCGCATCCCGTTCCGCGCCTCGAACAAGCTCGCGCTCACGATCAAGATCCAGGACGCCCGCGCCTGCCTGGGCTACACCGCCCGCGTGCTGGACGGCGTGCGCGTCGGCCCGGCGCCGGCCGCGATCGCCAAACCCCTCGAGTGGATGGGGCAGAAAGGCGTGAACAACGCGGTCGACATCACCAATTTCGTCATGTTCGAATCGGGCCAGCCGCTGCATGCGTTTGACTACGACAAGATCGAAGGAAGCCAGATCATCGTCCGCCGCGCCAAGCGCGGAGAAAAAATGGTCGGCATCAACAACGTCGAGTACGCGCTCGACGAGCGCATTCTGGTGATCGCCGACGCGAAGAAGCCCATCGCCATCGCCGGCGTCATGGGCGGCAAGGCCACGGAGATCACGCCCGAGACCCAGCGCATCGTCCTCGAGTCGGCGCGCTTCGACCCCATTCTCGTCCGCCGCACGTCGCGCTTCCTGAAGCTCGGCACCGATTCGAGTTACCGGTTCGAGCGCCCGATCGAACCCGGTTGGGTGACTTGGGCGTCCGACCGCGCCGCGGCGCTCCTCATCGAACACGCCAAGGCGTTTTCCGCGTCAGCGCTTCTCACCGAGGGCTCGCTCAAACCGAAGATTTTTCCGTCGACGAAGGTGTTCCAGAAGACGCTCGAGCGTGTTCTCGGCAAGCCGTATTCGACGCTCGAAGCCGCGCGCATTCTCTCCTCGCTTGGTTTGCCGGTGCGCAAAATTTCTGCCAAGTACGTCAAAGTCGCGTATGCGCCGCACCGGACCGATATCCGGCAGGAGTGCGACCTGGTCGAAGAGATCGTCCGCGTGGACGGGTTCGACAAGATCCCGACGACGATCCCGCCCACGCGCTACGCGTCGGCCGAACGCCGCGAATCGCCGTATCACGAGATACGGAACCTGAAGCGGCACCTGGTGTCGCAGGGACTGTGGGAGACGGTGACGTTCAACATGGTCGCGGCGGCGGATCTGGCGAAGCTGCGCTTCCCCAAGGACAAGGCGCTGCTCCGGATCAAGAACCCCTTAAGCCAGGAGCAGGAAGTGCTGCGGCCCACCGGTATCATCGGCCTCCTGGGAGCGATCCGGCACAACTTGAACCGCAAGGAAAAGGATCTGGCGTTCTTCGAGGTGTCGCACCGGTTCTACCAGGCGCGCGAAGAAGAGGTGCTAACCCTCGCCGTGACGGGTGAATGGTTCAAGAGCTGGTCGGGGAAGCAGGAGGCGGGAATTTTTTATCTCAAAGGCCTGATCGAAAACATCTTCAAGGCCTCAGGCCGCGTCATGCCGGAATGGAAAAACGCCGATGTGTGGCCCGACATGTTCGACCAGACCATCATGATGGACGCCCCGACGGGTTTCCGGATGGCGCATGCGGGCGCGATTGCCGAGGACGTGCTCAAGGACTGGGACATCGCCCAGCCGGTCTATGCGGCGGAGATTTTGCTCGAGGATTTTCTCAAGCTGCCCAAGGTCGAGCGCCGTTTCGTTGAGCTCCCCAAGTTTCCGTCGGTGCGCCGCGACATCGCGGTCCTGGTCGACAAGGCGGTCCCGGTGGCCGACCTCACGCGGAAGATGCACGAAGCGGCCGGCGCGAGCCTGAAACACGTCGAGCTCTTCGACCTTTATCAGGGGAAGAACATCCCCAAGGATAAGCGCAGCCTGGCCTTTTCCCTCCAGTATCAGAAGCAGGACGGCACGTTCACGGATGACGAGATCACCGCGCTCCAGGCGGCCGTCGTCACCGCCCTCAAGACCGATTACGCCGCCGAACTTCGCCAGTAACCCGGACCGGGTGTATAATAATCTCAGGTTTTTGACATAAGCTTCCTGCGGTGTTCGAGCTTCGTTGCGTCCATACGCGCGAATCCGATATCACTCATGTGGGAGTCGACTCACCGGCGCGGATAGATCCGGCGATCCGTCGGATAAGAAGTGACGGAGATAGGTTCCCGCCCTGTTAAAACAGGGATTCTGCCAGGACTCAACACACGGCATCGCGGGTTTTATTTGTCCGTCGATAAGGCGGCATCTGCGGCGTTGCTTCTCCTCGCTGTACCGTTGGTACAGCTTCGTCGGCGCGCCTTGCATCTGCCGCCTTCTCGACGGACAAATTTTTTCAGATCTACTCCTGCCAAACGGAAACCTATGGACCTTTTTGAAGCCCAAAATTCTCAGGAAGTCTTGAAGCATGAGCCGCTGGCCAGCCGGATGAGGCCGCGGACGCTCGAGGAGTTCTGCGGCCAGCGGCACATCCTCAAAGAAGGGACGCTGCTCCGCCGCGTCATCGAAACGGACCGGCTCTCATCCATCATCCTCTACGGCCCTCCCGGTTGCGGAAAGACGACGCTCGCCCTCATCGTTTCGCGCCAGACCAAGGCCTTCTTCGAATCCGTCAACGCCGTTTCTTCGAGCGTCGCGGATCTGCGCAAGATCATCGACAAGGCCAAGGTGAATCAAAAAGCTTACGGCAAGCGGACCATCCTCTTCGTCGATGAGATCCACCGGTTCAGCCGTTCGCAGCAGGACGTCCTCATGCCCGACGTCGAGCGCGGCAATCCGCTGCTCATCGGCGCGACGACGCAGAATCCGTTTTTTTCGGTGAATTCACCGCTATTGTCCCGGTCGCTCGTGTTCGAGCTCAAGCCTTTGGAAGAGGCGGACGTGATGGACGTGCTGACGCGCGCGTTGTCGGACAGGGAGCGTGGGTTGGCCGCGACGCCGGTGCGGATGGACCGCGAAGCGCTTAAGTTCTTGGCGGCGATGTCGGAAGGTGACGCGCGCCGGGCCTTGAACGCCCTGGAGATCGGCGTCCTCTCGACCGTCCCCGGCAAGGATGGAACCATCGATTTTAATTTGGCCGTCGCCCAGGAGTCAGTTCAGAAAAAGGCCGTCCGCTACGACAACGCCGGCGACGAGCACTACGACCACGCCTCCGCCTTCATCAAATCCATGCGCGGATCGGACCCCGATGCGGCGGTTTATTATCTGGCCAAAATGCTGTACGCCGGCGAAGACCCGCGCTTCGTCGCGCGGCGCCTGGTGATCTGCGCGTCGGAGGACGTCGGCAACGCCGACCCGCAGGCGCTGGTCATCGCCAACGCCGCGCTGCAGGCGTCGGAATTCATCGGTATGCCCGAGGCGAGGATCCCGCTGGCCCAGGCCACGACGTACATCGCCTGCGCGCCCAAATCGAATGCGGCGTATCTGGCGATCGAAAAGGCGACCAAGGACGTGGAGGAGGGCCGATCCCTCGAAGTCCCGTCACATCTCAAGGATTCTCACTATAAGGGAGCCGAATCCCTCGGCCGCGGCGTCGGCTACCAGTACGCCCATGACCACCCCGGCCACCACGTTGCCCAGGAATACATGACCGAGAGCCGGCGATACTACGAGCCGACGGAGCAGGGGCACGAAAAAACCTTCAAAGCGTATCTGGAATCCCTCAAGTCCAAGCTCTCGACGCAGCAAAAGGCCGAAAAGGGCAAATCTTGACAGCTGAACTTGGATTTATTAGAATTTAGTCTGATTAAACCCTACTGAATTCATCGGATAAAGGAGCTTTTTTAGCCGTGGATCATTTGAGCGCGCTCGAAAACCAGTCAATTTTTATCATCCGCGAGGCTTACAAGAAGTTCAAGAAGCCCGCGATGCTGTGGTCGATGGGGAAGGACTCCTGCGTGAACGTCTGGCTCGCCCGGAAGGCTTTTTTCGGCAAGGTGCCGTTCCCGGTCGTCCACATCGACACCACCTTCAAATTCCCCGAAATGTACGCCTACCGCGAAAAGTACGCCAGGGAATGGGGCCTCAAGCTCATCGTCGGCGTCAACGAAGCGGCCAAGGCACGCGGCGTCAATTACGACAACAATGACCCCGTCACCGTCTGCCACGAGATGAAGACCGTTGCCCTCCAGCAGATGATCGAAAAAGAGAAGTGGGACGGGCTTTTTGTCGGCATCCGCCGCGATGAGGACGGCACGCGCGCGAAGGAAAAATACTTTTCACCCCGCAACATCGACTTCGAGTGGAATTACAAGGATCAGCCGCCGGAGCTGTGGAACCAGTTCCAGTCGGATTACGAGCCCGGCACGCACGTGCGCATCCATCCGCTCCTCGAATGGACCGAGGTCGACGTGTGGAATTACATCAAGCGCGAGAATATTCCGCTCGTGGACCTCTACTTCGCCAAGAACGGCAAGCGTTACCGCACGCTCGGCTGCCAGCCGATCACCAAGCCCGTGGAGTCCAACGCCGATACCGTCGACAAGGTGATTGAAGAACTTAAAAACACCAAGATCTCAGAGCGCGTCGGCCGCGAACAGGACCATTCGCAGCGCTACGCGATGCAAAAACTCCGCGCGAAAGGGTACATGTAATGTCAGCCACCAACGGCGCTTCTTCCCACAATCAATCCGGCGAACTTCGCATCGTCTTTGTCGGCCACGTCGACCACGGAAAGTCCACGCTCGTCGGGCGTCTTTTGCACGAGACCGATTCGATCCTTCCTCAGAAGCTCGAATACGTGAAACAGATCTGCATCGACCGGGGCGTCAAGTTCGAGTACGCCTTTTTGCTCGACGCGCTTGAAGAAGAGCAGGACCAGGGCATCACGATCGACGTGTCGCAGGTGCTTTTTAAGACCAAAAAGCGCACGTACCGCGTCATCGACGCGCCGGGTCATAAAGAGTTCCTGAAGAACATGATCTCGGGCGCTTCGAGCGCCGACGCGGCGCTGCTCCTCATCGACGCCAAGGAGGGCTTGCGCGAACAGTCCAAGCGTCACGCGACGATCCTGTCCCTTCTAGGCGTGAAGAACATCATCGTCATCGTGAACAAGATGGACTTGATGAACTACAGCCAGGAGAACTTCAACAAACTCGTCTCCGATTACACGAACTACCTGAAGACGCTCAAAGTGACGCCCAAGGCGTTCATTCCCATTTCCGCGTATGTCGGCGACAACGTCGTCATGCGCACGTCGCAGATGCCGTGGTATTCCGGTCCGACGCTCATCGAGATCCTTGATTCCATCGACAGCCACAAGGATTCGGCCAGCCGCGCGCTGCGTTTCCCGCTGCAGGATGTGTACCGGTTTGATTCCGATAAGCGGTACTTTTCCGGGCGCGTCGAGTCGGGCCGCCTGAAAAAGGGCGATGAGATTCTCTTTTTGCCGTCGAAAAAGACCGCGACCGTTCACGCGATCGAGCGCTGGAACGCGCCGGAGCCCTTGGAGGCGGAGGCGGGCGAGTCGATCGGCATCACGGTCGAGGACCAGCTCTTCGTCGAGCGGGGCGAGGTGGGCGTGCACGCGTCGGCGAAGCCTTTGGTCGGCCGGCAGTTCCGCGCGAATATTTTTTGGATGGGCGAAGAGCATCTGGCGAAGGGCAAGACCTACCAGATCAAACTCACGACCCAGGAGATCGAGTGCAAGGTGAAGAACGTGATCCGCGTGATCAACTCTTCGACTTTGGATGAGGTGTCGAAGGACCATCATGAGGTCGCGAAGAACGAAGTCGCGGAACTCGAGCTCGAATTCAAGAAAGACATCGTGTTCGATCCGTTCAACGAGATCCAGGAGACGGGGCGGTTCGTCCTCGTCGACAACAAGCGGGTCTCCGGCGGCGGGATTATCCTGCAGGCGTAAACCGCTTTTTTATGAAGCAGGACGAAGCGGTTCAGCTCAGCAGGGAATTCGAAGCGCAGTCGCCTGAGGCGCTTTTGGGCTGGGCGCTCAAGAAGTTCGGGCCCAAGATCGTGCTCGCGTCGTCGTTTGGTCCCGAGGACGTCGTGCTCATCGATATGGCCGTGAAGATCGACCCCAAAGTCCGGATCGTGACGCTCGATACGGGCCGTCTCCACGAAGAGACGTACGCGGTCATGGACGCGGTCAAGTTTAAGTACGGCGTCGGGATCGAGGTGTTTTTTCCGGACGCGGCGCGGGTCGAGCAGCTGGTGCGGGCCAAAGGTTTTTATTCGTTCAAGGAATCGGTCGAGAACCGCAAGGAGTGCTGCGGGATCCGCAAGGTCGAACCGCTCCGGCGCGCGCTGGCCGGAGCTGAAGCCTGGGTCACGGGACAGCGCCGGGCGCAGTCGGTGACGCGGACCGAGGTCGGCAAGGTCGAGATCGATTCCTCGCAGGGCGCGGCGACTCAGGGCGGGATCGTGAAGCTGAACCCCCTGGCCGACTGGGACGAGGCGCGGGTGTGGGCGTATATCCGCGGCAACAAGGTTCCTTACAACAAGCTGTTCGATGCCGGTTACCGGTCCATCGGCTGCGCGCCCTGTACCCGGCCCGTCAAAGAGGGCGAGGACGAGCGCGCCGGACGGTGGTGGTGGGAAAGTCCGGATCACAAGGAATGCGGCCTGCACAACCGGCCGACAGGAAAATAACGACGATGCTTGAGATCCCCAAAGACGTCCACACGGCAATGGTCCAGCACGCGAAGGGCGTGTATCCGCAGGAAGCGTGCGGATTCCTGGTCGGAAAGAACGGCCGGGCCAAATACTTTTTGCCGATCGAGAACATGGACCATTCGACCGTCACGTACACGATGGATCCGAAGCAGCAGCTCAAGGCCTTCAAGCAAATTTCCGCGGACGGGCAGGACTTGCTCGGAATTTTTCATTCGCATGTCGCGTCGGCGCCGGAGCCGTCGCAGACCGACCGCCGTCAGGCCTTTTATCCGGAAGTGAGTTACCTCATCGTGTCGCTGGCCGACATGAACAACCCCGACCTGCGGTCCTACCGGATCGCGGGGGACGACGTGACGCCTGAGGAGATCCGGGTCGTATGACGAAGCCCGTCCAGTCCATTTCTGATCTGATCGGCAACACGCCGATGGTGAAGCTGAACCGCATCGTGCCCAAGGGCGCGGCGGACGTGTACGCGAAGCTCGAGGTGTTCAACCCGGGTGGCAGCGTGAAGGACCGCATCGCCCTCAATATGATCGATCAGGCCGAGAAGAACGGTCTCGTGAAGACCGGTTCGCGCATCGTCGAAGCGACGAGCGGCAACACCGGCATCGGTTTGGCCATGGTCGGCGCGGCGCGCGGGTATCACGTGACGCTCGTGATGCCCGACAACATGAGCTTCGAGCGGCTGCAGATCCTCAAGTCATATGGCGCCGAAGTAGTGCTGACGCCGGTGGACTCCGGCATGGCGGGCGCGGTTGAAAAAGCCAAACAGCTCGTGCGCGAAAGCCAGGGCGCGTTCATGCCCAGTCAGTTCACGAACCCCGACAACCCGGCCGCGCATCGGAAGACGACCGGCAAAGAAATCCTCGCGGATCTGGACGGCAAGGTCGACGCCTTTGTGGCGGGAATCGGCACGGGCGGCACGATCTCCGGCGTCGGCGAAGTGCTGAAGAAACACAATTCGGCCGTCAAAATTATTGGCGTGGAACCGGCCACGTCGCCGGTTTTGTCCGGCGGCAAGCCCGGCGCGCATATGATCCAGGGTATCGGCGCGGGATTCGTCCCGCAGACGTTGAACCGCGAAGTAGTCGATGAGATTTTTCGCTGCTCGGACGAGGACGCGTACAAGACGGCGTCCCGGCTCTGCAAGCTCGAGGGGATCTTCGCCGGCATCAGCTGCGGCGCAGCGTGCTGGGGCGCCCTCAAGGCCGCCGAGCGGCTCGGCTCCGGAAAGACGGTTGTGGTACTTTTTCCGGATTCCGGGGAACGGTATCTCAGCATGGTTCAGTACTTCGAAGGCTAATTCAAGCTACAACCTCTAATCAAAATTTTCTTCCCCCCTTGAAAACTGGCTGATCTTATGCCAAATTCTAATCAGTTTAACGGCAGTGGTATCCTTTGACCTGTTCTTACAAAGATTGAAATTCGATTAGTTGATGATATTAATTAGGAGCACCCACCCAAATGGCTAATTCCACGAATATCACCATCAACTGCGCAAAACTTCTGGTGCTTGTATCGATCCCCCTTTCCTCGGTGCTCTTTGCCATTCCATCAGCCGATGCCGCCATCAAACCTGCCTACACTTATTATGGAAGCGGGCGGATCAAAAGCGTGTGCCTCGGGTCATCCTGCTCGGAGTATCTCGACGAATCTTATAAGGGAAACAGGGGCCGTCTATCGAAGCGCAGCACAGCCGCCAAATCAGTGGTTTACTCCTATCGGTCAGGACCTGCCGGACGCGTTGGTACCCGGGACCTCTATATCGGGGACCGGCTGGTTTCCCGCGCCCGCTACGACTTTGCCCAGCGGCTGAAGTCGATCGAAAAATTCAGTTATGACAATTCGGGCCGGGCCGTCGATGTCCGACTGGTGTCGGCAACACCGGCCGACCAAGGAAAGCCTGTCGTCATCGACGTGCAGAAGATTGCCAAGGACCTGTTGGTGTCGATCGTTAATCCCAGCATCTACGAGGTCGTGAACATCACGCCGGACAGCACGCGGACGATCGTACAATTCAAGCTTCAAGGCGGGGATATCCGGGTCTGGGTCGATCCGGACCAGTTGACCTCGGGTTTGCAGGATTACGAGCAGGAAGCGGTTCTCGCTTTGCGTCGGTTTGCATCGCAGCGATTGGTCAGTAAGGATGGATCTGACCTTTCCGAAACGCATATCGACGGCTTGCGCGGGTTCGAGACCCCGCTCTTCAAGGAAATCAATAAGTCCGGTCGAGCGATCGAGGCGGATATCACGACCCCGATGTACAAGGCCATCCTCAAGGCAGATGTATTAAACGGCATCGTGTCGGCCAAGCGAACCAGCCTGGAGAAGCTTATTTCGCGCCGTTCGGGAGACGATCTTGTGGAGAAGGCCAAGCAAATGGTCCGCACCGCCGGACTTCCCGGTGATTCGATCATGAGCTTCGGCATATTGCGTGACGGTTCCCATATGGGCATCAGCTTCACCGAGACAATTTGGGTTGAGCTGGATGCGGCCGGCGAGGCGCTCGCTCTTCACTTTGGAGATGAAGTCACGCTGAAGGATGTGCTCAAGCAGGCCGCCAAAATACTCGAACCGTTCGGTGATGTAAAAGTGCTTTCTGCGCGTGATGAAGGCGGTCGGATTCAGCTGGAATGCGGTGTTCAGGAACAGGCGGGTGTCGACGGTCCGACCATCATCCACAGTTCGATTTGGATGACCGTCTACCCCGAGTCCGGCGTGATCGAGGCGGACCCGGCCATGGTGACCGCGCTGGAAGGGGCGCGACGTGAACTTCAGAATCGCGGAATCATCAACGCGCCTACTGAAGCCATTTGTGTCCGGTGCATTGCCGACGGGGGCTCGGCCTCCGTGCGCCTCCGCAGCGGCAGCGCGGAATTTGAATTCCGTTGGGATGATCTCTCTTCCGGCGTGACCCTAGAAAAAATTGAACCCGTTATGGACGAGGCCCGTGTGGAGTTGAGCCGCATCCTGGAGTCCGTGAATGCCAAGCTGAACCCCGTTACGCCGATCGGCGGCCGGATCGATGGGTACGGCCCTTCCGGCTATGGAAGCATCTGGGTCCAATATGGAATGGGAGAGACGAGTATTTTTGGCAATGCCGGGGTGGATGTGGAGATTCGCGAGTCAAATGTCCAGTTGATGAACCCGGATCTCGTGGAGGCGGCCGGAGCCGCTCGGTACGAGGTGATGAGCCGCGCCGGGGTCTTGGGCGGCGACACACACACGATGTTGATGGCGCGGGTCGAGGGATTCGTGCCGCAGCATCAATTCTTTTATCGGACAGCCGACCGATTCGACATCATCTATGACTGGAGCGGGGATTCCCGATACGACATGCCTTCGTACAGCCGTGTGTTCAGGATCTGGGACCAGCAAACCGGCGTTGAATATTTGCAGACAGCCAAGGAACGTGTCGCGGCTTCGATTGCGGGCGGCCGGGATATCGCGGTTGAGCTGACCGTGGCGGATTGGTTCTTCGAGAATGACCAGATGCTCAGGATCACCCTGATGGACAGGGACGGCAAAACTTACGAGGCCCGCGCCGATCTCCAAACAGGTGCGGTGGAAGTCGACAACCGCATCGAGGATCGAATCCAGGCGGCCAAAGAGGAGTTGATCCGGCTTTTGAACCCGGAGACGGTTGAGGTCAGCGGCTATGAGATTGCGGATGACCAAAGTCTATTCATAAACTTCCTGCTTCCGCACGCGTCCGTGAAGGGCAAGGTCGTCGGCGACGCGCTGACGCTACCGACGGAAGGTGGCTTTGATCTTCTGACCGCCGCAGCGGACGCACGGCATGAATTGAACCGGATTTTTAAGCAATCGCATCAGGATGTTGCTCCTGAGTCCTTTATCAACGGAATTTTGCTTCTGGAGCGGCCGATAGAGGGGTCGGGAATCTCGCCCGCGGTCTTGATTTATGCGGTGGCGGCGGGGCATGACATCAAGATTGAGTATGAGGCGGGCTTTTTTGGATATTCCGTGTATTCGGAAGAGTATGCCCGCCATTCCGCTCAGCGAATCATTCGAACGATGATCGATCAGGAAACCGGCGCCGATCTTGCGGCCTCAGCGGTCGATGCGGTGATCCGCAAGTATGGAGTCGACGCACGGGTAGCGGGCGTGGCTCAGCATGACCCCGCAGCAGGTGAAATGGTGTTGGCCGTCGAAACGGTGCCCGGATACCGGTTTGACGTGAGGGTGAATCGCCAGGGCGCGATTCTCAATGTGGAACCCTCCGCATATATGAAGCAAAGGATGGAGATGGCGGTCCAGGCCGTCGCGGAGAAGCTCAACGCCGATCCTGCGGAAATCGGGATTGCCGAAACTCGCTGGGAAAACGGCGTCTGGACGTATGCGGCCGCTTTCAAGTACGGCGAACATGATTGGCGGAGCGGAAGGGTGGATGTCCGGGACTATGCGGGCACCTTGGCGCCCTCCGGATCCGATGCGCCTTCCTTTGACGGCGGGATGGAGGTCGATCCCGATGTGGTCGCCGCCAATCAGAGCGCCCGGACGCACTTGGCGGAGGGAGTGGCCTCGTCTGAGAACGAATTCCGCACCCGCTGGGTGGAGGGCGGCAAGGGCATATACGAATTTGGTCTTGAGTCCGATCATTTTGAAGCCCGCTACCTCGTATCGCCTGACAAGGAACAGCCGGAACCGGTCGAGCTTCACTATTTGGGCAAGAACGGCCCCGAGGATGTTCTCGGACGCGCTCAGGCGGAAGCCCGCGAGTACTTTGGCGGAGAGGACTTTCAGATCGATCAGTTTTATCTCGTGCAGGAAGGCGGGCAGGAGCTTGGAACCCTGGTGTTCGAATTCAAATCCGCCGACGGCGAGCGTTTTGCGTCGCTTGTCAATTTAGGCGAAGTGGATGAGTGGAGCGATCCGGTTGACGAGTGGTTTATTCTGCCGATCGGCGACGGCTGGCTCGACCCGGACGATATGAGTTCGTCCGTGATGGAGGAGGAGCTGCAGAATACGGCGATGGATCAGATTCTGGACATGCACTGGGTTCAGGACCAGCAGTCTGAACAGAGTGAGGATGAGCGGTTCGCGGCACCGGAAGAACCGGGACGCGAACTCATCGCAGGCAATCCGCTCTCGTAACTGAATGATTGAACGAGGTCTATGCGGGCCGCCCCTTGGGGGGCGGCCCGTGCTATTACTTGCCCTGCCCATTCCAGGATGTTAGAATACGCAAGTAATTTGGTCATAAATAAATACAACCCCTTTATTCACAATGAGTTATATCAAAGGTCTTAAGTGTCGCGAGTGCCATCGGCTGTATCCGGCCGAGGCGATCTACGTGTGCGAATACTGCTTCGGGTCGCTCGAAGTCGATTACGACTACGACCGGATCAAGAAGGACATCTCGCGCGAAAAAATCATGAAGCGGCCCGAGTCGCTTTGGCGCTACCGGGAGCTGTTGCCGATCGACGGCGAACCGACCGTGGGCTTCCACGCGGGCTTCACGCCGCTCTTCCGCTGCTCGAACCTTGCGAAAGAACTCGGCGTGTCCGAGCTCTACATCAAGGACGACTCGGTCTGCCATCCGACCCTTTCCTTCAAAGACCGCGTCGTGTCCGTCGCTTTGACGCGGGCCAAGGAACTCGGCTTCGACACCGTTGCCTGCGCGTCGACCGGCAATCTCGCCGGCTCCGTCGCGGCCAACGCAGCGTTTGCGGGGCTCAAGCGCTACATCTTCATCCCGTCGAACCTCGAAGTCGGCAAAGTTGTCGGGGCGCTGGCCTTCAACCCGAACCTGGTCGCCGTCGAGGGGAATTACGACGAAGTGAACCGCCTTTGCTCCGAAGTCGCCAACAAGTACAAGTGGGCCTTCGTGAACATCAACATCCGTCCGTACTACGCCGAAGGGTCGAAGACGATGGGCTACGAAATCGTCGAGCAGCTCGGCTGGAAGACGCCCAAACATGTCGTCATCCCGGCGGCATCGGGGTCGCTCCTCACCAAGATCTGGAAGGCGTTCCACGAGTTCGCCAAGCTCGGCATCATCGACAAGGTCGATTCGAAGCTCTACTGCGCGCAGGCCGAGGGCTGCGGTCCGATCGCGACCGCGATCAAGTCGAACGTCGACATCATCAAGCCCGTGAAGCCCAACACCATCGCCAAGTCGCTTGCGATCGGCAATCCCGCCGACGGCGTGTACGCGTACGACGCGGTGAAGACGTCCGGCGGATCGGCCGAGCACGCGACCGACCAGGAGATTATCGACGCGATCAAGCTGCTCGCGCGCACCGAGGGCATCTTCACCGAGACCGCCGGCGGCGTGACGCTGGCCTGCGCGAAGAAGCTCATCGAAAAAGGCGTGATCCCGAAGAACGAACCGATCGTGATCTGCATCACCGGCAACGGCCTCAAGACCCAGGAGGCGATCACCGACCACCTGGCCAAGCCGTGGCTCGTGAAGCCCAATTTTGATTCGTTCGTCGAAGCGTACGAGGCGCATCAGAAAAAAACCGTTCAAGCCGTGTAATCAGGAGACAACCATGGCCATCAAAGTCCGCATCCCGACCCCCCTTCAAAAGCTCACCGCCAACCAGTCCGAAGTCCAGGTTGCCGGCGCGAACGTGAACGACATGCTCAAAGACCTCGAGGCCAAATTCCCCGGGATCAAGGAACGCCTTTGCGATGCGGACGGCAAGCTTCGCCGCTTTGTGAACGTGTACGTGAACGAGGAAGACATCCGTTTCCTGAGCGGCGCCGAGACGGCTCTTAAGGACGGCGACGAAGTTTCGATCATTCCGGCCATTGCGGGCGGAGCGCGCTAACTTTTTCTTAAAGGAGAGTCACATGGCATCACGACGCGTCACGCTGGTGTTTCCGCCGGAACGGGTTCAGGAGCCGGTGGTCTTCACGATGGCCAAGCAGTTCAACATCATCCCGAACATCCGCCGCGCGCGCGTGACGGAGACGATCGGCGAGATGACGCTCGAACTCGAAGGTGCCGAAGCGGACCTCACCGCCGGCGTCAAATACCTCGAGTCGCGCGGCGTCAAAGTCGAAGCCGCCGACGGCCGGACGACGGTCTAGATGAAGCGCGCGGGATGGCTGCTGCTGGTTTTGGCCGCAGCAGCGGCGGTGGGGACCGCGAGCGTCCGCGCAGCCGACGTTCCGGACGCGGAACTGGCGCAGATCAAGAAAGACATCGGCACGCTGATCAAGAGCCAGGCCGACATCGCCCAACAGCTCAAAGATATCCGGGAACAACTGGACATCGTCCGCATCCGCTGCAGCAGCTAGAGGTGACCATGAGCCCGTTTTTGGCCGACGCCGAGAGAAAGTTCGAGGAGTTTTTGGCCGCGCGGGACCTCAAGTACACCTCTCAGCGGCGGGCGATCCTGCTCGAAGCCTTCGAGGCCAAGCGCCACTTCGGCGCCGAAGAGCTGCTCGACCTCGTCAAAAAACGAGACCGCACCATCTCCAAAGCCACGCTCTACCGGACGCTGGCGCTCCTCACCGAATCCAAAATCTTCGAAGGACACGACTTCGGCGACGGACGCATGTCCTACGAGCCGATGCTCGGCAAACAGCACCACGACCACCTGATCTGCGTGAAGTGCAAGACCATCCTGGAGTTCGAAAGCGACGCCATCGAGAAGATCCAGGAAGAGGAAGCCCGCCGCCAGGGCTTCAAGATCATCAGCCACTCCCACAAACTGTTCGGCCTCTGCAAGCGCTGCGGCTGACCGGGACCCCATGAAGTTTTCTACCCGCGCCACTTACGGTCTGACGGCGATGCTTTATCTCGCCGAACGGTACGGGGAGAGCGCTGTCTCCATTTCGCAAATCGCCGAGGACGAAAAAATCTCGGCCGCCTACCTCGAGCAGATCTTGAGCCGCATCAAGCGCGAGGGCTGGGTCAAAAGCGTCCGTGGCCCGCGCGGCGGGTATGTGCTTACGGCCAAGCCGTCTCAAATCAGCGTCGGCGCGCTGCTATCCGCACTCGGCGAGGACGAGCTCGTGAGCGGTGAAGCCCGCGGATCGGCCGCATCGTCGAGCCGCAAGTCCCAACCGGTTGCCCGCACGGCGGCCGAGCTTTTTTGGCGGAGGCTGTCGGACGGCTTCGCCGAAGCCCTGAGCCGCGTTTCGCTCGAAGAGCTGATCCAGTCGGCGCGGCAGGAACCCCGGTCGGCTCTCGCGCAGCCGATCCACTTCAATATTTGATGGATCCCGTCGCGGATCAAAAAAAAGCGCTGCGGAGCAGGATTGCGGCCGCGCTGCGGCAGATGAGTCCCGAGGACCGGCGGCTTCGGTCCGCACGGCTCGCCGGGGAGCTTCAGGCGGACGAACTTTTTCAAAAAAGCCGCACCGTATTTTGCTATGTGTCGATGCCCGAGGAGTTTGATACGCACGGCCTCATCCGGCGGCTTTTGTCCGAGGGGCGCACCGTCCTCGTCCCGCGCGTCCTGGCGGCGGAAGGCGTGCTCGAAGCGCGGCGGCTCACGCGCTGGGAAGGTTCTTTTGTTCCCGGGCCGTTCGGGATTCTCGAGCCGGACCCCGGCGTGCTGCCGGCGGCGGACCCGGCAGCGATTGATTGCGTGATCGTGCCCGGACTCGCGTTTGACCGCGAGGGATACCGGCTCGGCCGCGGCAAGGGGTATTACGACAAGTTTTTGTCCCGGCTCGGCCGGAAGGCCGCGCGCATCGCGCCGGCGTTTGAATGTCAGCGCGTGGACCGCGTTCCGCGCGAGCCGCACGACGAAAAAGTAGACCGCGTCCTGTTCGCATAAATCAAGCGGGCTCCGCCGGCAGTTTGGAGGGCGGCCCTTCGAAAATGGAGTTCCTTTAAAATGAGCACCGCCAGCCTCGTTTCGTTCATCCTCCTCAGCCTCGTCTTCGGCGCCGTTTTTACGGCGCTCGGATACTGGGTCCGCCTCAAGATCGGCGAGCAAAAAATCCGCGGCGCCGAGACGCGCGCCGAAGAGATCCGCACCGCCTCCGAGCGCGACGCCGAACGCCGCCGCGCCGAACTCCAAAAGGAAGGCGAGAGCTACCTGCTTCGCCTGAAACACGAATTTGATGAAACGCAGACGCTGCGCCGCCGCGAAATGGAGGAAGCCATCGCGCGGTCCGGCGAGCGCGAGCGCGCGGCCCAGAAGCAGATGGACGAAGCCCGCGCGAAGCAGCACGAAGCCGAAAAGGCGTCCGACCGTCTCAAAGCGGCCGAGAAAGAAATGGAAAAGCGCAAAGCCGACCTCGAGCGCATGATCCAGGAGGAGCAGGAGCGCCTTCAGAGCCTTTCGGGTCTCGGCAGCGAAGACGCCAAACGGCAGCTGCTGCGCCGGATGGAAACCGAAGTTCGCGTCGAGGCCAGCCGGATGATCAAGACCGTCGAGGAGGAGGCGCGCGAGATGGCCGACAAGAAGGCCAAGAATATCGTCGCCCAGGCCATTCAGCGCTGCGCGACGGAGCTTTCGATCGATCAGACGGTCAGCGTCGTCCAGCTTCCCGGCGAAGAGATGAAGGGGCGTATCATCGGCAAGGAAGGGCGCAACATTCGCACCTTCGAACAGGCGACGGGCGTCGACGTCGTCATCGACGAAACGCCCGGCGCGGTGGTTCTTTCGGCGTTTGATCCGGTCCGGCGTGAGGTCGCGCGGCTGGCGCTTGAGCGCCTCATCGAGGACGGCCGCATCCATCCCTCGAGCATCGAGGAAACGGTCGGCAAGGTCCGGCAGGAGCTCGACCAGTCGATCCGCGCGGACGGCGCGGCGGCGGCGCTCGAGATCGGCGTGTCGGACATGCATCCGGAGCTCATGACCATTGTCGGCAAGCTCAAGTACCGGACCAGCTACGGTCAGAATTCGCTGTCGCACGCCAAGGAAGTCGCAGCCGTCATGAACGTGTTCGCCGGTCAGCTCGGACTGGACGCGGTGACCGCGCGCCGGGCGGGGCTGCTGCACGACATCGGTAAGACCGTGTCCCATGAGGTCGAAGGGCCGCACGCCCTCATCGGCGGGGAGCTCGCGCGCAAATACGGCGAGCCGGACGATGTGATCCACGCGATCGAAGCGCATCATGAGGATATTTCGCCCAAGTCGGTCTGGCCCGTCCTCCTTCAGGCGGCCGATGCGATTTCGGCTTCACGGCCCGGCGCCCGGCGCGAGACCATCGAACAGCATCTGCACCGGATGGAAAAGCTCGAGAAGGTCGCGAAAAATATTCCGGGTGTCGAGAGCGTGTTTGCGATCCAGGCGGGCCGCGAACTGCGTATTTTGGTCAATCCGAATGAAGTGCCTGACAGCGCAATGCCCGCGCTCGCGCGTGAGATCACGAAGGCCGTTCAGCAGAGCTCCAATTTTCCAGGGCAAATCCGAGTCACCGTGATTCGCGAAACCCGGGCGATTGAATTCGCCCGGTCGGCGCGGGAGCGGTAAATAGTACGTGTCCCTATTTAATTTATGAGCGAAGAGATTCAGATCGATCGGTTAGCGGCACATGCCGACTCTGCGGAGAAGAAGATCTACACGGTCTCGCAGTTGACGCGACTGGTGCGCTTCACTTTGGAAGATATGTTCAGCTCGGTGTGGGTTGAGGGGGAGATATCTGATTTTACCCACCACTCTTCCGGGCACATGTACTTCAATCTGAAGGACGGGGATTCGGCGCTGCAGTGCGTGATGTTCAAGCGGGAGAACATGCGGCTCAGGTTCCGGCCCGAGGCGGGACAAAAAGTTTTGTTGCATGGACGGGTGAGCATTTATGTGCCGCGCGGCCAGTATCAGCTCGTCGTCGATTCGATGGAGCCGAAGGGGCTCGGTCAGCTTCAGCTGGCGTTTGAGCAGCTCAAGGCCAAACTGCTTAAGGAGGGGCTGTTCGACGAGGCGCGTAAGCGTCCGCTGCCGTTTTTGCCGCTGTCGATCGGCGTCGTGACTTCGCCGACCGGCGCGGTCATCCGCGACATGATGCACGTGTGGGAACGGAGATTTTTTAAAGTCCGCATCGTGCTGGCTCCCGTGCAGGTGCAGGGCCCGTCTGCGGCGCCGGAAATCGTACGGGCAATCGCGGACTTGAACGCGCTGGGAGACATCGACGTGATCGTCGTGGCGCGCGGCGGCGGGAGTCTCGAAGACTTGTGGGCCTTCAACGAAGAATCCGTCGCGCGCGCGATCGCGGCGTCGGAGATCCCGGTCGTTTCGGCCGTGGGGCATGAAGTGGATTACACTATCGCGGATTTTGCCGCGGATCGCCGCGCGCCCACGCCCTCGGCCGCGGCCGAGATTCTCCTGCCCCGGCTCGAGGACCTGGAGGCATCGCTGCGCGAGACCGGTGCGCGCCTTGCGCGGGCGCTCGAACGTGAAGTGGACGACCGTCGCGAAACGCTCGAACGGCTCAAGGGGTCCAGGGTTTTTCAGCGGCCCGAAAGTCTGTTCGAAGAGCTTCAACAGGCGGTGGACGATCTGGCGGATGCGCTGCATGCAGCCGCTGAGCGCTCGTCGTCCGATCGGCAGAAGGAGCTCCGGTACCTGCTCGGTAAACTGGAGGCGCTCAGCCCCCAGAAATGCCTCGAGCGCGGTTACAGCATCCTATTTGACGCGGCATCGGGAGGCATTATAAAATCCACGCGCCAGCTCAGGTCCTCGAAGCGGATCCGCGTGCGGGTCGCCGACGGCGAAGTCCAGACGCGCGTAGAACCAACGGAGTCATCATGACACAAGTCAAAGAAGCGAAGTTCGAAGATCAGCTGAAGCGCCTGGAAGACATCGTCGGCCGCATGGAGAGCGGTGATCTCAATCTTGACGAAGCCCTCAAGCTCTATGAAGAAGGCATCAAATTGAGCCAGGGCTGCACCAAGCGCCTGGAAGAAGCCCAGAAACGGATCGAAGTCCTGCTCCGCAGCTCATCGGGCGAAGCCAAGGCCGTTCCCGCCGACGAAGACTTCAAGCCTAAAAAGGCCAAGAAGTAGTTCTTGGCCCCCTCCGTGAACATTCCCGGGCGTTTAGCCCAAACAGCCCGCGCCGTCGACCGTGCGCTGGCGAAGCTGTTGCCCGGTAAAAAGCTGTATCCGGCGCATTTGGCCGAAGCGATGAGCTATTCCGTTTTTTCCGGCGGCAAGCGCGTCCGGCCGTACCTCGTGCTCGAAGCGGCCCGGGTCTGCGGCGCGCGCGGAGCGAAGGCGATGCCTTTGGCCGCGGCGCTGGAGATGATTCACGCGTACTCGCTCGTGCACGACGATTTGCCGGCGATGGACGACGACGACTTCAGGCGGGGGCGCAAGACCTGTCATAAGCAGTTCGACGAGGCGACGGCGATTTTGGCGGGAGATGCGCTCTTGACCCAGGCGTTTATCGTATTGGCGGAGGCCAAGGACGTGGCCGAACCGCGGCGGAGACAGGTGATCGCGGCCGTCGGCCGTGCCGCCGGCGCGTATGGAATGGTCGGCGGTCAGGCCGCGGACCTGAAGCATCAGAAGAAGCAGGTGAAGATCGACGAATTGTCCCGGATCAACACGCTTAAGACAGGCTGTTTGATCACTGTGGCCTGCGAGGCAGGAGCTTTGTGGGCCGGAGCGGCCCCTGGAGCCGTTAGAAGACTCAAAAAATACGGCCAAGAAGTAGGGTTTTTGTTTCAGCTGGTGGATGATATTATAGACGGCGACGGTTATGTTCCGCTTTTGGGTGCCGACAAGACCTATGCGTTGGCCGCCCAGGTGCGCGATCGGGCCAAGTCCGCCGTGAAGCCGTTCGGCCCCGAAGCCGCGGAACTGTTGGCGTTCGCCGACTTTTTATTCGAACGCAAAGCATAAGATTTTTTTATGGAACCGCTGCTGCCCCACATCAATTCTCCCGCGGACATCCGCAAACTTCCCAAGACGGAACTTCCGCGTCTGGCTCGGGAAGTGCGCGACTGCATCATTGAGACCGTCTCCGAAAAAGGCGGCCATCTCGGTGCGGGTCTTGGCGTCACGGATCTCACCGTGGCGCTGCACTATGTCCTCGACACTCCGAACGACTTCCTGGTCTGGGACGTCGGCCATCAGGTGCAGGCCCACAAAATTCTGACCGGCCGCCGCGACGCGTTCCGCCAATCGTTCCGCCAATACAAAGGCCTTTCGGGTCTCGTGAACGCCGGCGAAAGTCCCTACGACGTGTTCACCACGGGCCACGGCGGTCCGTCGATTTCCGCCGCGCTGGGCGTCGCCGTCGCGCGCCGCCGCCGCGGACAGAACTCCAAGGTGATCGCGGTGATCGGCGACACGTCGATCGCCAACGGCATGGCCTTCGAAGCGATGAACCACGCCGGCCACATCAAAGAAAATCTCGTCGTGATCCTGAACGACAACGAGATGAGCATTTCCAAATCCGTAGGCGCCATGTCCCGCTATCTGAACCAGGTCATCACCAACCCCACGTACAACCATCTGCGCGAAGAGGTCGAGGGTCTTATCGGACGCCTTCCCAAGGTCGGCGGCCGCGTGCTCGGCAAGATCAAGTACATTGAAGAGGGCGTGAAGCATCTCCTCGTGCCGGGACAGCTGTTCGAAAACTTCGGATTTCGCTATTTCGGCCCTCTTGACGGACACGACATGGAGCGGATGCTCGACCTGTTTCCCAAAATATTTTCGATTCCAGGACCCGTTCTTATTCACGTCGTCACCAAAAAGGGCAAGGGGATGCCCATGGCGGAAGCCGACCCGATCCGCTGGCACGCCTCCGCGCCGTTCGACATGAAGACGGGCGAGCTTAAGAAAAAATCCACCGACCTCACCTACACCGAGGTGTTCGGCCAGACGCTTTGCGAATTGGCCGAGACGAACCTGAAGATCACCGCGCTCACCGGCGGCATGCCTGAGGGGACCGGCCTCGTGAAATTCGGTCAAAAATTCCCCGAGCGCTTCTTCGACGTCGGTATTTCCGAGGAGCACGGCATTACGTTCTGCGCGGGGCTGGCCTACGAGAAGATGCGGCCATTCGCTGCGGTTTATTCAACGTTCATGCAGCGAGCATTCGACCAGATCGTGCACGACATCGCGCTGCAAAACTTGTCGGTGGTTCTCGCGATGGACCGCGGAGGCCTGGTCGGCGAAGACGGTCCGACGCATCACGGCGTTCTGGACATCTCGTTCATGCGCAAAATCCCCGGGATGACGGTGCTGGCGCCGCGCGACGGCAAGGAATTCGAGCAGATGATCCGCTTCGCGGCCGACCACACGTCCGGACCCATTGCGTTGCGGTATCCGCGTGGAGCCGTGACCGAATTGCTGCACCCGGCCCTCAACCAGTTTGCCCACGCGCCGATCGAACTCGGAAAGTCCGAGCTTCTCAAAGAAGGGTCCGACGTCATGCTGGTCGCCTACGGCGCCATGACCGGGCCGGCGCTCGACGCGGCCGCGCTCCTCGAGCGCGAAGGCGTGAGTGCGGGCGTCATCAACGCCCGGTTCGCCAAGCCGCTCGACGAGGCGCTCATCGTGGCCTGGGCTCAAAAAACCCGCGCAATCGTGACGCTCGAAGAAGGCTGTGTGGCCGGCGGATTCGGT
Source organism: uncultured Planctomycetia bacterium (assembly GCA_964430735.1). GTDB lineage: Bacteria > Omnitrophota > Gorgyraeia > 2-02-FULL-51-18 > JAGOUK01 > JAGOUK01. The sequence goes on along the minus strand of CAYSFB010000006.1, from coordinate 13,630 downwards.
TCCGCGGTCCTGGAAGCCTTGAGCGAACGGCAGATTCTGACCCCGGTCCGCTGTCTCGGCATTCCAGACCGCTTCATCGAACACGGTCCCCGCAACATCCTGCTCGACCTTTGCGGCCTTTCGCCCCAAAAGATTGCTTCGACCGCCCAAGAAATGCTGGGCCATCTCCCGTCCGCGGCTACCTTACCTCTCTCGCGTTAAACCAAGCCACGACAACTGCGATCGAATTTGCCATTCTCCTTAAGGGGTGGCAGTATCTTTTATTTATACTTATATGTATTTAAAGGACCATGATTGACAATAGTTAGTCATAGTCATAAAATATTAACAATTCTATGAAAGCTACAATGGATTTTTTCCGCTCCGAAAAACATAAACGCTCAAAAAAATGGGTGCTTGCAGGCTTGTTTTTTCTGCTGCCAGGCCTGATTTTTTGCATTCATCCCGCGTATTCCAAGACAGCCCCCTCTCCCAAATCCGATAAGGCTGCTGATTCTTCCGAGGTCGTTGATCGGATTAATAAAGCCATTAAAGAAGCGGAAAAAAAACTTGGTGCAAACCCGGTTGTGGAGGAAGTGAAAAAGGATTTGAGGACGAATTTGAAGCCGGTGGCCGCTCCGGCTACTAAAAAGACTGCGGCCACCCCAATCAAGGCCGAGTTCCGTAAAGAACCCAAGCCGGAGTCGGTGGTGATCCGGGCAGCCGATACGGATCCTGCGTCGATGCCTTTTAAATCGGCAAATCCCAAAAAACAAGCGCAGGACATCGCGTGGAAGGCCAGTAGCGCCTATTCCCGCAAAGAAATGTATGACGAAGCGTACGAGCTGGCCGACGAAGCGCTCAAAATTGACCCGAACAACCTCAAAGCCCGTTACGTCAAACACCGGATCAACAAAGACATCGAAGAACGGCCCATGGATATCGGCGGGACGAGCCGGACCATTTCTCCTCCCGAGGGCCAGCTAGCGCTGACCATTGCGATGTCGGATAACGTCGTGACGCTGACCGAAGCCGAGGACATCGCAGTCAAGAGCAGCCTGATGCTCGAGTCTCTCCGCCACCGTGCCGCCGGCGCGCGTCGCAAGGTCGGAGAAGCCGTGCGGGCATTTTTTCCGACCGCGGGACTCGAATTTTCGCATGGCGGAGGTTTGATTGCCGATTCGTCCTATCATTCCAAGCGGGCGATGCTGAATTTTTCTCAGCCGGTGTATTACGGAGGTGAGCTGGCCTTCACGCTGCGTCAGGCGCAGGCGGCATTGCGGGCGGACGAGCTCCGTTACCAGAAGGAACGGACGGACATCGTCCGGCAGACCGGAGAGGCGTACCGGAACGCGGTGAACGCGGTTTATAACCTGAGGTATCAGGAGGAACTTTTCAAGCAGATCGCCGATTACAAAATCCGTCAGGACAAGGCGTTCGAATCGAAGCTCGTCGCGGAAATCGACCAGCTCGAGATCGCGTCGATTCACAACCAGGTCGCTTTTCAGAAAGAAACGGCCGTGACGACGCAAAAAGCGGCCAATCTCACGCTGTGCCAGGCCATCGGCGTCAAAGCCGACGTCGTCCTGCCGGTGGATCCGGCGATCGAAGTCGGACGGCTGCGCGGCGCGGATCTGGAGGATTATCTGAACCAGGTCGGGGCCAACAACTTTGATATCCGGATTCGGCAGGCGACGCTTGAGAGCGCGTACTACGGCGCGAAGGTTTTCGACGCCCAACGTCAGCCGCGCGTCGACTTGCGCGGCAATTGGGGTTGGGCCGGGGAAGCCAAGACGATCAAGCTGCCGGAGGATCAGGGCGATTCGGCCTACAACGGCCCCTTCCATCTGGACACCGAAAGAGAGCAGGCCCTGATTGCGACCGTCTCCGTGCCGTGGGGGCCGAACACCACGAGCTACAGCTACCAGAAGCGCTTCTTTGCTCCGACGGTGTCGTCGTTCCAGGGCTCGGAAGACTTCAAACACTCGATCAACACCAATTTTTACGACCGTCTGTCGAACCTGACCGACGAGGAGATCGCCAAGGCGGATTACCTCAAGGCCATGGCCGAGCTGCAGAAGGAGCGCACCGACCAGGAGATCAACGCGCGGCAGGCGTACTACGATTACGAAAGCGCGCTCCTGCAGATGGAAACATCCGAAGCCAAGATCGCGTTCCGCGAGCGGCAGGTCAAAATTCTGGAACAGACGACCGGAATGGAAGAAGCGAAGCTCACGGAGCTTTTGAACGAGCTCGTCAGTCTCGCGGAGGATCGCTACTCGAAGATCACCGCCGTTTCTAGCGCCAACAACGCCCTGGCCAAGATGGACTATCTGGCCGGCATGGAAGGAATGAACCCCTCATATGAAATTCAACCTGCACAAAAATAAATCGTCGCTGTTCAAGGCGCTTCTGGTGATCGCGGCGCTCCTGGTGGGCTTTTCGGTTCTGTCGAAGAACATCACCTTCGTGAAGGGCCTTCCGACCTTCAAGAAGAAAAAAGTGATCCAGAAAAAAACGGTCGAAGACATCGCGATCCCGGTCAAGGGATACAAGATCACGCGCGTGGATTTTGCGGACACGCTGCCGTCGCTCGGGACCGTGAAGGGCTACCGGGAAGTGGAGCTCAAATTCGCGGAGTCGGGTTACATCGAGTACATCAACTTCCGGGACGGGGAAAAGGCGGTCGAAGGCGACATCATCGGGAGTCTCGACCAGCGCGAGAAGCTGCTCAAGCTTGAGTACGCCAAGAACGAGATGGAACGGACGCAGAAGCTCTATGACCTGGGGGCGATTGCGGACGCGAAGCTCCAGCAGACGAAGCTCGAGTACCAGTCGGCGCGTCTGGAGTACGAAAAGACGAACCTCATCGCGCCCTTCGACGGGCATGTCGGCAGCGTCGCCAAGCAGAAGGGCGACTTCGTCACCCCGAACGACGTGTTCGGATCGTTCGTGAACCTGACCGACGCGTACGCGGAATTCGGCATCATCGAAAAAGACATCAACAAGGTGAAGGTCGGTCTTCCCGTGACCATGACGGTCGATTCCTATCCCCAGGACACGTTCACCGGAGAAATTGAGTCCATCTCCCCGATCGTGGAAGGGCGTACCCGGACCTTCAAGGTCAAGGCGCGCATCGTCAACGAGGGCGAAAAGCTCAAGGCCGGCATGTTCGGGCGCGTGGGCATCCAGATTTACGAGAAGGACAACACGCTGGTGATTCCGAGCGCTTCTTTCCGCAAGAAGGACCAGGAGTATTTCGTGTACGTGATCCATCCGGAAACGCCGGAAGCCTCCGAGACGCCCGAAGCGGCCGCCGCCGGCACGCCGGCTCCGAAGCCGTCGGACATCGTCGTCGGAACGATCGAAATCCGCCCGATCCAGGTCGCTTACGCGACGCCGGACGCGGTCGAGATCAAGGCCGGCCTCGAAGAAGAAGAAATGATCGTCGCGGACATCCAGCAGGAAATGGAAGAGAAGGCCAAGGTCGAAGTCACCGAAGTCCAGGAATACACCTTCTAAAAAAATGTCGCTTCCCAATTTTTCGACACGGCGTCCGGTCACGGTGTACATGTTCTTCGCCGCCGTGATGCTGTTCGGCTTCATCTCCGTCCGGATGCTCAGCCAGGAGCTTTTCCCTCCGGTCACGTACCCAAAGCTCTCGGTCATCACCCATTACGCCAACGCCGCACCCGAAGAAATCGAGCAGCTCATCACCAAGCCCATCGAAGAGGCCGTCGGCTCGACGCCCGGCCTGCGCAGCGTGACGTCCGTGTCGCGCGAAGGCATGTCGCTCGTGGTCGCCGAATTCGGCTGGGAGCAGAACATGGACTTCTCCGCTTTGTCGGTGCGAGAGAAGATCGATCTCGTGAAGTCCCGTCTGCCGCGCGACGCGGAAGAGCCGACCGTCATCAAATTCAACCCCTTCGAAATGCCGGCCGTCACGCTGTCCGTCTCGAGTTCGCGCCGGACTCCGGTGCAGCTCAAACGCTTCGCCGACAAATACATCAAGAGCGAGCTGGAAAAACTCAACGGCGTCGCCTCGGCGACGATCTCGGGCGGAGCGGACGAGGAGATCCTGGTCGAGGTGGACCAGGGCCGGCTCAAGGCCTCCGCCCTCAGCATCAGCGACGTGTCGAAAGCCATCTCCGAGGCCAACCTGAATTATCCGGGCGGCACGATCAAGGAGAACTTCTACGAGTACCTGGTGCGCACCATCGGCGAGTTCAAGCAGATCGGCGAGATCGGCAAGATCGCGGTCGGGCGCGACCGGCCCGACGAACAGGCGCAGCGGCAGGGCCAGGAGGAGGAGCCGACGAACGACCTGGTGATGCTCAAGGACGTCGCGTCCGTGATCCGGCAGACCAAGGAGCGCACGAGCTTCTCGCGCTTCAACGGCCGCGAGAACCTGACGGTGTCCGTCCAAAAGCAGGCCAAGGCCAACACGATCCAGGTCGCCTCGAGCATCCGTAAAAAAATCGAGGACCTGCAGAGCAAGACCCCCGAAGACATCAAGATCGACATCATCTACGACCAGTCCAAATTCATCAAAGAAGCCGTGAACGGCGTGCGCGACGCGGCCGTTCAGGGCGGCGTGCTGGCCTTTTTTGTGCTGGTCATCTTCCTGCAGAACATCGGTTCTTCGATCCTCGTCATCCTCATCATCCCGATCACGATTATGGGCACGCTCACGCTCATGTACTTCGTCGGGATTTCGCTCAACGTCATTTCGCTCGGCGGCATCGCTCTGGGCGTCGGCATGCTCATCGACAACGCGATCGTCGTGATGGAAAACATTGACCGGCACGTGAAGGAAAAAGGCGCGGCGAATCTCCGGGAGACGGTCGGCATGGCGACGGATGAAGTCGTCGCGCCGCTCATCGCGTCGACGCTGACGACGGTCATGGTGTTTTTGCCGATGATCTTCGTGACGGGACTCGCCGGACAGATCTTCAAGGAACTGGCGTGGGTCGTCGTGGTGACCCAGGTGTTTTCGCTCATCGTCGCGATCACGCTCCTGCCGGTGACCATCGTGCAGTTCAGCTACAAGGAAAAGAAGCCCGCCGAATCGGAGCCCCGGTGGAAGCGGGTCCTCGACCGCACGATCGGATGGTGCAATCGGCCGATTTCGGGAATGGAATCCGCTTATCAGAAAGTGCTTCCCGCGTTCATCCGGCAAAAGGGCCGCTACCTGCTCGTGGTCCTTGGAATTTTTGTCGCGTCGATCTTCGTGCTGGCCAGTCTCGACAAGGTCGTGATGCCCAAAGTCGACCAAGGGCAGTTCATGATCAAGGCGGATCTTCCGGTCGGCACCCGCGTCGAACGCACCAACAGCGTCGCGCTGAACGTCGAACGGTATCTCAGGCGGTTTTCGGAAATCGAGAGCGTCGCGACCATCGTCGGTTCTTCCAAGACCGGCTCCGCCAAGGACGACATCCAGAGCATCGGGTCCAACCAGGCGCAAATCATCGTGACGCTCCGGCACGACCGAAACAGGTCCACCGACGAGCTGATCCAGAAAATCCGCGAGGATTTTGCGACGCCGTTCATGAAAAAGGCGCTCAAAGCCGCCCGGATCAATTACGTCCTGTACGAATCGTCCTTCAAGGCGGGAGGCGAGAACACCGCGCCCATCGTTGTGAACGTCAAGGGGTCGAGCCTCGAAGCGCTCAAAGCCATGACGCTTCGGATCCAGCAGGGCCTCGAAAAAATCCCCGGCGTCTACGACGTTTCCAACACCATCCCCGAAAGCGCGCCCGAAACCAAGATCACCGTCGACAAGGACAAGGCCGCGTTTTACCGGATGTCGGTGACGGATCTCGCGACCGCTTCGCACATCTCGATCAAGGGAACGGTCGCCAGCAAGTTCAAGGAAGAGGGCAAGGAGATAGAAATCCGCGTGGTGCTCCGCGAGCAGGACCGCGGCGGCCTCACCGAGCTGCCGTTCATCCAGATGCATTCGCCGCTCGGGATCAACGTGCCTTTGAGCGAGCTGGTCAACTTCAAGTCCGGCGAAGGCCCCAGCGAAATCAAGCGCATCACCCAGGAGCGTACCCTGCAGGTGTTCGGGAAGGTGTTCAAGCGGCCGATGTCCGAAGTGAACGCGGATGTGGAGCGCGTGATCCGGGAAGCGAACATTCCGGCCGGCTACATCGCGGAACTGGCCGGCGAAAACCTCGAGGTCCAGGAATCGTTCGAGAGTCTTCGGCTCGCGCTCATCCTGTCCGTCGTGCTGATTTACATGATCATGGCCGCCCAGTTCGAGTCCTACTTCCAACCCTTCATCATCATGTTCACGATCCCGCTGTCGATCATCGGAGCGACCCTGAGCCTCCTGGTGACCGCCACGCCGGTCAGCGTCGTCGTCCTCCTGGGCATCATCCTCCTGGGCGGCATCGTCGTGAACAACGGCATCATGCTGATCGACTTCATCAACGCCGGGCTCTCCGAAGGCTTGTCCATCAAAGACGCCGTCATCCGCGCGGGCGTCGTGCGTCTGCGGCCGATTCTGATGTCGGCCGCGTCGTCGGTGATCGGCTCGCTGCCGCTGGCCTTCGCGCAGGACGAAGGATCCAAACTTCAGGCGCCGATGGCGATCGCGATCGTCGGCGGACTCTCGATGGCGACTTTTTTGACGCTGGTGGTGATTCCGGCGTTGTTTTTGGGTTCGTATCAGCTGAGGGAGAAGTTTTTTCCTAAAAAGAGCCAATCTGCTTGAATCTGCCTGAATTTTCCGTCAAACGACCGACGACGATCATGATGATCGCGCTCGCCGCGATGATCATGGGGATCGTGTCCCTTTTGAAGCTCCCCGTCGAGCTCTACCCGAACACCTCCTTCGGCGAAATCAGCATCGTGATCTACGTGCGCGGCGAGCTGCCTCCGCTCGAAGTCGAGGCCACCGTGACCCGTCCCGTCGAGGACGCCGTGTCGACCGTCGCGAACCTGAAGCAGATGATGTCGACGACCAAGGAAGGCGAATCCACCGTCATCCTGAGCTTCGAACCCGGCACCGACATGGACTTCGCCGCGCTCGAAGTCCGGGAAAAATTCGCCAAGGTCAAAAACAAGCTCCCCAAGGAAATCGAAAAGCCCGTCATCGCGAAGTACAAGCAGTCCGACGTGCCGGTGCTCATCTTTGCTCTCACGAGTTCGGTCCGCAGCCCCGAGGACATCCGCAAAATTGTCGACGAAAAGGTCAAGGAGCGGTTCAAGCGCATCAAGGGCGTCGCCAACGTCGAAGTGGCCGGCGGACGGGAGCGCAAGATCCTGGTCGAGATCGATCAGCAGAAAATGGTCGCGTACGGCGTCACAATGGACGAACTCACCGGAACCCTCGGCGCAAACAACCTTAACCTGCTGTCGGGCGAGGTGGACCGGACCGAGGACAAGCTGCTCGTGCGCATGATGGGCGAGTTCGACAGCGTCGAGCAGATCAAAAAAGTCGGCCTGAAGCGCACCGAATACGGGTCGGTGATCCGGCTCGAGGACGTCGCTTCCGTCAAGGACGGGTACCTCGACCCCAAGGAATATTCGCGGCTCAACGTGAAGGACACGGTGAGCATTTACATCCAGAAAGAAAGCGCCGCCAACACGATCTCCGTCGCCAAGACGCTCGAGAAAGAAATCGAAGCGGTCCAGGCGGAGCTGCCCAAGGACATCCGGCTCGTTGTCACGTCGAACCAGGCGGTGTTCATCGAAAAAGCCATCGACGGCCTCAAGATGTCGCTGCTTCACGGGACCGTCCTCATCCTGCTCGTGCTCCTTATGTTCATGTTCACCAAGGAAATGAAGTACGTGATCCTCATTCTGTTCGTGATCGGCCTCACGATGATCCACAACCAATGGATCCTGTATGGCATCCTGGCCGGACTGATCGGCCTCATCCTTGTGCGGCCGAAGCTGCGGCCGGCGCTCATCGTGATCCTGCCGATGCCGATCTCGGTTATCACGACTTTCCTGTTCATGCGGTTCTCGGGGCTCACGCTGAACGTGATGACGCTTTTCGGCCTCGCCCTCGGCGTCGGCATGCTCGTCGACAACGCCATCGTCGTGTTCGACAGCATCCTGAAGAAGCGCGAACAGGGGCTCGCCGGGGAGCGAGCGGCCGTCGCCGGCACGCAGGAGCTCATGATCGCGATCGTCGCCTCCACGCTGACGCACATCATCGTGTTCCTTCCGATGATTTTCATGTCCAAGGAGATTCAGCTTTTGTATTCGAGCATGGCGATCACCGTGATATTTTCGCTGCTGGTTTCGCTTTTTTGCGCGCTCTCGACGGTTCCGTTGGTTTCCGCGAAGAAGATGTTCGCGGAGCCGATGGAGGAACTCACCCATCACGACAAGAGCGACTGGCTGTCCAAGTTTTATCCGGCGGAGCGGAAGCTGCTGTTCCGCATGATGCGCAACAGCAAAAAGGTGATCATCGGAGCGGCGCTGTTCTTCGCGGTGTCGATGTTCTTCGCGTCGAAGATTCCGGCGGAGTACCTCGGGAGCACGGAGCAGAACAAGTTCACCGTCTTCATCGAAATGCCGACCGGTGTGAAGCTCGACGTTTCGAACGACGCGGTCAAAAAAGTCGAAGCGATCGTCAAGGAGCTGCCCGAAGTGAAGTCGATGACGTCGCGCGTCGAGGCATGGTCGTCAAAGATTTATGTCGAATTGGTTCCCGCGACCGAGCGCAAAAAATCGAACAGCCAGGTGATCGACGAGATCCGCCAGAAGACGGGGCGGATGGATCCGGCATTCGTTTATTTTGAGGAGGACAACCAGGTCGGAACCAAGGAGATCACCGTCGAGGTGTACGGGTATGACTACAAGACGCTGCGGCAGCTGGCGATCGGGATCTCGAACCGGATGGAGGGGGTCGCCGGTCTCACTGATTTGAAGATCCGGATGCGCGAAGGGCGGCCCGAGATGACCGTGGTGATCGACAAGAATCGCGCCGCAGCGCTGGGTTTGAGCACGCAGGCCGTTGCCGACCAGATTCACGGCGCGATGCGCGGGTTGCGCGCGATGCTGTACCACGAGCAGGGAAAAGAAATCGAAACGATCACGCGCCTCGAAGAGAAATACCGCAAAACATTCCGCGATCTTTACAAGATGATCATCAGCACGCAGGACGGGACGCCCATTCTGTTGGAGCAGGTCGCCAGCTTCAAGTTCGACCTGGGGCCGAGCGAGGTGTGGCGGAAAAACAAGGACCGTATGATCCAGGTCAGCGCGAACCTCAACAAGGTTCCTTTGTCCCGGGCGGTGGAAAAGGTTCGGGAGAAGCTCTCGGACCTGCAGTTTCCGGAGAATTACCATTATGAGATCGGCGGGGACTACGAAACGCTGGTCAAGTCTCAAAAGGAAATGCGGTTGGTCATTCTGATGGTCATCGTTTTGGTGTATTTGGTCTTGGCCTCCCTTTTTGAATCATTTACACAGCCCTTTATCATTATGGTGGCCGTTCCGTTGGCCTTAGGCGGAGCGGTTCTGGCGATTTACCTGGGTCCTAGGACAATCGGCATCGGCGCTTTGTTGGGACTCATGATGTTGGCGGGTATTGTGACCAACCATTCCATCATGCTGGTCGACCGGGTGAACTATTATCACCGCGATCTAAAAATTAAGTTGATTAAATCAGTGATTTTGGCCAATAAAGACCGTTTAAGGCCCATTCTATTAACAACTGCTACAACCATTTTGGGTTTGGTGCCCATGGCGATCGATAAGAGCGAAGGGGCGAATATGTGGTCTCCTTTGGCTTTGACGGTTATTGGCGGACTATTGAGTTCATTAATATTGACGCTTTTGATCACGCCTTCAATTTATATCGCCTCCGCCTCTGTAGGCCAGGCGATTGCTAAGAATGGCTTATTTAGATCAATTATCGCTAAACTGCGAAGCCTAAAGCTGAAGAACGCTAAAATTGGTTAAGATTAGTTATTAATGAAAATATTAGTCATAGATTGACACTCTATTAGGTCTGATGCATACTATCTAAGGTGGATGAGCCATCTCTCGAAACTATAAGCATTTAAATTGGGCCCATGAAAAGTTTTTATTGAATCAAAATTTGAGATCTCACAAAGTACATGAAAACATTAAAAATGCTATATGACGCAGATTTAAGAAAGTGACTCATTTGATCCAAGAAGTGGAAAAAAACTCAACGAGTTTTAAGTCCAGCTTTGGCCCCAAGCTGAAGGCGCTCGCCCTTTTGCTGGTGGTGACTTTTTCATTCCAGGATTTTGCGCTGGCTGCGGATGATCTTTTGACCGGACGCATGCGCAAACAATCTTCCGAAGAGAAGAAATTCCTCCCCCGCTACCTCATCCAACAGCAACAAAAAGCCGAAGATCTCATTGGCCAAAAAAACGAGGGCTTTGATACCGGGGATGCGCTGGACAGCGACATGACGAACCGGCTTCGTAAGCGCAAGAACTTCCAGGAAGAAGATCCCAAGAAGGAGATGAATCCGGACGGCGAATCGCAGCAGCCGGACTTCCAGTTGTCGAACTTCGATGAAGAGGGAAATCCTCAGGAGCTTACTGTTTACGAGTATCAGGGACAGGGCGTCCATCGTACGCTGAAGGAAGTGATTGTCTACGACATATCCGACATGGATGCCACGCGATGGCTGGCCGCCGGCAAAGAGGTTCAGGGGAAGGATGGGGAGAAGTTTTTCCAAGGTTTTCGTGATGTCAGTATGGAAGACATCAAAGAAGAGATGGGTGAGAAAAAACTTTCTGTCACTCATTACAGAGGCCGCGCAGGTGAGGAGCGGGTGGATTGGGTCGAGGCGGGATTTGATGAGGACGGATTGGCGACGCAGATCGACGTGTATTCCTACTCGGGCAATGCCTTGAGCGAGGTCAAGTCGTACGACGTGAGCGGTCTGGGCCTGGAGACGGATAAGGAAGCGGTCAAAGGCGAGCTGAAGGAGGGAATGCTGACCCGGTCGGCGGTTTATGCGGGCGCAAAGGGCGAAGAGAAGATCGTGGAAGTTTATTCGGGCTACAGCGGCGACGAGGAGAACAACGAACCGTCTGTTCTCGAAACGTACGAGTATTCGGGCAAGGCGTTGACCGGCGTCAGGACTTATGACATTTCCGAAGGCTTCGGATCCGACGAGTGGACCGAGATGCATGCTGCGATGGGCCGAGGCGATGACTCGGTTTCCGACCGTCTGATAACCGAAGCGGTTTACAGCGGTGAAGACGGCAGCGAACGGATGGAGAGTCTGCTGCATTACGAGGACGGGGTCATCGTGAGCCGGGACGATTATTTTTATCGCGAGTACCAGAGTAAGTATCACAAGGGCCAGCGCAACGCCCGGACGCGGGTTCTGAGTTTCGATGTTGAGGGCTTGAGCGAAGAAGAGGCGCGTCGGCGGTTCTCGGGCGAGGAAGCGCTCGACGAGAACGGCAATCCGATCGGAGACTGGGCCGGCCGGCTTCAGTCCGAATCGACGTTCACCGGCCTTGAGGGCAAGGAAAAAGCCAACCAGACCTTCTCCTATATAGAGGAAGACGGCGTTTACAGCATCGAGGAGCGCACCGATTACATCTATAACGAAGACGGGTCGCTTGCACACGTGTACACCTTTGATACGTCCGACGTCCTTTCTTTGGCCGAAGCGCGCGAAAAGGCGTCCGGCGAAATGGTCTTTGACGAAAACGGAAATGTAATCGGCGGTGAATTCACCGGCACGCTCAAAGGCGAGACGTCGTACACGGGCGCGGAAGGCCGCGAGAAAATCGATCAGATCTTCGAGTACGAGCAGAATGAGGACGGCAGCTATACGGTCGAGCAACGAACAGATTACGTGTACGACGAGGCCGGCCGGCTGATCCGGAATTACACTTTTGAAGGCGAAGACGGCGTTTCGTTTGCCGAGATGCGGCAGAAGACTAGCGGCGAGATCGTGTTTGACGACGAAGGAAACGTGATCGGCGGAGAGTTCTCCGGTTCGCTGGTCTCCGAGACGATTTTGGAAGGGGAGAAGGGCCGCGAGCGGCAGAGTCAGGTGCTTAAGCACGAGCAGAACGAGGACGGGTCTTATACCGTCACGGAGCGCACGGATTATTTTTATGAAAACGGCCGGCTCGTCAGTTCCTACACGTTTGACACCGACGGGCTGACGTTTGCCGAAGCGCGTCAGAAGGCGTCGGGCGAGCTGGAGTTTGATGAGGACGGCCTTTTGATCTCCGGGGAGTTCACCGGAGAACTCTTGTCGCAGACGTATTTTAAGGGCGCGCGTGGTTCAGAAAAGGCAGACCAGGGATTCGACTTCGAGCTCAATGCCGACGGGACGTACAGCGTCATGCAGCGCACGGATTATGAGTACAAGGCCGGGACTTTGTTCAACACGATCGCGTACGACACGGAAGGCCTTTCGATGGAAGAGGCGCGGGAGCGTTTCTCGGGTCTTGAGATTTCTAATTCTTATTATGAAGGCCAGCAGGGCCGGGAGCGGGTTGACTATGTGACGCAGACTGCGCAGAAGTCGATTCTGGACTTCGGATCGGGCTCGCCGATCGATCCGCGTGAACTCAAGCTGGATCCGAGTGCGACGGTGACATTCGAGGATGGAACGGTCTGCACAAGTGATCCTGGATGCGCCGGACGGAGCGGCAACCTCAGAAGCATTTCCTTTGCGGACGGCGGCCGATACGAGTTCGATTATGCTGTGGACGGGGTCGCTGAAAAAGACAGGGTCTACTTTTCCAATTACGGAACTCCCGGTCCAACCAATTATCTCACTCAGTATGAATATTTGAATGGCCAAATGTCTCTGGTTTCGCAATCCAACCGGTGGACGGTGTTTTATGAATATGAAGGAGAAGGCGCCGGAAAGAAGTTGGTCAAAACTTATCAGTTCAAGGATTCAGCGGAAGGACCCGGCGGATATAACGGGACATTGGATCCGGGTGAGATGGTCCGGTCGGTAACGGAGTATGATCCGGACGATAACGATAACCGAAAGATTTTGTCTGTTACCGAATATAAGTCCGGGCAGACGTCCGGTGCGATTGAGGCAGGAACGGCCGCTGTCAAGAGCACGAGCCTTTATAGTTACGGAGGCATAGGGAATGAGAGCCAGATTGATAAGGTCGAGGTCTACAGGGGTATATACAAGGGAAGCCTTGAAGACCACAAGCTCAGCACGACGCATTATCACCTCAACGATGCGAATCAGATCAAGTACGTTTCGACGTATGGCGCACAAGGTGCGGTCGATACCCGCTATACGACCGCTTACCAATACGATGGAAAGACTCTAAAAGCCACATATCAGTTCAATGGGGATTATTCTGCGATGGCCGACAGGTGGCTCTCTGACGGTCAGCTTACGGAGGACGAGATCCGCGCAGATGATGCGGAAGACTGGGCTTCGATTAAGTCGATCAGTCGCTACACGGGCGCACGCAGCCGTGAGCGCGTCGCAACAGTGGACGAGTTGCGCGATGGCCGGATAACTTTTCAGAGTTCTTACAACTATAAATCCGATTCCGACAAAGCCTTGGATCGGGTGGATAGGATCAAGAAAGGGTCTTCGGGAAAAGCGGATCGGAAAGTTGGCAGCACATACTATGTCGGAAGTTCAGGAGAAGAGAAGGCCGACTACTCCCTCAACTTCAAAGTCGATGGCCAAACGGTC
>CAYSFB010000005.1:181705-184999 GCA_964430735.1 uncultured Planctomycetia bacterium | reverse complement strand
GAGAGCATGTCGATGCGGTTCTTGATCGGCAGCGTCCAGGCGTTGGTCGTCCCGGGGATCTGGAGCGCCGCGTCGAGGTCGGTCACGAGCTTTTCGCGCGTCATGCCCGGACGCCATTCCTTTTCGGGCTTGAGCTTGACCACCGTCTCCATCATCGAAAAAGGTGCGGGGTCGGTCGAACTCTCGATGCGGCCGGCCTTGCCGAACACGCGTTCGACTTCGGGAAAAGTCTTGATGATCCGGTCCTGGGTCGTGAGCAGCTTGGACGCCTCGCCGACCGAAATTCCCGGAAGCGTCGTCGGCATGTAGAGGAGATCCCCTTCCCACAGCGGCGGCATGAATTCGTTGCCGAGCTTCTGATAAACCGGCACGGTGCCGATCATCGCCGCGACGGCCAGCGCGATCGTGGTCTTGCGGTGCCGGAGCACCCAGCGGCAGGCCGGCTCGTATACCGCGAAGAGCGCGCGGCTCACCGGGTGTTTTTCTTCCGGGTGGTACGTGCCGACCGCGAGGCCGGTCGCGATGCGGGCGGCGAACCGGGGTTTGAACCGGAACGGTTCGATGCGGGTGAAGAGCATCCGCAGCGCGGGGTCGAGCGTGAGCGCGAGCACCGCCGCCAGCGCCATCGCGAGGGTCTTGGACCAGGCCAGCGGCGTGAAGAGGCGGCCTTCCTGATCGACGAGCGTGAAGATCGGCAAAAACGACACCGCGACGATGAGCAGCGAAAAAAACACGCTCGGCGCGACTTCCTGCAGGGACTTGAGCCGGACTTCGTGGACGTCGCCCTTTTTTCCGCCGGCGATCCATTCTTCGATGCGCTTGTACGCGTTCTCGACTTCGACGATGGCGCCGTCCACGAGGATGCCGATCGAGATCGCGATGCCGGACAGCGACATGATGTTGGACGACAGGCCCATGAGCTTCATCGGGATGAACGCGAGAAAAACCGAAATGGGGATGGTCAGGATCGGCACGATCGCGGACGGCACATGCCACAGGAAAAACAGGATCACGAGACTCACGACGATCATTTCTTCGACGAGTTTTTCACGCAGGGTGCGGATGGCCCGGGTGATGAGGTCGGAGCGGTCGTACAGGACGGTGAGCTCGACGCCTTCCGGGAAGCCCGGCTTCACTTCTTCGATCTTCGCCTTGACGCGGCCGATCACGTCCAGCGCGTTCTCTCCAAAACGCATCACGATGGTTCCGGTCACGACGTCCCCTTCGCCGTCCAGGTCCGCGACGCCCCGGCGCATTTCGGGTCCGATCGCGACGCGGCCGACCTGTTTGACGAGGATGGGGATGCCGTCATGCGACATGCCGACCACGATGTCTTCGAGGTCTTCTTTGGTGCGCGCATAGCCGCGGCCGCGGACCATGTACTCCGCGCCCGAGAACTCGACGAGACGGCCGCCCGCTTCCTGGTTGCCTTTGCGGACCGCATCGGCGACGTCGAGGATGGAGAGCCCGTGGCTTGAGAGGCGGTTCGGATCGACCGTGATCTGGTACTGCTTCACGAATCCGCCGAGCGACGCGACTTCGGCCACGCCCGGCACACTCTGCAGCTGGTATTTGAGCGTCCAGTCCTGGAAGCTCCGGAGTTCGGCGAGGCTGTGGCGGCCGGACTTGTCGGTGAGCGCGTACTGATACACCCAGCCGACGCCGGTCGCGTCCGGGCCGAGCTCCGTCTTCACGCCTTCAGGTAGGTTCGGCGTGATTTTGCTCAAATACTCGAGCACGCGGCTGCGCGCCCAGTAAATATCCGTCTTATCTTCGAAGATCACGTAAACGTACGAGAATCCGAAGTCCGAGAACCCGCGGATCGCCTTCACTTTGGGCGCGCCGAGCAGGGCCGAGACGATCGGATACGTGACCTGGTCCTCGAGGATGTCCGGGCTGCGGTCCCAGCGGGAATAGATGATGACCTGCGTGTCGGAGAGGTCCGGAATCGCGTCCAGCGGAATGGTCTTCATCGCCTGAAACGCCCCGACCAGCGCGAACACCGTCAACAGGATGACGAGGAATTTGTTCCGCGCCGACCAGGCGATCAGGTTCTTAGTGAGCATGTTCCGTTCCCGCGGCGGCGTCCGCGTCCGCAAACGCCGACCGGAGGCGGCTCTCGGAATCGATGAGGAAGTTGCCGCTGGTGACGACTTTTTCGCCGTCGGCTAAACCCGACTTTACTTCGAAATACCCTTCGGCCTTCACGCCGACCGTGATCGCGCGCGGCTCGTAGACGCCTTCGGACTTCTCGACAAACACGAGGCTGCGCTTACCGGTGAAGAACACCGCTTCTTCCGGCACCGCCGTCACGGTTCCGAGGTCGGTCAGGATCTCCGCGTCCGCGCTCATTCCGCGCCGGAGCTGGCGGTCCGGGTCTTCCAGCCGCGCGCGCACGGTGACCTGGTTCGATGCGGCGCTCAGAACCGCCGAGGCGCTATTGATGGTCGGAGACAGGCTCCGGTCGGCCGAGAGCGGAATGCGGCTGACCTTGCCGGTCAGCTCCCGTCCAAGCGCGGGAAAAAATGCCTTCACGGTTGAGTTGTCTCTGACGTTCGGCAGGTCGCTTTCGTAAACAAAAAGGTCGATTTCGCCGCCGGCGAGCATGAGACCGCTGGCGCGGAGCGAGCTGCGCAAAGGCCGGGCATCGATCACGCCGGTGCGCACGCCGATGAGCTGGCGCTTGGCCGGGGTGAGAGCGACGGCAGCATACCCTTCCAAACCGTCCACGGACGAAGGGGCTTTTTCCTTCTGCTCCTCGATGCGCTTGCTGCAAACGGGGCACTCAGCGGCTTCGCCCGTTGCCGAAACGACCAGCATCGGGCAATCATGCCCCGCTTTGAGCATCGGACATTCGTGACGCAGGCAGACGTTTTGGGCGTCCGTCGGCTTCATCTCGTGTTCGGAGTGGTCGTCATGAGGCTTGAGGGGGACCAGGTTCATGTTGCAGATCGGGCAGGTGCCGGGCTTGGGCGACGTGTAGGTCGGGTGCATCGGGCAATAATAGGTGACGGCCGCCTCGGCCTTGCCGGCGGTTTTTTGCTGGGGAAAAATCTTCGAGCAGCCCGCGACAGCCGCAAGCGCAGCGGTTCCTAAAAGGACCGGCAGCAGCAGATGGAGGAAAAAGCGGGAGCGCTTCATCGCACAAACCGGTCGATGGTTTTGACGAGTTCCTTCACAGAGGCCTCACCCTTGTTCTTGCGGATTGCGTGCGTAACGCAGGTGTTCATGTGGCATTCAATCATCTCGAGGCTGACCGAATCGAGCGCGCGCCGGACGGCGGCGATCTGGTTC
>CAYSFB010000005.1:179772-181695 GCA_964430735.1 uncultured Planctomycetia bacterium | reverse complement strand
ATAGCGCGGGGTTTCGACCATTTTGCGGATCCCTTTGACCTGGCCTTCGATGCGGTTCAGCCGGGCGACGAGATTCTTCTGCTTGGCGGCGTTGAGCATGGGGTGTCTCCTCCGGTCCCGAGTATATACCCCTGTGGGGTATATTTCAAGTCTTGGGCGGGCGGACGCGATCAGGCGGAGCGGAGGGTCTCGCGCAAGGCCATGCGGGCGCCCTGCAGGAGAACTTGAAGACCGGCGTTTTCCAGCAGCGGCAGGTACAGCGCTTGGGAAGGTTCGGGCGCTTTTTGGCCGAGAAGGATCTGCAAAAATTCCGCGGGGGTCAACGTGCTGCCGGAGCGGGTGTGCTTTTTATAAAAATCCGCCAACGGCGCGAGTGAGCCGTCCGTTGCGGCAGCGTCCATTTGGAACCCGTCCGCAATACGGTACGGGGCAGCAAATTGCGCCGACGCGCTTCCCAAACCGAAGGCGCGGTACCAGGCAAGCACCGAATGCTCGCCGAACCCGGCGACCGGAATCCGGAGCTCCGACGCTGACCGGACGGTCCCGTCCCCCGCCTCGGCATTGGCATAGCGGACCGACTGACCGCCGGATGTTTCCGGAAGCGGTGCGGTCAGCACATATCCGGCTGCCTTTGCAGATTCGACCTGGGAACGGATTGCAGCCAAAAGCGTCGGATTCAATGTTTTAGCGTCTTCCAAGACAAAGCTGTCCCGCGAGCGATCGGCGCGGGAAGCCCGGAAGCCCGCGGCGGCCTGAAGCAGATAACTGAACTGGGCGACCGCCGCCTGCTCGGAGTAGCCGGCCAAATGCGCGACAGAAAGAATGTGCACGGTGGGCTGCAGCGCGGCTCCCGGATCGGCAGTTACGGGCGCGACCAATGCGTGGTCGGTCTGCGCCTGAGTCTCGCGGGTCAAAAGCGCCAACCCCTGTGCAGTAAGTCCGGCCGCAGTCTGTCCGCGATCGGAGCGCAGGTCGGTTCTCCATGAAATGACGGGTTGTTCGGAAAATTCCGATCCTGCAAGAAACAGGCTGATTTGAAAGTCTCCTTCGGACACGCGGACGGCGGTCGCCCGGTAAATTCCTGTCAAATTCTCATCCAGCAGAATTGCAAATCTCCGGTCCTGCTCCAGCGCAGAATTTCGCGCCAAATCCTCAAGAAGGGAGACCAGCGCGTCCCGGTCCGCCAGCGTGAGCCGCACGATCTGCCCGCTGGCCGCGGCCAGTCGCGCCCCTTCCGCTTGCGACTTGACGGCTTGAATGGCTTCGCCCGATTGGCTCGCTTTGGTTCTGTAAAGCGCGGCCAACGACCCGACTTCCTTCATGAATTCCGACTCTCCCGACGTATCCAGCCCCTCGATACCGGCCGTCGCAGTCCCCAGCCAACTCTGCAGCCGGATATGTTTCTGGAGCCATTGATTGGTGCCAAAAAGAATTTGTGCGCGCTCCCTGGACTTGGCGGCATTTTGCGGGGCCCCTTCTATCCTCGACAAAAGCCCGCGATAGTTCTCAAGATCTGCTGCGCGCAATACCTGGGCGGCGGATTTGATGTCGGGGTCAGATGCGAGCATTTTGAGCACCACCAGGTTCCCCCTGACCATCGGATCATTTTGGATGATGTCCGATACGCCTTTTCTGATCGCGCCATCAACATCATCAGGCCCCTGGATTGCCGTGGAACTCATCGTGCTGGATGCCACCCATAAAATTGCGAACCAAACGTCCGCTCTTGCGTCCGGTGAAGCCAAGGATGGATGCAGCAGCTTCTGCTTGATCCTGTCCCTGGTGGTTCGGTCAATCTGGGCCAAAAGAGTTTTGGCCGGAAGCAGCGGCTGTTCTTTCTTCTTCGGGGAGGCTTCAAGCTGACTTTTGATCGAGGTGACTTGGGCTTCGGCTGCTTTTTGGGACTGGAGGGCTTCCTCGAGC
>CAYSFB010000005.1:20625-179672 GCA_964430735.1 uncultured Planctomycetia bacterium | reverse complement strand
CTGCGGTGAGTCTTTGGTTGGCCAGTCTCAGTTCTGCTTCGAGTTGTTCTTTGGCATCTTTTTCTCTGGCTGTCTCACGTTGTGAGACGCCAAGCTGCTCCTGGATCGAGGTGACTTGGGCTTCGGCTGCTTTTTGGGACTGGAGGGCTTCCTCGAGCCTGCGCCGGAGGTCATCGACGTTGTTCTGTGCGGTTGTGAGCTCTCCGGCGGTGGCCAGTCCGCTGGATTTGAGAGTTTCGTTTTCTTGAGTCTTTTCTGCGAGGGTTGCCCTGAGCTCGGTTGCGATGGACTCGGCTGCGGTGAGTCTTTGGTTGGCCAGTCTCAGTTCTGCTTCGAGTTGTTCTTTGGCCTCAAGCATCTGCGTGCGTTCTTCGGCGAGTTGACGGAGCAGATCATCGACCTCGCCCCGGCTTTTTTGCAGTGAGGCTTGATCTGCCTCCAGCTGAGCGCGGCGGCGCGCAAGAAGCTCGCTCTGATTTGACTCGCGAGAGTCGATCTCCTGGATTCTGCGGCTTATTTGCGCTTCGGTCCGCTGAATGTTCTCACGACGCTGCTCGAGCTCATTCTTCAGAGCTTCTTCTTGCCTCTTCAACTCCGACTCCACTTCGTCCAGCTCGCCTCGACGCAAGATCAGCGCTGCCCCTTCGGCATCCAGGCGGATTTGTTCAGCTTGATTTCGCGCGCGGGCGGCCCGGCGCATTTTTTTGATGCGTCCCCGCAAACGCTTCACTTCTCCATTCAAGCGATCGACTTTTCTTTGAAGTTTTTTCGATGCCTGACGGCTGACCTGCATGCCGCTGCCTAGAGCCGGTGATCCTCCGGATCTTGTCAGATCTTGGGTCTGCTCGGAAGATGCGGACGGATCTTTTTCGATGAATTTGAAAGTCAAAGTCAATAAAATCAGCATGGTGTGCAAAATACCGACCCCGATCGGATATCTGTCGTGAAGGTACGCAAAAATCACCGTGGCGGGCGCAGTCGCGAGACTGCCGCTCAGGAGCCAGTCCTCCATCGCCATCCGGCCGATGCGCTCACGCAGCCAGTCGCCTCCCGATTCCGCCAGCCGCGCACCGGAAGATGGATCGGTAAATCGGAACTCCTTATCGGGCTCAACCAATCCCTTGTCGTCCCAATACTGAACTTTGGACTGGCCATCCGGATAAAAAACATGGATCACCCAGCCGCCGCCCGGACCTCTCTTGGCGTCAAGCTTGAGCGTCTTGACGAGGGTCTTGGTCTTTGAGGTTCCGGCTTCCGGAGATCTGTAGATGGCCGCCGTCGGATATGGAATACCTGTCCCGTCATTCGGCACTTCAACCTGGGCCTCGAGGCCCGGCTCCCCCGCCATGTGCTGACTCACAAGACGCAAAAACTCCCTGGAAAGCCGCGCCCGATCAAGATCCGCCATCGGATCTGCGTCTGCCAAAAAGTTGAGTGTGACGAGGACGCGTTTTCCGTCGGAATCGGTATCTTCAAAAGTCGCCGTTCTCTTGATGATCCGGATCATCTCTTCCGCGCCGTTTGGGTCTCCGGGGACGCGTCCGCTTCTCTCCAGCCTGGCAATGATCGTCTCCCAGCGGTTCTGCCAATAGGTGATGTCCGTCGACTTGGAGCTGATTTGCGGAATGGCGTTGACCGAGTCCAATGGCGTCACCGTCACATGAGCGACGCCGCCTTCGAGATACCGGATCATGGAATCCAAATCCTGCCGGTTCATCTCCAAAAGCCGCTCACCCTCACGCTGCCGCTCCAGCACATATGGATGATGCGGCACCACCTGGACCAAGGCGCCTTCCAAATCAATTCCCATGATCTGTTCATGCTTGGAATCCCACCGGATGAGGTTTTCGTGTGAATAGTCGACAAACCCGTTCATGGCCATGCGGTTGTCCGGAGCCGAAAGCTCGGGGCTGATCCCCGACAGCAGCAGGGGTTCCGGTGTGAAGCGTTCCTGCTCGCGGTCCAGACGCTGGAGCAGTGCTTTAAGGCGCGCGACTTCCATGGAGAAAAAATTCCTTTGCAGGTCGGGCGCCTGAGCTTCCTTGATTTGGGTGTCCGATATCGCCCGCTTAACCTCTCCGATCGCGTCGTCGAGCTTGGCCATCGCCCTGGACCGGGCTTCGCCCATGGATTTGAGGTCGATCGCGGGGCCGTAGAGATGAGTGAGTTTGTCGAACGTATCGGAGAGAAGTTTGCCGTCTCCAAAAATCCGCTCCGCCCACTCCTGACGCTTCTTGGCGTCTTTGACCTTCAGCCAGGAGTTGATCGCATTGGCAAGCGGCTTCAGCTCTTCAATACCGTCCACGGTGCTCAAGTACGATTCGATTGCCCGCACCTTGGAATTGATTTGGTAATGAGCGTCGGCGATCGCAAGCTGCGCGTCGACCAGATTCTGTCCGCCCGGACCCAGGATGGCGGGACGTTGGTGCGGCGCGGCATCGTGGGCAAGCTTCCTGATTTCGGCGGGAGTTTGCTTAAGCTCCGGCAGCCGGTCATAGATATCCCGGACCTCCTGGATCAGATTCATAACTTCATCCGTGCGCCGCAGGGCGTCAAAGTTCAACATCACGATACTGCCGTTCGATAGAACAGAGGTCAGCTCGGGCGCTTTGGCATGATGCTCCAGCCCCAGACTGAGCCGCGTTTTTTGGACGATGCGTTGGTAATCCAAATGAGATTGCTCCCGGAGATCCGCGGCCTCTTTTTCGATCGCGCGGAGCCGCTTCTTTTTTTCGTCCACTTCCTTTTTGACGGCTTTCTCGAGATCAGCGTCTTTGAGCGGGTTCGGATTGGTCGGGTCCGCGTTTTCACGCTCACGATCCTTGTAAAGCGTCTCAAGTGTGGCAAGTATCTTGGACTGCTCGTACTCAAGATCGAGGATTTTTTGAGTAAGCGGAGTAACGAGGATGCCGCCTCGGATATAGTGCGCTTCGAGCTTGAGTTGGTCTTGAAGGGCCTGAACGCGCAGCCGGCCGGAAGCCTCCATATCCGGAACGGAAGATTGAAAAACCAGATTGTACCAGCCGATGAGGGTGCCGCCCTGGAAGCGCTCGGCATACTTGAAGATCATATTCAGCTCCGCATCGCGGCGGATGTTCTGGAGGCGGGCGATCTCCTTTTCGGCCTCATCAGAACTGATTCCACGCCGCACAACCAACGCTCGGACCGCATCAATCTCCCCGTCCACAACCGCAAGGTAGGCCTGAGTCAGCGCCTCCACGGTCGGATAACTCCTGGGGTTAAAATACTCTCCGGCCGGAGTTGTAAAAACCTTGGATGCGGCATAGCGGCTCCGATACCACCAACGGCCCTGCATCCAAACGTTTTTGTTGGTTGAGAGGCCGATCTCGACGCTGCGGCGCATCTGATGTTCGCGTAAAAGGTACTTGCTGCGGATCAGAATCTCGCCGATTTTTTTGCCGTCGGAATTCCGGCGCAGGACACGCGCCACCTGACCCGCAAAACCGGGACCCGTCCTTTTGATCCGATTCTCGGGACCTGTGTGCGCCAGGACTCCCTGCACGCCCGCCGTACGGCCGTCCGGCAAACGTCCCGTTTGAAGCAGCGCAATCTCATCGGCGGATAGCAGATAGCCGCCCGAATCCACCAGATCTCCCGTGGTGAGCTCATAAACGACCAGCGGATCGCGCAAAACCTCCTGAACCTCGCCGAATGTTCTGAAGAATCGAACCTCGTCTTTTCTCTGATTGCCGCCATAGACGACCTCGGCTCCGAAGGCGTTCGAAAACGCGAGATACCGCTTAGGCTCTTTTGCCTTGCCCTCGATCCGGACGCCGAAGCTGTTGTCGGGCGTGCGGGCTTCGTGCTCCTCAACGCGCGCTTCATATTCGCGCTCAAAATTCCTCCACGCGATGTCGAATCCCCTGTACAGGCGGTCCACGACTGAACCGTTTTCGGTCACCGTGACGGCATCCGGCCAGCCGGCTTGGGATTCGTCAACGGCGTTTGAGTAAAGGGTCAAGAATTCTTCGTCAAACGGAGACAGTAGCACGGCGCCTCCGTCCCCTCCGGTCCCTGAGCTGCCGGTCAGCGGAGCGCGTGTAATCTCGCCGCTTGTCAGCTGCTGTTCGATCTCATCACCGATGAATAAAGCGGGGTTCAGCTGGCCGATCCGCGACTGTTTGAGCTGCAGCAGCGCCCAATACGTCGCGGATTGTCCGCGGAAGTTGTTGTCCGCCATCCCCTGCGGATACACCTGGTACCGATGGCCGGGCGCACCCTTCGGGTCGTAAAGGATCAGACTCACCGCCGGCGGATCCGCCGACATCGTCTGCGCCGCGTCTGGAGCGAAGAGGGCGTGGGTCCCGAGCATACGATCTTCCGCTTCAAGCGCGTCACGGCGCAGCCGCTCGACCGACAACACCATCGCCCCGAGCGTGTACCGGACTTCCGACCTGGAACTGTAATCAGGATTCGGCTGGCCGTTGGGCAGAGTCGGATTGGGGTCCGCCCCTTTGAGCACGATCATTCCGGGAAACGCTGCGAATTCGCCCGACCGGCGATGAAAGTCAGCGACATCCACGCGGTCGTACCGGCCTGTGGATCGGTTCAAACTCCAGTATTCGACGTCCAATGCATCCGCGATGCGGATCCGGCGCACAATTTGAAAGGTCGACGAATCCACAACCAACGCCACCGCATTGAGGTCGGGATTGGAACTGTGGGGATCGTCGTTGCGGCGAACCTCCATGAGAAGCTGCTTTTTATTTTCGCTGTAACGGCGGCCTTCGATCCGCCGCTCTTCACGCCGGATGATTTCGTCCAGGAGCCGGCGGGCGTCGGCGAGCGGCTTCCACCGGGACTCGTTGAGATAGCTGCGGGCGGTATCAACAGGCGCATCTTGAGGCGCGGCGGGCTGCGGTGCGGCGGGTTGAGCCGGCTGTGCGGCGGGGGCAGCCGGGACCTCGGGGGAAGGAACGTTTTGAGGGGCGGGCGGGGCTTGCGCAACGTTAGAAGGATCCGGCTCGCGCTGAGGCCACAAAATGACGGCGAGCCACGCCTGCACCGTGACAAAAATACCCAGCATCCCTGCACGGAAAAGATCCCGTCGCCAGTTACGCTGCCTGGAAACGCGCGGGGCGGATTCCTGACCGGCCGGCGCCGACAAACCGGAACCGGACGACTGCGCCGACGCATCCGGGATGCTTTTTTGACGCGCAACATCTGAATCGGGCTTGGGCAGCAGGGGTCTCGTGCTCGAAACGAGCGTCCAAATACGCGCCATCAAGGCGGTCAATTCCTTGGCAGTTTCGCCCCCGGAAAGAGGAAATATTTTGACATCGCCGCGCTGCTCCGAGGTTGCAATATTTTTTCCATCCGGCGCGATGCGTACGGGTATGACTCCGTTGCGACCCACCTGATATGCAAATTGGATGAGTGATTTAGAAGTGCGCGGCAAGGTTGTTTCGTAGCCGGGCGAAGGGACAAAAAGATCTTTGCGATAATCCCGCAGGTTTTTCAAGAAATTGTTGAGCGTCGCGACCACGAGCCGGCGCGATTGGGCCGCCTCGGGCAGCGAGGACTCCAACTCATCCGCCTGCGCCTGAATGCGCAACACAAGGGCCTCGAGCTCTCTTTCGGCTTGTTCCAAATCCCGCGGAGCCGTAGTGGCGATCTCCTCGATCCGCTCCCGCCGGGACTCCTCGTCCGTAAGCTCCTGCCAGCGAAGCGCCTGCGCGTAAGAATCGCGCACCTCCTCAACCCAGGGACGGTAGCCGTTGAGTGAGGGGGTCTGCTCCAGGCGAGGGATAAGCTCTTCCGCAGCCCGGACAAGGGATCGAACGGCTTCCGCGATCGATGGTTCCGCAAGATCGGGGCTGTCGCCGATATCGGCCATTTTGGACTGCAATTCCGCCAAAGCCGTGAGAATCCGGTCTTCGGAGGCGTCGGCATCCTCCCCTGCGGCCAAGCGGCTGCCGACCGCCCGATCCATCTCTAGCACCCTCTGCGCGAGCCGGGCCGCTTGCGGACCCAGAGCGCCGGCTATTTCCAGAAGCTCCGCATCGCCACCCCGATTACGCGACCGCACCTGCACCATCATGATCGTATCTGCGCGGGCATCGGACCCTTTACTCGACCCGGCAGCGGTCTGCCCGGTGAGCAATCGTTCGTATCGGGCGCGATCGGTCTCATGGGCCGACGCCGGAATCATGCTGATATAGGAAAACCCGGCATCGCGCAGAAGCGCCTTGAGACTGGGCGCATGATATCCGCCGGCGATCAAAGCCACCGGCGGGCCGGGGGCGGCCGCATCACCCGTCGAAGGCGCCAGACTCAAAAGCTGGCGGACATAGTGCCTGTCGCGGTCATAGGTCAGGCGGTAAAAATCAAAGCATCTGGAAGCCCCCATCCAGAAACGTGCATCCAAAAAAACAAATCGTCCGCTCATGCCGCCGATCTCCATCACCCTCCGGTTGAGATATCCGGTGACGCGACGGAGGTCGAACTCCTGAGGCGCGGACATGAATTCATAATAATCCTGCGGCGTGAGTTCCAGACGCAGAAGCCGGCGGTAAAAGGCGGTTGCGCGCCGCGCTTTGAACCATCCTTTTTCGGCCGGGCCGGTCACGACACGATCCTCGATGCGGCGCTCCAGCCGGTTTATTTCTTCCAGCGCCGGCCGCGCATCCAGGCCCTTGAGAGCCTCGAGATGCTTCTCGTATCGGGCGATCGCCTCGGGATCGCGTCCAAGGACCTTCTCGGGATCAATCGAACGCTCCGCATCCAAAAGCCCCTCAAGATCCAGAAGAGCAGGAAAATCTTCAAGACTCATTCCGCGCCGCCGGGCCTCATCCAACAGCATGCGAAGATGATCGCCGACCGGCTTCTCCCCCCGGTCGCGCGCGTCCAGGATTTGCGCCCATGCAGCGGCGACAGAACTGAGTGTCCGGCTCATCACGGCGTCGAGCGTCAGCTCAATGCGTGCCACGTACGTTTCAGAACGGCGGCGCTCCCGGACCGCCCGTCGATAGAGCGCAAGCGAGCGACCATACGCATCCGGATCTTCGACACCCCAAAGAGCAAAATCGACATCAGACGTGAGTTGCAGATATTCGGCCGCTTGCAGCCGCCCGCGGCGGAGCCAGGAGGCGGCGACCCGCTCCCGAGCGACGCCATCCGCCGCAGACTTTAAAAACCCGATCGACTGATCCCCTGATCCGCCCTCGGTGTAGACGAACTTGACTGATTTTTGACGAACCAGCAAATCAAGCATGCCCGCAAGACGCAGCTGACCCGATTCGTTTGTATGGGGATCCTGCAAGAGGACAACGGTCCGGCTGCCGGGCGCCGAGCGGTATGCGTCATCCAACCGGACCTGAGAGGAGTCAAAATCCGGCAGCCATCGGCGCGCCCATTCCATATCCTCGAGCGGCCGATCCATCGCAATATTTTTTTTGGGGGTGAGCAGCTGGAGCGCGGATCCTTCGGGCGCCGCCAAGAGGATGTCTTGCATCAGAACCGAAGATGCGACTGCAAGGCTTATGATTTTAAGCCAATTAATCGATAATGTTTTACTTTGGTTTCTTAAATACATAAAATTAGTTACATTACTTCTGAACAGAAAACACACTCGTATCTCAATTATGCCTCAAATTCGCATCTTTTTAAAGGGTTGTACTAATTATTTTCTGATGTAAGTCAGCAGGTCAAGCCGGTCGTCGTCGGGGAGTTTTTGGGTTTCTCGGAGGATGAGATCACTCGGGATAAGGGGATAAAAGGCATCGCCTTCGTAGATGCCGGGAATCCGCGTCAGATAGATTCCATCGACCTGGTTCAGGGTTTGGGCGTAAAGGTCTGCGCCTCCCATAACGAAGACATTCTGGGTCTTTGCGGCTTCGAGTGCTGAATTTACAGAATTAAAAAAGCGCAGCTCAGTTCCTGCGGGAAGTTCGCGGTGCACCACGTCCTGCTGGCAGGTGGTGACATTGGACCGGGTGAGAACGAAGTTCGCCCGGCCCGGCAGGGGCCTGCCGATGCTGTCATAGGTCTTTCGCCCCATGAGGAGCGTCTGACCCATGGTAATCCGCTTGAAGTTCTTCAGGTCCGCCGGGAAGCTCCACGGCAACCGGTTGTCTTTGCCGATCACCCGGTTCTCAGCCATTCCGACGATGTGAAAAAGCTTGGGCACCGGGGCTCGGCTCTAGACGGCGACGGGCGCCTTGATGGCCGGGTGGGGATCGTAGTTGAGGATCTCGATGTCTTCGTACTTGAAGCCGAAGATGTCTTTGACGGCCGGGTTGAGCTTGAGCGTCGGCAGCGGCCGGAAGTCGCGCGAGAGCTGCTCCTTCACCTGCTCCATGTGGTTCAGATAGATATGCAGATCACCGAAGGTATGGACGAAGTCGCCGGGCTTGAGCCCCGTCACTTGCGCAACCATGTGAGTCAGGAGCGCGTAGGAAGCGATATTGAACGGCACGCCGAGAAAAGCGTCCGCGCTGCGCTGGTACAGCTGGCACGAAACTTTTCCGTTCTGCACATAAAACTGGAAGATCGTGTGGCACGGCGGAAGCGCCATGTTTTTTACTTCTGAAGGGTTCCAAGCGCTGACGATGAGCCGTCGGGAATCGGGATTGCGCTTGATTTCCTCGACTACGTCGCGGATCTGGTCGACGCCGCCGAAGTCGCGCCATTGTTTGGAATAAATCGGTCCGAGATTGCCGTCCTTGTCCGCCCACTCATCCCAGATCGAAACGCCGTTGTCCTTCAGGTACTTGATGTTCGTGTCCCCTTTAAGGAACCAGAGGAGCTCATGGATGATGGACTTGAGGTGGATCTTCTTGGTCGTGACGGCCGGGAAGCCTTGCGCGAGATCAAAGCGCATCTGATAACCGAAGGCGCTGATCGTGCCGGTGCCGGTGCGGTCAGACTTGGTCTGGCCCTGGGCGAGGATGTGCCGGAGAAGGTCGTGATACTGCTTCATACGGCCTTAATCGGAGGATTGCTGGGAAACGCGGGCCTCGGCTTTGACAGCGGCGCGGAGGTATTCGGCATTCATCTTGGAGATGAATCCGACGCTGATCTCCTTGGGGCAGGACGCTTCGCACTCGAATTGGTTGGAGCAGTTGCCGAAGCCGGCTTCGTCCATGGTCTTCACCATGTTGAGGACGCGCCGCTCGCGCTCGGGCTGACCCTGGGGCAAGAGCGCCAGCTGGCTCACCTTGGCCGAGACAAAGAGCATGGCCGACGCGTTCTTGCACGCGGCGACGCAGGCGCCGCAGCCGATGCATTGGGCGGCATCCATCGCGAGGTCGGCCGTTTCTTTGCCCACGGGAAGGTTGTTGGCGTCCTGGGCCTGACCGGTGTTCACCGAGACGAAGCCGCCGGCCTGGATGATCTTGTCGAAGGCGCTGCGGTCAACGACGAGGTCTTTGACCACCGGGAACGCCTTGGCGCGCCACGGCTCGATGAAAATGGTGTCGCCGTCCTTAAACTTGCGCATATGGAGCTGGCAGGTCGTTGTGCCGCCCTCGGGTCCGTGCGGAAGGCCGTTGATCACGAGCGAACACATGCCGCAAATCCCCTCGCGGCAATCGTGGTCGAACGCGATGGGCTCTTCGTTTTCCTGGATGAGGCGCTCGTTGAGCACGTCGAGCATCTCGAGGAAGGACATGTCGGTGCTGATGTCTTTGACCTTGTACGTCGCGAGCCGGCCCTGGGACTTGGAATCTTTTTGACGCCAGACTTTGAGCGTGAGGTTCAGTGTTTGAGCGCTCATCTTATTTATAGCTCCGTGTTGCCAGGTGCACGGCTTCGAACTCAAGAGGCTCCTTGTGCAGTTCGGGTTTGGCGCCGTCGCCTTTGTATTCCCACGCGCCCACATAGCAAAAGTTCTGATCGTCGCGCTTGGCCTCGCCTTCCTCGGTCTGATATTCGGTACGGAAGTGACCGCCGCAGGACTCGTTGCGGTGCAGCGCGTCCGTGCACATGAGCTCGGCGAAGTCGATGAAGTCGGCCACACGTCCCGCGCGCTCGAGACTCTGGTTGAGCGATTCGTTCTCGCCGAGGACGTTCACATTTTCCCAGAATTCCTGGCGGATTGCCGGGATCTTGGCCAGCGCCTCGGACAGGCCCTTGGCGTCGCGGGCCATGCCGCATTTGTCCCAGACGAGGCGGCCCAGTTCTCGGTGGAACGAGGTTGGGGTGCGCTTGCCCTTGATGGAAAGGAGTTTGTTCACGCGGCCGCGGACTTCGCCCTCGACCTGGGTGAATTCGATGCGGTCGGTCTTGACCTTGTCTTTTTCCGCGCGGGGCTGGGTCGCGAGGTAATCGCCGACCGTATACGGCAGGACGAAGTAGCCGTCAGCCAGGCCCTGCATGAGGGCGCTGGCGCCGAGACGGTTGGCGCCGTGGTCCGAAAAGTTCGCTTCGCCCGCCACAAACAGCCCGGGGATCGTGCTCATGAGGTCGTAGTCGACCCAGAGTCCGCCCATCGTGTAGTGAACCGCAGGATAAATCCGCATCGGCGACTTATAGGGGTTCTCGCCGGTGATTTTTTCGTACATCTGAAAAAGGTTGCCGTAACGCTCGCGGATCTTCGGTTCGCCGAGGCGCTTGATGGAGTCCGCGAAGTCCAGATAAACGCCGAGGCCGGTGTCGCCCACCCCGCGGCCTTCGTCGCAGGCCTCTTTGACGCTGCGAGACGCGATGTCGCGGGGGCACAGGTTGCCGTAGCTCGGGTATTTGCGCTCCAGGAAATAATCGCGTTCGGCGTCGGGGATTTCTGAGAATTTACGCTGATCGCCCTTGTTCTTGGGCGCCCAGACGCGGCCGTCGTTGCGCAGCGACTCGGACATGAGCGTCAGCTTGGACTGGTGATCGCCCGTGACCGGGATGCAGGTCGGATGGATCTGGGTATAACAGGGATTGGCGAAGGCCGCGCCGCGGCGGTGGGCGCGCCAGGTTGCCGTGACGTTGCAGCCGGCGGCGTTGGTCGAAAGATAGAAGACGTTGCCGTATCCGCCCGTCGCGAGAACGACGGCGTCGGCCGAGTGACGCTCGATCTCGCCGGTGACCATGTCGCGGACCAGGATGCCTTTGGCATGGCCGTCGACGACGACGATGTCGAGCATCTCGTGGCGCGTGTGCATCTTGACGGTGCCGAGGCCGATCTGCCGCGAGAGGGCGGAATAGGCACCGAGGAGGAGCTGCTGCCCTGTCTGGCCCCGCGCGTAGAACGTGCGCGAAACCTGGGCGCCGCCGAAGGAACGGTTGGCGAGTAAACCGCCGTACTCGCGCGCGAACGGAACGCCCTGCGCGACACACTGGTCGATGATGCTGTTGGAAACTTGCGCGAGGCGGTAGACGTTGGCTTCGCGGGCCCGGAAGTCGCCGCCCTTGACCGTGTCGTAGAACAGGCGGCGGATCGAATCGCCGTCGTTGGGATAATTCTTGGCCGCGTTGACGCCGCCCTGGGCCGCGATCGAGTGCGCGCGGCGCGGCGAGTCCTGGAAACAGAAACATTCGACTTTGTAACCGAGTTCCGCGAGCGACGCGGCGGCCGACGAGCCGGCCAGCCCTGACCCGACGACGAGCACCTTGTAATGGCGCTTGTTGGCCGGGTTCACAAGCTTCATGTCGAACTTGCGCTTGTCCCACTTTTGCTCGACCGGCCCTGAAGGAACCCGTGAATTCAGCTTCATAAAATTAAATAGTACGTGTCCCTATTTATTTGAGGATCCCGAGCAGCGCGGCGGCCGGGATCGAGGAATAACCGACAAAGATGAGAATCGAAAAGATGAGTCCGCCGACGCGGAACTTGGCCAGGGTCGAGGGCTGAACCAAGCCCAAGCTCTGCGGGAACGCGGTCGCGGCCTGGCGCAGATGGAAGGCCAGAGCGGCCATGGCCGCTATATAAGTGAAGGCGATCTTCGGATCCTGGAAGCTCAGGACGACCATCGAGTACACGTCGTGACGGCCGAGCTCGTCCTCATGGCCGTAGTACTGCGAGTGAACCGTTCCCAGCGTAAAGTGGGCCAGATGGTAGATGACGTGCATCAGGATGATGATCCCGGTGACCACCATGAGGCGCGACGCGTAGGAAGTCTGTCGGACGGCCGACTTGGCGTAACGGACGGGGCGCGCGGCGCGGTTTTGGGCGGCGAGCCACAGCGCGGCAACGATGTGGGTCACGAAGATCGCCAAAAGGCCGATCCGCAGGACCCAGAGCAGCTCGCCCAGGGATTGAAGCTTTTGGGCATAGCTGTTCAGCGCGTGCGGTCCGAGGAAGATCTGGAGATTGCCGATCAGATGACCAACCACGAAGCCCAAAAGCAGCAAACCCGTGACAGAGACCACGGCTTTTTTTCCGATCGAGGAGTGGTGGATCGTGCTGATGCCCATCTTAGAAAGGTACAAATTGAATCGGGTGTTCGTTCTTAAGGAGACCGGAGGCCTTGGCCGACTCGTGCAGGTGGATGAGGCCGTCCTTCCCGCGCCTGCCCATGTTCACCGTGAGTTCGTTCACGTACATGCCGATGAAGCGGTCGATCGTGTCCCGGGGCGTCGTGCGGGCGTACTTCATCGCGTATTCGACCGCTTCTTCGCGGTGCTCGAGCGCGTAAATGATGGAATCGCGGAAAACGCGCTGGCACTTGCGCATGAGGTCTTTGCCGAGATTGGTCCGGACGACGTCGACGCCCAGCGGCAGCGGGAGCTTGGTGTTCTCGTAATACCATTCGCCGAGGTCGAGGACCTTGGTGTACCCCTGGTCCTTGAAGGTGATCTGTCCCTCGTGGATCACGAGCGCCGCGTCGGCCAGACCTTTGTCCAGGGTCGGCAGCACCTGGTCGAACGGCACGAACACCGCTTCGACGTCTGGCTCATACAGCTTGAGCATGAGATAGGCCGTCGTGTACTTGCCCGGGACGGCGATGCGCTTGCCTTTGATCTCTTTGGGGTAATTGAGCTTCTTGGACACGACGACGGGACCGTAGTTGTCGCCGATGGACGCGCCGCAGGACATGAGGGTGTACTTGTCGGCGACTTCAAAATAGGTGTAGGCGGAAATGGCGGTGACTTCGAGTTCGCCGCGGAAGGCGCGCTCGTTTAAAGCCTGGATCTCTTCGACGACGTGCGAGATCGTGAGGCCCGATGTATCGACCCCTCCGCACGCAATGCCGTAGAACATGAACGCGTCATCCGCGTCAGGACTGTGGCCGATTCTGATTTTACCTTTGACCATTGCCATAATTGAACCGGTATTCTATCACAAACGCTCCTGACGCAAGGCCGCGGAGCGGATCAGGCGGAAATGGATGCCAGGCGGGCGGCGGTCTGGAGCCGTTGAAAAAGTTCTATCACGCGCAAAAGCGGAACAGCCTTGTGGAAGTTGAGTTGAATGCGCCGGCCGGGGTCCGCAGGCACGTCCTTGAAGTCCGCCAGCGTCTCGACCGACAGCTCGGATTCGTAGAACGTTTTGAGCGCGCTCGCGTGCTGCGTCATAAAAGCGTCGAGTGCGTTCTTCGGAGTCCGGGCCAGGAGCGCGGCAAAGAGCCCCAGACCCGAAATATCCGGATTCTCCGCCGAAACGAGCCCTGTCTGGCCGGCTGCCAGCTGGGCCGCGTCCGTCACGATCCTCACTTCTTCGCTTCCTTCCGGCGCGGAAGGAACTTCGCCGGCAAATCCCATCACCCGGCTCCAATCAAAATAAATCCCGTATTTCACTGCGTGCTCAGAAAGCTTTTTTAACATCCCCATGAGTTCGTCTTGTTTGGCCCCCGCGTCCAGCACGCCCTCACCGACGCGGACCAAGACCGTTTTACCCGTTTCCTCGAACGAAGCCGCCGCGCTTTTCAGCAAAAGAAGCGTCAAATCTTCCGCGTTCTCCGGCCGTGCGATCCCCTCGGCGCGCGCGTCGATCTCCCAACTCGAGAGTTCAAAAAGTGCCAACAAATCCGACAATTGCTCAAGCCACAAATCAGATTCGGCCGCGATGCGATTCCGACCCGTATCTACCGCCAGCCGGGCACCTTCCGACCTGGACCGGAAAACAAGTTTTTCGGTCTCGGGATTCCAAACCCATTCTGACTGCGCGGTCGAATTCCATCCGATCGCATCCAGCTTCCAGCCCTTAAAAACCAGCTCCAAAGGACCCGAATCGAAGCTTCTCTGCACGCGCACCGTGAATCGGTCGAACCGTTCCGATTTACGGTTCAACCGCAGGTTCGGGTGATAGCCCAGCGTTTTGCCGTTCGGCAGGAGAAAAGCCTTATTCAGCACGCCCGATCGAACACCGGACAAGCCCAGATAATCATTGATCACAAAGTCCTCGGTTGAAAACACCCCGCTCCTCGCGTACTGTCTGGAAAGCCAACGGTCGTGCGTCTCCACAAATTTCCCCTTTTCCGAAACCCAATCCCAGACCGCGGTTGCGACGGGCCGCCTTCCATGCGGATCACGATAACCGCGAAAGACGATCTGCAGTTGTCCGGCAACGCCTTGGACCTGCACGGTATAGAGCGGTAGCCCGCGAAGCCCCAACCGCATAGGGTCTTGATGCCCCCACGTCCGCCCGTTGGGAAGCAAAAAGCCCTTGCTCACCGTCGCCATGTCGACGGAGGATTGGCCGATATACCGGTTGATGGGCTTCTCTTCGCTTTTAAAATCACCCGTCCGTTTGTACTGACCGGCAAGCCATTCGTCCATGAGTTCGCGCGTGTGCCGGATTGTCTGAGCAGCCGCATCCCAGCGGAACAGTCCCGACCTTGCCTCTTGGCGCGACTCCGACCCCCGATAACCACGGAATACCAGATTAAGCGCTCCGACCTCTCTCATCGGCTGGACGGTGTACTTCAAAATCCCGGCCCCGCCTCCGATTCCCATGGCGACCCTCCGCTTCAACGGTTGGCCGTTCGGAAGCAAAAAGTTCCAATGGATCTTGGCTTCTTTGCGGCTTTTGGATCCGAGATAGCCCGTGATATCAATCTCATCGCCCACAAAATCGCCGGGCTGGTCATACCAATACTGGAGCTGCGCCTCCACGCCGATTCGCCCTTCGAAACCGGAAACGGACGCCCTCCTTTGCGGCTCGTTCAGGGAGGGTTCGATCAAGGCCATGAAATCGCTGACCGCCGTCCGCGCAGTAAGAATGGTCTTGCGCGGAATCCGATCCGGAATATTTGTCTCGGACAGAACCTCGAGAATCTGACTCAAAGCCCCGATCGCTTTTTCCGGCTGAAATATCCGTTTACTGTGATTGCCCCTCCTCACGGCAGCTTTTCTGAACCACACGATGCTCATCGCAAGCCGGCCTGAATAATCCTCGGCCGGATTATCGGAATACTCGCCCGGGACAGGAATCGTGTCGCTTGCAAAAAAAGCATGCATCATCGTGGTGGTGAGCTTGATCGAGTCCGGTTCGGCGGCCTTCAAGACCGACACCAGCTTGGTATTAAGCCGGCGGAATTCCTGACTCAAGTCCACCACACCTTTGCTGGCCATCCGCGCACCCGACCTGTCCCCTTTTGACGATTCCGGAACGGGTTCAGATTGAACGTTTTTTGCGGCTTTCCTCAACGTTTGGTTGATGATGGAAAGCGCTGACCGCGATGTGCCGTTTTGGTCCGCCAACGGCCGCAGAACTTTTTCATATTCCTCGTCCAAAAACTCTGCCATCGGCACATAGCTGTACACCTCACGGGCCTCCTGATCGCCGAACGCGGCCCGAAGCAGGTCTTCCATCAGGAAGCTGGCCTGAACAAAACTTTCTTTTTTATCCTTATCGAAGTCCATGAGCGAAACTCCGGCCGACTTGCCGTCTCTAAAAATGACCGCCAGCTTGACCCAGGCACCTTCCAATATCGCCTGATCCGCATAATCTTCGACAAAGGCCTCCTTTAAACGCTCGTGGGCGGGCGTATAACCCGATGAGTCGCGAACTGGCTGAAAAACCGCCGAAGCCGTTCCATCCGGATGAAAAACCATCCAGCCCCGCAATGAGAAGAACTCTATCGAATCCGTATTGGCCGCCATCGCTGCACGCAGCGCCCCGGCCATCTTGAGCGCCGCGGCTTCGGGGCGCTCCTTTACAACCGCAAACTTGGACTGCGCCAGACGCGCGCCGGCACCGCCAATGTCCGGCCCGTCCTGATAAATCCCTTCCAACACATTCGTGAGAGTGCGATCGATCCGGTCCATGGATTTTGAAAAGCCCGCGAGCTTTATATCCGCTGACTGGAGAGCCGTGAGAACGGCCATAAATTCGACAGCATCCCAATCGATATTCTGCGGCATTGGTTCCAGTGGACCCGAAGCGTCCAAATTCCGCAGCTGGTCCTCCCACCAGTTGATGGCAAAAGCTATCCTGCCGACAAACTGCTTCGCGGCCAGGAGGGTATGGCGGGCTCGGGTTTTTTCATCCTCCGGCCATTCAAACTTGGAACTCGATCCGGGATTGCCGGTTTCCCGCAACAGAAGCCGCATCTCAAGCCCGCGGATGAACTTGGAGTAAAAAACGAAGTTCTGAGCTGTCCGGAATGTCGGGGTGTGCCGCGAACTGATTTCGTCGTACAGCTCCCGGGCTCGCCTTCGGTAAGCGTCCTTGTCACCCGCCTGCCTCAAGCGATCCATTTCGTCTTCAAAGCGCTGGATCTCGGGGTGGTCTTTCCCAAATCCGAGGGCTTCCGCGAGACGCTCTAAACGTCGGCCAACGTTCCGAAGACGATCCAGTGTCAGTTGGCGTTCGCTCGCCAGCCGCGCGCCGTCGCGCGACAGCTTAAAAAGAATCTCGCTCCGTTTAAGAACGAGTTCCTCGGTCGTCAGATGGCTGGCCGCAGCGGCCTGTTCGATGCTCTCGTCGTCTTGCGAAAAATAATCGCGCAGAAAAATCTCGTACTCAGCGTCATCCAGCCTGCTGCGCGCCAGATCGATCAACTGGGCCTGATCATCAGGAAGCGATTCCACCGGATCCGCGCTCATCTCAAACGCAGCCAGACTCCTCAGAGATTTTTCGACTGGGGCATGGGGCCGTCTGATTTTTCGAAGACTCAATTTTTTGGACTTTAAAAGACCGGCCTCCATCAGGCCGTGGTATATCAGGTCATACGACAGATTCAGATACTCCGCCAGCATTCCCACGGTCCAGCGCTTCCTCCCGGAAGGCGCCACGGACAAAAGGGTGACCGCGATCTGCAGACGCCGTTGCTCGATCTCTTCCCGAGAAAATGGATTTTGATATCTTTCGATATCCAGCCTGTCAGAATCGAGCAGGTTCATGGCCGCCAAATCGCTGTACACAATGAACCGGGGCATGTTCAGCACTCGCGCCAATTCATTGGTAGTCCAGCGATCGCGATCCGGAGGGTTCAACTGAAGCAAATTGCGAAGCCGCTGCCGGCGGGCATTCAGATATTCCTGGGATGGCTTTTTTCTCAGTTCAATCATGTCGGAATCCAGAAGCCCCAGATACTGAAGATCGTAGTAAACAATCCCCTGTTTGACGTTCAAAGCTTTGGATAATTGAGCCACTGTCCAGCGGTCGCCATGAGGAGGATTTTGATTCAGCAGAACGGTCAAGCGCAGTCGGCGCGCACGAGCCTCGACGACCGGCGCGCGGTCTTCCAACTGCAAGAGATCAGACCCCAGAAGATCCATGGAATCCAAGTCGTCATAAACGGTTTTTTTAGCGAGCCCCAGCTCTGTGGCAAGCGACTGAACCGTCCAAGGGTTATCCAGAGTGGCTTGAAAAAACTTGGCGGCGACGCGCTCCCGCCTCAAAACAATCTCTTTCTTGGAGGGCCTTTTGAGAGAGTGTTTCTGGATTCTATCGGAATAACGGAGGTTCCGAGCCCTCAGATCGTTATGCAGGGTGTGGATACTGACCCCTAACGACTGCGCCAACTCCGAGATTTTCCAATGATGACCGTCCGGAGGCGTCTCGTTCATCCGGGCGATCATCCTCTCACGGCGAGTCCTGGCCGCCGAAGATTCGCTGCGCTTCCGCCTGCCTTCGGCCAGCCGCGCGCCGGAACCGTCATTGGTGGGGACTTGCTTCATAGGATCATCCGGCAAGACCTTGGGCGTGAGCACGCGCAGATCGAGACGGGGTTGAGACCGATCTGCGTCGACCTCGACCGCTCCGACAAAAACACCCGCGGAGACATGCTTGAACGTGATCGAGGAACCGGATTTGAAGGGTTGGTCAATCTGGATTTCGCGTTCCGCCGATCCGTTTTGGATCCCGAGCACGGCATGTCCCTTGCCGATTTTTTTTACCCAGAGAACCGACGCGGTCGCCTTGGGCAGTTCAATGCGGTCACCGACACGCAGATTGTTAAAGTCCGCCCGCCGCTTCAGTTCGTGCATCCGCTCCCGACCCGCCAGCCGCGCGCCGGCGGACTCCGGCGCCAGGGGCGTCGAATACCAGATCGCGTTCCCCTCTTCGGCTTCCAGGCCGTTGAGGAGCCGGTCGTACACCTCCAGTTTTTCCTCGCGGGAGAGCCAGTCGTCTTCCTTCAACCGCACGTAGATCCCGTCCGCAAAGGCCTGCAGACCCGGATCGTCCGAGTTCGGGAGCAAAAAGCCGCGTTTGATATAGAAAATGGTGCGGTCGGGGTTGGTGCCCGGCTGGCGGTTCCAGATCTGCGAGGCCTGAACGCCGAAGAAGTCCGGACGGAACATCCCGTACAGGGTCTTGAGATAGGCCTTGTAGATCTGTTCGGACGCGTGGAAGCGCGCCGCCGAAGGATGCATCCCGAACGCGGGAAAAGTCTCGTTCTTGGCAATGCGGTGCGTGTAGAACCCGTGCGCCACGAGATCCCCGTCGATCCGGAACAACGACATGCCGTCCTTCACCCGGTTCCACGGCTTGGCATCCGGGTCTTCCTGATAGGGAACAAGGACGATCTGAAGCCGGCGGTTGCCGTTCAAAAGTACGGACGACTGCAGCGCCGCGTCCAGATCCAGCCGGTCAAAGTTCTTGCGGTCGTAGTCGGGCGCTTCGGCCTCGAAGTAGGACCGGATCTCTTCCACGGCAGCTTGCGCCTGTGCGCGCGGCAGAAGTTCCGTCGCTAGAGGGTCGTCCGTGATGGTTTTCCAGCCGTATTTCCGGATAATGTCCGCGTCCGAGTCCGGCTGTCCCGGCTGGTCTGCCTGAGCGTCCGAAGCCATCCGCGCGCCGGACGGTCCGAACGCAGACCCGCTGAACTGAACAATCTGCTGCATCAGGCGAAGTTCAAGGCCGGACAGGTCGTAAGCCATTTGAAGCGGGCTTGGGCCCTTGTCCGGCTCGGGAAAAAGATCGTAGGCGAATTCGTTGTTCGATGATTCCGCATAAGACATCGCGGCATCCGCCGGGTTCTCGGCGAGCTGCAGCCGGCTTTGGATGGCCCGGCGCTCCTCACCGATCTCCCGGATCATGGCTTTTCGCACGTTGATCGGAGCATCCATCTGCTCCAAGACCAAAGCCCGCAAGCGAGACGCTTCCGGGGACAATGGATCCAGATCTGCTAACCGCGCCTGCACATCTTCGTCGAGCGAACGCATGAAACTTTCCGTTGCATTGAAGTTATCCGCGAATCGTCTGGCGACGAGGACCATCTCTTTCCGGGCCCACAGAGGATATTCTTCGAAGGGCGACGCGAGATAGGGTTCGCCGATGAGCGTGTCGTCGTAAGCATCCCCAGGCTTGATGGGCCTGAAGTCTCCGGAACCATGAACCCGTTCGTGGATGGCACGAATGGGAGAGACGAACTCCACGTGGAGATCCGAGCCTACTACGCTCGATGCTCCGAACATACGCTTCTGAGCCGCCCTGTTTTCCTCGTACCTCTCAAATGCCACCGAAAAAAACGACGGCTGCCACAAGAACCTCAACGCAACGTCCACGCTCGCGCCCTTTATTGAGGAGGCTGAAAGGCCGGACAAAACCTCACGGATCGGAACATACCTCGAAACGGCCGTCTGAACCGACGCCGCGGCTAAAGTTGCCAAAAATTCCCTTCTGGTGAACGCCGCGTCCATGCTCAAAATACGGTTCCAGGCACGCAGCAACACTTCCTGCCGCATGTCCACGATCAGCGTTTCGGGTCCGATGCGGGCGGTCTGCGCAAAACGCCTTAACGCGTCCAGATAACCGGAGCGCTCTTCCGCTGCGATCTTAAAAAGGATTGTCTCAGCCATTTCCTGCGCCGCCTTTTCCAACGGATCCCGCCGCCAGATGCCGGCGAACCACCCGCGCGGCATGGCTTCGACAAGCGAAGCAGACCATTTGAGAAGATCGTTGGAATAAGCATCCGGCGATGTCCGCCCATCCTCCGCCAGCCGCGCGGCTTTTGTTGGCGCAAAATAAGATAGCCCGGCAATTTCATCGACGGCTTCTTCGGCGCGAGGGCCCACAGCGGACACGGTAAGCATCGCTCCTTGACCGGCTGCCAACAAACCTATTTCGGACATTTCTTTTGCATTCACCGATTGCC
Organism: uncultured Planctomycetia bacterium; assembly: GCA_964430735.1. Classification (GTDB taxonomy): domain Bacteria; phylum Omnitrophota; class Gorgyraeia; order 2-02-FULL-51-18; family JAGOUK01; genus JAGOUK01. The sequence continues at coordinate 159,240 of CAYSFB010000005.1, read as the reverse complement.
TGCCGTCATGCAGGCGTATTTCGGTGCCTTGATAAGCTCGTGCAATCGACGCAATCTCCAGGGAGGGATGAAGGTGAATGCCGCCATCCCTGATCACAGTCACCATTCTTTGGAAAGATGCGTTTGGATTTTTTTCCGGCTGAACTTCCGCCATCCGCGCGCCGGCGGGCTCGGGAGATTCGGGACCCGGGTTGGAACGGGTCGTAAAATCGACGTGTTCCTTTGTTAGGTACTCGCCGATCGCGGCGATTTCTTCGCGGGTGCCGACCAGGATCAATCTGTTTTTGGGGGAGCGGGTCAGGTGCAGGTAGGCCTTGCCGCGGAAGGGATCGTAAAAAGGATAGCGGAAGGGCCGGCCTTCCTGATTGCGGCGGACGATCCTGAGTAAGAGCGCTCCGTTCAACCGGTTCCGGGAATCGACCTGACCGGATTCAAGAATCGGCGCGTCGCTTCTCCGATAATAAAAATCATCCGCCCGCATCACGTAATGAGAAACTTTTCGGCGATTCAGATCCGTTTGCAGATTCCGCTGGGTCGACCTGACCGACGGCTGCGATTCGACCGCCACCAACTGGACTTGCCCGGTTTTGGCCGGACGACGAGCGGGTTTTTTTACGGCCGGCTTGGCGGTCTTATTCGGGATTCCGAAGATTTGAGTCAGCGCCTGATTCGCGAACAGGGCGCGCTTTTCGTCCGGCCCTTTTTGCGCCAGGTTCAAAAGCGCCATGAGCTCCCGCTCGCGGGGATCCGCATTCCCCGTCCTCAACCCGGCCGCGACAGTCCGCGTGAGGCCCCACAACGCGAGTTCGCCGGCATTAAAGTTCTTGGTGTTTCGAAGCGCCTTGTTTTTTAAAAATTCCCACACGGCCGGGTCCCCGCTCCTCAACCGCGCCAACGATTCGATGGAAGCGCTTTGCAGGGCCGGATCCTCAAAACCGGCGATCCGGATCAACGCGGGCGTCAGTTTGGACGGAGCGGCGGACCCGAGGCTTTCGCCGATGCGGCCGAGTGAGAGGATCGCGTACACGCGGACATAAATATTTTCTCGGGAGTCGAGCGCCGTCTGGATCAAACTGCTCACGGCCGAACCGGGAACGGAGGAGCGGAATTGCCCGATCGCCCTGGCGGCGGTGGATTTGACGATCGGGTTCGGATCGCCGAGCGCCGCGAGCACCGGCGCCAACCCGCGCGGGTCCTTGATCTTGGCCAGCGCCCCGAGCGCCGTTTTCCGCAGCCAGGGGTTGGAGGAGTCCGCGTGCAGCATCAGCTGAACGAGGGCCTTCTGATAGACTTCGGCCGTCACCGTTTTTTGCGCTTCCGGCGGTGCCAAAAGACGCCCCAAAGCCTTGATCGCGACTTCTCGCTCCGTGACAAGATCCGATTCCGACGCAAGCTCCTCACGCGTGTCGCGCTCCAGAACCTGGACAAAATACTGAACCACGTCCCCGAGCCGCACGCGGCGGGCGGCTTCCTGGCCGGTTTTCCATTTTTCTTCCAGGGTTGTCGCTTTGAGCATGTCGCCGCGAACGTTTTCAAAGTACCGGTTGAACTCATCGGGCTTGAGCGTCGACTTCAGCCTGCGCCGCAAATAAAAATACAGCGGGTACATGAACGGCTCGCTGTGAAACGCCAAAAAGAATGGAACCCATTGCGGCTGCCCCGCATACACCAGGATACCGGGAATCACGACGTCCTCGATGAGCTCGATCCCGATGGCATAGAGCATGAAGATCCCGCCTTCTCGCCGCGCGGCGCGCGCAAGGTCCTTGAACGCCTGCAAGGGATTCTTGAGCGTTTCCAAGGATTCCAGGAGGTCTTTGAACCGATCGACAAAAAACTTTTTCACGTTCTCCGAAGCGGCCGGCAAGTCCTCGTCCGACAGGCTCCTGAAAAAGATCTCGTCCACATGCTTCACAGTCTGTTCAACCCCGGCCAGCCGCGCGCCGGACAGATCGGCGTCAATGAGGCCGGCATGACGGACAAAAACTTCGAATAACCGGCCCTTCAGCTCGTCGCGGAGGCCGTCGTGTGCGGCCAGGAATTCACCGGCAGCGTCGGTTGCCCGGATCATGCCGAGCTCCTGGACCAGACGCGGGTCATCGATGTCGCCGGTGGCCTCGTACCAGTCGGCTTGAAGGAGCGCCGCGGAACCATAACGCTCATCCGCATACAGTCCGGTGATTTCGTTCCGGTAATCTTCCCAGCGGCGGGCCAGCCGGTCCTCGATGTCCGTGACGGGCCGGCCGGATTCCTTCTTGAGATGGCTGGAAGCGGCGGCGGCCAGGCGGCGGGCCCCGAAAAGAACTTCCCGGTAAACCGGATCGAGCTCCCCGCTGTCGGGCGCCAGATTCGAGAGACGGAACACGCGGATCTCGGTGTGGACCGGCGGGGCGGGCTCAAAAATAGAAACGGGGCGGCTGTCGGTATGCCGGTGAAGGAGTCCCTTGCTCATCACCCGGCGCAAAAGTTCATGGCGGGACAGTCTTCCTTTTTTTCCATCGCTCATCGGACGGGAAAATGAACGCATCGCGAGCGCCAGATACTTGGCCTCGTCGCCCAGGTCGCCCGCGACGGAATAGTGAAACGTGGTCCCCTCACCGTCGACGGAATGCATGCCCATCCGGTTCAGGGCCGCGATCGCCGTCACCAGCGCCTCGGAGGATCTGGAGGGCTCGAAGGCCGATTCGACCGTTCCGCGGAACTCCGGCCGGTCGGGACTCGGAATGCCGAAGTGCTGGAGGGCCGATTTCCAGGCGTACATTTTTTCCTGCGGCACGCTCGACGATTGGATTTCGAAGCCGGCCGACGGGAGGATGTCCGGATGGCTGTTTTCCTCCGCGTGGATCCGGTCCAGAGCGGATTTCCACTCGGCGCGGATGTCCGACACCGTTTTGCCGGAATTCGCAAACAGGTCGTACGCGAGCAGCTTGAGCGCGGATTGAGAACCATAGGACAGCTTTTTCCATCTCGCGTCGGAAGCAAAACCCGACAGGAGCCGGTCGGCCCGGCGAATGGATCGGATGTCCAGAACCGCGAACTTCCACCACTCACGCGAACGGTCCAGCATCAACCGGTCCGCGGCGGCGCGGGCCGTGAGGCGCGACTTCGGACCGAAGGCCGGGAGCTCAAACCCGGCATATTCGTCCTTCAGACGAATCCTCGACCCGTCCGCTTCCAGAACCCGGGCGGCCGACCGCCACCGGGCCTGCCACTTCAGCCCCCATTCGGTTCCAGGTTCCGATCGGACTTCGCATTGAAGCGCCATCGCCTCAAAGACGCAGTAAGGAAGCAGCAGCTTCCCGAGCTGCGGATTTGAGGTAAAAATCTGCTCGGCGGATTCCACCGCTTTTTTAAAATTGCGCTCGAACGTGCGGGCGGGCATAAAAGCGAATCGCGCGTACTCAGCCTCCCGATCCAGCTTGCGGAACGGTTCCGTCTCGACCCTGGAGCGGATATTGTCCATGTCGTACGATTTGAGCGCCGCAAAAAGCAGGCTGCGGTCGATCCGGGCGTCGGTGGAACGGCCCAGGCGGACAGGAACGGCCCGGTACTGTTCTTCGAGCTGCGGCAGGAAGCCCATCGAGATTGCGTTGACCCGGCTGCTCCAGCGGTTCAGCAACTCCTCCTGCAGCCCCGGCTCCGCCGCCGCTTTTTCGAGCCGGCTCAACATCGGACGGGTGGCGACGCCGGTCTGATACAGCAGATTTTTGACGGTCTCGCGCACGGCGGCATCCCCCTGCCGGACGCGGTTCAGAACATACGCGTCGATGTAACCGAACCGGTGGGCCAGAATCTGGGCGTTGCGCTCCGACAGATGCTCCGCGATCCATTCGGGTTTGAGCAGCACCGAAATATGGAACGGCGCACGCGCCGGATCGACCTCGCCGGCCTTCCGAAGTTCCTTGAGTTCCTGCAGGATCGGGGTGATGAGCCCGGAATCCCCCGTCAGGCTCAACTCCTTGAGAATGACCTGCTGTTCGGATTCCGACGCCTGACGCAGGAGCTCCATCAACTTAAGCTTGGCCGCCGCGCTGTCCATGCACCGCAGCGCGGTGAGAACGGCGTGCCGGACCGTCTCGCTCGAATGAGACCGGAAGGACGCGATCGTCGCAATGTCCTCGCGCTGCAGCTGGTTCTGGTTCGCCTGACCCTTGTGAAGAATGCCGAGCGCTACGAGCGACGCCGCAACCGTGTCCGCTTCCTCGTCCTGAAGCGCGTCCAGAAGCGGCGCACGGGCGCGCACGAGTCCCGCCGACTTGAGAATCCGCACCACCGCCGGCCGCACCGACGGCGTCTTGTACTTGAGGAACCCGGCCGCTTCGCGCAGCAACTTAAAACGCTCCGGGTCTTCCGGATCCACGACCCCCTCATCAATCGTCTGCTTGATCTCGCGCAGCCGTTCGATGATCCGCCCGACCGAGCTCTGCCGCCCGTCCGCCATCCGCGCGCCGGAGGACAGGCCTTTGCGCGCCTCCTGGAGATTCCGATCCACCTGGATCGAATCAAAAAGATTTTTGCGATTCCGGACATGGTTAAGCGTGGTCCTGCTATGGCGCCTCAGATAGAACACGCTGTCGAAGCGCTCAGGACGGTCGGCTTCGAGGAATTTTTTCCAGCGTTCGGCCGATTCGTTGACTCTGTCCGTCAGGTATCGAACTGCTTCGGGACGATCGCGTTTCAAAAAGATGTCCGTCACGGTCAACTGGGATGCCGGCGCGCCGTCGAACAAAATATGGCGCACTTCGAAGAAAAACACCCAATACAGATTAAGTAAAAAGGGATCTTCGCCGGCTACATCCTTCACGATCCAGTCGTCGGGCGCATCCGGACCGGATGCGTCTGGACCGGAGGGGGGCCACAGTGCCTGATAGGCCTGGTCGACGAGATCCATGTTGTCGCGGAAAGGGTCCTGAACCCGTTTCTGGAGATCCGGGGTGAATTCGTACAAAATCCGGTGAATGCCGTCTTTTTGTTCCAGCACCAGTTTCCACATTCCGTACAAAGCCCCGACGCCCAGATGCAGCGCAACTTTTTCATCCCGGGAAAGGTCATCGCGACGGAGCTCACCGAACATGAACTTCAAATGGTCGTTGATGACTTCGAAATCGAGCCCGCCGTCGGATCCGTTGCAGAGGATCACGCCGGACAGGTGGATGGCTTTGAACAGACTGTCCAGAGCAACGGCCCGGATCGCCTGCTCCCGAGAAGGCAGATGTTGGAGCTGGCGCGAATACAGGACGAACGCATCGCCGTCCCGGAAAGGCGGAGCCAGCGCCAGATTGAACAGCGACGGCACATCCATCAAAACGCTGGGCGCCTGGCGCTGGTTGTAAAGTTCGATCATCTGCCCGATGAATTTCAAGTCCTCAGCGCGGAAACGGTCAGCTGCGCCGGTCACAGAGGCCTTTTCCATCAAAATCAGCGCAAATGCCATCAAGACGTCCTCGGCCGCCAGTTTCCTGCCGGGGGTCCAGGGATATTTGGTACCCGCATATTCGACATCGCCGTCGTAATTCATCGTCAGATCCTCGATCATGCGCCGAAGTCTGTCGGATTTCGCGTATACCCCGATCATTTCTTTAACCAACGTTTCCGACGCCGTCGACTGCTTTTCCGGTCCGGCCAGATCCAGAATCCTTCTAAAATCAGATTCCCATTCCTGAACCGCCATCCGCGCGCCGGACTCCTCCGCCCGGCCCCGGTCGGGATCGGATCCGGCTTCCCGGATCGTAAGAACCAGCTTGTCGTCGGCATGGAGGGAGTAGATCTCGTAGATCCCGTCGTCATGCATGACTTCGTGGGTCAGAACCGGCGGCATTTCATCATCCCGGTCAATCAGATGCTGCGACCTCATGATCCGTATGAACCAGGTGTACAATTCGCCTCGATCTTCGAATCCTCTCGCATCCCCGGCGATGGATCGGCCCAGGACGTCCACGATGACCTCGTTTTGATCAAAGGCGACGATCTGCGTATGCATCAAGTTCTTGATATCCTCGACGCTTCCCGATCCTACGAGGTTGCCGGGAGACCGATCCACCGCGTCACCATTGACGAGACGATACTCGGCCGGTTCGGCCTTTTGCCCGTTCAAAACGGATGCCCGAATCAGCCCCTCGTTCCGATCGACCTTCAGCGATCCTTTGACGACCCGGATGGACGGATGCCCTCCTAACGCCAGCAAGTCTTTGTCCATATCGAACGGTTCCGTCCGAAGTGAAAAAAGCGCGGCACGCGACCGTTCCGGGTCATGAAGGTCGGGCATGTCGACGACAATCCGGTCTTCGGCGCCGGCGGGATAAATGCCGATTCTGATACGCGGAGCGGGAGTCCAATCCAAACGGCCGAAGTCGATCTCGCCCGCATAGATCATCGCGTCATCCTGAATGCGGTAGACACGGACCGCTTTTTTCGATCGGATGACGGCGGCTCGATCCGTGATCTTGGCGTCGAGCACGGCGGCTGTCCCCGCCAAGGAGGACAATTCACGCTCCAAGGAACGCTTGCGCCCGTTGGCGGCGACCATATGGACGACACCGGCGCGGCGCAATGCCGACAAGACGGAGGCGGGGCTGTCGATGAACGGATCGGCGACATCGGCCGTGCCGGCGGATTCGGGTGACGGGTTTCTCAAAAAAATCTTCAATTCTTCCAGCAGCGAAAGTGCCTGGTTGATATAACTGCCTTCCGCGAGAAATGCGTTGATGTCGTCCCCGGTTTGATACCCCTGAAGACTTGGGTTGAGATCCTTGATCTGGTACACGGACGACAGGACATTGCGAGCCAGATGAATCCAGCGGACCACGGCGGCCAGAAGCCTCTGATGCTCTTTCTCACGGGCGAACGCTCCGGGCTGCGCATAATATTCCTCGGTCGGGATCACCGAATCCAAAATGTCGCCTATTTGCTGTTCGACGCTGGGTTTGGGGGCATCCACAAACATGCTCGCCGAAGGAACGCCTCCGTACCAGGAAGCGTTGAACAACAGTTCCCTGATCATCTTCATAACCGCCCTAAAATACGCGTCGCCTCGGCCGGCGCTTCTCATGCCCTGAGCCCAGATCAGGAGTGTCTTCTGAACGTCGAGCAGCGAAAATTGGCGGCCTAACGCATCCCTAAAAATCACGGCGTCTTTACGCCGGACGAATTCCCAGATATCGATGAGGGTCGTCGTAGCCTGCGACCACTTCTGATCGCGTACGTAACGCTCAAAATCATCCGTCAGCATAATGAACTCTTTCAGATACTCTTGGGCCGGCTTGTACAGAAAGGACTTGAGCTTTTTCAACTTCGGAACCGTGGCGGCATCGACCGCCGCCGTCCGGTAATAGCCGACCGCGGCAACCGCTTGATCCACGGGAGACATTGTCTTTGTCGCCATCCGCGCGGCGGATGCCAGGTAATTGGCGACATAGTGGAGTCGAGTTGAGCCCGATTCCGCCGACGTACGGTAAAGATTGAGCCGCTTTTTGGAGGATTCAGGGAAGCTGTCGTCCCGCCGCTTGATGCTCAAAAGGGCTTGGATCAGGATGTCAAAATCAGAACCTGACGGCCGGAGAATCACCTCGTCCAACGGCGCGGACAGGTATCTGCCCACAAATTTGACGGCGTCGATCGTGTGCCGCAGTCCGATCTCATGAACTCTCGCGAGCTCGGGACGCGATTGAAGTGTGGGGATTTGAATTCGCAGCCAGGCTATCAAACGCTGGCGTCTTGCCGGAACACCGAGATATCTGCGCGCGGCTTTGACCATGCGGGCATCGTCTTCTTGCGCGGCCGACCCTCCGCCCTGACCCGCGTGCAAGGCGGGCTGCATCGAAGCCAAAAACAAGGCGAGCGCCAAAGCCAGTTCCGGCGAGGCGTCGCCCATTTTCAGCGCGAGTTCGGCGCGCACGAAGGACATGTAGGAAGATTCCATGTCCACCGGCTCGATATTCCAGTTGGCGTGGATCGCGCTGAACGCCAGATCCGCGGCGACACTTTGCATTCCGATTTTGCCCGGCAGCAGCGCGAGGTTTCGGTTCAACCGACGGAACGCCGTGTGGTTGTTGACCGTGTCTTCGAAGTAGGGGGATAAATTGATGACAAACAGAAGCGGCACGCTCAAATAACCGAACCGGTTCGGAATCCGCTTTTCGCGCACGTCCCGGTTGTACCGTTCGACCAGCGCCTCGAGCGCCGCCAGGTTCTTTGCTGACGCGGACCGCGGACGGTCCAGGATGAACATGGCCAGGGTCATGAGGGTGTTCATGGGGTCCGGGTTGTGCGTGTCATTCTGATCGAGAAGATGCGCGCGGCCGATGTCCAACAGGTTCGACGTCGCCGGCAACAGCCGCATCGACGCGGCGGTCCGAAGTCGGCCCATGCGCCTGGACGTCCAGCTGAACCTTTTTCCCGCCGCCGCCCGGCCGAGCGCCTGAAGTTCCTTATGAATTGCCGCGGGGCGGTCCAGTTTTGCCAGCCGGGCGGCTTGAGGAGGAGGAACCACGCCGTACAGCGTCGTTCGACTCAACTCCAGAACACGATGCGGAGAAGCGCCCTCTGCCGCCGAATCTCTGACTTTATTGACGACAAAGGCATCGAAGGCTTCGCGGTCCCCGCTCCTCACACTCGGCTGGAAGTCCGTCATCCGGGAAAATGAGCTCATAAACTCGGGACTTGCATCGGCAAAAATCCTGTAACCGGCATACTTCTTCGGGTCCAGAATATGCCGCAGCAGGGCCGCGCCGCGGCCGACCTTTTCTGCCTCAGTCTTAGGCATGGGGAATTCCGGGTAAAAAAAGTGAATGTAGATATTTTTAAAGCCGTCTATCGAAATGAGGAAGTGCGACCCTTCCAACCTTCGGGGGACGTTTTGGCCCGGTGACTTTTGGGTCACGTAGCCCGACAGCGTTGTTTCTTGGCGCCCATCACCCCGGATTTCCTCGATCACGACCGAATACCCTTCCCGCTCGAGATCCTCCCACCCATAACGCCTTCTCTCGACCGCGGTGGCCGGAATGACGGCGCCTTTCCCGTCAGCCTGCCGGTGCTTGCGTCTGTAGCGCCAGCCCCAGATCCATGCCGCCGCAAGTCCGGCCGCAACCCCGATGCTCCGATGCACCCAGATCGTGTCGGCCGACATCGGAGCGAACGTCTGCATCGGCAGAAGAAAAAATCCGGTGAGAGCGCCGGCCGCATAACGGCCGTAAGGACCCAGATTTTCATAAAGCTGGTCCATGGACTCCGATTTTTCTGCAAGCCGTGCGGCAGAAGTGCTTTTGCGGATCATCGAATCCATATGCTCGGCGTGGAGGCGCTTGTTCCTCTTGCGGACCCTGCGCAGCGTTTCGAGGAAGCTGTATTCTTCGAGTTCGTCGGGTGTCGGGCGGATGTCTTCCTCGAGAACTGGTCTGTCTTCCGCTCGAATGAGCCGAATCACATGCTCCGCAAGGGCCTGGACCCCTTCCCGGGCCAACCCGAACTCCCCGCTCATCGCAAGCACGATCTCTTCGTCAGGCAGTCCCGAGATCAACAGCCGGACCAGTCGCCAGTCGGCTTCGTCGAGCTTCTTTTCTCGGCGGAGGCGGCGCAGGTAATCCATGAGCGCTTCTTCGCGCGGATTATCCCGTTCCACGTGGTCGCCGTTCAAAAAGTGTCCTTTGATGCGATCGCGGACGGCCTTGAGACGTGTTTTGACCGTACCTTCCGGAAGTCCTGTCAGCCGGGCTATTTCGGCCATCGTCTTATGCTCGATGTAATACGCCTCATAAATCTCACGCAAATCAGAGGACAGCGCCTGAACAAAGAATCCGGAAAGAATCACGCTCTCGCGTCCGGCGATGCTGTCGCTCGGGTCCGGCGTCGGGGCCGGGCTGTCGAGCACGCTCAAGCCGTCCCCGTCCTCGTTCCGGCTGTCGGACCTCATATCCGCCTGCCGCTTGAATCGCGATTGATACCGCAGCTGATTGCGGCGTACGTCCCGAAGCCGGAGATTCATATACCCCATGACCCAGTCAGCCGGAGGAGTCGACCTGCTCTCGGGCTGATAGTGGTCGAGAATGGTCTGTCGATTACGCTGGACGTGTTGAAGCACTTCCTGAACCGCATCCGCATACAGCGAGGTGTCTTGCAAAAATCCCGAGTTCCTTACCACCGACCAGGCAAGCGATTCCAGCCGCGGGGCGTCTCCGAGAATTTCGGCAAGCACACGGCGGCGCTCATCCGGAGTCACGGCCGGATTCTTGCCGATCATCGCTCCGCCCTCAGCGGGCAAGGCGGAAGAATCGGACAGCACGCTCTCCGGGTCGTCTTCCGCATCGGCAAGCCGCGCCCCCGACGGCTGCGCAAAATGCGACGCGAACAACACGCCGCGCTCCGGCATATTCATGTGCATGGGACGAACGGTCTTTTGATCCTGATCCCAAACCTGGTTGCGGGACCCCAGAATCCAATGTTTGGACCGGGACATGATCATGAACTGGATGGCTCTGCCGAGCATCGTCGTTTCGGGATCGCGATACCCGTGATTTACGACCTGATCGATGTCCATGCCGGGACCCGAATCGAAGCAAAAGAATCGAATCGCTCCGGCGGGACCCGGCTCGCGGTACAGCAGCAATACCGCCTTTTCGCCCCTGGTCAACACATGCTGAAGGACATTCTCGATCGGCAAAATGTTGGCGGATGGCCGCAGATCCGCTTCGGAGAGACCCAGCCGGCGCACGCCATCCGTTGCGAAGAATTCCATCCGCAGCCAGCCGGCCTGACGGTAGGTGGTCCCGTTCACTACGCTGCGGACACGGGCCAAATCATCCGGCCCGATGATCTTGTAAGCTGTGCGATCCGGCGGAAGTCTGTCGAGTATGGCGCGTGCTTTTTGCACATCATCCGACGCGAGGGCCCTCCAGGAATCCATGACGGCGGCTTGAACCCGGGCCGGAGATTCCCTGCCGTCGTCACCGCCGGGGCTGGCCGGCAGAATCGGCCAGTCCGAGAACAAAACGGCCAGCGGTACTTGAACCGGCCGGCGATTATCGATGATGCTTTCGATGCCCCATTCGCCGTTCGTCCCGATCCTGCCAAGGATCCAACCGTCCACGATATCGGCGTCGGTCGGTCCGTCAAACGTGACCACCTGTATACCATCGCGATGGGGATGCGCCTCAAATCGCGTGCCGCCCTCCGCCAACTCGATGGAATGCGGAGCGTAAACACCGTCTTTGACGACCGCCAACCCGATGTTTTTTCCATCACGACCAAAAGCCAGCATCAGATGAAACGGAGCCACGCTCGAGTCATACTCGACCCGCGCGATCTGATCGGCCCCCAATTGCCGATCCAGGTGTTTGCGGAGAACCTCTTGTGCCGTCCGCTCCGCCATCCGCGCGCCTGTACGCTCAGACCCGTTTAGCACCGACCGAATGAGGTCGGCATGATCGGCATAGAGATGGCTTAATACGGCAGGGGTCGGCTCCAGCCATTGAACGGACTTCACGAGACTTCCGCTTTCTCCCCGCATGGGAACCTTGTCGGTCTCGACCGCTTGTTCCTTTGTCAGATGAATATGCATCGCCACCGTCTCAATCCAGGCGTGATCGGTATTTCTGGGGTTCTCGACGTAACCCCGATAAATTTCTTCAGCACCCTCAAAACTCAGCGCCAATCCCGTTTTGCGCTGAATGGCATTTTTTAATGCGGTTGGGATATCTTCATCACGTGCCATCAATCTTCCGGGAATCGACCACTGGCCCGTGTCCTCACGCTGAACCGCCAAGAACTCCAGCCGATTCGTTGTTGGGTTGATGCGGGTGACCAAAGGATCCGCTGCAAAATTGGCTCCCCAGCGGCCCAAAAGCCCCCGACCGCGAATTCCATGCCTTCCCCGGGGATTCAGGGGATACTGCTTGCCGTTCAAAGTCTCGAAGCGCACCGGCCCCTCGTAGCTGGCGAATTTACCCTGGAGCTGCGACAAATCCTCCGGATCCGCATATCCGTTCGGGCTCGCGCCATAAATGCTTCTCAGAACTTCGAGCGCCACATAATAAGGCGGTTGATAGGCGGGGTATGCCCTGCTCCAGTCGGAGTACCCTTTGGGTATCCTAAATCGCTCCGGATACGTCAGCGGTTTTTCACTGGCGGCCTTGATCCAGCCCTTCAAGTATTTTCTCGCCCGAGAGATCGAACGAATCGATCGATGGTCATGCGCGGCAACTGCCCGGGACGTGAGCTCCGCCAGAATTTTTTCGGAAGCGCTTCCCCAAACCGACAAGTGATCGCCCGCCTGTCGAATCATGAATTCGATCTGAAGACGGCGGTCATCTGCGTTCAAATCACGGAAAACCGGCACGTTCTTACCCGTCAGATACCCCTCCAGATCGGACTGGAAGGCATCGAGATCTCCATGTTCCAAAGCAAGCATCATCTTCATCTGCTGCATTTGAGCCGGTAACACCCCGTCTTCGCTGTTCTGAATCGCTTCGATAAGCCTCCTGACCCTCGCATGAAGTTCACCGGCAATGTCTGAAAAGCCCATGATCTCCAGGTTCTGACGGACGCTGCGGCCGACCCGGATCAGTCTGATGAATTTTTCGCGAACCTGCTCCCCTCTCGCGTCCTGGTCTATCGATCCGCGATAGCCGTTCGGGTAGGCGTTCTGAAGCCGTCGTATCCTGGCATCCAAGCCTCGATACTGGCCCAGGATCCTTTTCGCCAAAAAGCTGCTCTTCGCCGCCAGGCGCGCGCCGATGCGGCGGATCACCACCAGGTTCCCGCTCGGGCGGACGTCGACAGAGAGGTCCCGGTTGGACATTTCGCGTTCGAAGTGACGCCGCCGGGCGTCGTCCTGCACATAACTGAATGTGGCCTGGTCGATGATCAGCTCCCCTCCCCGACGCAGCGACCTGATCACTTTGGCCATGAGATCGAACCGATTGACCATCGTCTTGTCGGACTCGAACGCCCACTGAAAAACGTGCGTCGCCACGATCAGGTCCGCCGACGCTTCCGGATACTCCAGCTTTTCGACGTGACCGCGGAACCTCTCGATGGGGTGGGGTGAAAACCTGTCGAACGGAATGACGTAGCGTTCGCCGCCGGAGGACGTCGGCTGCCGGTACTCTTCTAATTCTGAGGCAAAAACGGTATACGCGGAACGCGCATCCGATTCGGGGTCAGTGATCTTTTTCAAGTCGAAGGGTTCGATCTCATAAATCAGAGCGGGATGCCGGGCTTGGTCAACAACATCCAGCACCCTTTCCAATTCGTCGAGGACCGTAAAACGGATGCCGCTGTTGCCCAACCCTAATCCGACTGCCGCTTCGACCATTTGATAGGATTGCTTATCCGCGTTTTGAACGGACGGATAACTCGATCCGGGACCGATGACAACCACTTCACGAGGAAAAAGCACGGGCTTCTTTTCCCATTCATCTCTGAGCCGCTTCAACTCGCCGATCAGCTGCGGATGTCTGAACTTGGAAGACATATCCATCCCGGTATTTTTGGAAGTCGCGACGTCCGGAGTTCCGGCATTCAAACGCGCCAATGCCGCAGCATATGTTTCCATCAGCCGCGCGCCTGAAGCGTCAACTGCGGCCCGGGCCTTAGCGAGGAGGTCTTGCAGACGCTGGATATCCTCATCTTGCCCGTCCGGCATATCTGCGCTGAGATACTGCCGCATCACAGTGGATCCGCCGACCCAATTCAAAATGGACCTGAGAAGCATCAGCTTCTCACCCCGGATGGATTCCTCGTCTTCCTGGATATATTCCGTCAGATAAAATAAAAGATGGTTCAACTGATAAACCAAAAGCGACTGTTCCAGCTCACGAATCCATTCCGGCTGAACGCTTTTTGGGTCATACACCTGCGCGCTCAAATAATAGGCGAGGCTTTCGATATTTAATTTATTCTGCTCAAAAGTCTGATTCAATGCTTTGACAGCCGCCAGCTGAATAGAGTCGGAGACGGAGAATTTTCGCCATGCGGTACGTCCCAAAAGTCGGGTGATGTTACCGTTGAGGTCCTTGGCGCGTATAATCGCTGATCGCAGTAATTCTCCATCATGGCCGATCGGATTTTTTTCAATATCAAGCAATATCCAGCGAAGCGCTTCGGACTGTGCTCTGTGCAAGTCGCCCCAAATCTTGAGCTCTTCCTCGGACTGAATGGACTTTGAATTGACGTCAAGCCCTGAATCGTAAATCCGAAGGGAGATCTCTTCGAACTTCTCCAATTCCCTCAAAGGGTCGGAAGCCCTGGCTAAATCTCCCGCGCGTCCAGCGTTATTCCCGCCGTCCGCCAGACGCGCACCGGATGCGCTCTTCTCCTCCTGATCGCGATCAGATACATATCCAAAGAAGCGGTCTATTGAGACCCGGTAATCGTTCCAATGCGTCGAGCGTTGACTCAAATCGGTGCCGAGCGGGCTGTTGTCAAATTTACTGCGCCGGTTCTTGGCGGCTTCGAACAACATCCGGTCGATCCGGCCGGCACGGACGGCGGCTTCCTCCGGATCCATGCCGATCGGAGGGCCCTCAAAAAGAAGTCGGGTCCGTGCGAGAGATGCCGCATAGTCCGCGATCGACTTCTTGTTGTCAGGATCCTGTTCTTGGTTCGCCATGCGCAGCAACGCGGCCACCGCGTCCGCCTGAAACGCGGCCAACCGAGCGCCGGACGGGCTGCCGGGTCGGAACCTCATCGTGACGGAGGTGCCGTCGGACCAGCCTCCGCTTTGGATCTCAAACGTCCCTCCGTAAACCCGCTCGATTTTTTCCTTGGAAACGACCAGACCGCGGCCGCTGCCTCTCGCGTGGCGCTGGGCGGCGGGGTGCCGGTAATACAACACCCCCTTTTTAACATTGGATAAATAGGGTTCTTCGATCCCAATCCCGCTGTCGCGGATCGAGATGGTGATCGTTCCATCCGCCTCGCGCTGGGTCCGGACCGCGACCGCGCCTCCGGGATGAGAATATTTGATGGCGTTTTCCAAGACGTGGAAGATCGCGGATCCCAGCTGGAATTGACCGGACCGTTCTTCGTAATTCGGATCAACGAATTCGATGCGCTCCGGCTCGCTCTCGTACTGCACTCGGACCGAAGACTGCCTGGCGAACTCGTCCAGAGCATCGATCTGCTTCCCGATCGTATCGGATAAATCGTGCGTCTTCGGAGCCGCCAGCCGCGCGGCCGACGCATCGACCACTGGAAGGACCGCCTGCATCGTTCGATTCGGGTCATAGGGATATTCCGAATATAAAGAATTTTCCGGATCGAGCACGAACACTTTGTTCCGGCGAGAATCGACCACCGCGATCAGATCGTCCGATATCGGATGGGCGAACTGGAGCCATTCGTACGAACGATGCGGAAGGTTGCGCTCGTTCGGAAAGGTGGATAAGTCATAAACCTGATCGAGCGTGAAGTCGTCCTTAAGGATCACAATCCGTCCGTTCATCGTGTCGGGAATCAGATAACCGTTTTTATACCGGATCATTGCGTGCGGGCGTCGAAGATCGTCATAGAGCACGCGGACGCCGCCGGCGCGGTCGATCTGCACGGCCTGATTAACCCGGAACAAGGTCGCAAGAATGGTTCCGTCGGGACCGTATCCGGCCCAGTTCGGACTCGCGGTCTTTTCCCATTTTTCGAGGATCGCATCGGGGCGGTCAAAACTCACAACATGGACCAGATTCTCCTCTTCGCGCACCGCTTCACCGGATTCCATCCTGCGTTTCGCTTCTTCAAATCCGATGACGGCCGCTCCGGCTGGCAGCGGATCGCCGTCCTCGAAGATCCTCAAGCCGAGCTTGTTGACGCCGTATCCGTTCCTCCAGGGGTTCCACTCCCAAACAATCGACCCGTCTCGGAGGTCGATTTCCAGGATCCTGTCGGAACCCGTCGCGGTGATCAGCGCCAGATTGGGGTCGCGGGGGTTCAGTTCGATGGTGTGTACGGATGTTAACTTCGGATGCCGGATCGTGTGCACAAGCGATCCGTCGGACATACGAACGATCCTGATTTCGTCCTGCAGTCCCAGGATCGCTTCATCCCCTCTTTGGGCGAATCCTCTGGGGTCCCATAATTCTATTTTCCACTGGTGTGATACGGAACCGTTGTCGCTGAATTCGCCGACAGCCACAAAGCCGTTTTCTCGGAATTCGCGGCGCTTACCAAAAGCCTGTGCTGGAGATCCCGGATTAGCGGTATTGCGCGTCTCGATCCGTGAGGCACGATAGGCGGCATCGCCGTCGCCTTTGGCGATAAACGCGACGGGAATCCCCGACCCGAGTCCGGGAACGCGGCGAAACGACGCGTGGACGTCGATTCGCTCGGCCGTTTCCCGATGCTCTTTGGCGCGGCGTTTCAGTTCCGATCCGACGACATCCATTCGTCGCTGTTCTTCGGGTGTCGGATTCCGGAATCCGGTAAAATACCGATGCGCTGCGCGGGTGATCGCCTGCAGACTCGGATAAGACAGGGCGCTCACCAGACGGTCAAAATGGACATGTGTCAGAACCGTTTGAAGCGCAAGATGGGTGGGCAGGAATGCCGACCAAATCGCGTCCAACAGCTCGAACGCAGCCAGGTTCATGAGATTCGTGTTCAGTTCGTATTCGAGGTCCGCACGGTCGGTCTCCAGCGAAGCGGCGGCGTACACGCGGATGCTCCGGACGCCGTTGGATTCTTCCAAAAAGCGCTTCACCGACTGCAGCGTCGCTCCCGTCGTGATGAGATCGTCGATGAGCAGGATTTTTTTGCCTCTCAACTCTTCGGAAAGTATCAGGTCGCCGGCGGATTCTGTTTTGAATCGCATCCGCTCCTCGGCCGTGGCAATGCGGGAGTAATGCTCGCCGTTTTCGCGAGGCGAGTTCCTCCACAGGGGAACGTGCGTGATTCCAAGTTGGGAAGCGATGCTTTCGCCTAGAGCGTGCACAGCCGGGGTCTTCCGGCTCATCACGCGCGGCGTGACAACTGCCCATTCCGAGAGGTCCGAGAGCGATTCCTTTTCTCGAATCAGCGAAACGATCTCATGAGCAAAGCGCTGGGCATGCCATTTGGACCCGTTCTTGAAGGCGGAATACTCCCTCATAAATCGGCGAGCTTCAGGCGACGCGCCTGCTCCAAAATCCGCGTCGGTCAGCCGGCGCAGCACCGTCCATCCATCCTCCACAAAACGCGCGGTCGCCATCCGCGCGCCGAGAAACCGGCGGAGATAGGCCTGGGCCTTGAGAAGCGGTCCGTCATCTCCCAGAAGAGCGACTCTTTGAGAAGGGCTCAATGCCTGTCGGAGATCGCTTTGAGTCAGGAAGCTCATGGCGCCCTTGATTTGAGGGATCGCCCAATTTTGGATTCGTTCGTGGATAAGGGCGGTAGATTCGGCGCTGGGCGGGCCGTTGTTCATCATTTGTCTCAAATGAGAGTTTAAGGTCATCAGGCCTGACAGCAGATGTGACAAGGCATTCAACTGCGGATGATCCATCGTCCAGTCTTTGGAGAGATCCATGAGCCCGTTCCATGCAATCTGGATTTCTTTGCGGGCCGATTCGATCAGACTGGAGTCACCCGGTTCGCGGCCGTCCTCTTCCGCCGGTGAGAGGGACGGCTCCTGAATTCGAACGTAGACCGTTTTACTTCCGTCCTTCAGCCGGTAACGATCAGAATATTCGCTGAGAATGAGGGCTCCTGCGCGGATGATGCGGACGGCAATTTCTCTGCCGATGGGCGTGTATCGCCCGCGATCCATCAGCCCTAGATTGCCCAGGCGCCCATCGTCGCCGAATTCGAAGCGCACCGACTCTTCCAGATCGATTTCCGGCATCGCGCCTTCCCGAGCGATGGTTCTGAGCAATCGTGCGTTTTCCGCCAATGCCCGGGTGAGTCCGGACTGGATCCGCTTGGCCCGATCCGAATCACCGGCCATCCGCGCGCCGGACGGGCCGCCGGGCCGGGTCCAGGGAAACAGGATGGGGGTGGACTGCCAATACGCCAGATATTTATTGCCGTGCAGGGCCCACATTTCGTGCTGTTCGACGACGATCCGGAGCGCGGTAAAAGCGGCCATGCTCAGCATCGCCCCGAACGAGAACCAGTTGGGCTGAATGAAAAAGTGTGTCAGGTAGACCGAAAAATAGGCCAGATAAAATGGATGCTGGGTGTAACGGAACGCTCCGGATGTCTGCAGCACCGGTCGGCCGTATTGCATCCGCAAATTCTGCTCCTCCGTGAACCGCTTACCCCTTGCCGTCAGAATCAGGTGAGCGGCCATGAAGCCCATCATCCACGCGGAGTTCGCCTTAAAAACGGGCACCTGAAAAATGTGAAGCGGGACAGCCGTCGAAACCAGCATTCTCGAAGCGTGATACCCCGGAAGGCCCGAAAGAAAATTCAGGCGGCGCAAGAAAAGATTCAGCTGCTCCGGTTTTTCGAGATCCAGCATCCACGGCCGGAACCAGCTTTTCCAACGAAGCTCTCCGGTCAGATCAGCGTCCGCCATCCGCGCGCCCGTCTGCGGCTTCAGATAAAGATCGTACGCCCCGAGGTCTCGGCGCACCCCGATCTCGGCGTCTCCCTCGAAGCTGGTATGCAGCTTGATTCCGGCGGCGGACAGATTGTCGCTGGACCTCCACAGATCGATCTGGCCTTGCACCAGCAACTGCCGCGCGGCTCGGCGCATGTAACTCCGGCCTTTTTCATACGTGTCCATGCGGATGACGTTCAGCCACTTCTTCCCGCCGGTGAACCACATGCTGACGGTAGCCCCCGCGACCAATCGGCCCTCGCGGTTCACCACCGCCAGCGTTTGCAATTTTTGCTGTCCTTGGTCGGTCGATTCCAGAATCATGGCCGTGACCGGATCATCGGATCCCGATTCCGATGCCCGGGCCATGATGCGCGTGTGCTCCGGATCAAAAGGCTCGAACCGGCCTGACAGGATGAACCTCACGAACCCGTTCAAATCCTGCTCCGAAACGCCGGCCAGCCGCGCACCCAACCGTTGATGTCCCATGAAGCGTCGATCTCGAGGATTGAGCCACGACGGATAATACTGAACCAGCGATATCATTTCCTGCCGATGTGATGGATGGGCCACGATATACTTGAGATATCCGCTCCATATTTGAGAGACCCGGGATTGGGATATGCCTGCCTGTTTTGCCACAGCCGCAAATAAAGGCCTGTTGATCTGGATCGCCCGATCCCGGCCGACGCCCAAAAGAAGATTGAGGATGCTCCGCGGCTTGTCCGGACTGTAGGCATGCGCAGCGTCCAAATACTCTTGAATGGCCAAGCTCAGCATCCGGTCCAAGGACTGGCTCACTACCGCCGAAGGACCGGTGGAATCACCCGCAGCAGATTCCGCAGACGGTCGATCGTCGCGCCAAAGATCCGTCATATCAGCCGGATCAGATGAGTAAGTACGGACTTGACGCGCCCGCTTGAATCCGGTCTGAGACCTCGCACTGTCGATGATCCTCCGGCGGATCATGGTGTGGATCAAAGCATAGTTGATGTTCTCGCGATAACGGACTTGTTCCAGGATCATGCGCCGCAGACCCTGCTCAACGTGATCTTGTATGCGGCTGACGTCCAGATCCGTCGGGCTGCCGGCACGTTGGACAAACGAATCGATCTTCCGAATGATGACCGGATAAAGTTCCACCCAAAGAGAAGTGTAAGCTCCTTCCCGGCCATCTATGACATCTGATAGGGCGGATGACAGCCGCGCGCCGTCGAGGCCGAACTTTTTCATAAAACGGCGGACAGCCGGGTCTTCCATGAGAGAGGGCTTGGGCTTGCGGTTGATATAGATCCTGGTTCCGGTTCCGTCTACCTGTTCCATCCGCACGAATCCGCGGTCGATGAGCGCCTGCGTCAGCTTGTCGTTCGGATTGCTGTAAGTGTTGACCAGGAAGCGTCCGCCGTCCTTGAGTACGCGCCGAAGTCCGTTCGCCACGGAGCGATAACTCTCGTCGGTAAAAGCGCGGCGGCCGTTCATGAACCGTGTTTCGATGAATCCGGGATCGAAGAGACCGATGCTCACCGCCCAATCGAACCGATCGGCTGGCAGGACGTCGAGTCTCTGCGCGAGACCGTTCACCAGTCCCAGATCCGGCCGGTTCGGGGCCTGCGGATCGACGCCGACGGCGTCCACTCCGCGCGACCTGAGATGCGTCACGATATTTTTGTCCCGCAACTGTCCGTACTCATCCGTTTCCAGACCGATATTCAGGACCGACGCTCCTTTAAAGTGATCGGCCAAAAGATCGCCGGTCGAAGAGGCTGGAGGATTCAGCAGCCCGGCATCGAGATAACTCTTGATGGAGGATTGCAGATAATCCGCATGCACGCCTGGATCCTCTGCGGCCGCAGCATGCTCCGCCTTGCTGCGGACCAGAGCATCGAAGGCTTGTGTTTTTTCTGGTTCGGTGCGGAAGTCGAGGATGATCCGCGCGTCGCCGGCTTCGAGTCGGGAAAGGTCGATCGGCTCGATCAGCCACACAGGCGCAAGACCGGAGCCGGACTCTTGGCCCACCAACTCGTACAAAACGCCGCCGTCCGCGGCCTCGATACGGTACCGGTCGAAGCCGTTGCTCGGCATGCGGACGAGGCGCGTGTCCGGTTTTTCCAACAACTCGACGATGCGCCCATGCTGATCCGTCGGATCGCCGGCCAGCCGCGCGCCCATACCCAGCGAGCGGCGCATCGCGAATTCCCAATAGGACTCTCCCTCGGGGACTTCGACCGTCCACGGCTTGTCTGAGGCCGGATAATCGGTCTGGCTGCGGGAGAGCTGCTCAAATGCTTCATGGATCTGGAGGGTCAATTCCTCCACGAACTTCGTCTGATCGGCCGGCTCCATGTGATAGAGGTATTCTTTGGAAATGACCGGGACAACCTTGGAGACCCGGATTCGGTTTTGCCTGAAAAAACCCGTCAGCGCCCGCAGCTCCAGATCTCTCTCGAACCGGTCGAGGTTGTACGAGCCCGCGTAATACCCGCTGCGGGCGGAGTAGTAGTCGTAATCGATGGTAACCCAGACCTCGTCATAGCTATTCGGATTGATCTCGGGATTCAGCACCAGATCCCTCAACGCCTTGGGCTGCGTCGGCGCGTCTGACTCGAACGCGCGGAAATTCTCGTCGGGATAAACGTGATAGACGTCGGCCAAACCGCTGTTGTTGGCCCGATACGCCCAGTTCGCGTCGTTGACCCACGAATAAGACGTCGCCAGATCGTCGTGGGTGTCCACGTTGAGCACCAGAAGACGCTTGTCAGGATGTTCCGTCTTCCACTGACGGATCATCGGAACGATGTAGCGGTGGTAGTCCAGCACCCGCGTCACCTGAAGATCGGCGTAACCTCTTCCGGCATTTTCGCGGACGATCCGCGCATCCGTCTCCCGGGCCTGCGGATCCAGCGAAGCGGGGACAAAATGCGCCGTGTAGGTCCCGAGAACGTCCCGCATCAAGCCTTCGCTCAAATAGCCTTTGTAATTGCTCATCAATTGTTCGTACGGAAGGGCTTGAGCCGGATCCGGCAGCAGGTCGGTGATTTCCCCGGGCGCGGCCAGGCGAGCGCCGACGCTTTTTTGCCGCAGCCGGAGATAAAAGCCGTACATCTGCCGCAAGGTCAACTCGGAGCGGCTTGAAAAGGCGCTGTCTCCCGCAATGCGAGCCTGGATCACTTCCCCCAGCCCATCGGGATAAATGCTCCGGATGCCGTCCTTGACCGGAAAATAGTCCGAAAAGTCCTGGAAGATGTCCGCCTCCACATCTGGATCGAACTCCACATACGCCGTATCATCGGTTGCAAAATACCCTTCCGGCTTCATGCGGTCGTAGATGCCGCGGAGATATTCGGGCCGAGTCAAATAGGCCTGGGCGATCTTGAGCCCCGCTTTTTGAAAGTATCCGTCGAACCCACTTCGCATCCATTCCTTTAAAGCGTCGGGATACCGGTCAGACTCAGTAATATCCGCTTCGATGAAAAGCACAGAAACCGTCCTGAGTTTTCCGGTCCATGGATCCGGACATTCAAAAATAAGTCTCGGCACTTCCGATTCCACATCAACCCGGGCCCGCTCCGCTCCGACCGCAGCCAATTCGATGGCGAGCGCATTGGTGATTTCGTGACGGTTTTCGAGATAATGCCGGGTTCCAAAACCATAGACGGTTTTTACACGGCGGTACTCGTCAGCGCGCCGGTCGCCCAGTAGAGGCGGTTGCTCGCCTGAATTCTGCAGAATCTCGATCGCAGTCTGCAAATCCTCCTTTTGCAACCCGTGGTAATACGAAACCATGGCAACATCCGCAGGTCCAAAAGTCTCCAAAACACCGGTCAAATCGGTGCCGGCCCCTCCGTAAAGAACCCGGGTGTTTTTGGAATCCGGATTGACGATGCTGCGAGTGAGCATCGACATCCGCATCTGGGCGATGTTCGTGGTGTGATGTCGAATCGGCCGCCAATCAAGCCGGTTCCGCTTCAGCACGGGGGAATTCGGCGGCGCGTCGAGGATATCGGCGATTTCACGATGCTTCCGAAGCGTGAGCTCAAGACCGGATAAGCGGTCCGCATACGTGTGCCGGAACCATGCTGCGAAAAGATTTTTCCTGGCATTGTGCAGCATGAGGTAGAGCGCCGGCATGAGTTTGACGGCGCGGACAAACAAGGCATTCTCCATTTCGAACGAGCGCTCCATCAGATGGTTTTGCACCTGAATGCCGTTCTGATTCAAAATGGAGAGGCCCCTTCCGTCCTGAAGCGGATTCGAATCGTACATTCCGTAAAAAACCTGCCGGACGCCCAAACGGCTCAGCAGCCCGGCGCATTGCTTACAGGGATCCAGACTCACGTAAAACGATGCATTTTTGAGAGGGGTGTTCAGGGCCAGATTCAGCCAATCCAGCAGGGCTAAAGTCACTTCATCCGTATCGCGATCCAGCGTCCTCCACCGAAGATGCAGATAGTCGGCAACTGTTTCGGCCAGGTGGATCTTCTCCGAATCTATTCCCTGTTTTTTAGAATCGCGGATCTTGCGCTTAAAGGCATTGAGCACGGCATCCGGCTCTGCATGCGGCCTGCCCGTGCGGTTGGTGCCGGAGGAAAGATACCGGCCATGCTCGTCGTACAATTGAGCGGCCACCTTCAGCGATGGCAGGACTCCCCTGCGGTAACGGACGCGGCGGAGCACGTTTTCCATTCGCTCCCGATCGCCGCGCGCCAGACGCGCGCCTTGGAACGGAGGGCTTGCCTGATCTCCGGATGGGCGGACCTTTGAAACGCCGTGATGCGCCATCTTGCTGAGCACCCGGATCTGGGCTGAGGAAGGCCGGACGAACGGCAGGACCAGCGGAAAGTAATCCGGCTGACCATAACCCTGATGCCCAAATATCCGCAAACCGATGCGGTAAATGCCCTGACCGACGTAAAAAATCCGTTCCAACATGCGGAAGAACCCGCCCGTACTTTCGGGCCGGACCCAGGCGGGCAGATAAGAGTTGTCCGCATACACCCACATTTTCCAAGAGCGTTCCAACGGGTCGTAGGAGAAGACGCTCAGGCCGACATTGGGCGAATTGCCGGTCATTTTAAAAACGGCTTCATACTTCTCGAACGGAATCTTCAGCAGATAATGGAGCAGTAGAATGATCGTCATGCCGTGCGTCGCGACAAACGTCGTCCGCGCCGCATGGCCCGGAACGTCTTTGTAAAAAAGCTCCTGGATATAGGTCGTGACTTCCCTTCCGGAATATCCCGGAATGTCGTAATTTTCGGGGTGAGACATGAAACGCAGCCGCTGCGCTTCGCGCGCGACGTCGAACAGGTCGCTGCGGATGCCGCCGAGAGAGATCGTCATGACCTCCCGCAGTCTCCGCTTCACTTCAACAGCCGCGGAGTTTTGATCCGCCACTTTTTGACCCAGGCTGTGGGCGCGCTCCAGATCGCTTGCGATGATGCGGTCGAACTGAATTCCCTTGGCGGACAAGAACCGGCCCATAAAATACCGCTGCAACAGACCCAGAAGGGTCGGCGGAGAATACGTGATGTAGGATTGAAGATATCGGAACAGGTTCGACGTGGATTCCATGTGCCGGCCAACCACGATCCACTTATGATCCGGATGAGCGGCCTTCAGACGTTCGAAGTTGTCAAAAAACTCTGCCGCGGTCCGATACTCGGGGGTGAGCCTGGATTTTTCAGCATCGCTCAAGGCAGCGGACTCCGCGCGATCCGCCAACCGCGCACCGGTTTCCCTGATCTCGGACTGGTTTTGCACCGCATGAGCGGCGACGCGGTCGAGCGTGGTTTTAAAAGCGCTGTTCACGGAAAAAAAGTCGTTCGTAACGATCTGAGAGGGGTCGAGACCCAGTTCACGAACGACTTGTGTCATTAGCAGAACCGCCCGCCCGAAACTGGATCGTCTGGCGTCGGCGTCCGCAGAAATGAGCCGTGGAATGACGTTGATCTGCACCACGCGGCCGTCCGCGTCGCGTTCCATGAGCATGCTTTGGAAATAGCGCATGCCCAAACCGGCCATGCGGATGGCGAGACTCTCATGCGAGATGATGCCCGTCATTGAGGCTCCGGCCGACACGGCGGATTTCCGAAGATGCCCATAATCGTCGAGATCAAATACGGCGATGACATCCCTGCTCTTGCCGGTTTTTTCCATCACCATCCGGATCTGTCCGGCCAAAACAGCCGGTGCCGCTTCCACGCTCAGGTCTTGGGCCGTGAGCATACCGCGCGAAGGATCAAACGCCTGCTGAACCGCCGGATTGTCCGCCAACCGCGCACCTGATCGTTCGGGCTGGGCATCCAAATCAAACTTGGCGATCGTTTCCCTGAGATACACGTAGGACAAAAGCGAATTCATCACCGCCAGATGCCCGGCGAACGACATTTGGATATGGGCCAGCCCATCCCAGGGATTGGCGCCCGAGGCTGCGGCAATCAGCATCCTTCCGCCTGTTTCGGCAACCAAACCCAAGGCATATGTCGCCACCGCAACGCCGGTCACAAGAGCCGGGACGGTGATGATATCCCCCTCCCGCTTCGCGCCGCCCAAGACCTGATGGTAGAGCCGGAGCACGATGGAGGCCGTCAGGGCAACGGTATTCATGAGCGATCCGTGAACCAGAATGTAAACGCTGAAGAGCGGATACATATGGGCGCGCTTTAAGGTCTCCAGGTCCGAGTAGCTCACCCAATAAAAGCGCTGCCAAACGGTAAAGAACGGGATGTCGCCGCGCCCTGAGGAGCGGATGGCTGCAACCTGTTCATCGTAATCAAAACCCAACGAACGGCGCACCAGAAGATAGCGGATCGCCTGCGCAGAGACCGCCAGTTCGGGCGTGAGAAGTATGTGCCGTATCTTTTTGCCCGACTTGCTCACGGTATTCTGCTTACCGCCGTAAACGACTTTGGAATACTCGGATGGGAGTACGATCTTGGGTGTCGTGCGCTTGAGGGCCCGCACCAGATTCCAGTCCTCCGCAAGTGTTGCCCGACGAATCAAGTCCAACCGAACCTTCCGGACCTTGTTTAACGCGGCTTCCTCGGATAGATGGCTCCACCTAAACCAGCCCGAAAAGGTTAAGAAGATGGATGTGTTGACAACAAATCCGACGATTCCCGACGTCCAGGGGCCGAGGGCTCCCGCAAGGTGGTGTCGGAACAACGCATACACATAGGCATTAGCCAAAACGGCAAACAAGACTGATGCCGTGCCCGCCCGCAAAGTCCTCGATGCCATCCGCGCGCCGGATCGACCGGGGGCAATCTCATAAAGCGCTCCCGTCGCGACATCCAAAACAGGGCGAACCCCGCCGTACGCGCTGTCGACCGCATCCTGGATCGGCCTGGCAGGTCTGCTCAGGATGTCGATGCTCTCCACGGGAATCTGACGCTGCTCCAGAGCCCGCAGGATTCGGATCGCCAGATCTTCGGACTGTTCCGACCAACCGCCGGCCAATCGAGCCTGCCAACGCGGCTCTGCGCCGGACCTCTGCGAAGCCAGTTCGGTCATGGCTCGGGAGATGACCGTATCTGCGTCTTGGAGATAGTGCAGGTGAAACAGAACTCCGGTGCGGCCGGCCGGGTCAAAAAGAGTCAGGGCGATGCAATCATGCAGCGACCCGTTGACGGTCAGGAAGCGGGGCTGAGCGGAACCGGCGCCATCGGAGATACTGAGAATTTTGAATTTATCAAATACGGATACGCCGACCCCCCGCTCACCGACATCGGGCACAACGGATCGACCTGGCCCGAATGTCAGACCTGCCTCGGACATCAGTTCGTTCCAATCCCACGTCTCGATGACTTCACGATCCTGCCAGGACTTGAGCCAATCCAGTCTTTGGCTCAGGGGCCATGAATCAAATCCGCTTTTTCGGAGCTGATTCATTTCCAGAAGAACGGCCTCTTTTGCCGCACGGCTCTGACTCACGACGTCTCCCGAAGCGGCCATTCGCGCGCCTCGGGGCTCGCCGGCACGGAGAGTGCGCAGAGCCGCAGCCGGAGCCGATCCCAAAGAACGCTCTACCGAAAGATCAAAACCTGCGGAAAGACGACTGCCGGCGAGAAGCGGGACAGCGATGTTGACGGGATCAGCAGACGCCGCGTCACGGCGGGCAGAACGGTTGAGCGGGGTCAGGAGAAGTCTTTCGTACTGCCCGCGGTCCGTCGCGGCCTGGACCTGGGGAGTGAGCACCGCCCAGCCGGAGCCGGACTTCTGGATGAGTTTTTTAAGATGCTCGGTGTGATAACCGCCGACGACGAGGACGGCGGTTTTTTCCCCGCGCTCTTCGAGGATCCTGCCGGCATTTTCGAGCAGGGCGCGGTCGCGGAGGTTTACGAGGGAGTAAAAAGCGCGGACCGAAGGCCAGGCGCGGTCAAAGGCGGGCTGCTTCGGGATGCGCAGGTCCCGGATGCCGAGCGCTTCGGATTTTTTCTCCAAAAATCCCGTCCATGCTCCGGCCTCAAATTGAGAACGATTGCTCTTCAGGAGTTCAAACTCGCGGGAGGTGAGCGCGAGGTCAAAGGCTTTTTGCATCCAGCGCAGGTAAATGTCGAGCACGGCGACTTTGCGGGCGTCGGGGTCGGCGAGGAGGGACTTGTACGACAGAGCTTCGAGCGCTTCGGATTCGGTGAGCACGGATCCCCAGTCGATCGACTTGAAGGAGTCGAGATAAGCCGAGTATGCGGCCAGATTCGGGGACATGTTGTACTCAACGTGTCCCCGCAGCGTGAGCAACCGGTCGATCAGGCGCTTGAGCTCGATCGGCGAAGTCGTGCGGCCGATCTCCCGCGCGAGCGAATCGGCCTCGTCGGCATGCTGCGTCGCGTGAAGCGCGGCACAAAGATTTTCCTGCTCCCGGTTCACGGCGCGGAAGTCGATGCGGGACTGTGCGGACCGGATCCGGTCGATAGCCGCAAGCGACGGAAACGCTTCGAGCCCGGCGCCGGCCTTGCGGGCCAGATCGAACAACCGGTCGATCTGCGAGGGATCGGAGTCGGCATTCAAGCGTTTGTCATTTTCGTAATCCAACAGCGTGTCAGGATAAAGCCGGGCTTTGAGCGCTTCGAGCGCATTGCGGACGGCGTGCAGATCCCGGCCGGCCGGTTTACGCAGATCCGCCACGCGCGCATACGCCAGGAGCGCGGCACGGTAATGCGCGGCGTTCTCGACGCCGTAAAAATCAATCTTCTCATCCCCCGTCAGACTCAAATGCTCCGGACCGCTCAAAATACCCTCGCGCAACAGCTGCTCCGCGCCGATCCTCAGCTCGCGCGGCCCGACCAGAGGCTTGAGCGCATCCAGATTCGCCTTGCGGTCGCCGCCTTCCAGCAAGACGGTCTTGATTCCGTACGTCCGCGCAAGCGCGCTCAAGCCCGCGGAGATATTTTTCTGACCGCCGTAATTCGCGTGGGGGTCTTCGATCAGGATAAAAAGCCGGCCGTCAGTACCGGGGCGGGCGTCTTTGAGATGGATGCTGGCGGACGGCAATTCGATGCGGTGCGGATCAGCGGTCAGGGCCTGAACCGTCGGAACAGGGACCGGAAGCGCGGCGGGAACCGCTTCTCCGGGGCGCGACGCGGCCGCCCAACAAAGATCATGAATTGGGAAAAGTATGGATAAAGTGAGCGCAATGCTCCTGATCAGATATTTTGAGGACATCCGCTCGTTCGCCTATATAAGTACTTATAAAGTCTGATCATATGATATTGCCATTAAGTATAATGACGGACCAGCGGCTATCAAGAGAAGCCCTGATCATCATAATTAATCATCTTTTGACAGTATAATAATCCGATGCGCTCCCATGTCGCCGCCTTACGGCGTTTCCTCAGAATCCTCATCCTCCTCCTGCTCGTCCTGGCGGCGGCGTACTGGCATTGGGGACTATTGCCCGGCAACCTCAAACAAATCCCCATCGACGCCATCCGCAAAGCCACCGGATTCGAGGCGGACTTCGAGCGCGTCCACTACCTGCCGTTCCACGGGATCCGGATCGACCGACCGGTGCTCAAAGGCAAAAAAGGAGAAGAGCTGTTCCGCGCGCAATCGATCCGGCTGGCGACGGACCTGCCGGCTTTTCTCCAGGACGACCGGATCGTCCTGCAAAAAATCGAAGTCGACTCGGCCGTCACCGAAGTCCGGCTGGGTCCTGTAAAGCCCAAACCCGCCGCGGTTCCAGCCCCGGCCGCGCCGGCCGGTTCGGAAGACGCTCCCGTACCGGTCGAGAACCCCGTCCCCCACCCGTTCGTCGTGCTCGAGGCCATCTTCGACGATTCGTTCCTGCCGTCCAACGTTTACCTGAACGAGCTCGAGATCCGCCACGGCCGCATCTCGATCCTGCCCGCGGCCAAACCAGGCGCAGCCGCGGCGACGGAACCGATCGAAGTGCTCAAAGAAATCCATTTCCGGACGCAGCTGTCGCGCCGTCCGCTGATTCCGGTGCAGGCCGACTTCAGGACTTCGTTCGGCCGCGGGGAATTCAAGGCCGAAGGCCTCGTGAACCTGGCCGACGGACGGCATCGGCTCAACCTGACCGGCAATATCGACCGCGTCCCCTCCTGGCTCGTCCCGGCGCTTTTAAAGCACAGCATCAGCATCAACAAGTTGCGCGGCGACGCCTCGTTCGACCTGCGATACGACGGGGCGACGCTGCTGACCTTCGATTTGGAATCCAAACGGGCGGCGCTCGAAGGACGCTGGGGCCGACGCGAAGCCGCGGGTGCCTTCGGCGTCAAACTCTCCGGATCCTTTGACTTCAACGACCGCAAGCTCCGCGTCACCGACGGTCTGCTTGAGGCCAAGTCCGTGACGGCCAGGAATCTCACCGACAACATTCGTGAAGTGCGCTTGAGCTCCGCGGCGGTCGCCTGGAACCCGGAACTGATCGAGATTCCGCGCATCCAGGGTACCTGGGACAAAACCAGCTTTACGGTCGAAGGCACGGTCGACCGGTCCGAATCCCACCGGACCGAGCTCACGCTGCGCCAGACCCTCTCCGATCTCAACGTGTGGCGGCCGATGGCGCCCAAGGTCTTCGAGCATGCGCTGAACCCCGGATCGCTCAAAGGCGATCTCAAGCTCGAAGCCACGATGTCGGGCCTCCCCTCGGAACTCACCCGGAACATCCGGTCGATCCGGCTCGATGTCCGGAACGGACGCCTCGAACCCAAGCCGCTCAAAAGTCCGATCACCGAGCTGAACGGCACGATCACCGTCCAGGACATGCGCGTATTCGGAACGGACGACCTGTTCTTCCGTCACGGCAAAGACAACTACACGCTGAGCGGCCAATTCAGCAACGCGCCCGGCGGCCTGGGCCGCGTCAACCTCGCGACCCGCAAATGGGAGGTCGGAGCGCGCTTCCGTTCCTTCTCCGACCGGATCGAATTCTCGACGCTGACGCTCGAGTCGGGTCCGTCGCATGCGGGCGCGTCCGGCACCCTGATCCTGATGAAAAACCCCGTGATCAACGCGGACTTCCGCGCGCACCTGGTCCCCGAACGCCTGGCGGCTGACTGGCAGGCCCAACAGCCCTGGCTCAAGAACCTGAAGCTCAAAGGCGTCATCGACGGCAAAGGCCACGTGCACGGCTCGTTCAAGAACCTGAACTCCGTCAGCCTGCGTCTGGAAGCCGAATCGGACCGGCTCACGGTCGCGGACACGGTGACGTTTGCGCCGATCGAGGCCGATCTCCGGCTCGAATCGGGAATCCTCGAGATTCTATACGCGAAGGCAGGATTCTACGGCGGCGAAGCGCGGGCGACGGGACGCGCGGACCTGACGGATCTGAAAAAGCCTTATTTCGAAACGCACATCTTCACGCAGGACGCGGATCTCGGCAAATTCTGCGAAAAGCTCGACTTCATCAAGAACAAATTCTCAGGGCTCCTGAACCTGGACCTCGTCCTGTCGGGCGTCATGACCGATCCGAAGTCGTTCAAAGGTCAGGGAAGCTTCCGGGTGAGCGACGGGCAGTTGTGGCAGACGGAGCTCTTCAAGCGGCTCAAAAAGGTGCTCTTCGTCACGATCGAGGGGGCCGAGAATATCGTGTTCAAAAGCGCCAACGGATCTTTCACCGTTTCGGGCGGCGAAGTTCGAACGGACGACTGCACGATGTCTTCGGATCTGATCGATGTGCACTTCAACGGCCGCATTGGCTTCGATACGACAATGGCCCTCAACGTGGTCTCGCGCTTCACATCCGGCATCATCCGCGAGGCCAGCGAAGTCGGAGGTCTTACCCCCGCCCTCATCAACATCGCCGAGAACAAAATCACCCGCTACCTGATCACCGGGAACTTCAAAGAGCCGGCCTTCACTCCGCAGTCCTGACGCCGTCAGAACCGTTTTTCTAAGAAAAAATATTCCGGATATCCGACTCGGTGACCAGCGCCGAAAAGGCGTCGCCGTCTTCGAGGACGTCGCTGAACAGCGCTTTTTTCTTTTCCTGGAGCTTGAGAACTTTTTCCTCGATCGTGTCCTTGAGGATCATCCGGTAAATCATCACGTGGCGGGTCTGGCCGATGCGGTGCGTCCGATCCACGGCCTGCGCCTCGACCGCCGGGTTCCACCAGGGGTCGAGCAGCACGCAATAATCCGCCGACGTGAGGTTCAAGCCGAAGCCGCCGGCCTTCAAGCTGATCAAAAACAGCGGGATCTGCCGCTCTTTTTCGAAGCGTTCCAGCACCTGCTTGCGGCGCGTCGTCGTGCCGTCCAGATAACAGTATTCCCACTTGCGCGCCTCGAACCGGGCCTTCACATGCGCCAAAAAAGACGTGAACTGGCTGAACACGATCACGCGATGGCCTTCCGCCAGGATCGTTTCGAGCCGGTCCATGAGTTCGTCCAGCTTGGCGGACGGCACGTCCTTGTGCTTGGCGTCGACCAGGTCCGCGTGCAGGCACAGCTGCCGCAGACGCGTGAGCGCCGTGAGGATCTGGAACCGGTGATCCTTGAGCCCGCCGTCGTCCAACAGCCCTAGGACGCGCTGACGCTCGCGCTGCAGCTGGACGTCGTACACATGCTTCTGCTTGGGGCTCATGTCGACGAACCAAGTCTGCTCCGTCTTGGGCGGAAGTTCCTTTTCGACCATTTCCTTCATCCGGCGCAGAAGAAACGGCCTCAAGTGCGCCCGCAGCGCGCCGAGCGCCTCGCGGTCGGAGTCCTTTTCGATGGGCTTCTGGAACGTCTCTTTGAACTTTTCCGGAGGAGGAAAAAGTCCCGGCGCCGCGACCGAGCAGATCGACCAGAGCTCCATCAGGTTGTTCTCGAGCGGCGTGCCGGTCAGCGCGATTTTGCACCGGGCCTTAAGGCGGCGGATGAAGGCGTAGGCCTTGGACAAATGGTTTTTGACGAACTGCGCTTCGTCGAAGATGACGGTGTCCCACGCCTGGCCGACGAACCGGTCTCCGTCGCGCTGGAGGAGCGCGTACGACGTCACCGTGACGTCGGCGTCGGCCATCCGCTCGTGCGCGTCGGTCCGGTCGCCGCGGCGCATCACGACGCGCTTCAGATGCGGCGCGAACCGGTCGAATTCCGCGTCCCAGTTTTCCACGACGCTGGTGGGGGCGACGATCAGGAACGGACGGCGCTTTTCGGACGAGGACGCGTCGGCGGCATCGCGGCAGGACGCGATCATCGAGATGGTCTGCACCGTTTTGCCGAGACCCATGTCGTCGGCGAGGATGCCGCCGATCCCCTGATCACGCAGGAAACGCATCCAGGAATACCCTTCGATCTGATAATGCCGCAGAACACCCTGAAACGCCGCCGGCTGGGCCAGGATCGGCACTCCTTTGAAGTCCAAAAGCCCCTGCATGGACTCCCGCCACCGGTCGGCCTGACGCCCGACCACGCCGAGCTGGATCAGCTCGTTCCACCACCCCGCCTGAAAACGGCTCACCACCCATCGACCCGACTTCGGGTCCCACAAGTGCCGGGCCTGCTGAATCAGCAGCCGCAGCCGGTCGAAGTACGGGCTCTTGAGCAGCACGAAACGCCCGCTGGGCAAAAACAAATACTCTTCCCCGACCGTCAGCGCCGCGAACACCCGGTCGAACGGAACACGCTCGCCGCCGACCGTGACGGTCATGTCGAAGTCGAACCAATCGTTGTCGCCGTTCCGCTCGGTTACGCTGAATTCCGCCGACGGCGGCTCGCCGGCGTCGGTCGGCTGCGGAATGTCCGGATCCCGGACGACGGCGACGCGCGGGTCCGACTCGAGCTCGGCGAGCGCGGTGGTCAGGAACCGCGCCGCTTCCGGTCCGCGCAGAACCGTCCTGTCCTGCACCGGTCCCAGTCCCCAAATGCCTTGCACCGCAGCGCGGATCGCGCGTTCCTGGTCCGGATCCCTCAGGATCGGCAGTTCCGAGCCGTTCGCGCACAGCGCTTCGGAACTCGACAGCGGCACAGTCACGCCGGCGTATTTCCACACGCAGCTCAGCGCGACGCCGTCCGGACCGGACTTCGAAACATGCACGCTCAGCTGCGGCGCGGCGTGAACGGGCAGCGCCACCCGGGTCGACCGGTTCTCCACGCGGCAGCCGCGCAAGAGCTGCGGGGCGTAGTCTTTGACGAAAAGTGCGATTTCTTTTTGGGGGATGAGGACGGGATGTGACGCCCAGGCGGCGATCGAAGCGGATTCGGGCGGCAAGCCGTCCGCGGGATGCAGCGCAACGATCTGAGGGGGCGCGTCCGGCGCTTCGAGGCCCGGCGGACGGCGCAGGACGGCGCCGAACACCGGCGGGTCGCCCAGAAGCCGGATGCCGTCGCGGGCCGGGTCCTCACCCGCATGCGCCGCGCTCTCGAGCAGCACGCCGTCGGCATCGTCCCGGATCGTGACATGGAGCGAAACCGGCGTCGTGTGAACCGGCACCGGCCGCGTGTCCTGAAGGTCGGAGCAGACGAGCGCCACGCCGCACGACCGGCTGCGCGAAAGCACTTCCCAGACCGGAAACGCGTTTTCGCTGTTCACGCCGAGCCACTTGGAACTTTCGTCAAAGTACCCGGTGCGCAGCGCCTGCGCCAGCTGCTGGAAAAACCAGCTCTGCCGCCGCGAAATGAACGTTCCGCCCAGCCGGTGGGTCGGAGCCCCCGAATACACATCCTTCCACTGCAAGTCCGTCATCGACACGCGGCGCGCATCGGGATAATACACCTGAGGGCGCAATTCCAGATCCCATCCGCCGGCGTCGCCTTCGCGCGGGCGGTACACCTGCTGCGCTTTTTCCAGCCGCAGAAGGATTCTCAATTCCCCTTTGGGCTCGGGATCACCCGGCCGGTCGGCGAGGCCGCGCAGCGCTTCGGTCCAATTGCTTCCGGAACGGGATGACCGGGTTGGCGCGGCCGCGGGCGCAGAGGCGTTTTTGCCGGCGGCCGCAGGAACGGTTCCCTCGATCGCCTTGAGCGCCAGAGCGGCGACGTGTTTGCAGGCATACATGACGGGACAATCGCACAGGGAGCCGGCGATGCCCGTCGCGTTCAGGGTGATGGAGGGCTTGTAGGCGGAGGGGCGGGTGCCGCGCACCGACCCCGTGATCTGATTGCCGGCGCGGGCCATCCGGGTCACGCGGCCGCGGTCCCAATAGTCCCGCCCCTTTTCATAAACGGCGCGGCCCACATGGTTGATGATGTCGCTGCTCCGGAACGGGGCGTTCATAAGGGCTCGCGTCAGATCTTGGAGGCGCGGAAGTAGGGCTTGATGAAGCGCAGCGCCGCCGCGAGCGCCCGGGCGCGGTGGCTGACCGCGTTTTTTTGGGCGGGGGTCATCTGGGCAAAAGTTTTTTTGGAGCCGGACGGGATGAAGGTCGGATCAAATCCGAATCCGTTCGTGCCGGCCATCGCTTCCGCGATCCGGCCGTTGCAGACGCCTTTGACGACCTTGATCCTTTTGCCGCGCCGGTACAGCGCGATCGTGGAGCAGAAAAAAGCGGACCGCTGGGCGCCGGTTTTGCCTTTGAGAAGGCGGAGGAGTTTTTTATTGTTGTCGAGGTAATTGCAGCCGGGTCCGGCGAACCGGGCGGAATAGACGCCGGGCCGGTTATTGAGGACACGGACGCAGAGGCCGGAGTCATCCGCCAGCGTGAGGTGGTCGCTCAGCTTCGAGTACACGCGAGCCTTCTTGCACGCATTGGCCTCAAAGGTGCGCCCGTTCTCGACGACCTTCGGCGCTTTTGGAAAAGCATCAAGCGTCAGCACCTTCACCTTGAGACCCTTGAGAAGTCTCTGCAGCTCCCGCGCCTTGTCCTTATTGGCGCTCCCGATCACGATCGTGTGCATAGTTATTTAAGGGCTTTTTTCTGGAGGGCGACGAGGTCGCGGACGCCGGATTTGGCGAGAGCGAGAAGCTTTTGCATCGCGGCGTCGTCGAAGGGTTCGCGTTCGGCGGTCCCCTGCACTTCGATGAATTTGCCGGAGCCGGTCATGATGACGTTCATGTCCACGTCGGCTGCCGCGTCCTCGACGTAACAGAGGTCGAGACAGGGCGTCCCTTTGACGACACCGACGCTCACGGCGGCGACATGGTCGCGGATCGGGTTCTCGGCGATGATGCCGTCTTTGAGGAGTTTGCCGCAGGCATGCGCCAATGCGACGAAACCGCCGGTGATCGAAGCGCAGCGCGTCCCGCCGTCGCCCGAAAAAACGTCGCAATCGATCAGGATGGTCCGCTCGCCGAGCTTGGACATATCCATGACGCTGCGGAGCGAGCGGCCGATGAGCCGCTGGATCTCGGAACTGCGGCCGTCGAGTTTGCCCTTGGAGATGTCGCGCGCGATCCGGGTCGGGCACGACCGCGGCAGCATCGCGTACTCAGCCGTCACCCAGCCCTTGCCGGAACCTTTGAGGAAAGGAGGCACCTTGTTCTCGACGGTCGCGGTGCAAAGCACTTCCGTCTCACCGACCGTGACCAGGCACGATCCTTCGGCGTGGCGGTTGGCGCGGGCCTTGAGTTTGACCGGACGCATTTGGGCGTGGGTCCGGCCGTCGTGGCGCTGGGTGGATTTGGCTGAGCTCATGATCGAGTGTCCCCTTTAGATTTTTTTATGCGAGCCGTCGCAAAAGGGGCCGCTGCCCGACTGCTTGCAGCCGCACCACGCGACTTTTTTGGCTTCGGTGATCTCGACGATGACGGGGCTTTTGCCGGTGTTCTTGATCTTGTGGCTGCCGTCGCAGTAGGGCTGGTTGGCGGATTCTCCGCAGGAGCACCATGCCTTGCGGCCCGGAGTCTCATCCTTCACAAACGGCGCGTTCTGCTTGTGATTCACGGTTCTGTCCCCCTGTTTGGCGGCCTGGTCGGACTTTGCGACCAACGGCTTGGCCGTTTCGATGCACCGATCGACCAGCTCACGGACGTCCTTCTTCAAATCATCGCTTCCGAGCACCGCAGCCACGTTGCTTTCCATATCCTCGGCCGCCCAGCCGCGGCTGTGCGCGACGAAGGAATGCGGCGGGAACACGAAGCCGATCTCGGTGAAAAAAGTCATCATCTGGCCGGCGACCGCCTGAATATTGTCCTGGCCTCCGGTGATCAGGAACGCGGCGACCTTGTTCTGAATGAGCGTGTTGTTCGCGATCGTTTCCTGGTTCTGGATGCAATTCATCCGCTCGACCATCTTGAAGTACAACGAACTCGCCGCGCCCCAGCGAATCGGCGTCGAGATCAGGACAACGTCGGCCCAAAAGACGAGCGCTTCGTACACGCGGTCGAGCTCGTCGGCCGGGTCCATCTGCGTGATCGAGCACGGCCAGGTGCAGGCCTCGGCACTTTTGGAATAATACCCTTCACACGCGCGGAACTTGAGGTCGTTGAGCTTGATGAGCTGAGTTTCGGACCCGGACTTCTTCGCATGGGCCAGCGCTTCTTCGAGCACCGCATCCGAGGTGGAGACGCGCGGAAAATCCTTGTTCATGGCCGTCGTGGAGATGCCGAGCACGCGGACGGGACCGGGTGTGCGGACGGGCTTGCGGGTCAGCGGATGCGGCTTGTGTTCGGCGTGCTTGTCCTGGGTCGTCGAAGCCGGATTGATAAAAAGTTCGCCGTTCTCGATTTTAAGTTCATAGCTGGCGACTTGCGCCGGAATCCCCGGCCGTGCCTGGCCGGTCTTGCAATGGAACATCCACTGATGCCAGGGACAGACGAGATAGCCTTCGACATTGATCTTCCCCTGCCCGAGAGGCCCGCCGATATGAAGGCAGGTGCCAGAAACGGCGCCGAACGCGCCGTCATGATAAGTGAGCGCAACGAGCTTGCCGTCGACCCAGACTTCCTGGACCGGCTTTTGCTTGAGCGTTTCGACTTGTCCGAGTGATTGCCAGGAAGCCATGGGACGGGCTCTTACCGCATACCCCAGATTTTGTGCATCTGGGGGATCACACGGACGTCTTTGAGCGATGCGGCTGCCACGGCAAAAAGTTCGTTTTCGATAAGCTTCATCGCGTCGACGCTGATGCCGGTGAGCAGGCTCTGGGGCTGAAAAATGAACGGAATGCGCGGATCGACGGAAGCGGTGATTTCGACCGCCTTGCGGATATCCTCGACGGTGACGGCCGGCGTAACGACCGTTTTGACGAACACTTCCGTGCGGCGCGCGACGGCGAGGAAGTCGCGGTGCTCGCTCCAGAACGCGCGGTCGCCGGTGCTGCTCGACGGCTTGAAGTCCATCGCGACGATGTCGATCTGGCCGATCACGCGCTCGAGCACCTTAGGCAGCGTGCCGTTCGTCTCGAGATACGTCAAAAGGCCGCGGGCTTTGAGCTCCGGCAGGATGGCCTCGAGCGCGCGCGGGTACACCAGCGGTTCGCCGCCGGTGAGACTCACGGAATGGTGGCGGCCCTGCTCGCGCTCATGGTCATCGATCTGGCGCAGCACCTCGGAAATAGCGATGGATTGATACATCCCCTTCTGCATCTTGTCGAGCTCGTCGCAATAATGGCAGTGCATGTTGCAGCGGCCGAACCGGACGAAGATCTGCTTTTTGCCCAAATACGGCCCCTCGCCCTGAATCGACGAAAAGATCTCGGAGATCTCGGTCGTCGTCTGAGCGGCTGGCTGGCGGTGCAGGTCGGGGTTGGTCGGATTTTCCATAAAAAGTTCTGCTTTTTTAAAAAAGTTTATGCAGTCTGAAATTCTTCGTCCACCACGCGCTCGACCGACGTGATCGGCCGGCCCAAAAAGGACTCGCCCAGGCGCTTGAAGCTCAGCGCGTCGTCCGAAACGAAGCATTTGAGCTGAGCGGCGGCGCTGCCTGATGCGGACAACCCGAGCTCTTTGAGCACGAACTTGGCGGACAATGCCGTTTCTTCGGCCGGGTCGACGAGCGTCACGCCGGCCGGGAGCGCTTCGCGGATCCGGTCGGCCAGGATCGGGTAATGCGTGCATCCCAGAATGAGGCTGTCGATGTTCTCCTGGGCCAGCGGGTCGAGATAATCGCGCACGACCGCATCGACGATCGGACCCGACCGGCGGCCCTCTTCGACCATCGGCACGAAGAGCGGACAGGCCCGGCTGAACACGCGCGCGTCGGGCTCGAGGCCGTAAATGGCCCGCTCGAACGACCCGCTCGAAATCGTCGACTTGGTCCCGATCACGCCGATGCGTTTGGACCGGGACGTTTCGACCGCCTTGCGCGAGGCCGGATCGACAACGCCCAAGATGGGCAGGCCCGGGAATTCCTGGATCACCGAATCGAGCGCCAGGGCCGAGGCGGTGTGACAGGCGATCACGATCATTTTGACGTCCCGCTTCTTGAGGAAGCGGATGATCTCGGCGGAAAAGCGGGTGATGGTCTCTTTGGACTTGGTCCCGTACGGCACGCGGGCTGTGTCGCCGAAGTACACGATGGGCTCCTCCGGCAAATGGCGCAAAAACGCCTTTACGACGGTCAGTCCCCCGATCCCCGAATCAAAAACGCCGATGGGCCGATTCATAGACTGCATTTTATCACGCCCCGAAACGGCGTCAGAGCGCCTGGGCGAGAATCAGTGCGTCGAGCTTGGACTTAAGAACGGGCAGGATGGTGTCGTAGGTGTAGGAGCCGAGCGTCTCGGTCTTCTGCTTGAGCGTGACGGTCGAGGGGCCGCACCAGAGGCCGAGATCGGCATCGTCGGTCTCGCCGGGGCCGTTCACGCGGCAGCCCATGACGGCGATGGTAATTTTCTTTTCCTTCGCGAATTCGGTCATCTTTTTGACCTCCTGCGCGAGCTTCACGAAGTCCTGGTTCTCGACGCGCGAGCAGGACGGGCAGGAAATGACGTTCATCCCCTTCCCGAAGTTTTTCGGGACTGAGATGAACCGGCCGTTCTTCACGTCGTCGATGATCTTGTGCCCGGTCGAAATCTCGAGATGCTTCTCGGGATTCGGCACGGTGAGCGAGACGCGGAAGGTGTCGCCGATGCCCTGGCTCAGGAGTTTTTCGAACGCGATGCGCGTCTTGATGATGCCGTCGGGCGGAAGGCCCGCTTCGGTGACGCCGAGATGGATGGGAACGTCCGGCCGGCGCTTGGAGAATTCTTCGTTGCAGACGATGACCTTGTCGGGATCCGAGTCCTTGAGCGAAACGACGAAGTTCTTAAAGCCGAACTCGTCCATGAGCGAGCAATGCCAGGCGGCCGATTCGACAATCGCGCGCACGTGATCGCCGGGATAACGCTCGAGGAATTCGGGGGCGACGGAACCACAATTCACGCCGATGCGGAGCGCGTTGCCGTTTTTCTTGGCGATCTCGACGAGCCAGCGGACTTTTTCCTTCACCGGAACGTCCTTGTTCAGGTGGTGGAGGTGGCCCGGGTTGTAGCGCATCTTATCGACGAAGGGCGCGACGAGTTCGGCGAGCGGATAATTTTCCTGAAGGTCGACGACGAGGCGCGCCTTGGGGTTGGCCTGGCGGCGGATTTCTTTGAGGGCTTCGACGTCGAGCTTGTTGTCGACCGCGATGCGGATGAGGTCGGCGCCGGCCGCGTGGAGCATGTTGACCTGCTCGACGGTGGCCGCGATGTCGCGGGTGTGCGTGGCGCACATCGACTGCACGGCGATGGGGTTGCCCCCGCCGATCTTGAGGTCTTTGACTTGGACGATCCGGGTGGTTTGGCTCATGAGGGCGCTATTTTATCACAGCCGGTCAAAAGGCAAGCCTGAGTCCCACCGGGCAATGGTCCGAGCCCATGACATCGGGCTCGGTCCAGGCGTCGTCCAGATGGGGGGCCAAATCGGCCGAAACGATGTGGTAATCGATGCGCCAGCCGACGTTGCGCTCGCGGGCGCGGCTGATCTGGTCCCACCAGGTGTAAAGGCCCGGTTCCTTGCGGAAAACGCGCAGCGTGTCGATGTACCCCAGGCTCACCAGCTTGTCGATCCAGGCCCTTTCAACGGGCAAAAAGCCCGACGTTTTGCTGTTTTCCTTGGGCCGGGCGAGGTCGATCTCCTGATGGGCCGTGTTCACGTCCCCCGCGATCACGACCTTGCGGCCCTTGCGGCGCAAACCCTCGAACACGTCCAGGATATGGTCGTAGAACTTGAGCTTGTATTTGAGCCGTACGTCGTCGCGCTGGCCGTTCGGAAAGTAAATGTTGAAGTGGGTGAAGTCCTCGAAGTCCGTCTGGATCACCCGCCCCTCGAGATCAAACTCCGCCACCCCGCAGCCGATCGTCGTCTTGACCGGCTGGCGTTTGGAAAAAGTCGCCACGCCGCTGTAGCCTTTGCGTTCGGCGGACGCCCAGGAGGTGAAAAAACCTTCCGGGTTGCGCAGGGTCGGAGTCAGTTGATCGGGGTGGGCTTTTGTTTCCTGGACGCCGATGAGGTCGGCGCCGGCGGTTTTCATCCAGTCCAAAAAGCCTTTTTTCTCAGCGGAACGGATTCCGTTGATGTTCCAGGAAAGGAGCGTGAAGGTCTTCTTGGGGCTCAGGAGGACTCTCGGGCCCTTGAGGGCTATGCGGCCAGCGCGGCGCGCTTGGAGCGGGCCTTGCCTGCGGACTTGGCGGCCGGCTTGGCCGACGCGGAGTTCGCGAAGTCGATGAGCATCTGACGGGCGACCGCGTCGTCGAACTGCTTCACGGGCGACTTGAAGAGATAGGCCGACGCGTCGATGATCGGTCCGCCCAGGCCCCGGTCGAGCGCGACCTTGGCCGCGCGGATGGCGTCGGTGATGACGCCGGCGGAATTCGGGGAGTCCTCGACCGAGAGACGCAGCTCGAGGTTCATCGGCACGCCGCCGAACTGCTCGGCCTCGATGCGGATGAAGCAGAGCTTGTTGTCGTTGAGCCAGGGCACGAAGTCGCTCGGGCCCACGTGGACGTCGTCCTTGGGGAGCGTGTTGTCGCTGCTGATCTGGCTGGTGACGGCCTGGGTCTTCGAGATCTTCTTGGACTCCAGGCGCGTGCGGTCGAGCATGTTCATGAAATCGGTGTTGCCGCCGACGTTGAGCTGATACGTGCGCTTGATCGATTGGCCCCGGTCCTCGAACAGCTTCGCGAGCACGCGGTGGACGATGGTGGCGCCGACCTGGGATTTGATGTCATCGCCGAGGATCGGAAGGCCTTTGCGGCGGAAGTCCTCGCCCATGATCTTGGACACGAACACGGGAACGGCATTGACGAACGCGCATCCCGCCTCAAGGGCGCATTGCGCGTAGAAGCGGACGTTCTGCTCGCTGCCGACGGGAAGATAATTGACGACGACTTCGACGCCCTTGGCCTTCAGGGACTTCACAATGCGCGCCTTGGCCTCGGCGGCCGACGCGTCGCGGTTCTTGAGGGGTTCGAAGCGCTGATTCTCGCTGAAGTCCTGGTTGTGCGCGGCGATGGAATCGATGATGTAGCCCTGCTCGACCGTGCACTTCATGTTCGGGATCTTGGACTGGAAGATCGTCGTGCAGTTGGGGGGCGAAAAAATGGCCTTGGAAAGGTCGAGGCCGACTTTGCGCCGGTCGATGTCAAAGGCCGCCACGTATTCGATGTCCGCCGCGTAGTAGCCGCCGAAGCTCTTGGTGATCAGGCCCGGAACGTTCGCCTTGCGGTCCGCATAATAAAAGCGGCCCTGAACGAGTGAGCTTGCACAGTTGCCGACGCCAAAAATCGCGGTACGAATCGAACCCATAAACGGTACTTCCTCTGTGTTTACGGCCTAAAAATGAATCGGTATAGGATATTAAAAAACCGCCGGACTGGCAACTCCTAGCCGGCGCAGACTTCCTTGGGAGAAGCCCACATCTGCGTCAGAGTCTCGTAGACCTTCTTGGGCGCCAAAACGGGCGCCGCCGAACCGGCGACGGACGGCTGGACCTTCATCACACCGAACCACTCGTCATTCACGTTTTGGTTGCCGGCCACTTCATAATCCGCGGGATAAGCGCGGCTCGAGCTCTGGGCCGAGACGTCCTGCACCGACCAGGTCGACGGGTTCGCAGGATCGGCCTTCCACCAGGAGTCCGTCCATTCGTAAACGAATCCACCGAGCACCTGACCGGAATCGTTCAAGCGGGTCGTCTGGGGGTCGAGCGCCCGCCACTGGGATTCGATCATCCAGGCCTGGGCTTCCTCGTCCGGAGCGGCGGACCGCATGTTGTAGCTGTCCGCGCCGAAGGCCAGCACGATGACAGGTTTGGCAAAATTCGAACGGACCGCGTCGAAGTCCGACTTCCATCCCCACGCTCCGGACTTGCCGTAAATACCGACCGCATCCGCGTCGGGAACGAGGCCCGCGATCCACTTGAGGTTTTCGCGGCCCAGCACTTCGACGATGACCGGACGGGAAGGATCGGCCGATTTGATCTTCTGCGTGAGCTCGTTCAGGAAGGTGTAATACGCTTCCCGGCTCCCCTGACTCAGACCATCTTCTCCGCGCAGGAAGCCCTGACGGTTCGAAATCACCCAAGCCGCGATACCGTCGGAGCCCTTGAGACTCTGGACGGATTGAAGGATCTCCGCAGAAATCCGGTCGCGGACGGCCGAATCCGTGTAGTCCGGCGTCAGCGATCCGGACCAAAGGCCCGGATCCAGCGCCGCAAAGGTCCAGATCTTGTGGGTCTTGTAGAGGTCGGACGCCAGGCTCTGGGCGCCCGGCAGGTTGTTGGGACTGACATAGGTCAGGACGGAATTGATGCCGGCCTTGGCCATGAATTCCCCGTCGCGGGTCCAGGGACGGGTCGTGTCGGCCAGATAATCGAAGGTCGGGCCCTGACCGATCGGAGTCGGGCTGTAAACGACGCCTCGCGTCCAGACGGATTCTCCTCCGGGCAGCGCAAACGCCGTGCCGCCTGCGTTATTGGAGGCGATGCGGATCGAAGGCGTGCGGGCCGATTCCGACTGGGCGGCGGCCGTTGCCGCAGGCACAGGCCGCACCGCCGTCGGATTCGAAGGCCCGACGATCTTGAGACCCAGCACTTCGGGCGTCAGACTGCCGGCCTGATTCCACAGCGGCGTGAGCCCCGTGAGCGCGAGCTTGGGTGCAGGGACGAAGAATCCGGGGTTCTGGGTGTCGGGAACGAGCTTCATCACGCCGAACCACTCCTCGTTGACATTGAGGCCGCCGGGGACGTTGTAATCATAAAGGTAGGATGCACTGGACCACTGGCCCTGGGCATCCTGCACCTTCCAGCTCGCCGGATTGTTCGCATCGGCACGCCACCACTGGTCGACCCATTCGTACAGGAACCCGCCCAGCGCGACGCCGGACGCGGTGTCCATGGTCGTGTTGCGGCGGATGTCCTTCCAAAGCGAGAGCAGGTACTGCGCCTGGACAGCCTCGTCCGGTCCGCCGGTCAGCGCGTTGTAGCTGTCGGCGCCATACTCAAGCGCAAGAATGGGCTTGTTGATCTTTTTGGAATACTCCGTGAAAAGCCCGGCAAAGTTATCTCCGCGGTACGCAATCAAGCCGACCGCGTCGACGTCCGGCGTGAGCTTGGAAACGAGGTCGATGTGCTGCGTTTCGCCAAGGCCCATAATGACGGGACGGGTCGGATCGATGTCCCGGATCTGCTCCGCCAGTGAATTGACGAATGAAAAATACGCCTCAGCCTGAGCAGTTTTTTCGGGCGAAGGAACACCTTCAAATGCGGAGTTGTTTTCGTTGCCGAGGATCCAGGCAAGAACACCCGGCTCGTTTTTGCCGGCTTCGACCATCTTCAGTACTTCGGAGGTGACAGCCGCACGCACCGCGGGGTCGCGGTAATCGGACATCGGGCGGGTCCAAAACCCGAGGTCATGTCCCATGAAGGTGTAAATACCTTTGGAATGGAAGTCTTTGGCAGCCGAGACGGATCCTAGAATCTGCTCGACCGTCGTGTACAACCGGATGGCGTTGACCCCCGCATCCTTCATAACGCCCGCGTCCTTCAGCCACGGACGCGCGGGATTCGACCAAAACGCCGCCGAGGAAGGATCAGAAACGGGACCTGAGCTGTAAGCCACGCCCTTGACCCAGAACGCCGCTCCGTTCAAAGCCCAGGTGTATCCGCCCGAGGTGTTCGGAATCAGAGACAGGCCCTGCGAAGAGCCGGCCGGAGCCGGCATCGGAGCTGATTCTACCGGAGCGACTGTCAGAACCACGGGCCGCGCGGGAAGCGCCGGCCACTTCATCTGCGACAGGTTCGGGATCCACAGATCGCTCAGGGAACGCAACGCTTCCTTCGGCGCGACCACCCATCCACCCTTGCCGTTCGGGTCCAGGCGGTTCAAGCCGAACCACTCTTCATTAACGTTCAAGTTGGAAGGAGCATCGTAGTCATAAGTATAAATCGGGCTGGAGCCTTGAACGGTCGGGTCCTGAACCAGAGCGCCCGAAGCCGAGGACGCGTCGGCGCGCCACCATTGATCGACCCATTCATAAACCACTCCGCCCAAGGCAGTCCCCTTGGGTGACGCGAGCGTGGTTCCGGCTTGGATGTCTTTCCAGGCGTCGGTCAAAAAGCGCGCCTGCGCATCTTCATCAGGACGGCCGGTCCGTGCGTTGTAACTATCCGCACCGAACATCACGATGACCGGCTTGACGGTCTTATCCTGATAATAATCGATCAGCGGACCGACGCGCTCTGCTTGATCGCGGATCACGCCGATCACATCGATGCGCGGAATGAGACGCTTCAATTCATCGGCATAACGCGTACGATCAACCAGCTGAAGGATGACGATTCTGGAAGGATCCAGCTTCTTGATCTCTTCGGCGACTTTGTTTGCAAAGGTGAAGTAAGCTTCGACCGCGGCGCGGTTCTCCGGTGTCGATGCCGACTCATAAGGAAGATGGTTCTTATAGCCGATCACATAGGCGAGAACGTGCTCGCGGCCCTTGGCTTCGCGAACCATCTGAAGCGCGACATCCAAAACGGACTTCTGAACGGAAGGATCGGAATAATCGAGCGGACTCACAGCGTTGTAGCCGAGGTCATACCCGATAACCGAGTAGATCTTTTGCTGATAAAAGTCGTCCGTCGCC
Organism: uncultured Planctomycetia bacterium; assembly: GCA_964430735.1. Classification (GTDB taxonomy): domain Bacteria; phylum Omnitrophota; class Gorgyraeia; order 2-02-FULL-51-18; family JAGOUK01; genus JAGOUK01. The sequence goes on along the minus strand of CAYSFB010000005.1, from coordinate 114,316 downwards.
TTGACCGAAGCCGGAACGGCGGAAGGATCCACCGAAATAAAAACCGTATTGATCCCGTAAGGACGCATGGCTGCGGCATCATTCTTCCAAGGAGAACCCGGGTGGTTCCAATAGCCGCCCACGAGCGCCGCGGATCCCAGGTCATAGCCGGACCGTCCCAATTGGCTCAGCGAAACAGCCGATGAAGAAATTCCGACACCGGACCCGGCGCCCACACCGGTACCCGAACCCAAGCCGGCACCCGAACCGACGCCGGAGCCTGTGCCAGAACCAACGCCTGAGCCAGAACCAACACCCGAACCGGTGCCAGAGCCCGAACCCGAGCCTGAACCAACACCTGCGCCCGAGCCAGAACCAGAGCCCGAACCCGAGCCTCCCGCAGAACCGGAGCCTCCGCCCTGGCCAGAACCACCGCTTCCGTAAGATGCGCCCTGGACCCAGAACGGGTTGCCGTTCAGGAAAAGCGAGTACCCTCCCTCAGGTGTGGACTTGAGCGTCAACGCAGCCGGAGTCTCGACAACCGTCGGAACGGCCGTAGGCGGAGTTACAGAGACGGCCTTGGTGCCGGTGTCAGCGACGGCGCCGATTCCCTTGGTCCAAAGCTGCTTGAGCACGTAATACGCCTTGGTCGGAATGCGCGCGTCGACGCCGTTTTCGACTTCTTGCGGACGGGGCTTGATCGAGACGACGCCCCACCACTCTTCGTTGATGTTCATGCGGCCGGGCGCTTCGTAATCGTAGTAATACGCGGAATGGGACCATTGAGCCGCCTGGTCGTGGATGCCCCACGTGTGGGCCAGCGCTTCGTTGGCCTTCCACCACTCATCCGTCCATTCGAACACCAGACCCCCGATCGCATTGCCGCTGCCGGTCTTGGCGACGGAGTTGCGCTCGATGTCCTTCCACTGCGTTTCGACGAAACGGGTCTGCGACATCTGGTCTTCTTCGCGGGTATAGGCGTTGAAGCGGTCGGCGCCGAACTCGATCATGAGCACGGGCTTGTCGTAGGTCTGCTTGACCTGACGGAACAGGTTGCCGAAGCTCGCCCCGCGATACGCGATGATGCCGAGCACGTCGATATCGGGTGTTTCCTGGGCGGCGATATGAAGCGATTTGATTTCGCCGATTCCCATGATAACGGGACGCGTGGGATCGACCTTTTTGACTTCCTTCGCGACTTCGTTGACGAAGCGGTAGTAGATGCGGGCGCGGGCTTCCCACATTTTCTCGGCGTCGCCGAGCTTGTCGATGTCTTCGTTGGACCAGTTGCGGATATTGCGGTCGAAGCTGTAGTTGTTTTCGTTGCCGAGGATCCAGCCGATGATGCCGGGCTGATCCTTGTACTCGCGGACCATGTTCACGACGTCGACCGTCATCTTTTTCTGGAAGCCGCCGTTGGCGTAATTCGCCGGGGGCCAGTCCCAGAACCCGAGGTAGTGACCCACGAAGGTGCGGATGCCGAACTTCTGATGCAGATCAGAAATTCCCTGTTTGGTCAGTTTGGGATGTTTGCCGGTCCGGTAGATGCGCACGGCATTGACGCCGGCTTCTTTCATGAGCTTGCCGTCGGTCAGCCAGGGCTTGCCGGGATCGGCCCAGAAGTCATACTCAAAATCCTTGCCCGCCGGAATCGGGTTGTAGCAGAAGCCTTTGACCAGGAAGGGCTTGTCGTTCAGCTTGAACAGGTAACCGCCGTCGCCGTATCGCTGGATGCTCAAGGACGGCATTTGGTTGGCCGAGCTCAGGTGCCATAAATACGCGCCGCCGCCGACCAAAGCCAGCGTTGAGAAAATGATGAAAAAGATGCCTTTTTTATTGTTCTTTTTTTCGGCGGCGTCGGCCATAGAATAGTCCCTGATTCTTGGTAAGTTGGACGGTCGTGATCAGTCTAAAAACGGCAAAAAATTACAGCTGGAGATTCCCCGTATTGTGCCAAACTTCGGGAAGAATCTCCAGCTGTAATTTTTGAGATTTTTTCAAATCCCGCCGATCTTATTCGTAGCGGATATCGTCGAGATAAAAAACCATGCCGTCCGGATTGTTATCGATATTCGCCGCCCAAGCGAAGCCACCGGTGATCGAGGAAAGGTCCTTGTCCTCAAGCTCGATCGTGTACTGCTTCCACTCCTGCGTAAGGACCACGGGTCCGATGCCGGCCAGGTCGGAATCCGAGTATTCGCCCGTCATTCCGCCCATCTTGAACTCTTCGATGCGCTCGCCGCCTTTTTCGCCGCGGGCCCAGAACGTGAGTTTGGTCGACCCGGTCAGGTCGTAGCCGCCGGGACGGTTGCCCCAGTTATTGGCCGGATTCTGCCAGTAAATGCCGGTCCAGCGGGCGCCCTGCGTCGCCTTGTTGCTGTAGGAGATGCGGATCGAGGTGCTGCCCGAGTGCGGATTCTGCAGATAGGCGCTGTCAAAGGTCAGATCCGAGTAATCGCCCATCCATCCCGACGGATAGTAATGGTTGTCGGGAGAGCTTTCGTCCGTGTAGATCGGGAAGTTGCGGAAGGCGCCGCCGGAATTGGCCGGAGCCGACTGGGAGGGAGCCGCACCCGAAGCCGGAGCGGGAACTTCCTCGTATTCCGAAACGCGGCTCACCGCGTTGGCCACGTCGCTGCCGACGGAGCTCGCGCCGGCCGAGGTCGGAGCGGCGTTTTCGACCTTGAACCCCGACGCGGGCTCTTTGGCGCAGCCGGCGATCGCGACGGCGACCGCAAACAGGCCCATCAACTTGAAGAATGATTTCATAGAGACTCCTTGCAACTGCGTGTAGGGTTCGTGCGTTTACTCGTAGCGAATGTCGTCAAAATAGAATACGGCCCCGTTGGGATTCTTGTCCAGGCTCGTCGCCCAGCAGAACCCGCCGATGATATTCGTCAGGTCCTTGCCGGTGAGGTCGATGGAGTATTCCTTCCACTCGGTCGTCAGAACCACGGGTCCGATGCCGGCCACAGTCGTGTCCGGATACTGGCCCTTGATGCCGCCGATCTTGATCTCGTTGATCACTTCCCCGCCCTTGTCGCCGCGGGCCCAGAAGGTGAGTTTGGTGGCGCCGGTCAGGTCATAGCCGCCGGGACGGTTGCCCCAGTTGTTGGCCGGTTCCTGCCAGTAGACGCCCGACCAGCCGGCCCCTTGAGTGGAGGCCTTGGAGTACGTGATTTTGACGCTGGTGGAACCGGAATGCGGGTTCACGGTGAACGTGTCGTCCACGGTGATGTCGGAATAGTCGCCCATCCAGCCGGTGGGGGCAAAATGGTTGTCCGGGGCGCTCGCGTCCGTGTAGACCGGGAACACCTTGAAGGCGCCTTCGGCAAGGCTGCCCGACTGGGGTCCGAGGATGAGGGTCGCGAACAGCGTCAGCGCGGCCATCGGCGCGATGACGGCGGGGGTCAGGATGCGTTTCATGACGGATTCTCCTTTTCTTGGTTCCAGACTCGTTTTAAATCAAAGTAGCTTTGGCGCAAATGCCGCAAAAAGGGGCTCTTGGTTCCGTCGCCCTGGCTGGTGATGCCGAGCCATTCCTCGTGCATCCAGCCGTCCGGGAAGTCCGCCTTGAAATCACCAACCGTGTCCTGTTGGAACGGATCGAACTCCGGAGGAGGTCCCGCCTTCCACCACTCGTCGACGTACTGGAAGAGCGTTCCGCCGATGGAATTGCCCATCGCCGACCCGGCGCGGTTGTACCAGATGTCGGCCCAGTTGCCGACAAGGTATTCCGACTGGAGCGCTTCGGCTTCTTTTTGAGAACGCTGGTTGTGGAACGCGGGGCAGCCGTATTCGGTGATGAACACGGGCTTGCCGGTGTATTTTTTGACGTTGTCCCAGAAGCTCTTGCCGAAGCCGTCCTTGCCGCGGTAAATGTTGCAGCCGAAGATGTCGATGTCGGGCATGAGCCGCTTCCACTTCTGGATGAAAATCGTCTCTCCGTTCGAGAATGCGACAGGGTGATTCGGATCGAGCTCCTTGATCATCTTGGCCATCTCGTTGGCAAACGCGTACATCTGTTCGTTCTGCTCCTTGCCGCGCGAGCCCAGGCCCAGCCGCTCGAGCATCGTCGCGCGCGTTTCGTCGCCGGCGATGCCGTAATTTCCTTCGTTCGACAGCACCCACATCAGAACGTACGGCTCGTCTTTGTGTTCCATCACGGTTTTGCGGATACTTTGGCGCATGTTTTCCAGCTGCGCGGGGTCGGTGAAGTCGGTGCCCTTGTACCATTCGGCGCCGGAACCGACCGCGTACATGCCCATGAAGTCGCCGATGACGGCCATGATGCCGTATTTGTCGTAGAGTTCGCGCAAAAGCTGCTTGTTGGAAGCGCCGTGATAGTGCCGTAGCGCGTTGACGCCCATCTGGCGCATGAGCTCGAAGTCCCCGATCACCGGTTCGTCCGCGTCCTGCTGATTGTTCTCATTGGCGTCAACCCAGGACTCGTAGGGTCCGTCGAGGAGGCCGTTGCCGTTGCTGTCGGCCTTCATCCAGTCCTCGCGCGTGTTGTTATGGGGCGATTGGCCGACCGGCGTGGGTTCGTACGCGATCGCGCGGATCATAAACGGCTTGCCGTCCACGCGCATCTGCCAATGACCATTGGAGAGCTGGACGAGTTTGACGTGGTCGCCTCCGATGCTTTTCTTGACCGGCAGGCCGCTCACGTCCTGAGCCGGCGGATTGAGCTGCGCGGGGTCGGTCACGCGCTGGAAGCCGCCCGGGTCGATCTGCAGGTACACGTCGTTGGAAATGTCGAGGTCGTCGCCGTTGCGGACGACGAACTTGTAATTGACGTACTTGATGCCCAGCTCCGGATGCGTGCGGGTCAGGTATTCGATCTTGTCCGTCGCGCGCTGGGCGTAATAAATCGGGGTGTGCCAGACGGTCCAACCCACCTGCTTCGGAAAGTGCACGATGACCGCGTGATACGCCTTGATCGCCTGCAGCGTGAACCCGGCCCGCTCCAGCGCCATCGCGGTGAAGTACTGTTTGACGCCCGGCGTTTCGGCGGCGGTGGCCCATTTATAAAAAGAAAGCTGCACGTCGTTGACGTTCGTAAAGTCCCAGTGAATGCCGCGGAGCTTGCCGGCGGCGTTGAGCTTCTGGAACGCGGGGTCCTTATAGACGCTGGTCGAGGGATACACGCCGACGCCGACGGCGGCGGCCAGGCCTTTGCGGTCGGTGATCTTGTACTGGTAATCGCCGGTTCCGCGGCCGATGAACTGACCGTACTTTTTGTACTTCACGATGTCTTCGGTGCCGGGGTCAAAAAGCTCGAACTTCAGTTCCATCTCGTCGCCGTGGATGTTTTTGACGAGCGTCCCCTGCGCAGCGGGATCGGCCTGGACCGCCGCGGGATCCGCAAACGCGGGGACGGACGGGAGCAGGCAGGCGAACAACGCGAGAGAAAGAAGTTTTTTCATCCGACTACCCCTTCACGGCTCCGGCCGTAATTCCCTTGATGATGTACTTCTGAAGCGCGAGGTACAGAAGAATGACCGGCGCGATCGTGATGCAGATGCCCGCCATGAGGAGCGGATACTGCGTGATGTGCGCGCCCTGGAACACCATGAGGCCGCGCTGCAGCGGCATGAGGCCCTTGTCCGAGAGCACCAGCATCGCCAGCAGGTACTCGTTCCAGACGTTCAACACGTTGAAGATCGCCAGCACCGCGATGGCGGGCTTGGCCAGCGGAATCGCGATGTAAGCGTACACGCGCAGGCGTCCGCAGCCGTCGATGCGGGCGGACTCTTCGAGTTCCTTGGGGAGGTCGTCAAAAAAGGTCTTCATGAGGAAGATGCCGAGCGCGAGGCCGCCGTTGATCTGCGGCAGGATGTAGCCGATCGCGGTGTTCGCGAGGCCCAGCTTCACGAGGAGGACGTACAGCGGGATGATCGTGCCGGGGATCGGGATCATCATCGTCGCGATGAGCAGATAAAACAGGAAGTTCTTGCCCGGGAACTCGAAGCGCGAAAACGCGTACGCCGCCAGCGACGAGATCAGGATCACGCCGATCACGACGATGGTCGTGTAGAACACGCTGTTCATGAAGTAAAGGCCGAAGTCGCCCTTGGTCCACGCGTCGATGTAGTTGCCCCACTGCGGGTCCTTGGGGATGAGCGACATGTCCGAAAAGACCGTCGCCTGGGTCTTGAGGCTCGACGAAAAGGCCCACACCAGCGGAAACACGCACAGAAGGCTCACGCCGGCCAGCAGCGTGTGAATCAGGGCGCTGATCGAGAGATTCTTGGCTTTTTCGAGGGTGACGTTCATGGCGTTAGACCTGGCGCATCGCCTTGGACACGCGGATCTGGACCAGCGACACGGCCAGGAGGACGGTGCCGAACACGACGCCCATCGCGCAGGCGTAACCGAAGCGCGACGCGCCGGTCATTTCCGCGATCATGCGCGAAATCGGAACTTCGGTGTGGTAACCGGGACCGCCGCCGGTGGTCGAGACGATGATGTCGTAAATCTGCATCGTGCCCAGGATGGTGAGCACGGACACGAGGACAAAAACCGGGATCATGAGGGGCGCGGTCACGTTCATAAAAGTGTGCCAGGCGTTGGCGCCGTCGACCTTGGCCGCTTCGTACAGTTCGCGCGGGATGCTCTGGAGACCGGCCAAAAGAACGATGAAGCCCCAGCCGAAGCCCTTCCACATGTGGATCACGGCTACGGCGACGAGCGCGGTGTTGCCGTCGGCCAGCCACGCGCGCTTCAAGTGGCCCAGGCGCAGGAATTCGAGAAGATGGTTGAAAAGACCGTAATTGCCGTCGTAAATCCACTGCCAGATGAGACCGACGACGATGCCCGACAGCACCGGAGGGATGTAGAAGATCACGCGGTACACGTTGCCGAACCGGATGTCGCGGTCGCAGGCCAATGCGAGCATGAGCGCGAGGAGGTTCTGGACGACCAGCGCCAGGACCGTGACGATGAGGGCGTTCTTCATCGATCCCCAGAACACGGGGTTGTTGAAGAGGATGTCGGTGATGTTGTCCCAGCCGACGAAGATCTTTTCGGGCGAGATGCCGTCGAACTCGAAGGCGGCTAACTGGAAGACTTTGATGAACGGGTAGGCGCTGAAAACGGCGAACAGGAGGAGGGCGGGAACGACGAACGCGTAATTGCCGAGAATTTCGCGGACTTTGTAATGGTTCATTGCTTCCGGCTCATCTCGCGTTCCTTCGCCGTTTGAACCTCCTGGGCGACTTGCTCGGGGGTCTTTTCCCCGATCAAGATGGACTGAATGCCCTTGGACCAGGCCTCCAGAACCCGGTGATCTTCATGCACCGGATAAACGTTGGGATGAGTGGTGTTGTCGATATCGTCGGCAAATTGGGCCAGGATCGGCGAAAGGTCCTTGAGGCTCTGACGGTTGGCCGGCAGGTTGTTCGTGGCGTTGGAGAGGAAGGCCTGTTGGTCGGCTTCTGCAAGCCACTTCACGAAGGCGACGGCCTGATCCTTGCGCGTTGAGCGGGCGTTGATCATGAAGCTCGACCCCGCCCCGCCCCAGATCTTGATCGAACGGCTGGCGCTGACCTGCGGGGGCAGGAACGCGCCGTAATTGAGCGTCGGGTTCATTCCTTTATAGACGTTGACGCACCAGGAGCCGTTGAAGGCCATCGCGGCGCGGCCGTTGGCGAAGGTCTGCTCGGCGGTCTTGTTGACCATGGTGACGGCGCCGGGGACGATGGCCCCTTCGTCGACCATTTCCTTGAAGAGCGAGAGGACTTGAACCCAGTCGGAGTCGGTGTATTTGACCTTGCCGCGGTAGGTGTCGAAGAACTTTTCCTCGCCCATGATGTTCATCGCCCAGTTGGACGAGAGCGCGTCGAGCATCCAGATCTCGCCGAAGCCGCCGACGAGCGGCGGGATACCGGCTTCCTGGAGCGCGCGGGCTGCGGTCATGAATTCCTGCCAGGTGCGCGGCGCCTGCTCGGGGTCGAGCCCGGCCTTGGCAAAGAGATCCTTGTTGTACACAAATTGGATGGTGGTCATGTCGAGCGGGATGCCGTACACGCCGGGAGTCACGCCGTACGCGTTGCCGGCCTTGAACTGGTTGACCTCAAAGGCCTTCTCGAACAGGCGGTTACGCCAACCGCCGTCGACACTCAGCGAATCCGAAAGATCGGCGACGAAGCCCGATTTGATGAAGCTGGCCAGATCGCGCGATTCGCCGAGCACACCGAAGACATCGGGAAGCGTGTTGGTCTGGGCTGCGGCTTTGACTTTTTGCGAGTAGGATTCGGAAGGAGCGTAGAGGTCGAACTTCACTTTAACGCCGGTCTGGGTTTCGTAACGCTTGGCGAGTTCGAGGAAGGCGTCTTCGCGGTCGCTCATCCAGTGCCAAACGGTCACTGTCTGTGAAGCGTTCGCGCCGGTGGATGACTTGGAAGCGCATCCGCCTGCTATTAAGGAAAGAGTGAGAATGGGAAGTAAAAAGTATTTATTCATATCAACTTTTAACAGGACGTGAGAAAAGTGATTCGAGAAGTCTATCACATGGAACAAACACGGGCAAGCACCGGTTTTTACACCGGTCGGGAAGGGCCGGATCAGGAATGGGCGAACCGGGTCAGGCGGAGGCTTCGGCCATGCGGGCAGTCATTTGCATGACGCGAAGGTAGGCGGAAATCGGGACCGTCAGAATCGGGCGGACCGAGAGTTTTTTGAGAAGCTCGGCGGAAGCCGTGCCGTCGATGAGCGCGTCGATTTCGGCGTCAGAGGCATCCTGACCGGTCGAAAGGCGGATAATGCGCCGCAGCCGGTCTCTGAATTCCGGCGTCTTCTCGGCATCCGCGAGAAAAATCGCCAATCGCGTCACCAGCTTGATGGCCGGCACACCGATCCGGTTGTCTTGGGACCGACGCAAGGGCTGGACCGCAATGGTGCGCACATCCGCCGCTTCCCCGTTTACAGGAGCGGCCGGCCTGGGATCATCCGAACTTTGGACCCGGACCGTGACGACATCATCCGAATCGAATCCGGGCAGACGGCGCTTGAGATCCTCCTCGGAGGAATAAAAGAGATCCCCGGCCCCTGCGGCGGACGCCGCGGCCAGGACACGGACTGCCAGATCTTCCCGGCCCTTGAGAGTGAAGGCGACCTGATTCTCGAGCGCCCGGCGGGCGCTCAACGCTTCCTGCACCAGCAGCGGCACCACGACATCGAAGTCTTCCGGATGCTCGGGGTCGAACCACGAATCGAGCGTGTATTCTAGAATGCGGTTGCGAACCTTGGCGGGCGCGGCCGCATCTTCGGACCGGCTGACGGGCATCAGGGCGTCAAGGCTCGCATGCAACGCCTCGATGGTCATTTGAACATCCGACATCGACAGACTGACGGCGGCAGATCGGCGGGCATCCTCCACAAAAGCCCTGCGCGGATTCCGGATTTGGTGCAGCAGGATCGGGTTTTCATCGGAGGTCAAGGCCCATAGACTCAGGATGTCCGCCGAAGAATCATAGGACGCCCGGATGATCACCGGATCCTTTTCGTCCAACAACATCGCAAAGTCGGTATCCGATTCAAACGCCGCCGGCTGCGCGGCGAACACCCCGGAGCCAAAGCGCTCCAAATCTCCGTTTTCGATCACCGTCCGAAGGGCGCTCGGAATCTGTGCTGATCGCAACCGATGGCGCTCATATCGGCCGGATGGACGGGTCGGGGAAAGACTCTGTTCTGTGACCGGCGATTGGACTTGTTTGACAGCCGCCGGCTCAAACAGATATCGGGCACGGTATTGCCCGGCCTTGGCCAGCCGCGAGCCGGACTTGGACGGGATGTCGGTCTGAGAAATGCGGCGCTGGCGTAATCGCACCGGCGCCTGATAGGAAAGAGTGATTCCGCCAAGACCGGGATCGACGGACTTGATCCATAACCGCACATCCCCGTCGTTCAGGTAGATCGCCTCGGGATCCGACTGAACCGAACCGTTAGCCCGCTTCCATACAAATTCGTACGAGCGCAAATCCGTTTTGCGGACTTGGTTAAATGGGATGTGCGCATCCCATTCGACGGCCGGCGCATCCGAGTCTTCGTCGACAGATCCGGCCGGCCGAACGGGCATCCGGGAGTCCGTATAAACTCCGATACGGACGGCTCCATCCTGCAGCTTTTCGAGGATCACCGCCGCGCGTTCGCCCAAGAGCCACCCGGAACCCCGCGTCATTTCCAAATCACGGACCTCCCGGCCCCGCCGGGATTGCAGGAAATCCTGACGCATCACCCGCAGGCGCTCGTAGAGGGGTTTGGAGCCGGACCGGTTGAATTGATGGATCGTCGCGAGGAAGTTTGGACTCTTGGACCGCGCCCGTAAACGCATGTGATCGGTCAAATCGAGGATGGTGCGCACGGATCCTTCGACTTCACCGGAAGGCAAAATCCGCCCGTCCGCATCGACATGAACCGCGTGGATCTGGAAGGAGGCTTCCGGACCGTCGACGATCCCTTCAAAGGCCGGGGCGGAAAGAGGGATCAGATGAGTCTCGCCGCGCCAATAAAGCCGCTTCATCTGCCGGTCAAACGAGGGTATGACCGCAGTCTGGACGAGACGCTCGATCGCCTGCAGATTGTGTTCGATCACGCTCTGACTGGAAGGACGGTTGCCGGAATTGCGTTCGCCGCCGAACCAACGATCCCAAATCGCCAGGCGCGCTCCATCGGATGCATCCCCGCCTTCGGCAATTTGCAAAAACTGCACAACGGCGCGGCCGAGCGTCTCAAGCGGGTCGTCGGCTGTTCCCAGATCCGACCCGAAGGGCCCGTGCGGATTGAATCCCATCGGCTCCAGAAGATCCAGGGCCCTGCGGACTTCGTTGATGTACCCCGTATAATTGCCGTGGAATTTTTCGTCCTCAGGGTCGTTGAACCGGCGCTTGGCGCTTTGAAGGATCCGGATCACCGACCTGATATCCTCATCATCCGTTGCCCGGGCCGCTTTTGCCTCGGCGGAATTCAGCAATTGCATCTCATCCCGCATCGTATCCGCCGTGACGATCCGGCTGAACTTGAGGGCCACTTCACGCTGCAGGCCGCCGATATCATCCAAGAGCTCCCGGGACTGCGACAACTCGTGAATATAGTCTTCGATGCGGCTCAAAAGAATCGCCGGCCGCTCCGCTATCGGCAGCTGAAGCATCGCCGGCGCCGGGGTGCTGCCAGGATCCTGTACGACCTCGATGGACAACGATGCGCGCCGAACGAGGTCTTTGCGGTCGGGAACCGCGAACTGCATCACCAAATTCGCCTTGACCCCGTCCCTAACCAACGCGACCTCGCGTTCGAATGTCCGGATGGACTGGGACGCGAGACGGGCTGCGGCCGGACCTCCTTTGAATCCGCGCTCCAACAGCACGATCATGGTCGCCGTGCGCAGATCCAGCGGATCTCCGGCCGAGTTGATCCAGCGGTTTTGGATCTTCCGAAGCCGAAGCGCCGCGGCAGTAAGTTGGCCGAGCGTCATCTTCCGTTCGCTGGCGGCAGTATGCCTCACCAAGTCACGATTGGCCTGCCACTCCCACGTGGAGCCGGTCACGCCGCCGGCATTCGCCAGGGAATCCGGCAATACCGTGCGCCCCTGCTCAATCAAGTGCCAATAAGCCTCATTCGTAATGGCGCCATTCGCCCCCTCGACAATATAGTCGGCGTTCAGGGCATGGACATTGGTTCCGTTGATGGAATTTTCCATCGCGCAGGCGTAGAAGAAAACGGCCGGCTCGGTCAAAAACGCGTCCTGCGCGTCGCTCCCCGCAAGGACGAATGCGCCGTCGATCGTAAACTCCGATGCGGCTGCCGTCTTGGCGTCGAGCAGGGCAAAACCTTCGGGATGGACCGCAGAGCCGTCCTGATTGCGCTGGAGTACTCGCCGCATTTTTTCCAAATCTTCTATGGTAAAACCCCGGGACTTGAAGGCCGTGCCGGTGGCTTCCTTCATGGAGATGACTTTGGCGCCATCCCGGACCGCCGCGATCGCGGCCTCAAGCCCGACTGCTCCGGCTCCTTCGATCTTGACGGTCACACCGTCCATCGGGGATGCGGAATCGGACTTCTCCGGATGATCTTCGATATAAAACGTCTTGGCGATCTCCTGAACACCCTCGCCCGTGGCACGGCTGCGATAACCGGAACCCAGGTTGGCTTCGGACTTGGCGGTAAAAGTCGCCGGCAGGCGCGCCAGGTTCCCGAATGGAGTTCCCGGCTTGATTTTGACTCCTGCCGCCATCGCCTCTTTAAGGTATCCGGCAACAATTTCGAGCAGAACCGGACGAACCATCAGCGCGTCCATATTCGAGCGGTGACTCCGGACCATTTCTTCGATGCGGTCGAGCAGCTCGGCGGGATAGTGGCCGGAGGAACGCAACCCGGCCAAAACATGGACGGTCTCTGCATAAGGCTGGCGGATACCCAAGCCCAGGTATCTGCGCAGAAGCGCATCGGTCATGATATCCATGTCGGCGGAAGTCGATCCCAGGTCGGGAGCCGGCACATCGTCATCAGGACCCAAAACCCCCGCGTCATACATGGCGTCTACAAATCGGCGCAACACGCTGGCCTTGTAGCGCTGAGCAGGGCTCACTCCGCCGTCTTCCGAGGCGTTCATGCCGGCGAAGAGGTCCTGGATCACGGGACCCTTCTTGGGCGACTGCTCGACATCCGCAAACAGAACCGTGCCCTTGGCGCCGGAAAACGGCAGATCCGCAACGGCATTTTTGACCGACATGCCGATCGCGAGCGCGCGCACTTCTTCCCGGACCCATTTGCGCAGGAAAAACCGCAGTTCATCCAGATTAAACCCGGAGGCTTTGAGCTTCTCGAAGCGCTCCATGAAGTCCCGGTCCCGACTGAGCTGTCCCGCCGAAATAAACCGGATGCCGCCTTTGCCGGGCTTGGGATCGCCCACCTGATGACGGTCGCGGATCACCGTCACATTCTTCGGAACGTCAGCCACCTCAATCAGGATTTCGGGCTCAAAATGGTTCTCGAGACGCACGAACTTGCTTCGATCTTCGGGCGACAGGCGCATGACTGTTGCAGCCATCTCAAGGCGGCTCGCGCCCTGCTCGAACACATGCGATTCAGCGGGAATCCCGATAAAGGTGTGCAAAAACGGATTCTGAAAGTCCGGATCAACCGCCAATGTCGCAAAATGCTCCGGACGGATCCCGTATTTTGCCGCCTCCTCCGAAATCTCGAGGATCAACTCGGTCAAATTCTGCTCTGTCGCTTTGCCGGTCCATCCTCCTGCCTCCGCAGGAACAGGCTCCGCCAAACCTTTCCAGTGGTTGTAGATGTTCCGGTCGCGGTCGCGGGGCGCTAAAAGCTCCAGGAGGCTGCCCCGGACATCTTCACCGGCACGCATGGACCGGACCGTCTCCATGGCCGAAAACGGAAGCGTGTACAACAGTCCGTTGGAAAAACGGAAAATATTGCGCTGCCATTTCCCTGTTTGCTTGTTCCTGTGCCAGATGATCGCCTCTCCGCCATAAAGCGCCGCCAGGAGCGCCTGGGTTTTGACATATTTATCCATGCCCTCCAAATCGGAATTTTGGACGAGCTTGAGAAGCTTGCGTGCCATCCGGAACTCTCTGGGAGCGGGATTCAGACGCTGTTCACTTTGCCCGGGCCGCACACGGTCCGCCGCCAGGCGGGCGCCAAAAGCGCTGTGGAGCATCCGGACCGCCCGCTTCGCGCGCACGAGCATGCCCTCGCCCTCGGATTCGGACGTCGGCTCCGCCGTCAGAAGATCCGCCAAATCCATCGCAGCGGCCGCCCGCCCCTCAACGGATGGGTACTCCGAATCCGTCAAAGGCCCCAAAAACAGGGCGGGGTTCCCGGACACCTCCCGGATGGCCCAAGCGATCCGTTCTTCGTAAACCGCCAGCCACGGAACTGAAGCGATCGTATCCACACGGTCCAGGGCCACGATCTCGTCCCAGAAGCCCTGCGCGACCAGCTCTCCCCGGGGACCGCGGACGCCAACCCAGGCAGTCCACGCCTTGAACAGGTGCCAGACGACCTTGGCCCGGAGGGGGTCTACCGACGCCAGGGCGGGATGGGACAAAACACGGCGCGTCAGATCAGAATCCGTCAGGTTCCTGCCGTCGATCGAGTCCGGCGCGAACAGCAGCTCATCATGGATGAAGTCCCGATCGCCCGCAGCGAACCGCGGATCCGACGTCAGCACATTAAAAATTCCAGCGCGGACGGCACCCTTGGAATCGATCAAGTCCATCGACTTCTCGATGTAGTAGGCGGCCATCTTCGCGTTCAGCTGGTGCTGAAGGGGCCGGACGGCCTCCTTGAGCTCGATCCACTCTCTCATCTGCCGGAGATCGGACTCTATATCCGAAGCAACCGGCTGATCCTTGAATTCCGGCATTTCGCGCATCGCGATCTCGAATTCACCCTGCATCGAGAACAATTCATCGACCGCGTCGGTCATGCCGTTGCCGGACGGCGCCGGCTGAATCACAGCATCGAACGGATGGGGAGAGCCTGTGAGGGTGACCCACCGGATTTCGAATTGTTCGCAAAACGCTTCAAACTCCTCGTCCGATTCGAACCGGCTCCAGGGCCAATCCCCCGCGCGCTCGGCGAGGTTCATGGACCGGACGACATTCCCGGACCCCTTCCGGATCAGCCGCATGACATCGCGGTAATAAACAAAGTCTTCGACGGCCGGCTCGAGCTCGGAATAATGCCTGATGATTGCGAGGATCGAAACGCGGAGGTTCGAACTGGCGTATTTAATCGGATGATGAACGGGCATGAGACTAGCCTGCCGGTCCGCAAGCGAGTTCTGAAGGTCCGCCAGCGTCTTCCATGCGCTCGAAAGGTCGGCAAGAGCACCGAGCAGGTCCTCACGGCTCGGATGGTCCAGCAAAAGCGGCATACTCGCGGCCGAGATCTGTTCACGCACATACTCGATCCGATCCGCAAAATCCTGCAACCGGTCGGTCCGGGACGCGAGATCGCCGCCCAGGAAGTAATCGATGATCGCCCTGTTCATCCCGGGTTCCTCCGGAGCTTCAGGTCCGTCCGGATCCGGCTCGTACCCTCTCATGCGGGCGATCTCGGCTTTGACGTTCTCGAGCTCTTGCGCAAGTTTGGACAATTGGCCCATCGCACCCGTGAGCTGACGGGAAATCGTCCGCTTGTATTCCGGGAGGTTCTCTGCCAAACGGGCGCCGCCGGGGCCGTCGGCTTCGACTTGGGACCTGAGACGGCTCTCGAGTACGCGGATCCGATCCTCGACGATGCCGAGGTGGCCGAGCAGGAAGTCCTCGTGTCCGACCGGCTCGGTCGTAAAGGCGGGGTTCGGCTCGGGTGTTTCGGCATCTGATTTTTTTTGCTCTTTGTAGTTCTTGTAGGTTTTTTCGTAATAAATGGCGGGGTTCTCGGTCAATTCTTTCGCGTCCGGCTTGGTGTAACCGAAGATGCGCAGGCCGCCGGCAATGTCAGCGGGATGAATCGCGATCATGAGCCCCTGGTTGCCGAACTTGAGGGATACTCCGGCGTCAAGTTGGAGCCAGTAGTCCCGGAAGCGCGGACCGAACGCCTGAGTCAGAACGCCGGCGAAGCGTCGGAGCATTTCGCGCACATATTTGGCAAAACCGGTCGGCAACGGGTTGTGGCCCGTCCCCAAAAACCCGTAAATTCCGTTGAGGTTGAAAAAGTTCGTGAAAGCGATGTCATCGTTAACCAATTCCAGCACATCCCGCGGCTTGGCGCGGGTCTTAAAGTCCGAATACCAGTCATAAATCGCGTTGAAGGCCGTTGCCGCATCGGACATATGAACCGGGTCGGCTTCGCGGACCGCCCGTTCGAGCCGGTCCATCCCCTCCCACACCGACGGACTGCCGCTCGCTTCGTGCCCGGCGCCGACATAGGTCACGCCGTCGTACCTGAACCGGAACTGGCCCGGAAGGATGGGCGCGGAATCGCCGGGAGCGCTGTCAGTCGCCCGGTCCATGGGGAGGGTCGCGTGGAGGAACGTCATATACCGGTTGCGCGAATACAGCGCGAACATTTCCTGCATCCTGCGGCTCATTTCCTGGATTTTGGAATTGAGCAGGAAGTTGGACCGGTCGATCTCGGGTCCGGGGATTTTTCCCGCGCGGATCAGGCGGTTGATTTCTTCGAACAACGCCGGGCCCCAGCCGAGGTGGACGACCCAGTCCCAGGCGGCCTGCTCGGCCGTGTAATAATTTTGGTTATACAACGCTTCGATCGCCCGGACCCACCATTGCCCCTCGCTGCGGCGCTTGCGGAGGTCGGCTTCGAGACCCTCCAGGATCCGGTCCATGTAGCGGATGGCCTTTTCCCACGAAGCCCGGATCGAGAGATCGCGGATCGCGTCTTTTGCATCCAGCGGCTTGTCCAGCTGCTGCTGGAAGTTGGTCCGGAGCTCGCGCCACCACATCGCGGACATAAGGCCCGTGGAACAGACTTCCTGGTCGCCGACCTTGATCGTCCGGATGCCGGTGTAGATGTCGACGTCTTCCATGTTCTTGCCTGTGAACTTGTTCCAAAAAACCTTCTGAAGGCCGCTCAACCCCTTGATCTGGTCTTTGGACATGAGCGGCGCGCTGCCGGAGGCCGGATCGCCCAACACCTCTGAACCGATCTGCTTCCATTCCCGTACGAGCGGAGACGCGGGGTCGATCCGTTCAGTGTAATAGTCCGAGAATTTTTGGCTCCAGAATTCGGTGCGGTCGCGGTCGCTCGCAAACCCGCGATTCCGCTCACGCACCACGTCTTCGACGGGCCTCAGCTTCAGCTTGGAATCAGGCCGGGCGGGGTCACGATAAATCTCGTGCTCGAGTGCCCGCTGGGCCGCCTTGCCGGCTTCGGTCATGTCCAAATAAAAGCGATAACCCTCGTATGTCGGCAGATGAAGTCCCATGAGGGGCATGATGACCAGGTGATCATGATTGCCGGTCGTGAATTCCTGAAGCCCGAGCTCCTGCAGCTGGATCGTACGCTCATAAACGGCCAGCCCCGACTCGCCCTTATTGATATCCTGGCGGTCCATGAGATCGCCGCCGTTTAAGAAGGCGACTTTTTCCCGAATGACATTCCAACCGCCCACCTGGCGCACCGGTTCCGCCAGCTGCTCCTGAAGCGATATGGAAGGATCCAAACGCGCGATACTTCCAAACGCTTCCGGAAACGCGTCCTTCAAGGCCTTGAGAATAAAATCATCCATCTTCCCGATCGACCCGTGAATATCGGAGAACAGGTACACGCGGGTGAAGTTGCCGGTTCCCGGAGCGAAGCGCTCCTTTTTGAGTTCGTCGCGATGGTGCTTCAACACCTCCAGCTCCACTTCCGGAGCAAGGCCGCGCAGCGAGACGGCCGATGTGAGTCTGGCGCCTTGGGTCCGTCGGACCGGCGCTGACTTCAGCCGCAGACCGTCGCCGGCCCGCAGCGGGAAGCTGCTCATTCCGGCGCGTTCCGCCGCATCAAGGACACGCCGGCGGCGCACGCTCAACTCCCGGTCATTTCCCGCCGCCAAAAACACGAGCGCAACACCGCGGCTTCCGGCTCCTCCGATCTTGCCTCCGGAAACAAGAGGGGTACCGTCCGGATTCTTCAAGTCGCGTGCGGAAGTCAGCTCAGAAAGAAGCCGGTCAAACCCTTCATGTCTCACACCAAGGACGAGCGACCCGAAGGCTTCGGCCTCTTCGGTCATGAGGCGGATCAGTCCGTCCGTGGCAGATTCCAGTGTTAGGTCGCCCGACCGATATCGGCTGATCAAATCCCAGGCTTGTTCCATACGGACCCGGCCCGCGGCCGCAGCTTCCCGGGACCGTCGGGAGCCGCGCAAATGGAGGCTCACAAGTTCTTCCAAAACATCCTGGGATCCAGTCCCTTCGGCCGAAGGCAGAAGGATCGGCACGGAGCGGGCAAGAAGGCTGGACATCAGTTGCTGCTCGCGGCGGATTTGGACTTCTCCTTCGAAGATCGCTTGTTCATGAAGTTCGGTAAACGGCCGATCCGAACCGATCGTGATCCAATTGAGGTATGTTAGCAGCGCCCCCAAGGCATCCTGCCATCCTCCCATCGGGCTCGAAGGATCATCCACCGCCAACAGCATCTCCGCATACGAACCCAGAAGCGCAAGTTCCGCCTTGGAGACCGCTTTCCCGCGTCCCGTGTACTCGAGCAACGCGGCGATCAGAGCCGACGTCATGCCTGTGCCGCCGCCCAGTGCGCTCGACACGGGGAGCCGGCTGTGAATCTCGATCTCGATGCCTTCCCAGGGACTCATGCCGTAAATCGACTTGATGCTGCTGAGAACCTGTTCTTCGCCGGCGCGATGGGAGGTCAGGCCGGCAGCGCTCAGGGCGGCCATCACGTGATTGAACTGAGGATCGGACTTGAGTTCCCTGATTCCATCTGCGTCATCAGCCTCGAGACGCGTCACATCAGGCGCGGCGTCTTTTTGGTCCGGATGCTGATAGCGAAAATTCGCGACCGATACCCCGCGCCGTTCGGAGGGGCGGACCACGATCCTGAAGGCCGGGCCGGCGTCGGGATCGACGGTGAAGTTAAGCACCGACTTTTCGTCGGGAACCGACGCGTAGACAAAAAGATCCTTGCCGACGCCATGGTGCAGCGCGTCGAAACGGGCAGAAACCTCCGCCGTCACTTTGTTGCCCGAGTAGACGGGACCGGACGGACGCTTCACTTTTTCCAAAACAGGGAGCATGACTGAACGAAAAGCGGCGAGGAGCTGCCGGTTGCGCTCGATCAGATAGCGGCGCGTTCCCATCATGCGCTTGTAGGCGCCGTAAAAAATGTCCGTGCCGAACACTGACTCTGACTGCTCCCGGTCATTTAATGAGAGATCGGCAAGGAACTGATACAACCGGGCTTTTTCGAACGGCATGAGAGAACGGTCTTCCATCAGTGTGCGGTTGATTCTTTGGGCGAGTATCTCGAGCGCGGGAATCCTGTCGGTGCGGCTGCCGAAAAGCGTCTGCGCCTCGCTGCTAAAGTCCGCAAAATCAAACAACGGGTCGCGCCGAAGCTTGTCGACGATCGAGTCGGCAAACGCCTCTACTCCCGTCCGGACGCTTTGCGATGATGCGGCCAGCCGCGCGCCGCCGGAAAGCTCGGACAACACGGCCCGCAGGGCTTCGGGACTGGCGCCGGGCCGCGAGGCCAGGTCGCGCGCGATTTGCTCCAGCAGAGCGGGATTCGCTTCGCGCGAGGGCTTGAGACTCATGGCGCGGGCTGAGCCAGCAGGCCGGCCGGGCGTTTGGGCCAGGAGCAGGCGCTCATAACGCGCCTTGTCGGTCGGATGCGTGATCTGAGGAAGGATGGAGACGTAGGATACGCCCGATTCACGGAGGAGGCGCTTGAGGTTGGGCGCGTGGTATCCGCCGGCCACAAGGACGGCCTTCCGTTCGCCGGCTTCGTCCATGCGCAACAACGCCTCACGGATCATTTGCCGGTCCCGGGCGAGCGTCAGATCATAGAAGCGCTTCGCTTCGGCGATCCAGTCTTCAAAGGCGGGATCCAAAAAAACGACTTTTTCATACCCCGTCCCCAGCCGCATCCATTGACCGTTTAAAAATCCCTCGAACCGTGCGACGTCCGCAAAATAAGGATTCGCAGATTCCGACTTGTAACGGTCCGGAGTGAGCTCGAGCGCCCCGAGTCCGCGGAACGCCTCCAGCGCGGACGCCGCGCGCACCAGACCGGCTTCTTCACGGGTACGCGTCAGCCGGCTGATGAGCGCCTGCGTAAGCCGCTCCTGCTCCCGAACCGCACGCTCGGTCCGAATGGCCTGCGTCGCTTCGATGTACTCAAAATACTTCCGGAGCTCGGCGGGGACGGAACGGGCCGGGCCGGGCGCGGCGGCGAGCGCTTCCTTGAGAAGCGCCGCGTGCGAGGCTTGGACGGCAAGGTTGGATCCGGCGATGCGTCCGGCCGATGACCGCACGGCTTCGATTGCGGCGCGGTCGGCTTCCGGCAAACGGTGAATCGCCTCCGCTTCCTCGAGGCGGACAAGGTCAAAGTCGATCTTCCGCTCCATCGCCAGCGCCCGGTGCACCGCCGCAAGCTCAGGAAATTCGCCCCACCCGAGCGAGGCGCGCTTCAGGAAGGGATCCAGCTCCGCGAGAAGCTCGGTGAAGGGCTTGGACTCCCGCACGTCGGACAAAAGGATCCGGTCCAGTTCGAGCAGCGCGGGATTGTAAATCTTATGTTTGAGCACTTCCACCGCCGTATCCAGGCGGCCGATACGCGCCTCGTGCACCGAACGCCCGAGGGCAACTGTCCTATAGGCGGCGAGCGCTTGGGCGTACAACGCCGGATCTTCGACGCCCCAGAGCTTGACGGGCCGGTCGGTGACCAGCTCAAAGTACTCGGCCCCCTGCAAAAGGCCCTTGTTAAGGTAGGGCTCAGCCACGTTCCGGCGATCTGCCGATCCGGCCAGCGGACGCAGAAAGCCGATGGAATCATCCCCCGACCCCGCCTCGAGAAAAACGTGCGTGAATCCGGTCTGATTGTGAAGCGCTTCGAGCGTGCGGGCGATATGCCGCTGGCCTGAAGCGTTGGTGTGAGCGTCCTGGATCAAAAAAACCGTCTTGCCGCCGGAATGTCCGGCGTCAAAACGGTCTTCGATCATCGCCGCCGAAGCGGGCACGTGCGGCACTCCCGCGCGCGCCGCCAGCTCGGGCATGGCGAACGCGACGTCCTGCAGCAGGAAGGCCGCCGCAGCCAAAGCCGCAATCGCGCGAATCCGGATGGGGGTTCGGGTCCTGAGGACGCTCATGCCGGGTTCTTTTTATGCGGCCGTATCCGTCGTATCGGCCATCATTCTTGCGGCATTCACGAGCTGATCGATCGGGATGACGAAGAGTTCCAGGCGCGCATTCACCAGGATGAGCCAGTTGTTGCCCTTGAATGCTTCGGTGATGGAGGTCTGATCGAATGTGCCGCTCAAGGCGCGCCGGATGTATTCGAAGACTTCCGGTCCGCGGACAGAGTCGGCCTGCGTCAGAACTGTCTCCAGGTTGCCGTCGGGAGCGGTCGCTCGCTCCGAGTAATCCGACAACGCCTTCATCGGCACGTTCACGCCGCGGAACCACGGCAGAAGACCTCTATGGACCGACCGGCCGTTCTCAGCAATGACCAGGTTGAATTCCTTCTTGCCGGACAAGTTAATGAACTCCGCAATGTCATCCGGCGATTCGCCCACCATCCAGTTGATGATGAAGTCCTTTGGGTTCGGCTGATCCAGGTGGATGCGGTTGCCGTATTTGCCGGAGGACTCCGCCGACTCGACCAGCGAGCGGATTTCTGAAGCGGCCTTCGGAAGCTGTTCCAGCCATTCCTGCGGGAAGTGGAAGTCGAGTCCCTGAAGGCCGTTCTTTTGCGCATGCTCCGATGCCCAGCCGATCATCGCCAGAAGCGATTGCGCCTGATACAGGGCGCGGTCGGCCTGCTTCGGATTTTGGATCGCTCCAAAAATCCGATGGACCGGAACGCGGACCCGGATACGCTCCTTGGATGCCGACATGAGCTGCTTGAGCTCATCGATGTCCGCGCGGGTCGCCGTAACCACTTCGAGCAGCCCCTGCGAGGTCGATTCCGAACGCTCACGGTCATTTGCCGCATTGCGCTCACGGACTGATGCAAATTCCTCGTTGGTCAGAACATCTTCTTCCCGGTCATTCACCCGGATCCGATATCCAGCTTCCGAGCGAATGACGTCGACCAGCACAAGACCATCGCCCATGAGCAGCGGGAAAGAGGCTTCTTGGCTCTCATTGGCCGTCATGAGCCGCACGATGAATGCTTCAAGCGTCGCGCGGTCGATCGAGCCCTCAAGACCGGCCAGGCGGGCCAAGTCTGCGGACACCTGGTCCAGAACGGAAGCTGAAGGCTGCCGCTCCGCCGCCAACCTCGAGCCTTGCGCCGCCGTCCGCTCCAGGCGCCGGATCCAGTGCTCGATGACTTCGGCGACTTCGAGACTGATGCGGATCTTGTCGTTGACGGACGCATCCTCGGCTTCAGCGTGCTTCGCATGGACGTAGGCCTTGAGGACTCCCATGTCGCTCATTTTGCTGATGTGGTAGTCCAGATAATTCAGAATGTCGCCGCGGTAGTTTTCGGCCCCGGCATGGAATTTGAGACTCCACTCCCCGACCGACCCCATGGACCGGATCCGGTCCAAGCCCCGCAGGAATCCGGCAATACCCGGCTCGCTGGTGACCAATGTCTTTTCGCTCACATAATCTTCTTTGAACTTCCAGACGAACCGCGACTTGTCGGCTTCCAGCTCCTTGAGAAGCGCCCGGGCCGTCCCGGCATCGATACCGGACTCCGAGAACAACGCATCCGACTGGGCATCCGCCTCCTTCGTATCGATCCGGTAGTGATCGAGCACGCGGACTTCCTGGTCAAAAAGCCGCAGCATGTCCTCTGCCGTGCGGCGCACGCTCACGAATTCCGCCTGACGCAAAGCGTTGCGGATCATTGCGGCGAGTTTGTCCGGCTGATCGTAAATCCGCCGGAACCGTCCGAAGGCGTCCATAAGACCCCCGGCTGTCGGCTGGTCGTTCACGTAAGGGACGTTGAAGCCGTTGGCACCCCGGATCGGAAGGCCCGGAGCCGGATCCAGGAACTTGACGGACTCGGGAATCGCCCCGTCGTTGCTCGCGATGATGAGCGATCCGGACAATTGAGCCTTTTGGAATCCGGTCGCCGACGCTTCGCGGCCGTCATCCGCCAGCATCACGGAAAAATCGACACCCCTGAAAAGCTTCACGGCCTCCCAACGGTTGTAATTTTCGAAAAAAATCACCTGGTCCTTGAGGCGCGGGTCGCGCTTGACCGATTCCTGGATGCGGTTGTACTGCCGGATCCCGTAATCGTCGTCCTGATGAGTCCTTCCGCCGAAGATAAAAATGATCCCGGAGCGGATGAATTCCTCGCGCAATTCGGTGTTTTCCAGAAGATCCGCAAACACTCCGAGCCGCTTGTACTCGACGATGCGGCGCGTCCAAAGACCGACCGGGCGGTTCTCGGCCAGCATACGGCCGGCCCAGCCCGGATCCATTCCCTGCCTGCGGGCCAGCCAATGCAGCATGGCGGCTTTCCGGACACGCTTCATCTGGATGAGCTCCTCGTCAGGAATCGCGCGAACCCGCTCCAGATCCCGAAACTCGCGGTCAGCCCATTCCACGCTCACACCGTTGGTTACATGACGGATTTTTTCGGCCAAACGTCTCAACCCGACCATTCCGCGCATCACCTCCGCGTGCTTCTTGGCCACGCCATACACGATGTCCGAGGCGTTGATCATGAGCGCCGTCGCGTCCACGCGGCCGTCCGCGTCCCACACCGGGAGATTCTCGCCCCAAAAACGCTCGTCGACGCGCAGGAGCCGGAGCACCTGGGAACTCCATTTGGGATGCGCATAATCCAGCGGCGTGTGATCGTTAAAAACATAGCGGGTGTTGTCAAAAAACGGATCGTCGCTATGGCTGTCTCTAAAAACACGGTGATGCGCGAACATCGAGGACGCCTCGCTCATGATCACGAGATCCGGACGGCGTTTCAGGATTTTCATGAGAGCGAGCGTACCGCGGCCCAGGATCCAGCTCTGATTGAAGCGCGCCAGCTCGGCATTCGCGCGGCTGACGTCTTTGGCCCCAGGATAAACGACATTCGAACGCGCCCAGATCGTGTCAGCGAGGAACGGCACGTCAATAAAGTAGACGTCGGCCTGCTGGTAGGCTCCGCGGGGGGCCTTGAGCACACGCGCGCTGATTTTGGTGCCGTCGTACATCTCGATCGTCACTTCGCCGGCGGGTTCCATGACGTTACGAAGTTCCGGATGAACCTGCTCCTTTTCGGACGAAAGTGTTCCGTCGGGCCGGCGTTTCTGAACCCAGACCTGATTATAAAGAAGCGAAACTGCCGTTACATTTGCTCCGAGGTTCGAAAGTTCCGGCACGCGTTCACCCAGCAGCGGACCGATACCTCCGACGGACGTGGACATGGCGGCCTTGCGCAGCTCATGCTCGATCGCTTCCTCCTCAAGACCCGATTGGCGCAGGCGCGTCTCAAGCGCGCTCATGATGGGCTCGCTCAACGCCATCTCCATCGTGACTTCGACGATTTGGCTGTCCGCGACATGCGGCGCATACTGACGGATCCAGCTCGGCCCCTTTGGACCGGTTGCCAACCGGGATCCAAGCACACTCGCCATTGCAGCCTCGACGTCAGCGGCTCCGCGCGGATCATTCTGTATTTCGTTCAAGACCCGCAAAAAGTAGGCGCGCGAAAACCGTTCCACCAAAGACTTCAGATTCTTATCCTTATCTTCGTCAGAAAATCCGAATATGTTTTCGAACCTTTCGTCATAGTCTCCGCCCTTGATGATCTGCGTCACCCCTTCCTTGATCCGGTTCAGCTGACCGACGTAGGCGGGATTCGAAAGGTCTGATTCGCCGTCCCGGCTGAAGAGACGCATCATGATTTCGAGCGCGAGCGCCTGCTCCCGGTCCGTGGGGAATGTGCGTTTGATAACCTGGAGATTTTTCTCGCGAATTTGAATCACGTTTTCCGGAAGCGGTGTTAAAAAGAATGCGGGAACGCCGTTGTATTCAGGGCGGCTGCGCAAAAAGTCGAACCAGCCCATGCCGCCTTCAAGGATAGCCAGCTTGTCGCCGCTGAAGATGCCTTCGAGTCCGCGTACTTGAGCCGGAGTTCCGTCCTGACGAACGTCTTCAAAGCTCTTGATGGCAAGGCCCTGCACCTGTCCGTTGATGAGCGTCGTGAGAATCAGTCCTCTTTGCTCAAGGTCGCGCAGCTGATCGACGGTGCGGAAATGGTAATGCACGCCGTCAACTTCTCCTGCACGCATCTTCCGGGTGTGGAACAACACGACCTTTTCGGTGATATCGCTGAAGCTTCCGCCCTTGTCCGGATCAAACGCGGTCTCCCAGAGAGCTCCTTTGCCGGTGCCAGGCGCCGCGGAATAGAGCAGGAATTTGGACTGCACGGGATACTCGGCAAGCTTGTCCGTACGAACGAGTTCCCTGAGAATATCCGCGAGCTGTTCAGAATCGAGTTCGTCCAGCCGCATCGCTCGGGTCGTCTGCTCCGCCGACTTCGGGGCGGTCTGCTCGGCCTCGACGCGGCCCATCAGAATCTCCGCGAGGCTGTCCAGCGAGTAATTATCCGAAGGGTTCGCATACAAAGTTTTGGACGTCGATGCGTCATCCTGCCAGGAAACGGCGATTTGAAACACGGTCCCGGACTGATACCGGTTCATGACTTCCGCCGACAACGTACGGCCTGCGCCTCGGATTTCGTATCGGCTGAGATCGGCACCTTCCTGAACCCGCTTCACGGAAGCGGCGCTTAGAACAAAATCGGTCAAATTCACGGCATTCCACTTGTCCAAAGGACGCGCTTCGAGCTCCTTGAGCGTCGCGAGCCGGGCGCCGGATTTTTCGGATATTTCTACCGCTGCAGATTGAAGATTGGGACCGTTGGTCTTATTCAGGTTGATCTGAATGCCGCGGCCCTGGGGACCGGTGCTGATGACCTTGCCGGCGTGAATGTGGATTTCTTTGGGCGAGCGGGCGGATGCGGGAATCAGCGCAACCGGAACCGTGACGACAATGTTTCCGTCGGCATCAACCGCGACCTTGTCGGCAAACTGCTCGGCAGCCTTGGGCGCCGAGAGTTTGGGGCTGGTGCTCACGCCCCACTTCCCGTTCACTTTTTTGAACGTGAGGATCCAGGGATCCTCGTCGTCTTTCTGTTTGGTCAGTCGGATCATGAATCCTTCGAGGCTGTCTTCAGGCGTAACGACGAACTTCAGAGTCTGCGATGCGTCCAGCGCTCCGCCGGTGAAGGCGAACTTGCTCGCCCACGTCTCACCGGCCTTGGTCCCGTATTCGTCAAAGAGATTGAGCGTGCTTCCGGGTACTAGTTCGCTCGGCTCCTCTGCCTGAACTGGAGTCGTCCGCAGGATCTGGGATGCCACGACGGTGGTTGCCGCCGCTTTGGTCGCGTCGATTAAAAACTGTCTGCGGTTGATGTTTGTGGCCAACCGCGCGGCATTGGTTTGATTGGGCAGAGCCACCTGGGGCGCAATGGCGCCTTCTTCGGACGCGGTTTTTCCGACGACGGCACCTTCGATCACGGGACCAGTTTCGGGTGAATATTGGACAGGAGTTGCGGGTTGCGGGTTGCTTTCTTTGGCAAGGTGACCGAATTCGGACCAACCTTCTCCACTTATGCTCATATCCGCCAAACGGGCGGCCGAAGGACCGTTTTCTGCCGAAGATTCGAAGTCAGAGTACACGCCGGAAAACACCGGATCATTGGCTTTGATCGCCGCGACGCCCGCCTGGATGCGGCTCCAGACAACGCTCGCGTTTGAGGCATGGGTCTCCTTGACTATTTCTTCAAGGCGTTTGGGAGTGCCGTCAGCGCCGTACCGAAGTCTCAATGCCCGATAAACGATGTCTGCCCGGGCGGGATTTTTGGACAGGATATTTTTTATTTTCCGCGGGTCACTATTTTTTAAAATCTTTCTGATCGCAAGAAAATCATAAATATTCACCAGACACACCCGCCACCGGATATTGCCTTTCGCTTTAAAATTAAATTCAGAATACTGGCTGACGATCTCCTGTCTGATCAAGGCGACTCTGGGCTCTGCGATGCCGGTTTCGTGAGAGATCACAGAATCGTTGTCACCGTAATTTAAAATTCCGGACAGCACCCCCATCAGCTCCTCTTTTGCCTGTTCGCTGTTTGCGCTCTGCAAAATGTCGTCGACCAGATCACTGACAACGCGGGTTTCTAAAGACGCTTGTTCAAGCTCTTCCAGAATCGCCGGAGGAGCCGCAATCGGGCTCGGATGTTCGTCAAAATTCGCATTCAAAAAAACGTTTCGACGCTGTATTACCAGCTTGACGATCAGATTGTAAACCGATCGGATCAGATAGCGCTTGAAGTTTTCCGCGCCACGACCAGAATTGCGGAGGGTGGCCGGATTGAATGCCCGCACGACGTCGGGCAATGTTTGAAGATAAACGATGGACAAAATGTCGCCCCGCTCGTTTTTTAGCCATGAGAATTTTCCGTCTCTGGTCCTTTCCTGAATCTTGATATCGATTGCTTTTTTGATCGAAGGATAGAGGAGCAGGTACAAATCATCCAAAGCCTTTGAATCCCCTGCCTTTGCCTGCGCGACAAGGGACTTGATCCTTTCATCGTCGGCTTCCGCATCGGTCTTCGGAGTGGTCAAACGCGGCATAGCGGCCTCGCGCAGAATTGACGGAAAAAGATGCTGACTCAAATGCTGTTCCGCTCCCACGCTCGAATAAGGGCGGCGCCAACGCAAATCCCAGACTCCACGCAGCCCCGCGCGGTCTTTGGCTCTTAAATTGAGCGCGGCATCTCCGAACGAACTGGACAGCATCCCCTGTTCGATGCGCATCAAAGTCCCCTGAAGCGGATCCGGACTGCTCACAGCCAGTCGAGCGGCCGCGAGAGCTTCGGTGACGACGGATTCCTGCTGGTCCTTCGGGAGGTTGGAGGCGGCAACAGTGATGAAATCAGCCACGCCGCGGCTGCGAAGATCCTTGGGCATAAAAGCGTTGGCCTTGGAGCGCGCTTGGGCCAGACGCGTCTCTTTTTGGGCGTCGAACAACTGGCTCGTCACGATCTTCTGGTAACGGGCCATGTCGGTCTCGTGCAGAATCTGCGGCATAATCGAAACGTAGGAAATGCCTTTATCCTTCAGCATGCGCTTCAGGCTCGGAGTGTGGTAACCGCCGGTGACGAGAACGGCTTTGGCGGCCTGGTCGGCATCCATGCGGGTGAGCATGTTCCGGACGAACGCCTCATCGCGCCGATAGGTCAGCTCATAAAACTCGGAGGCGGTCTTCACCGCTTCGTCATAATCTTTTTCGAGCAGGACAGCTTGGTCGTGATGTTTGCCGAGGCCCATGATCTTTTTGTTGAAAAATCCACCGATCACCTTGATGTCGAACACGGCGGAATCGCGGCGGAACGCGCTGAATTCTTCGGGAGAAAGCTTGATCTCGAGCAGATTCTCGAGCGAGACGAGGTTCTTCGACAGCACCACCAGGAATTGTTCGTCCTGAGTGACGGCAAGGCGGCCGAAGACGTCCATCTCAAAAGCCTTGAGTTCGTTGAGGATGGATTGAGCGTCGAGTTTTTTGGTTTGTTTGAGGTAGCCGAAATATCGGGACAGGGCCGGGTATGCGGCGGACCGGCCGGCCAGCTTTTCTTCGAGAAGCGCGTAGAAGGCCTTCTCGGTGGATTTTTCACCGCCGCCCATACGGAAGGGCGAATGCTTTTCTTTGGAAGCGGCGGCTAGCGTTTTTTGGTCTTCTTCGGGAAGCGACTTCAGCGCCGCTTCCTGCTCTTTGGAAACCTGATTGAAGTCGACCTTGGACTCGGATTTTTTGAGTTCGTTCAAGAATGAAAGGTGCGGATACTGCGGAAGATACACGCCGGTCTTCCTGGCTTGGGCATGCAGCGCAGCAAAATAATCCGTGAGCGGCAATTCACCGGCGCGGTACGCCGATTCCTGAGCATCCAGAGCCTTGAGTTCCTCGCTGTAAATCGATTCCTTGAGCGTGGAAGCGGCGCGCCCGACGCGGTCGAGATACTGCACGGCTTTATCCCGGCGTTTAAGAATATCGACGAATGACTCGAGCGCCTGATCGTAGAGCTCTTCGTCTTCGACGCCGATCAGGGCGAACTCATGATCCCCGTTCACGCTGGCGAATTCGCTGCCCTTCATGATCCCCTTGCGGACAAAGGAGATCGAGGTCTTCCGAAGCACGTCTTTGGGGAAAAATTCTTTGAGGAACGAAAGGGACGCGTCGTTGTCGGCGCCTTCGGTAAATACGTGCCTGATATTCTCTGATGGGAGGATCTCGGCGAGGGCCTTGGCCTCGTTCATCTGACCGGATTCATTGGTGTGTGCGTCTTGAATAAGAAAGATTGTCTTCGCATCCGCCGCAGGCGCCTTGAATCCGTCGTCGATCAGCGCGACCGACTCCGGCAGAACAAAACCCACCTCCGGCTTGGAAGCAGCGACCGGCATGGAAGGTGCCAGAACCGGAGCAGCCACAGCCAGCTCCTGGCCCATAAAGGCAACCGCGACCATCAATGCCATCCACTTCAGCTTCCGGTTCATTGCGAATTAGTCTCCTGCTTATTCATTACTTATATGTACGGGTCGTTAAACTACAAACAAAGCCTGCCCGACAACAGCCGAGCATTCAAGGTTCTTAGAACACAAAGTTTGTATTACTAACTTTCTGCAAAACTGCCAAAAAGGGGTGGCCCGCGTGCCGTCTTGGGGATCGGCTGGGGGTGGAGAAGAGCTCTTGGGGGAAGAGCTCTCCCGGCACGCGGGCCAAGTTGATCTTTATGCAGCGACCTCGGTCGTCTCCTGACTCATCACCAACCGGGTCAGAATTGCATTCAATGCGCCGATTGTTTTGTCAAAAACCGTAATGTTGGACTTCGTGACTCCAGGCAGCGCATTGCTGGCCGCGTGGAGCACAAACCCGGCGTCCTTAGCAGGGGTCGTCATGCCGCCGGTTTCATCAAGATTGCTGATCAGCGCTTCCATGCGCCCGGCCGCTGCGGGATCCACGACGATCGTCTTTCTGGGATCGCGTTCGTTGCGAATGCTGATCAACCCGCGCATGAGGTCCGCTGATAAGGCGGGAGGGGCGGGCTTCAGGGCCTCGACCGTGATTCTTTGTCCGGCAATCTCATGCATCGATTTGATTCTTCGCTCGAATTCATTCCGTTGATCTTCGCTGGAGAAGGTTGCGGGCTTATAGATGACCACCTCGACGTTGCCGAAGTGTCCGGCGGCCAAACGCGCGCTTTCGAGAGCCTGGGCCGCTTCATTTTGGGCAAGGATCGTCTCGGGAGTCAGAATAATCCGGCCCGGCTTCTCGCCCATGACCATCTGCTGAGCGCCTGGGGTGAGGGTCACTTCATCGGCGCGGTCCGCTTCCTGCATGATAAGCCACAGACGGACGAGCTGAAGATCCGACTCGGCGAGATCGCCCAGGTTGCCAAGCACGGAGTCAGCCAGTTCTTGAGCGCTCATGCCGGCGTAATTATCGGCCAGTTCGGCAGCGAGGACTTCGTTGAGGCCCTGCGCTTCCGCCAGCGCGGCAGACTTCCAAGCCGACGTGTTCGCGTCCTTGAACGGCTGTTTCAACCGAATCACGGCTGAGCTCGAAGAATTACCGTTTACTCCAGATGACTCCGCCGCAGCTCCGGTCTCGAAGCGGATACGTTCATAGGGAATGAGCAGCGACCTCTCAAATACGCTACGGATGCCGGCCAGCGTGTTGTCTGACAAACCTTCAGGCACGTTCACTGTCAATACACGGGGGAGACTGATGGGCGAGGATCCATTTGCACCCGCCAATCTCGCGCCGGCGGTGCGGGACTTTTCGATTTCTTCGACGAGGCTCTTGACCTGGCCGTAGTTGGGGTCGCCCTTGATGTTGAGGTTAAGCCACTGCCGGGCCAAACTCAGGATCCCCTCTTTGCGGTTCTGCCGCTTGAGATAGGCGATCCGCTGGGCCTGGTTCATGGCGCCGACCATGTTCAGTGTGTTTCTGAGCCGGTAGATCAGCACGTTCGCATTGACGGTGCGAAGGCCTTCGTGAATGGTGTAGTACTGTCCGAGAACTTCCAGAAGCTGTTTCGTCTGACTCCGCGTGGCGGAGGAAGCGTCGACCTGAAGGAACGCGTTGGAGCTGTAGGGACCGTCGGGGTCCTGCTTTTTCAGCACGGATTGAATCGCGGTTCCAAAGATCAGGCGCATCATCTTCTCGAAGGTGATGTCCACCGATTCCCACGGGTTGTTGACGGTGAAGTCGTACTCGTCCTTGCGGCGGATCTGCTCGACCGCGTAATCCAACCGGGCCTCAAGCTGCTTTTCGCCGATCGTCGCGCCCGTCTTGGCGTTGCGCGCCGCGATCCGTTTGCGGATTTCCTGCTTGATCACTTCCTCGTAGGTGAGTTGTGACGACCGCATCTGGTTGCGCACTTCTTCTTCGGAAAGCGGGGTGATGAAGACGGACCGCACCGGCCAGCGCTCGCGGATCGCCTGAGCCGCGTTGTTCGCGACTTCGATCACCGAGAGTCCGGACCTCGAAAAACTGGCTTCCAGATCCGCCGGGTCGATACCGTGAATGTCGCCGCCGAGGGGCTCCTTCACCACGATCAGTCCGCGGCTCTTCTCAAGTTCGGTCATTTTTTCGGGCGTCACAAACCGGTATTCGCGGCCGTC
The DNA here is from genome assembly GCA_964430735.1 of uncultured Planctomycetia bacterium. GTDB lineage: Bacteria > Omnitrophota > Gorgyraeia > 2-02-FULL-51-18 > JAGOUK01 > JAGOUK01. The sequence continues at coordinate 82,977 of CAYSFB010000005.1, read as the reverse complement.
CACTTCGCCGGGCCGGCGGTTGCGCGTGTTGTAGAGAATTACGCGGTTGAAGATATCTCCGTGCTGTTTCATCATCGCGTCCAGGATCAGGGTTCCCTTGCCGACGCCGGACGGACCCGAGATGATGAAGAACCGGTCGGTTCCCTTGACGTCGTCGAAGCCGACGCTCTTGAGGAGATGCTTGAGCTCGACGCTGGTCATCGAATCGATGTTGGGCAGTTCCGAATCATGGTGGAAAAGTTTGGCGGTCTCCGGATCCAAAAACCTGAGCGCTCTCGCGATAAACTCGTTTTCGCCGATCCGGTCGATGTCTTCCGGCTGGAACAACCCCTGCCCTTCGATCGTGTTCAGCGCGCCCATCCGGTCCAGCATCTCGCGGCGTGACATGTTGCGCTCCATTACCAGCCCCTCCGACAAGAGCGGCTCCGCGGCCAACCGAGCAGCCTGGGCCTTGGCCCGGGTGCGCATCGCGTCCTGATACAGGCCGAGATACTGCCGGGTCGAGTCGGCCCAATCCACCTGGACGTTTCTGGCATTGTCGAGGATCGACGTCAGCTGGTCGGACTCGTTGCGATAAAGATTCATCAGCGTCCAGATCCCGTCGTGCAGTTCGACTTCAACTTCGACCGGCGAAGTCGACTTGAGGAACACCGTGTTGCCCGTTCCGTTCACGGGATTCAGTTCGGTGCCGATGTCTGCGAGGCCGCCGACGCGCGTGAGCACCGCGGGCACGCCCTTGCTGAGAGCGACGGCGGCCTTCGTGCCGAACGGCTCGCCGATCGCGGGGTTGGACGGGTACAAGAAGATCTGAAGACCGTCAAAAATCCTGTTCTGAAGGTCGTGGTCCGCCTTGTGAATAATCCGCACCTGCCGCGGGTAATCGGCTTGAAGCTGGGCCATCATCGCCTTGGCTTCCTGCGCGTACTGATTGGAGGGATGTCCGTCGCCTGCAAAGATGAACCGGATGTCGCCATCCGTCTCTTCGAGAATACGGCGGATCGAGCGGACGACGGCCTGCGTGTTTTTCTGGTCGTCAATCCGGGAGACTGAACCGATGATCACCGTGTCGGGTCCGCGAGGGGCCAGATTCAACTCGCTCAACAACCGGTCCTCCGCCTGGATCTTGACGGCCGGCGAAAGCACCGGCCAACGGTCCGCGGAAATGCCGTTCGGGATACCCCGGAACAGGTTTCCTTTGGCCGCGTAAAGGTCCAGATTGCCGTGGGCCTGCGTTCCCGCGAGCACTTCCCTGCGGTTGCCGGCCGAGACGACGTTGACCGCGCCGGCGTGAAGCAGCTGGGCGCGCTTGGCGTTGATCACGTTCGTGTTTCCGGGACGCTGCATCCCGAACACGTGCGTCCAGTCGATTTCGCCGTTGGCGTTATAAATCTCGAGTTCGGCATATAGCCTGGCAGGAAAATCGGGGCCCTGTTGACGCGGGTTATGGTCCGTGCCGACGTGAACCGCGCTGCCGAGGATCGGGTCCTGCGCGTACTTCGTTTGGAGGTACGCGTGCATCCAGCCGGTCTCCCAATCGTGGCCGTGGATGATGTTCGGACGGGCCATCATCTTCGCTTCGACCAGTTTTTTGATCGCGATCAATGAGCCCTCGGAGACGATCCGGGACTGCGCGAAGGAGCGGGTGTGGTCCGCGTCCGTGTCCTTCGGATAAATTTCGTTCAGGAACGAATTTTCGGAAGTGTCTGTGTCTTCGAGCAGATAGTAGGTGGCCGACCCGATTTTTTTCTTCAGAATCTTGATCGTGACCGTGCGGCCCATAAGCTGTAACTGGAAGGACATCCCGGTGTCCAGGGCGTCCGTGACGGGTCCGCGGTTGTATTTGGGCAGGATCACGGCGACATCGATTCCCAGGCGCGAAAGCGACTGGGCATACTCACCCACCACGTCGCCCAGACCGCCCGTCTTGACCACGGGCACGGCTTCGGGACTCACCAGCACCACGTTCCTGATCGGACGGGTCGAAATGCGGTTCCGGATCGCGAAGAGGAGATCCTGCCGCGACAGAGCATGGTCCTGGTTGCGCAGACGGATCTTTTCAAGGAGGTTCTGCACGCGGACCAACGCTCTGCGGACGCGGCGGAGTTTGTAAATCTGCCGGAGGCCTTCGCTGATTTCCGCGGAACCTGAATCCGCCAGACGGAGCTGATCTATGACGTCGGACTGCTTGAGACTGTCGACTTCCAACGCGTTCGGACTGACCTGTTCGCCTTCCGGCAAAACGGCCACATAAACGGTGCGGTACTGGCGCAGGGCCGGACCGTTCGGACGGTCTTCGACGACCGGGTATCCGGATTCCTTGCCGACGGCGATGAAATTCTCAATGGAGATATGAACGCCCAGTTCGTTGAGCGCCACACGGTGCGCGGCCGTCCGGCGGTCGCGCTCACCCGCTTCGACGTGCCCGGACGCGGACGCGTCCTCCTTGCCGGGGTTCAGATCCTTCGCCTTGGAGCGGGTTTGCACATAAACCTTGCCCGTCGCCGGATCAAACACGAAGACATAAACGGTCGCGTGCCAGTCCCCTTGCGCGCGCACCTTGTCGAGACTGCGCACCATTCCTTTGGAACTACCCGCTTCGTCGAGCACGTCGACCATCTCGACCTGTGCCAGACGCGCGCCGTTGGCCGCGTTCATCGCGGAAAGCAGGTACCCGAAGTATTGGTCGGCGATGGTGTTCGCGTGGCGCTTCTCGGTGGCTTCGATGAGTTTCATATGGTCCTCGCCGCCGTCACCGTAAACGAAGGCGTTGTGAACGATCGTCCCGCGGCCGGCGCGATCGCCTTCGACGTACTCCTGCATGAGGAGCGTCTGAATGACGCCTTCGATCATCCGGTTGAACATGTCCTCGTCCTTGGAATAATTGGCGGTTCTGTCGCGCTCGGCCGACGGGATGGCGATTCTGACGGAAGTGTCCGAACGCCCGGCCCCGGCCAGCCGCATATGGAAGTAATAAGCGAGTGAGCGGGCCAGAGGGGCGTTCGACTCATCGATGCGGAAGGTGTGGTTGAGATAGTCGGGGCCGAGGAGACGGTTCACGGCCTCGATGAACTCGGGGCTCTCGATGATGCCGGCCGTGGCGCGAAGCGTGGCTTCCGTTTCGGCGAGATCCGGATTCTTGGCGACCGCCTCGGCTGAATATACCTTGCGGCCGAGTTTACGCATGGCGCCGGCGGGGTCGGACGCTCGGGTGGGATGGCCTTCCCATCCCGAGACGGCCTGACTGAGTTCTTTTAGAGTCTCCTCGCGCCGAAGGTCGATCATCTCTGTCTTTTGATTACGGCGCATCATGTTGACCAGGTTGAAGGCGACGGCGCGCTGCAGCGGATCCTGCCACACTTTTTCGATGATCTGCTGATTCGAGGCCCGCAGGGTCAATTCTTCCGGTGTAAACGACGCCAGAAACAGCGTGAACACGTTCGGAAACTTCTTCGTGACCTGGCGGAACCAGTCATATCCTCCTTCGAGGAACGTGAACTTGGAGCCCTTGAACGCTTCGGCCAAACCCGAGATCGAACGGTTGACAACCGTGACCTTCATGCCGTTGATCGTGTCCTGGCGGACGACCGCGTCCGTTTCCAGCAGCTGGTCGGCGGCAACATCCGACCGCAGCACCACCTGCTCCACGAAGCGTTCGAGTGCGACGCCTTGAAGCTGCTTGTTGATGTACGCAGTCAGAATGCGTCCGTCGTTCTTGAGGACCACGAGGCGGTTCGTGTTCTCGCCGACATTGAACTGGCCGAAGTGATACTTGATGCCGTTGATCTCTCCGGCACGCGGTTCGCGGCTGTGATAAAGGAGCAGCTGCGCGACGAGGTCCACATAACGGCCCTGTTTGCCGAACGCGTGACGGGCCAGATCCTTGCCGGAGCCGGGAGCGCCGGACAGAATCACCATTTTTTCCTGAAGGTCGTATTGCGAAAGGTCGATGCGGCGCAGGAGCTCCGCCTTTTGATCGATCGATATCGCCCGGATCATTTCGGGGGTCAGCTGACCCGACTCGAGGTACGCCACAAGCGCGTCTGTCGTCAGCAGCTCTGCGTCTGCCGTCGCGACACCGACGCCGGCGCGGACCCAGCGGTCGATCACATCGCTATAGGACACATCGGCGGGAGCCTGTTCGAGCAGTTTCTTGGCGGCGCGGAGCTGCTTGGCCACTTCCGGATAAACCAGCTCGAACTGCATGCTGGCGTACGCCTCGGGGTTGGTCTGGACGGCGTTCAGCTCGGTGTCCAGATCCGACCACTCCGACCCGGCGACTTCGCTATCCTGCAATTTGACTTCCTGACCCGGAGGGAGCAGCGCCACAAAAACCGACCGGAACTGGTTGGTGAGCAGCTTGCCCTTGTGGCGCTTGCGGCTTGGTTCGGACGGAAAAACACCGATCGAGGTTTCTTGGATCCGGTATCCGTTTTCGGGGCCGATCCGGACGAGGTCCTTAGGATCCACCTGAACGCCGACTTCTTCGGCAAGTTCACGGCTGGCCGTCCACAGAGGAGATTCTCCGGCGGCGGCCATGCCGGCGGCGGCCGTGTCGCGGCGGGACGGGAAGGTCTTTTTCTTGCCGGAGCGGATCTGCATCAGGACCTGGACCGTGCCGTCGGGATTTTTCCTGAATAAAAACACGTTGATCGTGCGCGTCAGTTCCGTCGGCCGGATCTTCGACCGAAGCTTCGTGACGCCGGTGGGGTTGCCGTTCTCGTCCAGCAAGTCGACGCGCTCTTCGGAGGCCAGACGGGCTCCAAAAATCTTCTCGACGGACGCTTCCATCTTGTCGCGGAAGGTCGGAGGTTGGTCTTTTTCGCCTTTCACGATCAATGTGGCTTCGACCGCGTCCCATTGTCTGCTGAGGAAAAGCAGGTTCGCGACACGGTGCGCAACGCTGATGGTAAGCCCGACCGGAGGCGCGATCGTCGCGAAGACCAGCAGTTTGGCGGCATGCCAGATTCCGACGACCAAACGCGTGATGCCGGATCTTCCTTCCATCCGAAGCGGATCGACGCGGTACAACAGCGGGTGCGTCAGGTTCATCCAGCCGAAAAGCACCACCAGCATCGCGGCGATATAGGTGGTGGTGTCCGAATACGGCGAGGAAACGAACGGAAGCACCGGAGCCAGAGACGCGACGAGAATGATCCAGCCCACCTTCATGCCGCGGGACGCGCGCAGATAAACGTTCCAGATGTTTTCATAGGTCAGGCCCACACCCTTGGCGCTGGTAGTATATTCGGACTTTTCTCCTTTACCGAGTTCGGCGGACTTGCCCTGACTCGTCACGCCGGGCACCCACAGCCCCATGATGCTCGGAAAGTCCCGAATGAACTTGAGGGTTCCGGCCACCTTGCCGCCGGCCATTTCGATGTAGACCAACAGCGTACTGGTGTTGATCGCGTTCGAAAAAAGGTAGGTCACCAGGAGCAGTGTCTTGGGAAGCAGGCTGAAAGAATCAATGCCGAATCCGAAAAGTTCGGTCGCGTAAAGGATCGACGCGTACGGCGCCATACGATTCAGGATGGTGTAGAACCCGATGTTGAACATGAAGTCGATCTTGACCGCAATCGGGACACGCCAAGACGTGATGAGGCGCTTGAGCGTTTTGCTCATGCTGCCGGCAGCGGTGCCCGAGGACCACTTGCGGGTCGTCGTGCCGAGATAGGCCTGGGCGTCCGTCTCCTGACCTTCGCCAATGTGGATCGAATCGTCGTAGCCGGATTCGACGGCGCGGCGGTCGATTTCGGCGGTCTTAAATCCAAACAGTCTACGGATGATCCGCTGAATCCAACTCCCACGGGTCTCTTGCTGTTCGAAGCTCATGGCGACCAGGAAGTCTTCCGACACGTCGTCCGGCGCGGCGCCTTCCATGTCGTAAATGTAATCCGTTCTCAGGTCGGCGTTATGGCCGTGGAACGAGGGTGAACCGATCTGGTTGCGGACGCGCAGCACCGGACCCCAGAACGTACCGATGGGCCAACGGACCATCCGGGTCGTCAGTGAATAGAGCGCGTTGAAGATGTAGGTGCGGTATTGGACGATGCCGAGCCGCGGGTTCTTATCAAACGCGGATCCCGCGTGGATCAGCTTGCGCGCGTCCTCCATCCGGATCTCCGTGTCGGCGTCGACAAAGAAACCGAGGTCGTATCCGGCCGTCAGATGCCGCACCGCGTTGATCAAAATCGCCTTGTAACTGCCGACCCCGCGGTCGCATAAGCTTGGGCCGGGCTTGAAGAAAAGCACGGCGCCAGCGTCTCGGTACGCCTGAAGGGCGTCGGGGCGCTTTTTAGCAAAGCCTGCTTCCGTGTCATTGATCATAACGACGAACCTGAAATAGTGATCCACTTCGCGCTGAAGGTCCGCTGCCGGCATCGTGTTGCCGTGAACCTCTCGGAGCTTCTCTTCATAGGCCCGGCGAAGGTTCAGCACGCCTTGAATCGTCCACCAGACGGTCTGCAGTCGGGAATTGGCAAAACGTTCTATTTCAGCCTCAAGAGCGGCTGAAGGGTTAGCTCCAAAAATCGTGTCGAGGCTTTGGCCCTTCTGAATCCTCTTCATCCCGTCGGCCATGGCCGCGTTGATCAGGCCGCGGCTCTGGAGATCGTCGGCCAAATTGTTCCATTGAGTCCGATGGTTCTGAACCAAAAAAGTGATGATCGTGTGACCGTTGTCGTGTTTCTTGGATGCGAGCGTCAGTTTACCCTTAGGGTCAGTAGGATCGGTCTTGTAATAGTAGTAATACGGGTCGCTGGCCTTGGTCACGAACCGCACCCAGCGGGAGCGGATCTCCTGGGGATCGTTCACGTCGTTCATGAGTCCGGCTGTGCGGCGCAAATAAGCGTTAGCCCAGTTCCGCAGACGGATCCGGGCGACCTCATCCTGCACGGACCCGATGTTTTTAGCGTCCAGCGCGTCGATCGTTTGTCCGGGTTGAAGCTGGATTTGGGCTTCCTCGGCGGGAGAAATCTGACTGGACTGTCTAAGGTCCGTCACGAGGTCGCGGTATTCCTGGGTCAACTGCGCTTGCAGATTGACGCCGACAAGCGAGGTGGAACCGCCCCGCGCCCCGTCCCTCAGCATCGAACCGACGCCCTTCAGGCTGCGGTCACTAAAAAGATAGGTGCCAATGAGTCCGCCGACGACAACGGCCGGTATCAAGGGAAGCGCGAGACCCATAAAGGCCGCGGCGGCCCAACCGACGCCGGCTCCCAGCACAGCGCCGGTGAGCGTCATGAGCGGCCGGATCTGCGTGTCCGCCTGAATCTTGGTGTTGCCGGTGGCCTTCCCGGTGAGCCATGCCACGGCGGCCTGGCCAAAATACGTGAAGGTGTAATAACTCAGGATCACAAACAGCGAGTTGGTCGCCACGGTGACCGCCAGCGCGACGAGCGCCCGCGGATTGCCATGCACCGCGAAGTCCCAGTACGGCAGCACGCCGTTCGACCAAACCACGCTGAGGAACCAGGCGTTCCAGACCGCCCAGGACGCCGTCACGGCCGACCAGAAGGTCAGTCCTTTGACCGAAGTCCGGCCGGGGGCCAGAATCGAAAAGAGCGTGTTCGTGACCACGAGCGCCACTTTTTTGATCGAGCGGACGGGATGCGCAAGGCTAAGTTGGAGGTTCACACGGTTGTTGTCCAAAAAGTCCAATAGCGTGTTGGTCAACTTCTGGCGGAACGTCTTGGCAGCTTTCTGCACATTGGCCGGATCCGTGCTCGAGTTGTACGTCAGCGCGGCTGCGGTCGCAGCGATACGGTCCGGCGCCAGATAATTCCGGTACACGGAGGACCGCATGAAGTTGGGCCGCATGCCCAGAATCCGGCCGTCGCGGTGAAGATCACTCATATCCTCGAACATGAAGGCCTTGCCGAGCGCGCGGCTCACGCCTTCTTTCTTGTGCTGACGGTACCCTTCGTCGATGAGGGAGAACCACACTTTTTTATAGGCCTGCACCAGTTCGCGGATTTGAGCGGCCGACTTACCTGCCCGAAGAGCCGGAAATACGACTTCTTCGACGATGAAGCCGAGAATCGGATCGGAAGAAATTTCGTGCAGAATTTCCTTGGTGAGAACGGCCTTGTACACGTAGCCGCTAAAAGAGATCTTGGCGAATCCAAAATCGTTCGGACGCGGCAGATAGATATAGAGACCTTTGGGATCCTCCGGGCCTTCAATCGGAAGCTGGGCGGGATTAATGCCCTGATACTGCACCCGCGCTTCGAGTTGCTGAGAATATCGCAAGAGCCGCGCTTCGAGTTCCGCGTCGGACTGGGCGCCCACTTCAGCGAAGAGCTGGCTCACGTCCGCGGCGGTGGCCAGCCGGGCTCCGGCGGTCGAGCCGGAATTGGCGTCGGGCGCCGTGGTCGGCGGTTGCTGTTGTTGGGCGGGCTGGGCCGGAGCAGCGGGCTGGATCGGCGCGTCGGGCAGATAACCGTCCTTGCGGGGCTCTAGCAATTTCTTGATCCGGCGGACGGCCGTGAGACCGGCGGCTGCGATCAGACTCCAAAGAAGCAGACTGTATTCCCAGGACTCCCGGATTCCGGAAATGAGGTTCGGGGTTCCGCGGTTGTTAAAATTGCCCTGAGTGAATTCCTGCGGCTTCATCGTGGAATCGGGCGTCGCGGTCTTGGCGATGGTGAGCGGAAACTTGTGGTCGAACGTGACGTCCCGGGTCATGGACTCTTGTATCGTGCTCCAAGGTTCCGGCGCGTCAATTCTCTCTGGCGCAAAAGGGTCGGAATTCTTGGTCCAATAATCCGGCATGAACGGCTGCGTGCCGGTTTCGTAACCGTCCTCGTCATACGCGTAGATACGGTCGCGACGCAGGCGGTTGTCGTCCGGATCCGGCTTTTTCTCCCAGCGGATCTGATCGTTGGTGTCGTTGTGATTAAAGTAATCTTCTCCGAATACGATGTCACGGCGCCAAACCTGGTCGCCAGCCTTGTTGTTGACACTTTGATAGACAAACCGTACGTCGCCCGTCGCCAGCTTGCGTCCTTTGCGGTCCATGCCGCCCTGCTCGATGACGGAGACGATGCTGTTGCCGCGGTGGTCCATGTAGACGCGCTCCGACCATGAATCGATCATGTTGTCTTCGATAAATCCGCTGGGATAAATGCGTGCCGTCGGAAGACCGATGACGGACTGAATTTCGACCCACGTAGTACCGGGCCAGAGCTGCCAGGTCCGGATCACGGACTGCCCTTCCGGCGTGACGCCGACGTAGTCGGTGATGCCGCAGGTCGGACCCCATTCGCCGCTGCCGGGCTTCTCCGCCCGGGTGTCGACTACGAACACGCTCTGCACGTCCACGGTCATGTTGGGCGACGCGAATGTCTCATGGCTGAAGAAATCGGCGTTGCCGAATTTGGTCGCAAACTTGGGCCCCTTGTACTTGGAGAACTTGGTGTCGCCGCCCGTTTCCATCGATCCGATGACCTGGCTGAGCGGCAGAACCTTTGCGGGATCGCCCTGGTCGTCGAACGCGACGAATTCCATCGCAGAGATCTGGAGCGTGCCGCCGACGGGATTGCCCACATCGGCTCCGAACGAGAAAAACAGGTTGGACAGACGTTTCACGTCGACGCCGTTTTGGCCGATCATCGAAACCGGAATCCGGACTTCACGCCATCCGCCGTTTCCCCAACTCTGATCCGCCGGAGCCCAATCCAACTGCTCACGGGTGTTCTGGCTGTTCACGTCATTGAACTGAACGTGATATTTTTCGGTGCCGGTCACCCCTTTGATCCAAAAACGGAAATATTGGTAATTCGACACGTCCAAGCCGTCGTACTTGTTCGGAATAAATTCGTCCGGCAGCGCGATGCCGTGCGGAATGCCCAGATCGATCCGGAGTTTGGCCCAGCCGTGAACCTTCTTATCCTTGGGCTCGCCGCGGGTGCCCGCCTTGATGTGATACGTGCGCACGCCCTCGTTGACCAGACTGATCACGCCGCGGCCGGGATGGCTGACGTAACGTTTGTCGGCCTTGTCTTCCCATTGAGGGACGCCAAGCGGGCTGTGAATGTCGAAGCCCGAGATCCATTCCCTGCCGTCCGCGTCCTTCGAATCGTACTGAGAGTATTTACGGTCGGCGTAGGGCACCTGAGCCGGCACCGTTTCGGGCCTGAAGTCCGGAGTTCCGTCCGGCGCCAGCCTGAGCGTGCGCGTGATGCTCTTTCCGTCAAGGCTCGTGATGACGTCCTTGGAAACGATCAGGCTCCCCTGATAATAGGACCGTTCAGTCGTGCGGATATCGGCCACGACCGGTTTGCGCTGTTTGTCCAGATAAGGTGCCAAAACGGTTTCTGCCTGACGCACCACGTCTCCGGTGACGATGTTCTTGGTGACCTTGTAAATTGTGATGTTTGTTCCGGCATCCACAATGGTCTCCATAACTAAAGGTCCGTCGAAGGTGTAGGTATGCATCCAATTGTTTCCGTACCCATCGGTGCTCGTATCGACGAGGTCCAGCCACGGCTCTGGAGTGTCCTGTCGATAAGTGTAGGCGCGCTTGCCGAGCTGCTTGACTTGGAATCGGCCGTATTTGTCGCGTTTTTCGGTGTAACGCTGAATTTGGTATTTAGGATCACGGGCGATGGAATACAAATAGGACTTGCCGGCAGCCTGGTCGTAAGCGAGGCTCAAGCTATAAGTTTCGAACCCGTTGGGTGCGTAAATGCTAGAAGCCGATTGCGGGACGCTGAACCCGAACGCCCTGGGATCATTGCCCGGAATATAGCTGGCGGTGATTTCGCGGTTGGATTGGAGGAAGACATAACCCAGCGGATTTTCCTGTGCCGTCTGAACCACCGTTTGAGCGTTGGAGAGGTCCGGCGTGAAAACGGCCGCGCCGTCCGTCGTCAGCGGAACGCTCTTGCCGTCGGCGTCGCGCGTGTAATGGGCCAGACGCATCCGCAGCAGGGCGTTGCCTTCGTCGGTGTAATCAAAAAGTTCACCATAGCTGACGGGCATCGTGTAATCCAGGTCTGACGACTGCCATTTTTTAAGCCGGGCGCGGGAGATTTCGAGACCCGTCACAGGGTCGAAGTTGACGCGGGTCAGCTTTTCGTCCATCAGCTGACTGCGGATCCAGCCGACCTCGTTGTAGGCCTCGAGCACGTCCAGCCTGTCCACGTTGGAACGGTCTGCGGCCGCAGGAAGACCGTCGGTCGTGACCATGGCACCGCTTTCGTCGTAAAGATAGACCTTTTGGGCGACTTTTACATGATATTCGGGTGTTTCCATCCCATCAGCCTGGTAGCGCACGTAGCCGGTGACGTCGCCTTCGCCGTGCAGACGGATAATGGCGCCTGTCTCAGGATTGATCAGGTAGCTGCGTCGGCCGATTTCGCCGCCGTCGCGATAAATGACTTCCATCCGCATATTGCCGAGCGTCTGGTTATGAAGGTTGCCGTTGGACTTGTACTGTTCTTCGTAACTGATCGTTTGATGAATGTCTTGGCCGTCGACGACGCGCGTCTTAGGCTTCCATTTGCCGGTGGCCTTATCATAAAGGTACAGATACCTTTGGATCGCCGTGATGAGGTTGCCGTCGTCCGAAACGCCGACGACCTGGCCTTCGCTCAGCACAATCGGATTGCCGGCGATGTCGCGGTGGAACTTCCGATTGACCGCATCCCATGAGTACGCCTTGCGGCCGATTTCTCGGTGTTCGGCGTCGTAAAGAATTTCTGTGAACGTGTTGCGGACGATCTTGTAAAGGATGCGGCCTTCGCCATCATAGCCCTGCTGGACATCCTTGGCGGGCACGCGCTTGATATCGGAGGCCTTGAGCGCGACCGGCGCGCCCGACGCGTCGACGCCGGGAATCGATTCGACGCGGACCAACTCGCCGTTTCCGCCTTCGTAGGCCAGAATTCCGTATGTGGCCAGAAGATCCAAACGCAGCGGCCGCCCCTCGCCGTCGGTCGGGCTGATGAAAGCGAACTGCGTGCCGTCGCCCGTTTCGACCAGCACCCGGCCGTTGAGGAAAAAGTATTCCCGGCGGGCCACGTCAAAAACCTTCTCGTAACGCGCAAAAATATGGTTCAGGTCTTCGGCGCCCTTGAGGAGATTCACCCCTCTCAGCATACCGTCGCCGACAGGGACGTTGAACACGCCCGGCTGCGCGGGGTTTTCGCCGAGCGTGTGACGGCCGACTTCAAAACCGGCAGCGTCCCGGTCGACGATCACACGGGTGTCGGCAGCGGTCTGCGACATCAGAAGTCCATGGCGCATGACCTCAACTGTCTTGAGCGTCCGGACCTTTTGCACCAAGTCGTGCAACTGCGTATCCGTCATACCCTTCGGGTCAATATAGACGGCCTTCCCGTCCGGACCGTTTTGGAGCGCCTGCAGAAGCCGCTCGGTGATTCCATTCCGTTCGACGGCAACCCATCCAAACGAGAATTTTTCTATGATCGCCTGTCCGTCCGGAAGGTACCCGGCGACACGCCCGATGCTCAACGGCACCGTGAATTCACCGTTTGTGTCGCGAGCCAGCTCGATGCGTCCGTATTCGATGCCCTGGCGGTCGAACAGCACCCGGATCAGAATGCTGTTGCCGATCCGCTGCTCAGCGAGCACTCCAAAATCATCGTGACGCTCGACCGAATGGGTGCGCATCGCCTTTCCGAGCTGATCTTGGAGTGCCCCAAATTGCGTTTTGCGGTCGTCTGCCGGGCGCGTCGTCTGAGCCAGCAGCGACTGGTTGCGGACCAAGGCCATCTCGTCCGCTGTATACGGCGTTCCATCCTCATGAAGATAGACGCTGGCAGGGATCATCCGCTCTCTATCCGCGATCACCGGACGATCTTGATCGTCCCGAAGTACGGTCGAATTGAGAGAATAGTTGTCGCTCAAGCCCCAAGCTCCCGGCTTTGCGGCACCGTAGGCGGTAGGGACATCGTAAATTCGAACGGGATATCCCGCGATCCGGGACAGCTCTTCAGAGCGTTCGCGGTTGAGTCCGAACGCAAACTGTCCGAGCTCCCTGCCCTGCGCATCACGCAGGATCACGACCTTCAAAAGTCCGGGTATTTCGATCTGCATCAACCGGCCTTCCGCATAGTCGCGTGTATCCCCGAAAAGGGTCTCGGCCTGATACGTCCCGTTGGCGTATTGCAGTTTACGAACCCGCAGGAGCTGTTCTCCGGATGGATTGTGCGACTCAACGGTCGTCACTTCATGCAGCAGCGCATCGGCGGATGCTGCGACTATCTGCCAGGGATCCAACGCCAAGCCTCCGGCAAAACCCAACCTTCCCTTGGCATCGTAGGCGATCGGAGGGGTCGGCACGCCATACTTGGATTGAGACCTCAGATGCTCCCGATTGAGCCCCGCCGGATCGGACATATTCGATGACCGGTCATAGAGGGTTATAAAAGCCAAGTCCGGAGTGATTCGGTCCAAATCATCGCGCTTGCGCTTGAGAGCCGCCAGGTCGGCAGCCGCCTGCTTGGCCTGGACTCCTCCGGGAGGCAGCGCTGCCAACTCGGCCGATTGCTTGGCGATCTGATCGTCAAGTATTCGCAGCGTGTGATCGCGCGACATCAGAACTGCCGTCGCGTAGTCGAGACCCGCGTCGCCTCGGAATTTGAGCTCCCCATGCGTCAGCAGTCCGGATCCAAATACAATCGCCCGGTCGATTTTTTCCAACAGTCCGAGAAGCCGCTGTTCCGTCTGCGCGTCAATGGCTCCCGCATTTTTTGACCTTCCGATCAAGGCGCGGTATCCGCCGATCTTGTCGCCCTCTCCCATGCTGTCTTCGGACTTGAGGCCGGCCCGGTGCAACTCGGCGCTCAATTGGCGCTGCCAATCGAGCAGCCTTACGAATTCCTCATATGCGGCATCGCCTTTTCTGATCTGCTTTTCTGATCCGTCGCGATTAAATCCTTGGGCATACTCGCCTTCAGATCCGCGGATGAACTCAACGGATTCTGTAACGACCAGCGATTCTCTCTGGTCAAGCAGAACCGTAGAAACATCCAAATCCCCAAAACCATCGAAGCCCCGGACCAGCGCAAACACCTGCTCCGCGGCCGCCCTCCGCCTGTCGGCGATCTCCTGCGTTCCGTTTTTCAGTGTTTGGATCGGAGCAACCGAGATCGATTCATCATCAGACGCCGCCGCCATACGCGCCAGGGCGGCGCTGTCCCGAGCATGAACATCCGACAACAGCGCATCGATTTTTTCTTTGGCGGCCGTCAGCGCATCCAGTTCGGTCCGGATACGCGCAAAGTCGCCCTTCTGCCGAGGGTCAAGCAGCCGTTGGCGCCCTTCCAGAATTCGGCGTCCCAGCCGCTCTTCAACGTCGGTCAGCGGCCGGGTTTGACCCGTGTAAAAGGATTGTCCGATGTAGTCCGTGACCGGAACCTGTTGCGCATCGTCCGGATTCAGAACCTCGTTGTTCACAGGATTTGAGAAGAGTTCGGGCTGAACGGCGAACTTTCGGGTCAGCATGAGCTGGTTGTCGTTGTTGTAGATAAAGTTGGTAAGAATGCCGCCGTAAACGGTATATCGCACAAACCCCCTGGAATCTCTAAACTCGACGAAGCGATGGAATTGCGGCTGACCTTTTGCGTCATGCAAAATACCGCCGCTTCCGTTCTTCTTGGCGACAAAATGTTCAATTGCATAAAGACGGGACGAATCCCGTCCCGGATCGGCGTAATCGCGGACCGTGCCGCGATGCACGGTGTATTTGACCAGTGCCTTCACATTTTTTTTGAAAAAATCTGATCCGGATCCGATTTCATATCCAAGATCGCCCAGCATGAATCCATGGGATCCGGGATCGACGGCATAGGTGGAATGTCCCACCGGATCCGCCTCGCCATCTCTGTACTCGGCCAAGTTCAACAGATCAAAACGCACCCAGGTATCGGAATTGATCCGGTTGATGACGCCGCCGATCGCATCAAACTGAATGTATTGCTGGATCGGCATCCACACGCCATTGCCTGTCGCAGGCTTTTCGCCTGGAACTTTGGGAACCCACACTTGAACATTACCGGTGAAGGACTTCTCGATTTGATTACCCTGCAATACATCGATCGACAAGAAACGGCCGCGGCGGTCGGTCGTCATCAGCCAAGTTCCGCTATCGGAGGGAGATGGCACGTTCAACCGCGGCATTTGATCGATCGGTTTGCCGGGGTTCTCCGCGATCCACTTTTTCGTTGCAGCTTCATCTGCTTCGTAGACCTCATCGCCTCCAAAAAATGCCAAAGAGCGGACCGCCCCCGCCGTCGGCCAGTTAACGGAGGCCGGGATCCCGACACCGCTCCGATCGGGCTCGACCATAACGTCGCGGTGATCGGTCTCGCGTTGAAATACCGTTTCTGCCGCTTCTGCCGGCGTCGCAGCCGCATTGAGCTTGTTCATGTCGATCTGTGCGGCGGGGCCCTGCGGAGCGGCGGCGGGCTGCGGGACGGCGGCGGGCTGGGCAGCCTGAGGAGCCCGCAGGATCCGCACGCGGGTTACATTGATATCGGATCCATTCGGACGGTTTTCTCCATCCGGACGGTTCTTGGGCATCTCGTTTTTCTTCAATCCGAACGGCAGATCGCCGTACTGGAAGGCCAAGCGCTCCAATCGAACGCGTCCCGGTGCCGTAAAAATGAGCGGATCGTTGTTTGGCGTGATGTCGTAAATTATGACGTCCTTATGGGCGTCCGCGCGGGCTTTGCTCGGAACGAGCTGCAAACCCACTTGCCGGCCGGGAGTGTGGCTCGTGTATTCAATGATGATTTGATCGTTCGCCTGAAGTTCGATCGGCTGATCCAAATCGTAGTACTCGGCGCGTTCGTTGTTCGGGCCCGGGGCATTTTGCACCCTGGGAAGCTTGATTTCCTCTTGACGGCCCCCGGCGGCGGGAGCGGGCTGTGCCGGAGCCGGAGCCTTGACGGGAGCCTGGACCGGTTGCGCCTGGGCGGGCTGGACCTGGACCGGTTGGGCTGGAGCCGGAGCCCTGACAGGAGCCTGGCCCGGCGCCGCTTCGGTTCTCGGGGCGGCCAACTCGTCCAGCTTGGCGCGGGCGGCTGTCATCTGGTCGGGCGTCACCGGGATGCCATCAAATCCCTCGATCAACTGACCGGTGAAGAAGTTATGTCCAACCATCGCATTCAGGATTGAGATTGCGATCGCGCTCCCGTTGCCTCGCGGCGTGAGCCATCCGGGTCCATCGACCGCGACCAGAACATTTCCCGCAGTCGCATAGGGTCCCATCACCGCATCCAGCTGCCGGTCGGTGTACTGGCTGAAGGTTTTTCCAAGCTCGTCGAGAAGCACCAAGGCCTTGGCCTTGTACTCAGCCGCCAGCACGGGATCCGAATCCTTGAAGCGGACCGCATCGACCTGCAACGCACCGATCATGCCGGCAGTCCATTCAACCGAGATCATGGGTTTTTTGCCGTCGCGGCGGTCGATTACGACCGGGCTGCTGGAGTCGGCAAAGTCACCGCCCAGGATCTCCTGGCCGTTGTACCGGACCTTCGTGACGTATTTCCGAAGCATCGTATCGGTGATTTTTTTGATGTCTGCGTCGGGAAGCGACTGGCCGAACGGTGTCATCAGGAACCAGGACAGCGTGTCGAGCGATTCGTCAAAATTGGTGCCCTTGCCTTCCTCGTACCCTTGATAAACGATGCCCTTTTCGCGGTCATACAGATGCTTGAGGAAGAAGCGCTTGGCGCCCGGCTTCGCTCCGTCGGCCGATCCTTCGACGGACTCGTGAATGCGGGCGATCAGATCTTTCTTTGCGGCATCCTGGGGACGGGACTTGAGAGTCTTCTCCAGCCATTGCAAAGCCGCGATGACGTCGGAATGCGGCTCGGCAGCCGTCTTCTTCGGATTCGCCGTTCCGTGACGGTATCCGCCGTCCGGGGCCTGCATCTTCATGAGTCCTTCAGCGATCTGGATCGCGGCCTTCAGATAGCGCTCGGCCTTGACGGGATCGCCGGCTTTGAGCGCCGCGTTATGACTCTTGAGGTAGGACATGACCGCAAACGCGTTGGGTCCGGGCGTGATGTGCCACTCGAGGTCTTCGCGGCCTGTCCGGACGTTGACCGCATTCACCAGCATCTTGCTGCCCTTGTAGTCGCGGACGGCGCCGCGCGGGGCGGTGCCTTCGAATCCCGGAAGATAATAGTCGAGGATCTGGAGACCTTCCGCCGTGTAACCGGACCCGAGGAAGGTGTTGGCGATCATCATCTGGTCATAATTAAACGCAATATGGCTGTAGCGCGGGTCTGTGTAGTGGCTGGCTGTGAGCTTGGTCGGGTTTTTGACCGATTCAGCCGTGTAGGCGGCGACGGCCTTGTCCCTATCCGGAGCGGCTGCCTGAAGGAACGCGGAAGAAAGGTGGATGAGGCCCAAGCCCATCAGGCCCGTGGTCAAAACGGCCCTGAGGAGGCGGTTGCCGAACACCTGTTGGACCGCCTTGCGGAAGAAGCTCTTCACCGCAGCGAGCTGCCGGGCGTTGGTTTCGGCATCGATCTCAAGAAGAGTCTTGTGCTGGTCGCTCGTTCCGGCGGCTGCGGCCGTAGGTGCGGCAGCATCCGATTCCGTCGACGTTTTTTGCTGCGATGCCACGGCCCCGAAGCTGCCGGCGCTGACGAACCGATTCCAATCCGCTTCCGTCACCTTCCGGAATCCGATCCGGTCATAGAGCATCCGGGCCGAATCGTTGAAGTAAACGGTGCCGTAACCCTGGTTCAACCAAGTCTTGCCCTGCCGCTTGCGGATATAGAACTTGCCCGTTTCCGCATCGGCTTCGATGCGCGCCAAATCCCCGGCCCTCAGTGTTTCGTAGGCGGTCTTGCCGTCCTTGTCCGTCCGGACGATCACGCCGAAGAAGCGGATCGGCTTGCGGACTTCAAAGGGATCGTCGTTCTGATCCAAAGCCATCCGAAGCAGCGGATCCACCGCATTTCCCCGGAGCGCATCGCGGTCCCACGCCTCGCGCAGTGCCGTCTCTCCCGAGCGGTCCTGCAGCATTTGGGCGTATCGCTGCTGCTGCTTCCATACCCGCATATATGAGTCGGCTATTCTCCGCACCACCCACTGGGGAACGCCGAAAACCCCGGACGACTGAGTCGCTTCCGGCGCGGCCTGGTCCGCCGTCGCTTCGGTTGCGGCGAGCCGCGCGCCGGTGGCCGCGGATGATTCGTCCGGACTTACCGCACCGTCGTCTTCCCTCCAGGACATAGCGGTCGGGTTGTTGCGCACATCCCGAGCGAAGCCTCTGATCCAATTTGAAACGGCCGTGAAGGGAGCCTTGATTTTGTTGCGCAGTCTATAATTCTCGAGATCGTCCCTCTGCTGGATCGTCAGAGAGCCCCAAGCCCTTTCTTCCAATGCCTTAAAGTACGACTGGTCCTTCACGCCGGGTTTGGCGGCCGGTTGGACGGAAGGCTGGGCGGCGGGCTTGGCAGCAGAAGGTATAGCCTTGCCCTGCCGGTTACGGATTTGGGCGATTACCTGAAGCGCAACGTCGGGGGTCGACAACACAAATTCCTGATGCGTAGACCGAAGTCCGCCATTCGCGCTGAGCCACTCGCGCATTTGTTCCGCGATCTGGTGCAGGCCGAGCTCGACCGTCACAAAACTGGGAATACCGCCATAAACGGATTCGGGCAGGATGACATGCGGACTGTACGCAAACCCGCGGAGATGCCGGCTGACATCGGCATCCCGCGACTGCGCTGCAAGCTGCATCAGTTGACGATAGTGGAGTTCCTTCGCATTCAAGGCGCGTTCAGCGGCGGGATGTCCCGAATAGCCGACGGGCGCTGCCCCATAATTGCCGCTGCTCGCGATGTACACACCGCCGAAGAGATCCACCCTGCCCCTGTTGTTCACTTCAAGTTGTTCAGCCGTGGTCGTAAACGGAATCAGATGCTCGCGCATCCGTTCGATGGAGTAGGAGTAGGAAGCCCCGGGGAAAATGGCCTGTTGGCCTCCCGCTGCGTCTGCCGCCGCAGGAGGTTGCCATACCGCGTTGGGTCCGTTGGTCCCCGTCTCCATCTGCTGACCGGGGTTGTGGACGCTGGCCACACCTTGAATGACGAATGCGCCCGTTCTCGGTCCGTGAGAAAGTCCTGCCAACCGCAACCGTGCCGTCTCGATGGGATTCAAAACGTCCCGTCCGATGCTCAAACCATCGGTCAGAGACTGCAGGCTGATGGGCTGATTGGCCACCGGAGTAATGGAAAAATGAGTGGCCTCTGCCGTGTTCGGAGTGACGAATCGGTAATTCGGTTCCAGCGGACCGGCGATCTTGAAGTGCTGGGCGGACCCTTTGGGCTCGCCGCGCTTACCCGGAACGCGTTCGACGGTGCCGACAACGTCGATCAGTTCAAGATTCGGACCGGTCTGAAGATAAATCGGGATATAACTCATATAGTCGGTGCTGACGTAACCGGCGAACGTCCCGAATTCACGGACCTCGGTCTTGAGTCCGCCGATCACGACAGAGGATCCCGGGTGACCGATCGACAACTCGGTGCTGTAAACTGCGGCAAGCTTGCCGGCCAATTCCTCCAAATGCGCGGTACTCGATTCGTGCGCATACTCCATGGATGATATGGACGTGAGCATCTTCTGATCGGCGACCTTGAGCGGACCCGCATCCACCGGTTGGATGCGAAGCTGCGGCAGGCCTTCGGCATCCGTAAAAAGCGTCGCTTTGGACGCCAAGGTCACAAGCAGCTTGTTGCCCGGGAGCAGGACCGCATTCTCTCCCGCGTCCAGCGCCTTCCGGGCATCGTGCCATCCGGCACGCTCCGCTTCGGGCTTCGCCGCGTCCTCATCCGCCAGCGCCGCCAGCTGACTGCGGGTATAAAACGCTTCCCGTTCGCCGGTGATAGGGTCGGCGAGAACGAAGTGGTTAAGCTTCACCTCGTCTTGCGGTGGACGGTAATTGCCAAAATACATGATGGTGGTTCCGCCGATCACAGTCTGGGAGGGGCGGCCCTCGATCTGATTCCGGTATTGGCGGTGAGCGGGGTCCGAATCGGGGAACCTGGATTTGAGCTGCTCTTCGGTCATCCATTCGCCAATGTTCGATTGGTTGTCCAGGACCCAATACCCGGGCACATCTTCGCCCAGCAGATACGCGCCCTGGCGCGGATCCGAAACAGCCATGGAGGCAACGAACTTCTGATATTTCTCCAGAGCCGCAACGGCCTGGTCGTGTGCCTTATTGAGTTCCGAAGTCTTGAGCTTTGCGACTGCTGTTTGGACGGACTTGGCAGCGACATCGGTCGGAATGCGCTTGGTTGCCGAAGCTGGACGCTGGACCGGTTCTTCGGCGGCCCGGATCTGACTCTCAAGCTCCTCGCGGCTGCGCCGGGCCGAGGCGTGCCAGGATTCGACGCCTTGAGCCCCGATCACTTCCGCCACAGACTTGCGATTTGCAAAGGTTCCGAGCGAACGGGAGACTGCGTTGTATGCCTCCGTCGCGAGCGCAAGGTCCGCGTCCGCCTGCTTCACAGATTGGGAGTCTGACGCGGACGCGGGTTGGATGTGAGGGCGCAAATTGGGATTGGAGAAGTACCAAATCGCGGGATCGATGGTCTGGGGCGTCGGCTCATACTTTGGTGTCGTCACACGGTCCCGCTTGAAGCTTGCCAGAGCCACTTTGGCGGCCGCATCGGCCCACTGCCGCTGCAGGGCGATTTCTTCCGCGGACGGCACGGCAATATTTTTTACGAAGGAGTCGATTTGATCCGGATTCGTGCGCGGGACTTCGCGGATGATTTCGGCCGCCCGGCCCGTCGGCACACCGAACCGGTCGCGCTCCACCCGAAGCTCGCGGTACATGGGTGCCCAAGGCTTGCCCGCATTTGGGTCAAGAGCGGCAGCCGGCACGATCTGCCGAAGCAGAATGGTCCAGGACGCCGGCGAACCTTCCAGATTGGCATAGGTATCCTTGATATCCGCCGGCCGGACAAAGACGGTCGCATCATCCTGCACCTGTGCAAAATAAGCACCGGTATAGAGAGCGTTCTGAGCCTGCAGCTCCTTTAAGCGTGCTTCCGCCGGAGACGGATTCGTCCACGCTTCCTGTGTTTGCCGGTGCTTCCGGTCCGACTCTTCGCTGCCGGCGGTAAAAGGCATCTGGTACTGGCGCCTCAACGCATCGCCCGCTTCCCGAACCTTGCCTCGAACACGCTCGGCTTCGCCCATCAAGAAGGTATATGGATCTCCCGCGGAAGCACTGAACACCATGCCTCTATTGATCGGACCGCCGGTATTCACGCGCTCTTCGAGATTCTTCCGCTCCCGGACCAGCCGCGCAAGTTCTTCGAGTGCCGGAGCGGTGAGGATCACCCGATGCTGCACCTCGAATTTTTCAGCGATCACAAAAAAGATTTGATCCGGTGAGAGGCCGTCGAAGTCCTGCCGTCCCAAATCCATCCAACCGGGCAGCATGCTGTTGATAAAATCGAGATTGACCTGGGCGATCTTATCAGCCTGATACAGCTCTCTTAACCCGGTGAGCGTAATGATTTTGTTACCCGCGAACAGATTGTATACATCGGACCGGCGGCCGGTGTCCTGGCCTTCGAGCTGATCGGCCGACCGGAGCTCAGCTCCGGCGATGGGCTCCCATTTATTTGAAATCGGATTGAAACGGATTCCCAATCCGTAGGTCCAGCCCTGCGCGGTGAGCTGGTAAGCCATGGTCTCGACGGAGGTGTTGCCCTGCAGGATCTGAATCGTCGTAGCGTCCAATCCCGCTTTTTCCTTCGCGTCCATGGCGGCGAAGCGAATCTGATCCGCCGCGTCAGAAAAGCCAGCCGACAAATCTTCGTCCGTGCCGGCTAACGCCTCGGCGCGGTCTCGAGCGGCCTTCTCGAGATTCTGCTTGAAGTCGGTGAAACGGCCGTCCATGACCTTGTGCTTGGCGTCCAGGGGAGCAACGGCTTTGCGCAGCTCTCTCGCCACCGCATTCATCCGTGCCACATCCACATCCGTGAAGCTCCCTCCCACACGCAACGGATCCCGAGAAGCATCCTCGCCCTCGCGAAGACCCAGCGCCTGCGCGAGCGCTTCGATGTGTGCCAGCGTGAGGTCGCCGTTCTGAACCGCTGTGACTACCGCGTCCGGTGTCGTTCCGGAAAAAATGAGCCTATACCTTTTCTCGTCTTCCTCGGTCAACTTGCCGTCCGGAGGCAGATTTAGACCGGTGGGGCTGTCCTTTAGTTTATGGAGCTCGACCGCCTCAAGAACCTCCAGCGCTTGAGCGACGCTGGGGGTCAGCACAAAATCACCGAGCGGCGTCCCCGGCTCGTAAGTTCCGGCCAAGGCCGGGCGGGCCTGGGTCCTTGCGGCCTGATCCGGGCCCGCTGTCGAGTTACCGGCTTCATTGCCAGTCGATTCCCAGATCACGGGCAATCGATCGTCCTGACCCGACTTCTCTGTGGACTCCGACTGTCCGGTGGACTGTTTTGTACCCGAACTCTGATCGGAGGCGCCGCTGCGGCCCGTCCCGCCTTGCTGCTTTTCGCCGCCCTCGGAAGCCTGTGCTGATTCCTTTTGATCGGATGTCCGTTCGGATGTTTTTTGGCCCCACTCCAGCTCGCGGGGGTTGGGCTCCAGGGCACGCCAGACGCGATTGGGTACGATCAGCCGGATCCCCGTGCCCGGCTGGTACTTCCAAGCATGAACCTCCCTGGCCAAACCGCTCGACCTGTCGAAGTAGATCTTGGAACCGGACGACGGCCCGTAAGCTTCTATTCCGGGCAAATCGATCAATTCGGGAAGCACGAGCGCCCATACGCCGGGACTCATCCCGCGCAAGTCTTGACCAGGATCCAAATTGTTCTTTTGCAAATTAATCTGCGTGACCCGCGCCAGATAGCGGACCAGGTCGTTGAGCTGGTTAGGGCTGGCCGTAAAGGGCCGGTCCGGCTGCTGTGAAAAAACCTTCTGCCAATAATATGCGTCATAGACATCCGATGGAGATGGCTTGGAGGAAGCGATATGCGCCACGGCCGAATGAACCAAAAACATCGTTGCCGACGCCGAGTAAAGTTCGCGGTTCGGGATTTGGGGAATATCCGCCCCGAACTTGCCGCGCATCACTCTGTCGTACGCACCGCCCGCTTTGAGCCCCTCTTCAAAGGCATAAATCGCATTTGCCTGGGTCGACCTCCACGCCTCTTCGGTTGTCTTTTGTCCGTCGAGGTACAGGGTCTTCGCGAGCGTGGCAACCGTCCGTCGCGACAGCTCCCTCGGGGATGCGCCGAACAGCGGCTCGTATTCCTGCGTCCATGCCGGCATATTCCCTTCCGGAATGGCCAAAAGATCGAGCGGCACAAGAATTTGCTCGTTGACCGGAACGATCCGATAGGAGTCGGGACCCGCATAAACTCGAATCCTGCGATCGCCCAAATTCCCGACCTTGCCATCCGATAGATCGCGCATGGCAAGCACCACCGCCAGGTCCGAGGTCGGCACGGTTCGTCCGTCCCGAGTGACGCCCTCGACGACACCGATGAGGTTCAGCGAGGTCAGATCCTGGAGCCCGGTCGCCTCATCCACGTAGCTCATACCAATCTCGCTGCGTATCGAAAAGATCTCCTGCCGCCGGTTAAGAGTGGCCAGGACAAGGTCCTGAACATCTTCGAGGGACATGCCGGCGAAGTTCCTCTGGAGGAGCTTTTTCTGGAGTTCCGCTTCTTCTTCATCGGCGTTATACAGGATCCCCCTCTCGGCCTTCTCCCATGCCGCGCGTGCGGCCGGATCGGGGTTGATCGCGGTATTCCAGATGACATGGGCCAAAAAGTTCGCTGCGTCCAGATTCGTATCGCCCGCATAAACGCCGCCCGTGATTTCGTTGCCCGTGAGCACGGCGACAAAGGGGCTCGAAGGAATCGGAGCGGCGGCTCCCTCCTGGTAACGGGTTTCGGCGACGTGCGCCGAGCGACCGATCCCCAAAGGCAGCTCGTACTTGGCGACTGCTTGGGTGGGGACGATGCGGACTTTGCTCATATGCAGCACTTCGGCCGTGATGCTTCCAGGCATGTACGGTGCAAAAAGTCCGTTGATGTATCTGGCCGACTTGAACACATTCTCCACAAACACCTCGTCACCGGCGCCGGAGATCCCCTTCAGGTTTTCGATCCACTCGGCAAGCTTGGGATGCTCGGGAAACGATTCCAGAGCGATTTGCGAGGCCTCTTTAAGATTCACGTTCCAAACGGCATCGGCGATTTTTTTGGCGGCTTCGGGCTTTTGAGCCAGCGCCGAAACGATTTCGCGGGCAGGGTCGTTCGCAAACCGGTGACCGTAGGGAGTAAAAACGGGCTGCCGCTCGCGGCTGCCGCTCTGGGCCGCCTGCTGTTCCGAGCTCCTTTTGGCCTCTTCGCGGGAGCGCTGCTCGCGTGCTCGGGTCAGCATCCGCTCAGCAGCTTCCATCATCGCTTTTTGGGAGCCTGTGAGTTCGCTTCCGGATTCCTGGACGCTCTCCAGCATCGACAATCCCATAAACATGAAGTACAGCCTCCAACGCTCGTCGGTGGAATTCTGCATCTTCTCCGCAAGCGCTTCGAGCGCCGCAACCGGCACATCCCCGCGCGAGATCATCCTGCTGAAAAGCAGAATGGCCATGGGACCGGTCCGCTTGTCTTGCAGAAGACGGATCAGCTCATCCTGGCTGGCGGCGCGAATCTGACCTTCGAGCGTCGAAGGGTCGATGACTTTAGCGGCAATAATTTGGTTCAGGGAGCGGAGCCAGTTCGCCTCCTGCTTGAGAAGACCCTCCATTCCTTTGACGAGTGCGGCCAAGTTTTTTTGCCCCATGGTGAAGAGCTGGTAACGGTCATTTCCGGAGGCATCCGTGTCCCGCAGCACCCGCATCGTCTGGAAGTACGGATGGGAGGCGATGATTCTTGCGCGGGCCTGGTCCGTCACGCCGGCGAACCGATCGGCAGTGCCGCCCGCATCCACGTAGTCGCCGATCACGGGATTGATCTGTGAGAGGGCTGCGATTTTTTCTTGAAGGGTCAGCGAGCCCAGTGTCACGAGTGGCGCGGACTTGTCATCGAATGGACGGATCGCCGCCCCCGCTTCAGGCGTCAGATAACCCGGCCCCTTGAGGGCCTCGAGCTCGGCAGCCTGGTCCGGATTGAGACCGGAGGTCTTTTGGATCTGTTCCAACTCACGGATGCGGAGCTGGACGCGCGCGAGATCAGCCTGAAGCCGCAGATGGGTCGCGGCGGCGAGCTCCATGCGGTTTTCCAGCACGCTCTGAACGAATTGCGCCGTAAACTCATCGCTTCCGGCGCCCGTTCCGCCGATACCAACTTTGTCCATTTTTTCGACAGCGGACCGGATCGTACGATCCAAGCCCTCATAAACCCCGATGATGTCGCGAACCGTGTTGACCGCAAAAATATCCCGGTAAGGGTCTCCCGCGAGGGCCTTTTTTTCCGCCGGACTCCAGGCATCGCCTGCCAACTCACTCACCTTGGGGGCCAGGCCTTCCCACAAGGCCCGCATCTGATTGATGACCGGAGTCGGCGCGTTCGGATAAACATTGCGGACGGGCTTGCCGCCGACCGACTCGATCTTCATGACGCGGTCTGAGAGATCAATGACGATATCATCCGGCGCCATCAGCATCCTGCCGTCCTGGGGATCGGTGACCACGAATCGCCCGGTAACCTTGTTGCCCACCCGGCTGAGAACGGCGATTTTAAACGCCAGCGGATCGCGGCCGCGAAGCTTGAGAATCACGCCGTTGTCGTCTGTCGTCGTCAGCCGGACCACGTCCCCGTAGCCGAACGTGGCGATCGGGAACCGGGCCGAATTAAAGAGAAGATCGGCGACACGGGTGTGCACCATGCTCCTGTCCATTTCGGCCTGCATGCCCGCAAAGGCGGCATCCTGCACCGCACTGCGCGTCGTCTCTTGGCTCATCCGCCAGGCGGCGTTTTCCAAAGCGTCAATCTGACTGGCCATGACCCTGACAGACTCGGGACCCGGGTTCGGAACGACAATATCCGTATTACCGCCATTATTGAAGGATCCGAGCCCCCTGAGGCTCGACAGACTGGGAAAATCGCCGTGGGGCTTGGCTTTCGACCAATTCCAACTTCCGTAACCTTGAGCCCCGGCCGTAACCGGAAGCATAAGCATATAAATTACGAACACAGCCGCCCGAATCCAGCGGGATTTTGTGATGCGGGTCAACAAACCCGGCTTCTCGGCAGCCGGAGGAGCACGGAGCGTGAGCGACCGGGTTAAAGGGCCGGTGTATTTGGCGAATCCTTGTGATTTGAAATTGCGGCGAAGCGCGGCCACGCGGGCGTCGTTAACGCCGGCCTTGAGGTCCATCAGGGACAGGATTTGACGCACCAGCACGGGCTTCGACCGAAGCCGTTCGAGCGTCTGCGCCGGCACCTTGCCGACCAAGCGGGCTTCGTAAACGGCCAGACGCTGCAACTCCGCCCCGCTCAACTCCGGTTCAGCCGCCGCCTTTTTCTTCACCGGCGCCTGCTTCGGCGCCTGCTTCGGAGCCCGGCGCGGCTTGGAGTCCAGGATCTTGGGTTCGACGGCAGCAGGTTTGACGGGTTCGGGCTTGACGGCGTCGGCAGGCGCAGAGCCCGCCTGGAACGGGAACAAAAATTTGACCGCACTCCCCACTCGTTCCATCACGGCGAGCCGCGCTCCGGCGGCGAGGCGGGATGCGTCGACCCGGGCGACAAAGCTGCCCGCGGCGGCGGTCGCGGCTTCAGGGCTTTGGGCCGTTCCGCGGGACGCTGACGCGAGCTGCCGGTCGCCGTCAAGACGGTGCTTTTCGGCGACGCGGATTTGAAGCTTGGAGCGGATTTCGTCTTTGGCGCGGGCAACTTCGGCGTCGAAGGCGGACTTTTCTTCCACAGGAAGCGTGTCCGCGGTCAGGACTCCCTTTTTACGCAGGGCGCTCATGTACGCATCCGC
Organism: uncultured Planctomycetia bacterium; assembly: GCA_964430735.1. Lineage (GTDB taxonomy): Bacteria > Omnitrophota > Gorgyraeia > 2-02-FULL-51-18 > JAGOUK01 > JAGOUK01. The sequence goes on along the minus strand of CAYSFB010000005.1, from coordinate 56,013 downwards.
CCACTCGGCCTCCCAGCGCCGCTCAAGCACGGCGGCGTCGCGCGTCAAATCCATTTGCACGAGGAAGCGTTCCTTGGCGCGGATCACGATGGCCGCGGCGTTCTCATTCGTCGACGCGCGGTCGTCCGCCGCCAAGGACTCCTTGAGCGACTCGAGCATCTTTTGCGTCTCGGCCTGACGGGCTTCGGCGCTGCTCAGGCGGGCCAGCGCCGCGCGGCGTTTGTAGTCGGAGATGGCGATCTTCAAAGCGGTCGCCGACGGGATGCCGTTCTTGTCGAACGTGATGGTGAACTCGACGGCAGACGGCGCCCCGTCCACGAGCTTTGCGAGGTCCGCGTCGCTCCATTCGGGAATTTGGATGCCTTTGACCTTCTGTTCCGCGGCGAAGCTGTCGAGCCAGATGCGGCGCGCGTCTTCGAACTTGAGCCCGCCCTTCACTGCGGAAGCCAGCACCATCGCCATCGCTTCGAGCTGCGCCTCGGCGCGCACTTCGGCGTCGATGAAGGAGCCCTTCTGCGTGATCACGGTGATGTAGGGACGCTCGCCGTCTTTGGGATCGAACTTGGGCATGTAAACGACGTGGGAGACGCGGCGTTCCTGCATGAGGCGGGAGAGCCCCTCGGTGTGAAAACCGCCGGTCACGAGCGCGGCGACCGTCTTGCCCTTTTCGCGCATGCGCTTCGTCAGATTCGTCAGCATCGCGTCGTTGCGCTCTTTGGCGAGGCGGTAGAACTTTTCGGCGGCGGGGATTTCGGATGCCAGGAGCCTCCAATGGATTCTGGAGGCATCGATGCCGCGCTCGTCAGCGAGCTCCTCGACGGCGGCTTGCAGGGCCGCCGGCTCGAACATCGCGCGGTTGTTCAGAAAAAAGGCTTCGTCCGAGCTCGTGAGCTTGACTTCGAGCAGCTTCGCGAGGATGTCGACGGTGCGGCCGAGCGAGGCGAGGCGGCGTTCGTCGGTCTTGCGAAGCAGCGACCCCTCGACGCGCGTCTCGAGCTCGGCGATTTCTTCAAAGACGCGGAGAAAGTCGATGGATTCGTAGAGAACCGCGTACTCGGCATACAGAATGAAGTCCTTGTAGGCGACCGGGTCGACGCCGGCGTCGCGGGCGCGCTCGACGAGAGAGGCGTGGAAACGGCCGGGAGTGATTTTGCCAAGCTTGAACCGGACCGCTTCTTTGACGAGGCTGGCAAGATCGTCTCCGGAGAGCTTGGTTTTGAGCTCTTTCACGAGCAGGTCGCGCTGACGGGTGGCGGACTTGAAGTCGATCTCATCCTCGAGCTCCGCAGTGCGGATCAGCTTCTCGAGGTTGGGCCGTCCGGAGGTCAAAAGACCGGAACGCACGACCAGCGCTTTGAGAAAATGCCAGTACTCGGTGAATTTGAGGTCGCCCGACTCGTGGAGAAGGCGCTGGCGGCGGAAGTCGCGCAGCTCCTGGGAATAAATCGACTGCTCAAGAGCGGTGAGGATTTCTTTGAGCGCGGAGAGCGCCTTGCGGATGCGCGGCTCATCGGCGATGAGGCGCTGGTAGACGCGGATGTTGCTCTGATAGAGCTCCGGGTCCTCGACGCCGACGAGCTCGACGTCGTCCTGGGAGATCATTTGGAAAAATTCAGCCCCGCCGATACGGGTGTTGAGCAGCAGCGACTCTGCGACCGATTCGCGGACTTTTTTGACCGGGAAGGCGGAAACGAGGCTCGTGTCGATCGCGCCCGAGGATCCTTCGACGCCGATGACGTCGAGGTCGTACTGGCTGACGAGCTCGGCAAAAATTTTGGATGCGGCCTTCTGCGCGCCGATCGAGGAGTGGGCGTCCTGGATGTTGACGATGAGTTCGTCGGCCTCGCCGTCAAGATGCTCGCTGCGCTTCACCCCCAGCGAGGCCGAGACCTCGGGGACCTGCTTGCCGGCCCCGCGCTCACCCGCAGACAGCGCGACGGGCGTCGTCTTCCAAACCGGTGTGCCGCCGGTAGCCATGACAACATCCTGAAAGAAAAAGGTAACCACCGTCACCGAGGCGACGATCTTCACGAGGAGTTTGAATCCAGGTCGTTGAAGGGTCATTCTTATCTTTCTTTGAATCGCTTTTTTATCTTTGTACTTTTACTTAATCAAATTTTTTAAATATGATCGGAAAAAAACAAATCACCGAGACAAAAATGATAGAACGACAAATTGAAAAGATGACATGGATCCCCCCAGTTACCCCCGTAACTATGAGAAGTATACAGGTCCGTGCTGTTTAATTCAAGGAAGAGATATTTATATTTTTTGTCTACTAAATTATAGGTCGAATGCCTCAATATCTATATTTTGAATTACTTACATGGCCTTTATTGCGGACCGGCAGTCTGTAAATACTCAAAAGTGGACCTTCGAGTCCTGCCCCCCTGTGATTGGGCCCTCTCGGCCTCCCGGATCGGATTAAACTTATAAAAGACGAACCGCTCATTACGGAAAAGTGTCTCAAAAAACGGGAGTTTTTCCGGGTGCTGAAGCACAATCCGGTCCAGCACGTCGTCACGGTCCATGCGGCGGTCTCGATAGGACGGGAGATGGTTCATGCTGACCAGGACATAGCTGACTCCGTACTTTTTGCAAAAATCGAAGATTTTTTGGGGGTCCCCGCTCCGAACCACGCTTTTTTCCTCCAGGACCCGGCGGCGCATTTCCGGAACTTCAAAGAGGCCGTCCAGGATGGTCGCCCGCTCTGAGCGCGTCTGGATCGGATAGCCGTGCGCCCAATGAGCCCAGATGACGGCATTCGGCTCGGTCTCGCTTCGGATCCATTTGAGGATATCGTTGAAGGAATCGTCTCGTTTCAGCTGATTGGGATTCAAGTTTTTCATAATGTCATATGCGTGATATCCGGCGACGCCGATAAAGACCGTCATCACCGCCACGGCGGCGGCCGTCAGCCATTTGCCGGAGATCTGCCGCCGCAGTTCCTGCGCGGTCTGCCAGCCCCCGATCCCTGCCCACACTGCGAACATGGGGCTAAAAAAAACCTGATTCCGGGAGGCGACCAACAGCGTGCCCGCCAGCGCGACCACCGTCACAAGTCCGGATACCGCCCACGCATACCCCGACTGCGGTCGTTCGGACTGGATGCGGAAAGGCCGAACCCAAAACACGAGCGGCCAAAGCGACATCCAGCCGAGCCGCATCGGGCCGAACAGCGAATCAAGCGGCATGGGCGCCAGCTCGACGCTGGTGAAATAAAGATTCTGCTCGTCCGTGAGACTGACGGGATATCCCATCTGCCTCAAAGCAATGGCCAAGAGACTCGCGACGCCCGATCCGGGCGTCTGCATGCCGAACCGCATAAAAAGCCATGTCAGGCTCGCAAGAACGAGGACCACCGCAGCCCGATAGATCCATTTTTGAGCGGACGTCATCGTGAGTTTGGAATTTTTCCAGACAAAGGCGGAAGCGACGAGGGTCACGAACGTCAACGCCGACTCCGCCGACAAGATGACGCGGTAATGACGCAGATACTCAAGACCGATGCAGGAGAGCAGATAGGCGGCGCACAGGATCGTCATTCCGCGGGCGATCTGGCGCTTGTGCGCAAAGTTCCCGGTTGCCATGAGCAAAAAAATGACCGATATCACGTGGAAAAGCAGCAGGTTCATCCGCCAGCTCGCAAACGCCGCGATGAAGGCGGCGCCGGCAGCCGCGGAAAACGCCAGGGACCGGCGATCCCCGGGTTCGCAGCAGGCGCGGATCCACAGGGCCAGGGCGAGCAGTCCGGCCGTCACGCCCGTAACCTCCTGACGGTTGTAGACGCTGAAGGATCGGATCATTCCCATGGGCAGGATCACGGCGATGAGCGCTGCGATGAGCGCGGCTTGGCGCGACCCGACCAACGCGAGCGTCAGGATGTAGACCGGGATGGCAATGAGGGCGCCCAGAAGCGCGTTGTAGAGGAAGGTGTTTTGCTTGAGATCGTCCCGGCCGGCGAGCGCGGCCGCGTGATGGAAGGCCGCCTGAAGATGGTAATGGAACACCGGGAGCTCCCGGGAAACGTGCTTGCCGACGGGATGGGTGGACAAACGGTCCACTTCCGGCAGGCGGCCGCTTTGGACGACCTCACGCGTCATCCGGTAATTGAATTCCGCGTCGCCCAGGTAGTCCGATTCGGGGACCGACAGGACGGGCAGCAGGCGCAGCCAGGTCCCGAGCAAGACGATCGCCGCCAGGAGGAGCCAGCAAACCGGATTCGAGGCTCTGGAGCGCAGATCCGATCCCAGTGCCGGGATCATCACTTGGCAGACGGAAGCTTGGGAGGATCAGCCAGGCCGATCATTACGAGATAGTTACGGCTGAAGCCCCTGTATCCGGCATCGATCGCTTCACGGGCATACCGGGCCGCCTCGGTCCGATCTTTTTGCGAAAACCGGATTCGGGACATTTGCTGCAGCGCGCCGGGGTGCTTGGGCTGCTGCTTCAAAACCAGACTGAGTTCTTTTTCTGCAGCCTGCAAATCGCCCGCTGCGTACTTGAGCCGGCCCAGACGCACCCGCGCCAGAAGATGGCCGGCTTCCGCGGCCTCGCGGTAGGTTTTTTCCGCTTCGTCTTTACGGCCGAGTGCCTCGAGCGCCATGCCGACATTGGTCTTGAACTCGAGCTTGGTTGATTCGTAAATCGCGGCCTTTCTAAAATGCTCCAGCGCCGCAGGAAAATTGCCGAGCATGTAATAGGAGTGGCCGATGTCATTGTGAGCGTACGGAAGCCGGTCCTTGATCCGGACCAATTTGCGGCCGACCTGGATCGCCTCGACGTATTTCTGCTCCAGAACGAGCCGGTGGAGACGGGAATGCATGGCTTGTATCTGTTCTTGGATGGATTGACGGGGTTCGGATGCCTTTTCAGAGGTTTTTTGGGAAGCCTCCTGCGGCGGGGATTGCTTTTCGGCTGCGGTTGCGGGCGGTTGGCTTTCTGCGGCGATCGCGGAACAAGCAAGAAGCCACCCCATCAAGATCAGCGCCACCATCAGCCAGCACTGCTCTAGATGATTTATTTCAAATTTTTTTAATCTGTTCATACGCACTTTGTCTCGCCTCTCTGGCCGCAAGTAAGTTTATGCCAGCATTTTAAGCGTTCAACGATAACCTCAGATGGATTCCCGCTAGGCTGAAGCGGATGTCATTCGAGCGCCCTGCACCAGCTGACCGATCAGTTCAGACAGCCGTTGCGGCAAATTCAGGAAACGCACCCAAGGCGTCGGTCGCCGTAACAGCGTCTTAAGATCCTCGCGCGCGTAGAGCTCGCCACTCCCACCGCTGAACAGCGACAGGATTTCGTCCCGCCAGTTGGCGGCGACGGCGACGGCCAGCGCTTCAACTCCTCCCACGCGAACTTCGGCCTGCGGTTTTTGCGGCAGAACCACCCAGTGCTCGGAGCCGGTTCCTGAGGGCAGTTTTTCTAAATCATTCTCGGCTATCACGAAGATTGGGTCAACTCCGAGGCCCTTCGTCTCCAGATGGCGGCGAATCTGTTCCGGTTTGGCAAGATCATCCTGCAGTGCCACGGGATCGATCATCCCGGCGACAAGCTGTCCGGAGCCGGCAGCTGCGGCAAGATCAGATTGCAACCGCATCAGATCCGCTTCGCTGCCGTAAACCTGAGTCCGCCCGCTCAATGCGGTTCTAAAGATTCCGAGCATTCGAATAAAATCAGCATCCAGACGATCATCCGAGTAGAACAGGCTTGCGGGCATCGCGATCGGCCGCGAAACGGTTCGGTTCTCGCGCAACACCATCAAGAGCGACATCGCCGCTTTCCAGTCTTCCGCGCCGCGCTCAGCGGTCTCGACGGCCGCCTGTCCCGCAAGACGCGCGCCGGACGACGTTTCAAATACAACCTCAACGTCCAATGCTGTCTGGTCGATGTACCGCAGGACGCCGTCATCGGTCCGGATCGCGCGCAGCGTGCGTTCTTCGGTCCAGGCGTGCGCTCCATCGGTCACATGCTCGGTCCACATTCGCGTGTCGGAACTCCTGCGCGCCTGGGCCACTGGTTCCCATCCGCCGCCGGCAGGTTTCCAAAACGATGTGCGGCGCACGGACTTGACGCCCGTACCGCGCGCCAGGAACGGCTCAACGGAGAACGATTCCCCTTCCCTGATGGGAGTTGTGCGGGATTCCTGACCCATGTCATCGTCCAGCCCGTGAAGCGCTTGAAGAGCTCTTTCAGCCAGTTCTGCGTCAGGAACATTGGCCGAAGTGATGTCCAGCGTGACGCGCGATTCACGGTGGTTCGACAAAGATCCCCGCGCAAGCCAGGTCAAACCATTGGCTTTGACCTGCCGGTCAAGCTCCTGGTCACCGTCAGACAGAAGGCCGCGGACCGATATCGCGTCCGCTTGAGATTTTACGATTCCGGAAACGAGAATCGACATCTGCTTGTCTTTGTCCGTCATGGGACCTACGAATACGGAACCGGTATTGTCGGTGACGGTGATTTTCCAGGATCCGTCCGCGGCCTGGAAGACAGCCCCGATAGGGCCGTCGTACTTCACCGGGCCCGGAGTGGACCCGGGGCCGATCTTGCCTCGGTGAATGCCGTGAGTCATTCCTGTTGCCGCAGAAAGGTTGATCGCGACAGGATTCGTTTCGGCACCGACCTTCGCATTCTTGGCAGGGAAGATGATTTTTTCGGGAGGTTCCCACCCATATTTCTCCGCAAGAGCAAGCATGGTCATCTGCGCATCATTCTCAAATTTCCGGTTGATCTCTTCCGCAGTGTAGAGGCCGTTCAAAATCCACTTCGCCACCCGGATATTCATCACGGCCCAGGTCTGATCCAGCAGCGTCTCGATCTGGCCTTCGCGGGTGGCTCGATAGTTCTCCAGGCCGCCTTCGACAACGGGCGAAAACAATGCTCTGAGCGCTTCGCTCGGCTCCAGCGCTTCGTCCGGTAGTGCCGTATCATGTGCCTGTTCTGCATGCAGCACCGATACGATCCGGAGCCGGCCCGTATCCGGGAATCCGCCTTCGAGGGCATAGGGGTCAAACCGGACGAGGGCGACCGCCTGTTCATCCGGCAAAGACGCATCCATTACGACCGCCCATTCGGTGCCGGCGGGATAAGCTCCGCCAAGCGCGATGCTGAGCTCGGACGCCTTGGCCGGCTCGAGCAGCAGCAGCCGGGCGTTGCCGACGCGCCAGCTCCGGTCCCAGCGAACGTCTGAACCGAGCTTGAGCGCGAAGGCGGCGATATCCTGCTCGGTTGCGTCCTCGTCGTCTTCGGTGCCGGGCACCATGAACGGCATCTTGAAAAGCACTTCCGTCTGCAGCGGATCCGGTTTGGGAGGCTTGGCCGCGGCAGGATCGCCGCCGGGAGGGGGGTCCGAACCGTCTTTCGCATCGGCGTCTTTCTTAGCCGGATCCGCGGGAGGCGGATCTTCATCTTCGTCCAGCGAAGTCTCGCGGTCAGGAATGATGTTGCCGCCGGTTTCGGTAATCTCGAACGTCCCGTTGCGGCGGCGGGTGACGGAATAGAGAAACTGTTCGTAGCTCTTGCGGTTCTGCCGCGCGAATGCCTTCACCTCTGACCAGGGCTTGGCATCGTCCTTGCCTCCGTTCCGCCGCTTCAAGACGACCTGGGCGTCGGAGCCGCCTCGGAGCCGAACCTCGGCCAGGGCTGAATCGAGCGAATGAATGTTCAGGATGCTCGTGTCGCCGGTGGACTGGACGTAGCTCAGGACCTCATGGTTCCAGTTGCCGGACTGGCGCAGCGCCTCGATCAAGTTGGTGATGTAGCGCTGGTAGCTGTAATCCGTCGATGAACCAAGGTGCTGCAGGACGGCGTGGTACCCCTTCTGCGGTTCTTTGCCGAACCCGCGTGCGTTCAGCAGCGACAGGATTTCCACGATGCCTTCGCGGATCTGCTCGTTGGTGATGTCGATGTTGAAGTGCTGGATTTCGTGGTTGAGCACGTGTTCGTATTCCCCGTCGTTGATGGTGAGCGGGTTGTCCTGCGTGGAAACGACCAGCATCCGGAACGAATCGAAGGAATACGCCAGCGTGCTGCCGCGTTTCTGCAGCTTGCCTTCCACATAAAAATCCACTTTGCTGAACCCGCTCTTGGAGAGGTATACGCAGGAATTGTCGTCCAGCTCCTGAGAATACTCGCTCTCAGGGATACCGGACGCTTCCGCAAACGGGCGGATCCGCGCGGCGGCGGTTCGTTTGTTCCGGTTGACGCGATCGACCATCCCTTCAAAATCCTCAGGAAGCCCCTTGGCCGCCGATTCCTTCGAGGCGAAACGGTCCGTGCCCGGGCCGGCGCGGAGCATGCCGTCCAGCGTCTGGAGTTCGCCGGTAAAATGCTTGACCACGCGGCTCTGGGTCCAGCCATCCTTCACGATCCGGTGCGCGTTGGGCATGATTTTGATGAAGCGGCGGAAAACCTCCGGATCGTCGGGATCGCCGAACTGGCGCAGGCGCGCCATCAGGTAGCGGACGGCGTGATTGAAACCGGGCTCCCCTTGTTTCTCCCGCAGGATGTCGCGGAACTTGGCTTCGAGCTCCGCGGCGGTTTTTTCGACTTCCTGCCGATAGCCCGGATCGCGCAGCAGGCTCTTCGTGAGCAGCTTGCCGGTATTTTTGGAATCCAGTCCGTCTTTTCCCTCGTGCATTTCGAGCGCGAAGGCGTCCAGCGTGGCGCCGAACAGCTTGGTGTTTTCCCCGTTCTTGCCCGCTCGTTCCTTGCCGGCATGTTTGGCGGCGTCCGCTTCGATGGCGTCCACATAATCGCGGTAGGCCTTGAGCGCGGCGGCCTGAAGCGCAGCCGGCTTGACCGCCGCGAAGCCGTTGGCGATCCGCAGAGTCCAATCCGGATTCTGCAGCATGAGTTTTTCGAGCTTGGACTTGTCAAGAAAGACCTCGGCGGCGACACCTGACGCCCGGCACAGCGCGTTCCGGTCGGCGGCGCTCAGCGCGGCGAACAGCCGGAACGCGACTTCGACGCCGATGTTCTGGTATCCGACGCCCGATGTTCCGCGCGACGTGTAGGTGTGCGTCTGCAGAATGACGCCGTGGGGGTTGCGTCCCAGCGCCATCGAGATGAGATGGGCCGTGATTTCGGTGATCGTGATGAGTTCGTCGCCCGTGTAATTACTCCGCCACAGCATGCTGTGTCCCAGCAAACGATCCACTTCATGGCCGTGCAACTCGTGGACCTTGAGCGCGTCGTTCCAGGTGTTGACATAGGCGGAGAATTCCTCGGGCGTCGGGTTGCGCTCCTGGCTGTAATTGAAGTCGTGGCGGAAATTGTTACGGCGGGCCTCCCCTTCCACCAGCTCGAACTCGAAGGCACGGCGAAGGCTCTTCAGGAGCCGGGCGCGGGACTGGGGATCCGATTCCCGGTAATTGGGAATCCGCGACTTCTGTGCGATCTGCTGGAGGTTCTTGTAGACGTCGGGATACTCCTTCCGCGCCGCGGCGGCGTCGATGAACACGAGGCCGCCGGCACGCGTCACCCGGATCAAACGGGTTTGGCGGCCGTCTTCAACCGCGTCGAGATCCTCGATCAGCGCCCGGGCGAAGCGCTCGCGCTGGCCATCCAGCGCGCCCTTGGTTTCGTCGTTCACCCACCGCGACCATTTGTTACGGAACAGGTAGATCGTGCCGTCGTTGTTGTTTTGGGCGACGTTGTTGTTCCTGTCCTCGGAGCCGGTGTCGGTTCTCAGGAATTCACCGGAAAAAGCCTTCGCGCTTTCCATCTTCTCCCGCTCTTCCTTAGTCAGGTGTTCCAGTTCCTTGACCCGGATCACTTCAAGGCGGGGCAAGTGGTAGGTATGGAAGAACACCTTCCCTTCGGAAATGTCCAGACCGGTGGAAATGTACAGATGGCTGCCCGGGCGGCGCAAGGGATTCTGATTGAGAACCAATGCCGACAGCCGGCCCGATGCGTTCTGGTATTCGTTCTGCCGGTCTTTGGACGACCCGGATTTGCGCGCACGGAACATGTCGGCCACGGCTCCTCCGACTTCCTCCGAGACCGCCCGCGCGGCGAGCGCCAGACGCACGTCGTCTTCGGGCGTGTTCTGAAGATGATGCTCGCGTTCCGCCCATTCGGACAGGACATGTGAGAGAAAATATTCGGTCCGGTCGGCTTCGGAATTCCCCGACTGAAGCGTCAGAAGCTCATCCAGGGCCCCGTTCATGAAGCCCCGGCCGGGCACGGCCTGGCGCGCGGCAGTCAGCAGAAGCCGGGATTCTTTTTCGTCGACGCGGTCATTCGATTCGAGCAGCAGACCTGCGCGGATCAGCCGCATGGAAATTTCGCGGCCTTCTTCCAGAACGAATCGCGGAACGCCGAATTCGAAGGACTTGGCCAGGTCCATGGCGGCCTCGATGCGCTGCGCGGTCGAGAGATTGGGCGTGTCGCCCGAGGCATCCAGAATCCGGCTGAACACCCGGCGCCGGCCGGCAGACATGAGTTTCCACAGCGCATCACGCTCGAGACGCAACCGGACGACGTCCGCGTCTTCGCCGAAATGCTCGAGATCCCGGATCCGCGCATTCAGCTCGAACCACAGTCCGTTCTCAGAGGCGGCTTCCGCGTCTGCCAGAATCATCGGCCTCAGCCGCTCGTTGACGGAGTCCATGAGATCCGCGGATTCCCGGCCTCCCTGCGATTGGGCGAGAATCATGGCCCAGCGAACGCATTCCCGACGCTGCTCAGCGTTCATCGAAGTTTCTTTCGAAAGCGCGAGCAGCATCCGCACCAGCGTCTCCGTGCTGATCCCCAGAGGCACCGCGGTCCGAACGAGAAGACCGGGATCTCCATTCCGGACGACCAGCGCCAAAGCGGAAGCCATCAGCTTCGGGTTTTCATCCGCTTCCGCATCTTGGAACAGATCCACCAGCAATTTCCCCAAATCCCTAAATTCCAAATCCCGGCTGTTTTGAATGCGACTGACATAGACTCCAAAAACCGTTTTTTGGCTGTAATTTGATTTTGCGAGCCACTGGTCGATCAAGCCATCCGCCGCCTCCGGATTTATGGGATCCTTTTGGCCACGGAACTCTTCAAAGCGCTTCTGGAAATAACGCATCAACGGCAGCAGCATGGCATCGAACTCCATCAGCAGCACCGGATGATCCTTGGCGTCGAGTCCGCGGACCAGATGACTCCGGAGCTTGTCATACAGCTTTTGATCATTGCGATATTCGGAAAATCTCATGGCCGATCCGAAGTCCGAATCGGGTCCGTCGCCGCTGAGCTTGACCCGGAGGTAAGCCGTCCGGATCTGATTCAGTTCAGATTCCTGGAAGGATTCCTCGTTCTTCGCCAGCGCGTGGCCGGAAATCCGGTTGAAAAGATCCGGGTTGTTCAGCGCCTCGCGGAAACCGGTCGGGAACGGATTGAGGGCTCCTGGAATTTTCTTCCTGTTCTCTCCGGGAGCGACATGGCGCAAGAAATCTTCAAAAACTTCGGCGGATGTGTAGGCGTGGAATGACCGGACCTGCCGGAGAAGACGGGCCACGAACTCGTCTTCCGTGAGGCCGCTCTGGACGGACATCTGGGAGATCGTTCCGGGAACCACGACGTGAAGGTCCGGATCCGGGTCGGCCGGTGGGTCGGGTTCAGGAACTCCGGCGACGGCATTCACCATGCCGCTCAATGTGTCTTCCCGAAGTCCCGTGAACGTCATGAGTTCCGCAAAGGTGGTCCCGGACTTGATGGAAGCGCTCAGATGCGTCAGCTGAAGCGACAGGCATCCCATGTTTTCGCCGCCCTGTTCACGGTTCACTTCGAGACGGAAAAAGGCGCCGCCCTTGCCGCCTTCGCGCTCGTGCAGGCGCCGGAGATCTTCCGTGAGCTCCGGGTGGCGGATGATCGAAACGATGCGGTTCTGACGCTCGTCGAAGCTGAACACATGCACTTCATCGCCGATGAGCACCGCATATCCGTGGCTGCCCACGGGGAACGCCTTGTTCGCGCTGCTGAATTCGGTGTCCTTGTCGATCGTGACGGTGACGCCTTTGGTGTGTTCCTGAATACCGATGCGGGCGCTCTCGGTCCGGATGGCCGACTGCTCAGAATGGGTATCGTCGGCCTCGCGGTAGGCGCCGATCACGATTTGCTGGTCCTCTCTGGCCTCGGCGAGCCGGATTTCCCGGACCGTGTGGGATCCGCCGCCGAGATGCGAGACCATCAGCTTCCGCGCGATGTGGCGGCTCACGCGGTACGTGTACCGGATCGTTCTCAGGTATTGGCCGGTCCGGTCTCCGCGGGACGCCTCCTGCTTGGCCCGCGCATACGACGTCATGGGCACGTCCGCGGCCAGCTCGTCCTCCACTTCCCATCCGGCCTCACCCCGGATGATCCCGTTCCTGGCCTCGGCGACATCCGCCATCCGTTGCCGGGTCTGCATGATCGCCGCCGCTTCGGGTCCGGCGTTGCTGATCGACCGGAATGAGACTTCGGCCTGATGGAGCGCGTCGAGCGTGACGCCGCGGACGTAATCGTCGCCTTTCTCGCGGGAGGTGTCCTGCAAGAACAGGTTTACGGAGTCCGACTCGCGGCGCAGCGCCTCTTCGAGGTTGAGCTGGAGGATGTCGATGAGCCGCTTCTCGACGCCGGGCCTGCTCAAGATCTCGAGGTCTTCATCGCTCAGGTTTTCGCGGCGTTTCAGGTCGCGCAGCCGCTGTTTGATCGGATCGATCACGAGCCGGGACCACGGCGTGTCCTGCGTCATGAACCGGGCCGCCTCGTTGACGTGTTTTACCGTCAGGAACTTCTGGTGCAGATTGATTTTGGCGATCAGATGACGCTTTTTCTCCCGGGCGTCGGTCGGTGTTTCGGACGGCAGCGATCCGCTCTTGAGCCATTTGTAGGCAACGAGGAATGCCTTTTCTTCCTCCGACCGGCTTTTGATCCCGGTCGCCTCGATGGCGTCTGCCGTTTTTTTGAGCCGAAGCTCGACTTCGTCGCGGAGCGTTTTGTCAGCGAACAGGTCGTTCAAACTCAGGTCAATTTTGCGTAAGTTGTCGTCATCCAGCAGCAAGTAGCGTCCGCCATCCTTGATCTGGCGGCGGTTGCGGCTCGTGGCCTGTTTGAAAAGGAGTTCATTGGACCGCACATCCCCGACGTCGAGATACATCAGATCCAGACCGATGCCGTTACGGTCCTTGTAGTCCCGGCCGGTCATGCCGCGCTGGTTAGTCAGAAGGACTGTCCCCCAGCCGAAATAACCCGCCTCCTCAAGCGCCCGGAGCTCGGAATCGTTAAAATCGGACCTTCGAAGCCCTTCGACGGCCGTCCAACTTTCCTCATTCCACACGATCAGCCGCTTGAGCGCGTTCCAGAGATGAGCCTGGTAACGCTTTTCCGGATGCGTGCTTTGGAGCGCGGCATCCAGCACGGTTTGGTCCGCGAAGTCCTTGCGCAATTTCTCCACCAGCATTTCCTGCTCAGCCATGTAATGCTCCGTGAAGATCATTCCGTCTTCTCCCGGCGCCCCGTCAAGAAGACCCGCGCGATCCACCATCCCTTCGATACTGCTATTGCCCGCCCCCATTTCCTTGACCGAAATTCCGTTCCGGCGAAGGAACAGCTTTAGCTCCTCCCGTTTGTCAGAATCCAGGTAGAGCCCGAGCACGCCGCGGCGTTTTTTGTCCTTCCCTCCGCCCCTCACGGATGAAAGTATCTGGGCCTTGATCTCTTCCATCGTGCCCAAAAATTCGTACTGATTCGTCTGATTCTTGGAGGAGTTCACATTGATGACTTCCGTGCCGAAGACAGCTTCGATCAGGTCCTCGAGGTCCTGCACCGTTCCGGATGCGCCCATGACGCGGCCGCGGCTGGCGGTCTGAAGGGCGTCAGTGACGGCGACCTGCATGGAACTTTCGCTGACGCGCACAAGGCGCCGCGCCGCTTCAATGTCCCAGTTCTTGGCGGCAAGGGCCAGGGTCGCTTGGTACGGGATGTCCGACAGGACCATATCCGGCGCCGGAATACCCTCCTCGCTGATCGGCGCGATCACTTCGCGCTGGCTCCCGTCAGGATCGCGTGAATGGCCGATCTGCCAACCGCCGGGCTTATCCTGTTCCTTGAGCTTGAGAAGGCCGCGAAGCGTCGATTCGATGACGCGGGTGCTGACGCCTGCTTCGGCCAGGAATTTCCAGAGCCCTTCCGTGATGTACACGTGATCGCCCCACTTAAAAATCATCCGGGCGCTGGCGCCTTCCGTCGTGTTGGAGTACTGGTTCACAGCCTGAACATATTCCCGCTCATATTGAAGCTCTTTAACCTGGATCCCGATATCCAGAAAGTCTTTTGCCTGTTTATCCCAGACCCGGTTGACGATCTGCATTGGATTACTCACGTCCTCTTCCGTGGCTTCGCGCGTGTCCTTGGACTGGACCGCCGCCGTCCGCTCGGTGGCAAAGATGTGCGCTTCGTCAACGAGCGTCACAGTCGGATGCAGAGCGTCCCAAAGTTCGGACTCGGATTCCGCTTCGTTGGTGATATGGGCGCGAACCGTGCGGTCCATGACCACGATCACACCGGAGTCGGTGAGCGCCGCGGCCAGCTTGCCGGTTTGTCTCGCTTCATACAGCTCAGTGCCGTTCACCATGTCCATTCCGAATATTCCCGCGAAGTCGTTGTAGTTGAGGGGTCCTTTTCGGTCGAGAGGCCGGATCGTCAGGCTTCGCGCTCCGTCGGCATTTTCGGCGATTGTCATGCCGCGGTAGGTCTTCCCGATGACGTGGCGGGCGATGACGTGGTACAGAGGATAGACGATGGATTTGCCGCCGCCTGCCGCCAGGCCGACGGATTTCTGCATGAAGAAGAGGTCCAGCATGAGCTCCTGGTCAGGCTTGATGCCGATCAGCTGTTCACCCTGGCCGTCGTGGCGATCCAGCTTCCAGCCCGCCACCCAGGGAATCGTTTCGATGGCGAATGCGACAAACTCGGGGACGGATGCTTCGTCCAGCCGGCCCGTTTCGGGATCCTTGTTTGAACCGAACTTTTCGGCGTAAAGCGCCTCCAGCCGGCTCTTGGCTTCAAGCGTGTTCGGCGTGACGCCATCCAGGCGCTTCTTGATTTCGTCGGCGATGGTGCGGCGGCGGGCCATCAGATTGTTCTTGGGATCGCGAAGTTCCGACTTCCACGCATCCCGGGTCGCAGCATCGCCGTTCATGAGGCGGACGACTTCGGCCGCCATTTTCTTGATGTCACTGATCTCCGTCGCCAGGTCGATCATGAGCTCCTCGCCAACGTCATCATCCTTCTTGGCCGCCATGATCATTTCGATTTCCCGAACATCCTTGCGCTTGAGCGAACCCGTGCGGATCGCCCATTGAAGGATCTTATAATCATCGACAAAAACAGGAGTCGCGGCGTCCCAGTTCATGCCGTCACGGCCGGTCGCAAAGAGGCCGTTCATGCCATGCAGGGCGAACAGCAGCCGGATCCGGCCCATCGTCCCATCCATGAGCTCCAGATCGCGCTGGATTTCTTCCAGGCGTTCAAACGAGGTCTCTGTGGGAGTGGAATCGGCGGTCTCGACCTGCTCCCGGAGCTCAACGGTGCGTTCAGCAACAAAATTGGGCGACAGCGCCGCTCTTTCTTCGTCCGCGGCGTCGGCAAGCCGCATAAGCGCTCCATAGGAAGTCGTCCGGCCGATTCCCCGCTGCACCCGCTTTTGAGCGTGGCGCACGGCATCGGGTCGGGGCAGCTCCGCTTGCCGGGGGTCCAGGAAAACATCCACCTGATGCGCTGCTTCGCTGACCGCGCCGTCCAGCGTCTCGTCAAAAAGTTCTTCGGTGAACGTCTGGAGCTGCGCCGGCAACAGCTTCCCATTCAACACCCGGTCGATCAGAAGTTCGGTCTGGTCCGAGTTCAAACCCAGCTGTGTGAAGAAGGGTAAATGGAACTTCGGATGAAGCATTTCCAAGTACCGGTCGATCGCATCTCCCTCGTCCTTTTTCCAGCCGAATATCTTCTGGAGCTCGAGTCGGATCGCGGCCGCTTCTTTCTTGTCGTTTTTATTGGCTCCCTTTCCTCGGGCGGGCATCTTGGGATGACGTGCCCGGAATTCAACGGCCTTGGCAAGCATGTCGATCTTCCGGCGGATGGCGTCCTTCGAACGAACCCGGTGAGCTTCGATGCGGTCCCGGTAATTCGCGATCAGACCTTGAAGTTCGGTCCGGATTGTCTCGCGTTCCGACCGGACGAGGTCCGGATCGGCACTGACTTCCGAAATGAGATTCAACCGCTTCAACTGCAGCCGGACAATTTTGAGCCGGCGGTAAATGCCGCGAACCGGATCGGTTTTATCCAGTTCTTCGGCCAATGGTTGCTCGTTCTCGATTTCCTGATCTGATTCCATGATCTGCTGGTAGGGGAGCCAGGCGGCCTGGATGGACGAGAGCAGCAGGGTGCGGCCGCCGACTTCATCGGACAGGAAGTCGGTGCCGGCCGCGATCGATGCGATCCTCTTCGATGCGCCTTCAATCCCGATAGCCGCAGGCCCATACACCCAGTCGTACAGCCCCCGCGCGGCTTCGACGCGGTCCATCCGGTGAAGCTCCTCGACGACCTTGGACGCCAGCAATGATTTACCTTTGGCTGCCAGCACCTCGGACACGGCGGCCTCGATGGCAGCTTCAGCGTCTTTTTTGGCTCCGCTCGCGCGGCCGATGGCTTCCCGGACTTCCGCCCTCAACGCTTCGTCCTGTCCCAGCAGAAGAAACGCCGTTTTGCCGTCCATGCCTTCGACGATCGTTGCGGCGGTCTGGCGGGAGAACCGGTGTCTGGCGCCCGCGTCTTCGATGATGATCACATGCTTCTTAGAAAGCTGGAGCTGAGCCCGCATCTGGTCCAGAAAGGCCGGGTTCTCGCACAACGCTTCGGCCCGGATCCGCTCAGCTTCCCTGCTGCGGAAAACCGTTTTGACGGGTGCGCTTTTCGGGCTCTTGGATCTTCCGGTGACGTTGATCCGGATGACCTCGTCTTCGCCGAACGGCTGGGTAACCAGCTTTTCGTTCAATTTGGCCAAGAGCGCATTCAGCGTCTCGTGAACGTTGATGCTGTTTTCGTCATTCTGCTCGAACTTGACGACGCTGCCGTCCTCGTTTTCCAGAACTTCGGCGAGGCCGTCAAACACGAACTGCGCTTCGATAATTCCGCCTTCGTAAAATGCTTCTGCCACGGCATTGGCCGCGGCGATCTGCTCAGCCGACGCAACCCGGGGCGCATTCACGTCATATTTGGCCTTCACCAGGGACGTTCCGATTTCCACTTTGGGAAGACGCGGCGAATCGACAGTTGCCGGTTCCGGCCGGGCCCATAGCGGATTCGAGGTTCCGGCTTCGGCCGGAACGATCAAAAAATCCCCGTCGATGCCTTCTTCGAGATTTTGCGAGGTGAGGTCCCGGCGCATATCCGCGGCGTCTTCCGGGCTGGTCGCCTCGACGATGCGAAGCCGCGGATTGCGTGCCAGGATTTGACGCGCTTTTTTGATGTCCGTGACATTGAAGCCGAGCGCGCGATACGCCCGCTGTACGAGAATCTTGAGGTCCGGCGAACCGTTCGACAGTCTGTCCAACAGGGCGCTGTCGAAGCCTCCTCCGATGGTGAGCAGGTAAAGCAGGTGCCAGAGCAGATCCGTCGTGCGTTGCCGGTCCTGGCGCGCGATGGCCGCCTGCAGACCTGCATAAACCGATTCGGGCGATCCGCCGTCTACTGTCTGCGCTGCTTCTTCAGCGGGGGTGACGGACCGGCCTCCGGTCTCGCCTTGGATCCGCGCAAATTCGAGCACTGCTTCCGCACCCTGGGCCACCAGCTGGACGGCAGGACGGCCGTTCGTATCGACGGAGCGGAAAAGATAGTCGGTTCCGTCGGCGCTGACCAGCACGAAGGCCGTTCCATCGGAAGTCTTGAATGCCTGGACCTGATCGAGCGAGAGTCCGCCTCCCAGCGTCGGGCGGATGGCGATCGCTTTGGCGTCGGCAGGACCGCGGTCCGAACCAACCGCGAATCCGGCGGGCACGCTGAGCGCGGGGCCGGCATCCGGTACTTGTCTGGGCTGACGGGGAGAGAGTTTGCGGAGGTTCTCGCGATAAGCCCGGAATTCGGCTTCGACGGCTTCCCGGACGCGCTCGGGATTTGACGGCTGCGCCAGAGCTGTCAGTGCAAAATACTGGGCGACTGCGGACACCTTGATCCGGCGGGTTTCGGCCGATCCGGCGAAGTCGTTGTACGAAGGTGTCTGATTGTTCAGAAGGTCGAGGTAAGGGCGCTTGGACGCCATCTCATACCGGGGCAGGATCACCACGTAGGACAGTCCGTCACGGTCCATAAGGTCCTGCATGCCGCGCGAGTGGAACCCGCCGGTCACAAGGCATGCGGAGCGGCGGCCGTCGGCCTTCATTCGTTTGACCAGGTTCGCCAAAAGCGCCTCATTGCGCGCCTGCGCCGCTTCATAAAAATCCTCCGCTTCTGGAATCCGCGAAAAAACTGTGTCCAGGTCAAGGCCGGCAGCGGAAGCTTTTTCCAGCTCCGCCAGCCGGCGGCGAAAACCGTCGGTAGAATAATCGTCCCGCTCGCGCTCAAACGCGGCAAAATCCGCGGCCGAGAGCCGCATCCCGAAGAGGTCTTTCAAGACGCGGGTCTGGCGAATGAGTCCGTGCAGCTTGATCTGGTTCTCGTTCTCGAAGGCTTTTTGGCGGATGCGGCTTTCGAGTTCGGCGACTTCCTCGCGCAGGTCGTCGGCGTCCAACGATTCGAACAGCGTCATGAACTCGCCGTATTTTTTGAGCTCGCTCCATTCGACGGGATCAACTCCGTTGGCGGCAGCGGACTGTATGAGGTAGGAGGTGAAGGCGCCCGATGTCATCCGGCCGAGCTTGAATGCCGCGGCCTTGAACGTCAGTTCCTGGACGTCCTTGAGTCCGAGCCGTCCGCCGAGCGTCTGGATCAGACGGTCGCGCTCTTCACCGGCCTCGGCGGTGCGGACGCGCTTCTGCAGTGCGGCGCAAGCTTCCATGCGGCGGATGGCCGCGTACCCGTCGTAGGACACGCCGTACTTCTGAGCGAGTCCCCCGATCACATCCCAGCGTTGGGAAAACTTCCGGCCGTTCCCGCCGCCCACGCCGTTGCGCTCGAGTTCGCGGAGGTCGTCCGAATTGATCGCACGGTCGAGCTCGGCCAGCCGCGATTCCAGCGGCGCCAGCGCCCGGGCGTAGGCGTCCGCGTTCTGCAGCAGGTTCTGGAGCGCGCGCAGGTTGCGCTCGTAAAGCGCCTCGTCGTCCATGCCCTGAAGCTGGATCGCGCCCGGGCTCATCGCCGCGATGCGCTCCGCCGCGGACAAGTGCCCTTCGCGGATCAGGAAATCGGCCGTGCGCTCGCGCCGGTCGGCGTCGGGCATCGCGGCCAGCAGCGAAACGTCGACGCGTCCCCACGCGCCTTCGAGTCCCACGGTGCGAAGGTCATAATTGGCGACGAGGTTTTCGAGCAGCGCGGCGGTGCTTTCTTGCGCGCTCCAGTTGTCGTGAATGTCTTTGATGTTGACGATCGTGAAGGGAGAGCCGGAGCCGGTTTTGGCCGCCTTGACGACACCCAGATGTGCAGGGATGGAAAACTGCGCCGCCTGCAGCTCGGTCCGGCGGTTCAGATCGACCACTGCCCATGCCGTGTCCTGACCGGCAACGCCCAGGCACAGGAGGAGCGCGAGCGGCCGCAGGAGAGCGCGCATCCATCCGTTGCGGGACCGATTTTCCGGTTTTCTGAAGAAGGGTTTCATCTGCCTTTAATATTCATATTACTTATATGTCGGACACCCCAAAAGCCCGTATACCCCGCCTTGGAATATGCCACCTCCGGCATCTTCTTTAAAGGGTCGGTCAAAAAAAGGTTCGGAACGTACGGGGCGGCCTAGAACTGGATGTCCGCATCCTCGCTGTTCATGAAGAGGTCGTCGATTTCGGCTCCCCGCTCGGCCGTGATCCCCTCGTCCACCCCGAACCGCAGGACGCCGCCCTGCGTCTGGCTTTGCAGCGCGGCGGCTGACGTGCGGGCCTGACGGGAGGCCAGCAGCGCGGGCAGCGCGACGGCCAACGCGCTCCGGATCTGCGTGGGCGCGACCACGAGCGTGCGGTTGGCGGCGATGATCCGGACTTCCGAAGGAATGCGCGACCGGTCGGTCGTCACCAGCTGGACGTTGTGCCAGTTGGGGAACGTGTCGGGCTTCAGATCGGCAAAATTCATTTCGCGGACCTGCAGCAGTCCGGCGTCGGCGAAAAGCCCGTTGATCCGGTTGACGATGTTGCGGATCCGACCGGCCAAAAGGCGTCCGGCCTCGGTTCTCGCCAGCACCGTATCAAGAACGATCGTGCGCGGCTCCAGAATCGGCCGGGCCGGCACAGCTTCGCGCAGCAGGTTCAGCCGGTGGACCAGACGAGTCTCGGCGAACCGGGACGCGGCGGCATCGACGCTCACGGATTGTTCAAATGCCTTCACGTCTATATCCGCTGCGGCTTCCGCGACTTCCTTGCCAGTAAGAGCCACGGCCGAGGCCGTCAGCGCAGTTCCGTGCAATTCGACCAGCAGCGCGACGATGGATTCGATGTCGCGGGAATCGTATCCGGTCGTGATTTCCTCGCCATCTACGGTCTGACGGGCTTTGAGCGTCGAGAGGCGGCTGAGCGCGGTGAACGCTTCGACGTTCAGCACGATGTTCCGCTCGCCGTCCGCGCGGCCGGTCTGACGGATCTGGACGGCGGTCAGTTGCCCGGCGACGGTCAGCGACTGGAACTCAACACCGTCGAACCGGGTCCGGATCTCCCACCCGCCGGCTGCGAACAGCTGCGCGGTGCGGATGAAGCGTACGGCCGGCCCTTCGGCCGCAAGACGGCTGCCTTCGGCGCGGTAGGACGTCAGCGTCTTTAGGATCGGGTCGATTGCCGCCGCGGCCGCGGAAGAATTCATCGGAAGAGCCTGCGGAGTCGTGAATTCGTACACCTGCCCGTCGACGCCGATGAAGCCGGTGGCCGCCAGGGTGACGCCGCTCGCCGCCGCGCCGTTACGCTGGACGGTGAGGACGATGCCTTCCTGCGTGACGAGAGTCATGGCTTCCAGCGCACCGCCGCCCAGCGACTGGATGGTGGAGATAAAATCGTTTCCGGCGGACAGCAGCTGGCTGAGCGGCTGCGCTGCGACGCGGGACAGAACATGCTCGGCCAGGAACGCGGCCTCATCGCGATCGTCTTCGGACAGGTCGGCCTTGAGGCGGAGCCGGACTTGCTGGACCTGGTGAGGGCTGTCAGTCAGGTCGATCTGGGCAAGGTTCAATATGACTTCTCCGCCTTCCGCGGCTTCCGCCGTGTAGCGAATCAGAGAGCCTTCCGAGCGGTGGTGCACGGCTTGGATGGCCGCACCGATCGAAACGGAGGCGCGGGAAAGGATTCCGGTCAACATCATCACGTCCATCCGGATCTCGCCAGTGGCGGTTGTCAGCGCCGGCGCCAGCTGCGTGCGCAGTTCGGTGAAAAGCGTCCGAATCTGGACCGGGGTCAGGTGGCCCGTCGCAATCATCAGCCGTTCGCCGTTCTCGTCCAACCCGTCGCGGCTGACGGTCATCGTGCCCTTGGCGCGGTCGAAGACCAGAAGAACGCTGCCCGGCAAAATCTGGGCGGCCACGACCGCCGCTTCGGGCAGTTCGGTGCCGTTGACCAGGGCGTCTGCAGCCTGCGTGATCGACTGCAACTGGGCGGCGTCGAGTTCCACGGCTGCGGGGCCGGATGCGGGCGTCTGTGACACGGCCATCGCCTGGGGCGCCAGGTTGATCAGCACGCCGGTGCGGACGCCGTCCGCCTCGCGGTTGAGCGTCATCCGGCCAGTCATAGGATCAAATGTCGCGTCAAACTCGACGGCTTCACCGGACACGAGAACTCGGAGCACGAACGGAGCCGAGGCGTCGCGGGTCCTGAGGGCGGCCACGGCAGCAGGATCCGCGAGGTCGATGGTTTGAACAGTTTCGGCGGCATCCGCGAGATGGGCACGCCATGCGGCGGCACGGACGCGTCCGTCCATCATGCGGGCAACCAGCACCAGCGGATTGAGGCCGTCGCGGCCGCGCAGCGCCGGAGCCACCGTCTGGCGCATGTTGGCGGATTCGTCGGCTTCCACGTCGGTGATCGCAAAATGTCCCGCCTGATAGGCCAGGTACGCCAATCCGAGATAGGTCTGGAGCCGCTGCATGTCGCTCTGGCCGGCCGTCGCTTCTTCCAGCCACCGGACCGTGCACGAACCGCATTTGTCGTCCATCATGCTGAACAGGCGGCCGGCCGTCTCGACATCAATGCTGCCGTTGGAGAGAACGGCGGAAGCCACATTCTGGAAGGTCCGGAGGTTGGCGGCGTCGCTCGGGCCTTCAGACAGGCTGGCGGCCTGATCGATGATCGACGCATCGAGGCCGGCCTCGCCGAGGACCTTGAGCAGCGCGCGGGTTCCGCCGGGCGCGGTGCGCACGATATTCTGGTAAGTCGCCCGCGAGCCGGTGACCGTGACAGATCCCGGAGCGGCCAGCGCGCCGGTTCCGGCAAAGATTGTTTCGACCGCGCTCTGAAGATCGTCCAGCGACGTGTCCGTGCGGGTCGACCGGGGTGCGATGTCGGTGTCTGCACCGGCGGTCGTTTCGGTCGTGTCCGCAAAAATCTGCAGCGTCGGGTTCGTCTGCGTCAGCGTGACGGTGCTCGCCGGGGTTCCAGTGCGGTCGGCCGCGGATGCGGGCGCAGGTGCGGACTCCAGTCTGGGCGCCAGAAGGCTCGCCAGCCGGACGATCCGGGAATCCGTTTCCGCGGCGAGGTCCGACTCGTTTTGGCTGGCGCGCTTGATGCGCTCCAGGTAAGCGCGCACGACTTCGAGGACGGGCAGGTCTGAATTGCCGAGTTCCGCTTCGATGCCTTCGATCAGCTGGCCGGCGTCTTCGCGGTTCGCCACCGCCTCAAGCACGAGGATCACCGCTTCACCGCGGGCGCGGACGTCGAACCGCGCAGCCAGCGCCAGATGACGTACGGCTTCTTCGGAATTTCCGAGATCCAGGTCCTGACGGGCTTGCTCCAGCTCGCGGGCACGGACGCTTTCGACCCGGCGGGCGAATTGAGCGAATCCGGCCTGGTCGGTCAGGCCGGCCGCATCGAAGCGGATCAGCGTCAACGCGGCGGACATCATGGCCAGTGCGGAGGTCAGGTTGCCTTCCTGGCTCAATCCGTCGAACAGCTGAGCGGCGGCCGCGAAAAGATCGGCGCCGGAAGTGATCTGAATGCCATGCTTGTTGGCCAGAAGCATCACCGCGGCCTTGAGCTCGCCTGCCAGGAGACCCGCTATGGGCGCGCGCGCCTTGCCGTCAACCGATGTTAGGAGGGCCTGCTGCGCCGCATCGAAGCGGGCAATGACGCGGGCTTCCTGGTCCTGGGTCACGGTACCCAATGTCTCGCGAGCCGAGCTGCCCAGTTCGGCCGTGAGGGTCGTGAAGAAGACGCCGTTGCCTTCCAGATCCCGGAACCGGCCGTCCTGCATCAGCCGGCCGAAGAACGCCGACGCAAAACGGTTGAAGTCCGCATCGGAGAAATTGAGATCGTTCTGCAGCGTCGCGACCGCGGCGGACACGAAAACCGCCGCCGCTTCCTGATCTTCCGTCCGGCTGAAGGCGAGGCCCGCGAGCGCCTGCAGAGAAACATCGGCCAACACGGTCCCGCGGATCCGGTCAGCACCCTCAAAATTCCAGGCGGCGATGCCCTGCGCGGCGCCTTCGGCGACGGCAATCAGGAACGCATCGCGCTGGTCCGCGGTCGTGACAGTGGTCATGACGGCGTCGACGAGTGTTCTCATGGCGGCGCCGGTGATGCGCGACGCCTCGTCCACCGTCATGTTCCCCGCGCCTGCGATGCCGAGGACCATCCCGCGTACAGCGGCCTGCAGCAGAGCAACGCGGACGGGCGCGGAGAACTGCGACGTGCGAATGGATTCAAAAATCACCAAGGCGGCCGCCGAAACCAGCTGGATGCGCTGCTGCGTATCATCCACGTTCGTCAGCAGTCCCTGCGTCCAGCCTTGGGCAAAAAGCGCGATGCGGGCGGTCTGCTGGGCGTACGAAAGATCGGCCAGCCGTTCCATTTCGGTCGTCAGCGCCGCGCCGAACTGAACGATGGCTTCCTGCGGAGCGATCTGCATCACCTGCTGGATGAGCGCATTCAAAGTCTGAAGGTCTTCTGGAGCGTCCGACCGGCCGGCGGCGATCATCATCGCCGAAAGCGCTTCTCTGGCCTGCGTCCCGCGGACCGACTGGACTTCCATTGCCTGAACCATGTCCACACGGGCATCGGCATTGGTGAGCGAGGCTTTAACCAAACTTTGAGGTGCATCCGGACGAGCTTCGATAGCGGTCTCGCCGAGATTGATTTCGAGTCCCTTCGTTCCAGCCTCACCCGCCGCCCGTCGGAGCGTCTGAGTCTGGTCGACGGTCAAGTTCAGCCCCAGATCATCGACCGTGAAATAGTGCGCGATATCACCATTGACGCGGCGGAATTCCTCGCCGACTTTCACCCTGGCCCGCGTGGCTTGCTGCATCAACACGTCCCCCGAAGCCACGTCACCCGTCGTGAAGTGGACGAAATTGAAAGGCGTCGTCTCGCCTTTGGTGCCGTACTTGATGAAACCGTCTTTGTTGGTCGCGAAAAGATTCGAACCGGAAACCAGCTTCCCGACGAAGTGTATGCTGGTTGCGAATTCCGCGCGTGCGGCGGGATCGCTGGCCGCTTCCAGACTCTTCTTGAAGCTTTCGGCATCGGCATAAAGGCGAAGCTGGCGGGTTTCATTGCCTTTGCGCAGCGTCCAGATCGAAACGCCGTTGGCGGCCGGCTTCCCTGCCTCCGGAATGCTCCATCCGTCCGCTCTATACGCGTCCAGCGTGTCACGAAACGCCTGCGCCAGAAGCTCCTCGGTGATCGAACCAAACACGTTCAGCTGAAGGTCGTTTCCTTCCTTCCGGGCGAAGGCATCGGCTTTTTCCCGCGTCTTTTGGTACGCGGCTTCAAAACGACCCCACAAAGCACGAGTCCGGACGCCAACTGAATCAAAAACCCGGATCAGCCCCAGATCCCGCAGCGACGTCATGCCATCGAGCTGCAGCACTTTGGCGGCCAGCTGCCTGAGCGTGCGCATGTTAGCGTTCCACGTGCCCGACACTGCAGTGATAATACTGGTCTCGGCATTGGGTTTGGCGCCGGATCTCAACAGCCGCGCATTGGCATCGATGTGCTGAAGGGCGTCGAAAATACTTACTCCCTTGCCGGATGAAGTCCGGCCGGCGTTGTAGATGTCCCGCGAAGATGCCGCGGGACTCAGAAGCACAGCTGCCATGGCTTGGAAGGCATCGCCCAAACGGACGTTGGGCATGGTTTCGCCGACTGTGCTGTACAGCTCCACTTCCACCCGGCCGTCTTTCTCGACCGCATTCCAGTGAAGGCCTTTCTTGGCAAAGATGATGCCGACCGCGGCATCCACATAGCTCCGGACAAACGTGCGGTAGCGGGCGGTGGTTTCGCCTGCATTTGTCAGTCCGTGCTCCTGCAGCACTCCTTCGACCAGCGCATCTCTCCGGGCCGATGCCGCCTCGCGGAAGCGCCAGCCTCCGCCGAGCGAGTAATCGAACGAATAGTCCTTATCGCTCCCCACTTCGCTGTCGATCAACCGCTTGAGCCGCCCGTCCGCAGTCCGCAGAACTGCCGAATCATAATCGGCCCTGACACGATCTTCGCTCTCGAGCCGGGCATAAGCGTCACCGCCTTCGCTCATCACCAGACGGGAAGTCTGAAACACCATGCCTCCCTCGTCGATCGTCACAATACTGAATCTATTCAAGAAGTCTTTTGTCTCGGCATTGCTGAATATCTGCATGAGAGTGGGTGCAGACATGAAGTAGATGCCGCCTTTTCCGATTCCGGACCGGGCCAGTCCGGCTTCGGTCACCTGAACCAGCGACAGACCCTCGGCATTGGCAAGCTCGTTCAACGCAACCATGTACTCATCCGGTTTCTCAAACCAAGAGGTAAAGTTTCCGTTCTTGTCCGTAAGAACCAGAAGTCGGACATTCGCATCCAAAGCGCCCTGCGCCTTCAGATAACGGAGATTCGATTGCTGAATCAGAAGCACTGCAAGTGTTTTTCCGCCGCCCGTACGCAGGCCGCCTGCCAGCATGCCGTTTGCCGCAAAATCCGTGAGTGCGTTGTTGCCCATGCCGAACAATACGGCGGCAACCGTAAGTTGAATCTGATCCTCAGTCGGCTTGAGGAAAGTTTCCCCTTCACGGACGACTTCCCGCGCGGCTTCGATCGAGAGGTAGATAGATTCCGCTGCCGCGCGCTTGGAGCCTTCCAGATTCCCGGGTTCGAACCGGCCCGCTTCTACGGAACGTTGGACGGCATCCGAAACCTCCCGGACATGCAGACCGATGCCTTCGTTGTCACCCGGACGGAACTGACGTTTCGCGAAGTCCTGCTCGATATCCGTGTTATCCACGAATTCCGGACGGCTGTAGAACCCGACCCTGCCGACAAGACCGCCGTTAGACTTCCGGCCCATTTCCACTTCAACTGCGTTCTTTTCGGCCGGGGTCAGTCGCTTGCCTTCGGCTGTCGTCTCGAGCCGCACGGCGAGCTGATTCTTGACCTTGCTCACTTCCGCCAGGTAATCGCCTTGCTGACGGCCCAATTCGCGCCAGGTCTGTTTCTGGACTTCCGTGGCCTTGGAGATCTCGGGTACAGTGGAATCATTTTTGGCGTAGGTCTGACGGCCCAACTCGAGGGCCAACGCATCCAGACGCGCGCCGTCCCCTTTGGTCGTGTCCAACGTGATCTGCTTGAACTGGTTGTCGATCTGCCGAAGACCCGACTCCACGTTGGACCAGCGGGAACCGGCGTCCTGGTTGACTCGAGCACGATGGTCCCGGGTGACAGCGGGAGATGTCCGGGTTTGGAATTTGCCGGGCGTAAAGATGGCTAGATAATGCGCGGTGTCTACGGCAGCGTCCTTGCTCATGCCCGCTGCCCGCAGACCCAGCTCGATGGCCTTGTTGCGCGCCATGAACATCACGCCGCCTTCGATCGAGCTGAACATGAACTTGCCCGCCCCGAGCGCGAAGCCGCCCATATGAGCCGTGGCGCCGCGGGCAATATTGCCCGCCAGAACGGATCCGCGGCCGGTGAGCATCCGGGCCGTCCAATTCTTGTAGACGTCCAGGACACTGCTGGCCATTTTCTTTGCGGCGATCCACCGGCCGGAAGCCGCAAACAGGTCATGCGACAGGCCGTGCGATTTTGTAACCCACTTGCTCAAACCAGCCGTGCCGCCCAGAACCCGGAAGAACGACATGCCCAGCGCATAATTCTGGCCGAACTTGAACCCGTGAACGAACGTGGATTTGGCGGAGTCGGATCCCATGAAGCCGCGTTTGCCGGCGAACCAGTGCTCCGCTTGGCCGAACACCACCATACCGATGCCCATGCCCGCCGATCCCGCGTAGAATCGGGCCGCAAAGGGCAGGAAGCCACCCTCGACCAGCGAGCCGGCCGACCGAACGGACCGCGAAAGGATGCGCGAGGTCTTGATCAGGAAACGGGTGGTCTGCAAGTAGGAGGAGCTCCGCAGTCCTCTGAAGGACGCCCTCACAAACTCCCCGAATTTAACAAAAGAGGGGCGTTGAGAAAGCCAGACCGCCATCGATCCGGCCCGTTTCGCGCGGGACAGGGCCACCATCCGCTGGGACAAGGTGAGCACATCGAACGAACCGTCGGCGAGCTTGACCGTCACGCCGGTCGCCCGCGCGACCCCGGCGGAGATGCGCGCTTCGTGCACCAGCATTCCGGCCTGGCCCAGCGCGCGGAAGGCGGACGCCGCACCCCACGTGAGTGCGGTGACCACGATCTGCTCGGCGATGAATGTGTCCCAGAAATACTTGGCTTCGATCTTGAGGGCGAGATCGAGCGAACGGTCAACCTTGAAAAGATAATTTCCTTTGTCAAAATTGGCAACGTCGGCGCGGAATCCGGTAGAGCCCCAATCGTCATGCTGCAGAGCAACAAGGAACGCGTCCAACGCAGCATCGACCTGTTTCAAGGCATCCTGCTTCGACGTTTGTTGTTCACGTTGACCCGTGAACTCAAAGCCGAACAGACCGACCGAAATACCTTCGGCGCGCGTCTGGGCATCCGCGAGAACGGTGCCGATTTGCTTCATTTGCGCGACGCCTGCGATGCTCTCTTGGGCGAACTGAAGCATCAGCTGGGCTGACTGCCGGTCGCCGGATGCGGCGAAGGCGTCGTGTGAATTGAGGAAAAACTCGATCCGGCCGACTTCGCGTTCGCCGTCCTTCAACGCCTGCATGACCTTGCCTTTGTCGGCATACCGCGTTTCGTCCAGCTTCAGCGCTGTTTTTGCCAATTCGCCCTTACGGTTTTCGTTCCGGGCGAAGGAAACCGTCAGGCGGTTCATTGCCTCGTTCGTCCGATGCTCCTTGCCCGCAAGCCATTGGGCCTGGTTGCCCAGCGCAGATTCAAGACTGGAGGCGAGGTCACCCATCGTGACTCTGATCTGACCCGTTTTTTGGGTTACAAAATGACCCTCTCTATGATAGGTTTTTGCGTTAGGATCGTCGGGGTCCGCGGGCCTGCCGTCGTCGTCGTTGTAATATTCCGTGTGCGCCTCGATCCAAACCTGCGCGAACACGTCCTGCGTGTAGAGGGTCTGCCCGGGGTCCAGCGCGCCATAAGAGATGGCCAGCCCGCTGCCGTCGCTGACCAGATTGGGCATCTGAGCGGGCGCTTTTCCGCCCGAAGACAACAGATCGCCGAGCGCCAGCGTGCCGGCGAGGCGGTTGAAGAGGGTGATCTTCTCCTGATCGTCGAGCTCGAAGGTTCCGACGTTGCCGTAGGACTGCAGCAGGTCCAGCAGGACCGCGGAGGTCAGAATGCGCGCCTTGGAATCGGCGAAGATGCCGTCGCCGCGCAGATACGGCTGAACGACTTTCTGAATAAAAAGCTTTTCGTCCGTCGCCGTACTGAATCCGCGGTCGGTCCAGCCGTCGACCTGATCGAGAGCCCGGCCCACTTCGTCGGTCTGATGCTTGAGCACCCCGCCGAAGCCTTTGGCCCGGGCGATGCCGTACGCGCCGATTTCGGTCAATCCGGCGCGCTTCAATCCATCGGCGGATACAGCCTCGCCCGAGGTCGCAATCCAGCGGCCGCTTTCCGGCTCTGTGGACAAGGCAACCTGCGACAATATCATCCGGCCGTTTTCTTTGACGCCGCGGGATTCGGCAAATTGGCTGATCGCCGCGTTCCGCTCACCCAGCGATGTTCTCTCCAATCCCTGTGTGGTGAGGTGGAACGAAAGGAACAGATCCGCTTCAGCGGTAAATTGGTCGAGCAAAACGCCCGATACGCCGCCGGCTTCGTCGATGCCGATTTCGATCGAACCTGTGCCGCTCAACATCCTCTTCAGCCATGAGAAAGAACTGCCGAGATTGGCCAACTGTTTGAAGGTGGGCCGTTCTTTGAGGAAGTCCGTATAAGATCCGCCCGCAGCGTCCTTCTGATTCTGATGTAACGCATCAAAGAATTTGTGTACATCCCGTCCCGCCATATCGAGAATCCGAACACCGGTATTCGACGACCCGGACGCATCGGACCGCACCACAAGTTCCAACACTCCGATTTTTTCTCCATTCACATCCGCCAACCCGCCCTGTCCGTCAAAACGCACCCGCGACAGATACTCGATCGTCGCCTGAGCCTGGGCTTTGGATACGGTTCCGTCCGCGACCTGCTGGTTCAGGAAAGTTTGGGCCTGATCCAAACTGCCGATCGTGGAGGCGGCCAGCGTCCAAACGGGGGTTGTGTCGCGGGACATGCTGCGGGCGATGGTCTTGGCCGGCGTGCCGTTCGAGAAATGCCTGACTTGATCCCCGTTGCTCTGCAGCACCGAAAGTATGCCCGCCGTTCCGATACTAAGGTCCTGGCCGATCCGGTCCCATCCCTGAGCCGTTTTCTGCTCAAGAACGGTGCCGCTCAGTTCCATTCCAAGCAGACGGTCCTCTTCAGACGCATTGCCGGTGGCGCTCCAGTGCGTGGTAACGAGGCGCAGCTCGCCGCTGAGCGAGGCGCGGTCCAACGTCGGGAAGGTCTTCAACATCGTTTCGAGGTCCGCGCCCGTCGTGGTCACTTCGGGATCACGCACGAGCACGCTGACAAGACGTTGGGAACCGGTGAGAACCTGCTTCGACGGGTCATTCGGATCCGCAGCGGCGACCGCGCGGCCCGCCCAGACCTCGGCCGATCGGTTCGAGTCACCGCCGAAGATGAGGCGGTCAACCAAGAAGGCGCCGTCTTTCTTTTCGTAAAGCCCGCGGAATCCGCCGATCGTGACATCGAGTCCCTGGTTGCGGTAGTTCCAGAGAAGATTGGACATGACGCCCAGCTCACGATCCGTCCACTTACTGTCCTTCAAATCGGTTGCCAGAGTCGCAAGGATGTCGCTGCCGTAACGCTTCGTCAGTTCGGTCTCAAGCTTGCCGGCCAGCGCCGTCAGACGCTCGGTCATAAAGCCCGCATCGGTCCGCAATCCCTGACCATCAGCGCGGACGAGGTTGGGCGAAACAACCTGCTGCCCCGCGACCGTCGAAATATGGAATATTTCTGCCGGCTCAGCGGTTCCCAGCGGGCTGTTGCTGCCGGACTTGCCGGCATGCACCACATAACCGCCGATCATGAAGTCGTGTCCTTTGGCCGCCAGCGCACGGCCGAATTCATACACGCTCCTCACGTCACTCGGATCGACGGTGAGCTTGGCTGTGATCTCGGCAAATCCACGCACTCGATCAGCGGCGCCCGGCAGGAGCAGCCCGGTCGTCGAATCGATCAAATCGTTTGTAAGAAAAGCTGTCTCGCGATTAGCTGTCAACGCACCGGCTTGGAAAGCAGCCAATGCGGTCGCAGACTCCAAGGACTTGAAACGGCCTTGGAACGAATGCCCCGTCTCCGTGGAACCGCTGAACGACAGTCCGCGGCCCTGCCAATCGCCTGCTCCGCCCAGTCCGTCCGGCAGGTCAACCCGCTTTGAGGACCAGAGCACGTCATTCTCGGGCATCGACGGATCGTTGCCCTGAACAATGCGGATATATTCAGGCTTATCGGCTGCTTGGGGTGCTCGGTCGGCCGGCGCAAGTTCCTTGACCTGATCGGCGGTCAAGTTTTCGAAAATACTGTAACGCAGGACACCCGGGGTCTTGTCCGTACCTGGAATATAGGTGCCTTGCACCGGCAGCATGGCACCCGTGAGACCTGAGAGTTTGAGTTCGGAAGCGTTGTCCCCCGTCAGAAGGAACCAACCGCCCGCCTTCATATCCATGACACGAGCGGAATCATGATGCAAGAAGAAGTCGCCAAAACCGAAATACTTCGGCATCGAAGCGGATCCGGCCTGCCGGATGAACGCTCCATTCTGATCGCCTAGGAAGGGTGTCTTGAAGTCGTTGGTGGCGGCATAGAGACCGGACAGCTCCTGCGTCGGGCCTTCGACAAAAAGCCGCTTGCCGTCGGCGGTTGTCCACAGCTGGGCCGCGGCGCCGTTGTGCGGGAAGATGCCTTGAGACACGACGGCCGGCGTTTCTGCGCTGTCGGCCGTGATGAGGAAATTCTGATGGTTCTCCATCCGGACCAGCGCCGCCTTGAACACACCTTTTTCAAAAAGCCAGGTCGCCTGACCGATCACGCGGCCGTCAGCCTTGTCCATAATCCGAGTTTGATACGGGGCTTCGCGGAGGCCGAATGCGACAAAGAGCCCCTTCGCCTCGTCAAGATCGCGCCGTGTGACGCCGGCGTCCGTTGCCGTCACGCTGAAGTCGCCGCGGACTTCCGTGCTGTGCACCTGGCGTCCGTCGACCGTAACGGGACCGGCGCTTGAGATCAGCGGTTGTTTGGCAGCGGTCACGATTGCGACGTCGCCGTTGTTGTTCAGGATCCGGTGCAGCGTGTCGCTGCCGACGGCGGGGATCACCCACTCCATCGCCATGTTCCCGTCAAATGTGGCCGTGCCAATCCATTGCCCTGATTTGTCCGTCAGACGCGCAGTAAAGGGTGAGTAACGCTGGCCGGTCTGGATGAGGAACTGGCGGACGGCTGCGGCTTCCGGGTCGGTCAAACCGGGACCGGTGATCGTAAAATCCGAATACACTTCCGACGCATTGACACTGCGACCGTCATACAGAACTTTGCCGGCATTGCGCAGAATGCTCTGCGTGCCGATGGTCAGACCCTGGGTCAGATTCTTCGGATCACGGCCCAGCAGCACGAGTGAGGGCACCTGCAAAAAGAGGGCGTCCGCTTTGGCGGCCGCGAGATAGACCAGTTTGCCGTCACGAAGAACGGGTGTGATCGACGTGTCGAGCATTCCCTCGATCCGGCCTCGGAGCGTGAGCTTGCTCTCGTATTCGCGATTCAACAGACTGGCGGAGATTTCGTAAAGTCCTTCCATCTGCGCATTGGCGGGATCAGCCAGCAGCGCGGAAAGCTGCGGCTCAACCGACTTGATCTTGGTAAGTGCGTCTTGAAGCACCGCACGGCCATGTTCCTTCACGGACGCGTCCGTCGAATCCTGAGCCAGCAGCGCGGCGCCTTGATCGGCAAAGCGCTCGATCTCCGGATAGGCATAAACCTTCACCATCTCGAGCTCGAGCACGCCGCGGGCGGAGAATCCGGTGATCTGATCGGGGCGCAGCGTCACCGTCCGACCGTCCAGGCTGATCCGGTTGTTATTTAAGAACTTGCCGTTCGCATCCCACAGCGCTTCGAACGGCACGTAGACAAGCTGCTCGCCGCCGCCGACGTTCACCTTGACGCCGATCTCGAGCGTGCGGTCGCTGCCGTAACGTTCGCGCAGCGTCTTGGTGTCATAGCCGCTCAGGACGGAAGTTTCGCGCAGATTGCCCAGTCCGTCCATCAGCAGGACATGGCCCGTATCGAGACCCTTCATGTACACCGCCTGCATACCGCGTTCGTTCGGGTTCATCCGTGCGAACAGCTCCGACATCAGTGCGCTTCCGGAAACGCAAATGATTTCCTCGCGCTGGTTCGGATCATGAAGTTTTTCGCCGGCGCTCACAGTGATGTTGCGTTCCCACAGGTAGGTCAGGAAATCCGCCTGGTCACGGTACGTCACCGCATCCCGGCCTTTGGCCGTGCGGAAACTGTCGCCCAAGCTCGTCCACCCGCCCATATGGCCGACCGCGCCGGGACGCAGGGCTTCGGGATCCATCGACATGGCAATGCGCAGCGCCCTCACGACGCCTTCCTGTCCCTTGACGCCTTGCAGACTGCGGATCATGAGGTCGCCGCGTTTCTCGCCCGTTTGGGTTTTTTCATGCAGGTTGAAGAGCCATTCTGCTGATTGGCCGAGCATCCGCGACTGCTCGTGCGCCAGATCTGCGGTCGGCTGGACCGTGTATTCGACCTTGTCGCCTGCCAGACGGAACTTGAGGAACATGTTCTTTCCGCCCAATTCGCCTTCGGCGTGGATCTGGATAACGCCGGCCGCATCGACGGATCCGCCGACCAGAGCCAAGCCGCTGAGCGCTTCCGGGAGCTGCAGCGTCCGAACGGTTGCCTCCGCGCCTCCGTTGTACGTCTGCCGGATCTCAATCGCAGCCTGAGGTCCAAGCTTCGTCTGCAACAGCGCATAGATCTTGCCGGCCCCTTCCGCCTCCTGCGCGGTCAAGCCTTCAGGCAGGTCATTCGAAATGACACGGGCGAAAAGTCCCTTCATGCTGTCCAGCGTCTGCCAGTCGCCCTTGGTGCGGTGCTCAAGCGTAACGTCTTTGCCGGACAGAAGAAGGATTTTACCGCTCATGTCCTGGTAACCCAGCTGGACAACTCCGGTCGAGTCGCGGCCTTCGATCAGGAATCCGGCGATGCTGGAAAGATCCGCGGCGGCCGCGTCCTTCGTCTTAAAAATGACATTGTCCCGTTCGAACACGCCGATCATACCCAAAACGTTCCGCTGCGCATCGGTCAAGTTGAGCTTGCGGTTGTTGCTTCCGAGCAATTGGATGTCAGCGATGACATTCTCTGCGTAGAGGCCGGAAGCGACCCGCTTACCCTGGTCGGCGACCCGAATGCGCAGGTCGGCCGGCATCGTGCGCACAGCCTCCCCGAGAGCGTGCAGCGCCGCATGGTCGGCCGTCACTATTCCGTCAGCGTTCGCGCGGAAGAACTGGTCTTCACCCAGTATCGCGACAAATATCTGCAGCGCAGGCGCGGACGATACCCCGCGGTCGGCAAGCGCGGCGCGGTTGGACAGCTTCGCGATCGCAACGGAGACGGAGGCAGCCTGCTCGTTGGACGCGGATGCCAGGATCTTCGCGCGTTTCGACGGCTCGCGGACGGCCAGAGCCATGAAGGCTTCGAAACGGTCGGCGTCGACGCCGGCTTTCTTAAGGGTTGCAACGATGAGATCAACGTTACCGGATGTGATGACGTGCTCGCCGGCGATATTCTTGTAAAACTCATAACGATCATCGCCCATGCCCGCCGCAAGGAAAAGTGCCGCGAAGGCATCGATCGGCGCCAGGGCTTCCTTTGTCCGGTCAATGAGGAAATCGATTTCGCTCCGCTCGATCGATTCGGCGGCCTTGATGATGTCCGCGCGTTTATCGAACGAGCGCTGGGCCAGGGCCATGAAGATCTGGAAGCGGTCGGTTTGGATGTCGAGCTTCCCGGCGACTGCCTCAATCTTGCCGATTTGGACGCCGTCGATCTTGCGATCCCCGGTAATCTCGGTCAGGAATCCTGTGCGCTCGCGGGCCGTCATGCCGCCAAGCGTCAGCATCAACGCGAAGCCGTCGACTTTGTCCGCGTGTTCCGGACCGACGGCCGTGCGAGCGGCTCCGATCGCAGTGGCAAGGTCTTCTTGTTTCAGCGAGCCGATCCTGTTCACGAGCTCGGCGCGACGGTCGAGCGAGCGCGTACCCAAGGCAAGGAAAATCTGGAAGCCGTCGTCCTGAATCCGAGCTTCGGGATGGGCTTCGTTGTAGCGCGCTGCGGCGTTGCGGACGGCGCTGACGTCGTCAGCAGCGATAGCGTTGTCTCCGCTGATGCGCTCGTAAAGAGCTAAACGATCGCCATCGTTGAGTCCGGCGAGGAACATCATCACCGTGAACCCGTCAGCTTCGACTTCGGCATATTTGAGGAGTCCGTTCATCCGCTCCATCGTGAGCGAGCCAATGTCTTCGAGGTTCGCCAGTGTGGCAATTCTTTGCTCGGCGGTCTTCTGGGCCAGGGCCATGAAGATCTGGAAGCGGTCGGTTTCGATATT
>CAYSFB010000005.1:0-20525 GCA_964430735.1 uncultured Planctomycetia bacterium | reverse complement strand
GGAAGCGGTCGGTTTCGATATTGAGCTTGGTAGCGGCGGCTTCGACCGTGTCGACATGGGCCTTCTGGATGGTGTTACCATCCGAAATCTTGTCATAAAAGTCCTGACGGTCGGACGGATTCATTCCGGCGAGAAGCAGCAGCAGCGAGAAGCGGTCGGATTGGACGTTGGCATTCTCAAGCCGATTTGAGATCAAACTGATGTCGTCCGCCGTGACCTTTTGGATATTCTCGAGCGTGGTCTGTCTTTGTTCGCCGGTCTTTTGAGCCAGAGCCATGAAGATCTGGAAGCGGTCAACGAACACCTTCTCTTGGGCCGCATGCTTCTCGACCTTGGTGACATCTTCAGCCTTGATAGGGGTCGTAAGATTGGTCAGCAGCTGCGCGCGGTCGACGGTGTTGAACAATGCGATGAAGATCTGCAGTCGGTCTGTGGTGGCCTCGGCATTTTTGGCAGCGGAAGCCAGGACTTGGAACTGACTCTTGAACGTCGCATCGTCACCGAATGCCCTGGATGCATCCAAAGACAAGAAAATCTGGGACTCACTGATCTGGCGTCCGGCATACTGGGACGCCTGGTTTGTCAAATCGGCCAGCACTTCGGCATTGTCAATGCGGGTACGCACAAACTTATCCCTATTATCAGAATTGAAGAGTGTGACCGCCAACTGGAGCACGTCGACATCGGCCCCGGCCGCTAGGGCCTTTGCACTGAGCCGGTCCATTTGGGTATTAAAAATCCGCATATCCCCGAAGCTCCGGGTGCCGTCTATCTGTAAGAATAAAAGGGCCGATTCCACCGGACGGCCTGAAACGGTCGACGCATAATCCACGATCGCGCTCAATTGGCCTGCGTCGCTGATACGCGTGCGTACAAATTCGTCCCTGTCGACCTGGTTGAAGAGAGCGGTGACGAGCTGAAGCGCGTCAATATCTGCGCCCGCCGAAGCGGCCTTGCCCGAGAGCTCCCGATACTGAGACCCAAAAACTTTTTCATCCAGATCCCTGCCGTTGTCCCATGACATGAAGATGAACGAAGCGTCCACCGGCCGGCCGGCCAGATCGCCGGCGACCCGGACCCAATCCGCAAGCTTCTTGCTGTCACCCACGCGTGACTCGACGAAACGAGTCCGGTCATCCTGATTGAACAGCGTGACAAATGCCTGGAGACGGTCAATGTCCGCCTTGGAGGACTGGGACTTTTGCATCAGTTCCTTGAACTGCGCCTCGAATGCCGTCGGATCCCCGATATTTTTGCTGCCATCGATAGAAAGGAAAAGCTGATCGGCACCGACAGGCTTGCCCACGATGTCGGCACCCGAGGCGAATGCAACAAGTCCTTTGAGTGTTTCCGCGTCATTGATACGCGTCTTCATGTATTGATCGCGATCATCGGTGTTGAAAAGCCGCATGAACAACTCGTTTTTGTCGATGTCCACTTCGGCAGATCCCGCTTTTTGCAAAATAGACTTGAACTGGGCTGCAAAAATCCTTGGATCACCCAGGTTCTTGGTTCCGTCCAGCGCGAGGAAGAGCTGGACTCGTCCGATGTGCTCGAGACCCAATCCTGATGCGGCTTCGACCGCCGCATTGAACTTGACCGCGTCGTTAAAGCGCGTCTTGACGAATTCGGCTCTGTCGCCCTGATTGAAGAGCGTGATGAAAAGCTGTGTCTTATCCGCCTGGACACCCGCAGCCTGCGCCTTGGCCGTGAGGGCCTTAAACAGGGACTTGAATGCCGACGGATCACCCAGCATCTTTGATCCATCAATCGACATGAAGATCTGGCCGGCATCGACAGGATCTCCGCAAACACCCTTGCTGGAAGCAAATTCGACCAGCTGCTTGAGGATTGTCCGGCTGTTGATGCGGGTTTCGACGTATTGAGCTCGGTTGTCCTGGTTCAACAAGGTGATGAAAAGCTGGAGTTTTTCAACACCGGCTTCGGCCGCAACGGCTCTTTGAACCAGTTCTTTGAATTGAACCTGGAAGACCGCCGAATCACCCAGGTCTTTGCTTCCATCGACCGAGAGGAAAATCTGCTCGATATCAGAAGGTTTGATTGGAATTCCAAGACCGGCGGCAAAATTGTAGAGTCCCTTCAGAATGTTTTCGTCAGTAATCCGGGTCTCGACATACCCGGCGCGGTTCTCCTGGTTGAAAAGCGTGATGAAAAGCTGAAGATCCTCGACTCCGGCTTTGGCCGCTTCGGATCTGGCGGACAACTCTTTGAATTGCGCAACCAGCGATTCGCGGGTTCCAACCGGCTTGGAGCCGTCCAGCGACAAGAAAAGCTGTGTCTGATCCGCTTCGGAGAGATCAGCCTTCACCGCTTGTCTCACGACATCAATGACTTCACGCAAGGCCGGAGCTGACATCCGGGTTGCAAGGTATCGCTCCCTCTCCCCCTCGCTCATCGGCGCAAGTTGAGCAGTGGCGGTTTGGGAATCAATCTTCAAACCCGCAGATCCTGCCAAGTCGATGAGCTGCGCAACCGTCTCTGCGCGCAGCGTCTTGAGCCCGGCCACATACTTTTGCTGAGCTGCAGCGTCGCGGTCGGCCAGCTGATTGAAGACCTGGAACGAATCGGTTTTTTGCTGCTGCTCTTCGTCCAGGCCTCTTTGGATGCGTTCCGTTTCGGTGCGCGCTTCGGTGACTTCGGCAGAGGTGACATCGGCGGCCTGCTTGAGCCAATCGGCCTCGGTGCCCGCCTTCAAGCTGAGGTATTTCTGGAAGAGCTGAATACCCTCGATCCGCCCCATCTTGAACTCACCCGCAAGACCCGCATTGACCCGCTCAAGCTCGGCATGCGCTTGACGGATAAAATCGGCGACCACAACGGCATCGGTGCGGGACAATTTCTCGTAACCCGCCCGGCTGCGCAGCAGCATGAACACCGCCTGGCGGTAACCGATCTTGAGCTGAAGCTTCTCGGCCAACCGCTGATCGATGCGGGCGGCGATGTTGCGCATTCCGCTGGCCTCGCGATGCAGCTGCGAAGGATTGGACAGGT
The DNA here is from genome assembly GCA_964430735.1 of uncultured Planctomycetia bacterium. Taxonomy (GTDB): domain Bacteria; phylum Omnitrophota; class Gorgyraeia; order 2-02-FULL-51-18; family JAGOUK01; genus JAGOUK01. Next base: position 17,513 of record CAYSFB010000005.1, on the reverse strand, counting down.
ACTTGGCAGCGTCCTGGAACGCGTCCGGATCCTTGGACAACGAAACCATCATATCCATCAAATGGGCCTCGAACCGGTCCTGCGGCGACGCGCTGAGGTTCGCGGACTCGATCAGGCCGATCACCGATACAGCCTTGCGCTCGTTGGCCGCAGTGAGAGACGCCGCAAAGTTCTTGAGAGACTTGGCGTCGCCGAACACCGCAACCCCGCCCCTGCCGGTGCTGTCGACGTATTCGGCTGAATATTCAGGCGCCAGGATGCCGGCCGACACGAGCTTGGCGACCATATCGTCCTGACTGATCTGAAGGTTGCGCGCCATGCGGTCGGCGCTGACAGGACCAGAAACTTCCGCCATGTAGATCCTGCGCTCGAGCGACCAGGACATCACGGCGGGATCCAGTGCCTTCGATTCCTGGCGGAAGAACGCCTCGACCATCCGCCCATCCTTGTCGAGCATATGCACACGCGCGACGCCCTGCTCGGTGCGGAAGGCGACGAAGTCCTTCTCGGTGCCGTCTTTCATCAGCGTCTTGCCGAAGCTGCCGGATTCCACTCTGCCGTCCGCCCGCTCAACCACCACGGTGCTCTCGGGCTGCACAAATCCATTCGCGGCCAACAGCTGCTTGAGCTCATCAGCCTGAAGACCGAAGTTCTTCGTCAAACCGGCAAACGTCACTTCGCCGAACACCCGCAGCACGCGCATGCCGGATTTTTCCATCTCGGCGGCGAGTGCGGGAGAAAGTCCTGATTGGGGCTGTTCAACCCTGACAGTCCGGCCAAAAGACCCGTCGTTGTTGAGTCTGCGCACGACCGCAGTCTCACCGTCCCGCACGACGAGAACGCCTTTGGCCGCCATGGCATAGACACTGTTGTTCGGATCGCGCACCGTGAATTCGGCGCTTCCCGATGCCGCTTGCAAAGCCTTGGCGAACGACTCGACAAAGCTCGAGTTCGCAAACGTCAGACGGTCCCTGACGCGGGGTCCGGTCCGGTCCATCGATTCCTGCTCGAAGACCTGATACGCAGCTTGGTCAAACACGCGCGCCGCTCCGGGTCCGGACATCAGATTGCCGCTCTTCAGCATCGAGCCGTCCATCGCATAAGCGTACGCGTGCAGGTCGACCGCCCTGCCGCCATCGCCCCAAGTCCCCGAGAATCGGACCATGCCGACCTTACCGCCGGCGGAATCGTAAACGGAGAACGTCCGGTCGCCGAAGTGGCGTACCAGAGCCATGCGGTCCGCGCCGGACATTCCGGCTCCGGCTGAAGTCCAGCTGATCTCGTTGAAGGTGGCTGTCCGGGCCGTGCCGTTAACGTCGACGCTGCCTTGGCGCGCGGTGAGCACGGCGACCGGCTGCGTTCCGGACACGGTCGTTGAGTACACATTGACATCCGTGCGGGCGCGGATGCCGTCCGGCGTGACCGTGATACGGCCGCCCTGAAGCGAGAAGCCTTTGGGCGAGAAAAGCGAAGTGCGGCCGGCAAGATCATAGGTTGAACCGACCTGGCTCCACTGAGCGGTGCCTTCGTAGAAGTTGAGCGTCCAATCCTGCCCGCCGGCCAGCGCAGAAATCTTCAGATAGCGGCGTCCAGTCTCGTCGCGCACCTCACCCTCGATCGTGGCCTCATTGTGGAGGTTGCCGCCGAGCGCCGGTGTGTAGGGGGCAGCCGGCGATGCACCGCCGCGATTCTGGCTGTCGGGTTCCGGACCGGCCCCGATGAGCACTCCGCTCTGTTGGGACGTGACGGCATACAGTGTTCCGCCGGAGGCGTCGATCGTACGGATACGGACGACGGCCTCGGCATAAATCGCCCGGCCGTCAAAAGTTCCCAAGAAGACGCGTTGCACCGGGGCACGGTCCAAGGGACGTGTATTAACCAGCAGATCTCCGGCGATCTTGAAGTCGATGTTGCGGCCGTCGATCTTGATCCGTACGGAGGCGGCCTGGTCGTTGAAGTCGATGATCGTTCCGCCCTGGACATCAAACATCGTCGTCAGCCGCGCGCCGGCCGCCAGGCGCATCAGCTTCTGATGGTCGGTTCCTTCACCCTTGAACGGCTTGCCGGCGTCGATCGCCGTTTCGACGGAGGCGTACCATTTCCGCGCATCGGCGGCTTTCGCGGGATTGAGATGGATCGCGGCGATCGCTTCGCCGTGGGCGTGCACCTTGTCAAAAGCCGACTGGATCGCTGTCCGCTCCGCATGCGTGGCGCCCGAACCGTTCATCCACGCGGCGAACTGCGCCTGCGGCACAAGGTCTTTGCCGGTCAGGCTCTTGACGCCGACATGGTCCGCCAGCGCGGCCATCTGGTTCAGATGATCAAATTTGCCGGCGGCAAAAAGGGCCTTGGCCAGACGCGGATCAGCAAGCCAGGGCTTGCTCATGAGCTTGAGCGCGCCTTCATAAGCGGTGATGCTCTTCGCGACCGCGGTCACCGCCTGTTCCGTGACTTCGCCGCGGACCAAAAGCGCCTTGACGTCCGCTGAGGTCGCGGCCGCACGGCCGCCGAGCTTCAAACCAAACGCTGCGTAGACGGCCGCATCGGAAGCGGTCGTAAGGCGGCGCAGGAAGCTATTGTCCGCATTCCCGAATCCGGATTTTTCAGCAGCATCATGGAGCGCCAGCACGTCCGCGCGGGAGTAGCCGCGGTCGATGAGGTTGGCCGCGGCGCCATCCGCCGACAGACGACCCAGCACGTAAGCCCGGGCATTGGATTCATAGGCGTTATTATTAAGGAAAAGTTCCACGTCATCGGCCGACGCCAGCAGCTGACCGTCGATGCCATGGCGGCCTTGCGCCAGGATGACGCGCTGAAGGTCATAAAGCGCCCGGAAATCGTTGCCGGAACCGCCGGCCAGTCGGTTGACCCGGGCCGCATCGGCACCAAGCGCGATGAGCTGGCGCGCGACGAAGCGCGCTTGGGCGGACGGAAGAACAAAGCTAAGCCCTTCTGCCAGATTCTCAGCTGACGCGCCGGTTCCAAAGTATTTGGCGAGATCCGCGGCCGTCACGAGCCGAACACCGGCCGCATCCGTATCGGCGGTGAACTCGTACGCCGAAACGTAGGTGTTGAACCGAGAGAAGTCGCCGTTGCCGGCCCATCCGCGCTGCAGCCAGGCAAAGGCGCCGGCGGCTTCGGCGACACCGCCCATTCCGTCAAAACGCGCCACGGCCAGAACGTAATCCGTGTCGGGAGACGGCGTGGTCATATTTCCTTGCGGCGAGTACTCGACAGCCTGGGCCGCAACAGTTCGATTGGGAGTGACCGCGCCTGTGATCGGATCCGTGGCGGAGAGATTGCCCGCTCCATGCTCAACGAATGACCGGTTCGATCCCGACTCGGTCACGTTATTCAGATCAAAGCCGTGACGATCCGCAAAGCCGGAATTCGAATCCACCTGGTAGTGGCCATCCGCGCGTATCTGACCGGTCATATCGACATAGGAACCCACCACCGTGCTGGTTTGGTGGCCGTCGCGCGTGCCGCCCGACCAGCTGACAACATTCGTCCGATAGTTGCCCATCGCATCCCGGTAACTCGCCTGGCGCGTGCCGATGCTGACGTTGCCGCCGGGCAACACCCGCCCGCCTTGGTACTGGTAAAGCTGTCCGTTTGCCAGAGTTCCGCTGACGCTGAATCGAGAATCTGCCGAATTATCGAAAAGCGGGGTGGCAAGACCTGTCGCCGGATTGACCGTGGCCGCGCCTGTAAGATGGAACATTCCCGTCTGGACCGCGCCGTCCGGCTGGACGAATCTGCCCCAAACTTCGCTGGTAAACGTATGATGGCTCGAACCCTGGCTCCACGCGACGACATTGCGATGGAAGTTGCCGCGGCCATCGAGGATCGGCAAACCGGCCGCATTGTAAACGGACACCCTGCGTCCAAACGACGGACCATCCGCGCGGCCGGAATCCTCAAACTGTGTATAAGTTTGGCCGCGGAACTGGAAGGTGCCGGCCATCCGGGTCGAGAAGCGGCCTGTCGTCCCGTCCATCGTGCGCATGCCCATACCCACACGGCCGCCAACCTTCGTGACCGGATCCGAAATATTGAACCGACCCGAGCCCGACATCGACGCGTAAAAAACCGTCGCTCCGGTCGGCACCCGATACCGGTCGCTGAGCATCACGGCTTCCCGCGCATTGAGTGCGCCCTCAAAACTTACGTCGGTCACCGTGTCCGCGAACGCCGGCGGGAATCCGCTCCAAACGGACGCGGATGTCGCCTGAACCGTCATCGGTCCCAGGTGATCGAGCAATCCGCGCAGCGCGGCTGAATCACGGCCGGAACCTTCGAGAATGGAGCGGAAGACAGCCGAGCCGGTGCGGATGTTATCCGCCGCCGTGCGGACCGTCACTTGATGCGCACCCGCCGCATTGATGCTGACGCCGAACTCGGCGCGGCCGTTGTTAAGGAGGCTGTTCGCGACGGGTTCTCCGCCCCTGAAGAGCTGCGCTTGCGCAGTCGTGAGGCCGGCAACTGCCACACTCGTGATCCGCTTGTCGTCCTGACTGTAACCGACTTCCACTCGGGCCGTACCCAGCGGAGCGAGTCCTCCGCCGCCGGCCAAAGCCCTCGACAGCTGGTCGTACGCATCGTTCGCATCGGCCAGGTCGTCCGCAAGATTACCGACCGTCGTACTAAAGGACAAATGCGTTCCTGTCGACGCGGAGAATGCGAAGTGAAACCGGGCATCGGCAAAATTTACGGTCTGCCCGACGAGGGGAAGTGCATTATTGAATATGGATGCTTGCGCGGCCGTCATATCCCGAATTTCCACCGCCGCCACGCCTCCCAGATGACCGAATTCCACGGAATTCAAGTCCACCGCAACATCCAGATCCTGGGGAAGCCCTGCCAAACCGCCCAACGCCCCGGGTACCATCTGCCGGGTGATAACTTTTTCCACATCGCTTCCGGCCTTGATGTCGCTGATCTTTGCATGCACCCGGAACGATTGTCCTGCAGCCGATTGAGAATAGGTATAGCGGTACTGCGGAACATTGGCCGGACGAGGATTAAAATTCTTCGTCGTCAAGGCATGATCGGCAAAATGCTGCGCCTGCGCTTCTGTCATCCGCTGGATAACGACACTTCCTCCGCCTTCCGAACCCATCGCCATCTCGGCGCCTCCGGCCGCAAACTGGCGCATATTCTCGGCCCGCTCAGAGTGATTGCGGCCTCTCATGCGCTGCATCATCCCCCGATAGACGTCGGAATCGCTGCGCAGGTGTCCGATATCGACGACGACGTTCGATGTGCCGCGGGTAAGATTGATGGAGTATGCCGCTTCGGAAGTGAGTCCGACGCTTTGGGCATCTCTGCGGCCGATACCGTCCGCCAGAACCATGAACTGCTCCGCTCGCAGATTGCTCGCCGAGACCTGCATCACTCCGAACTCGCCTCGGGACATCGAAATCACCGCGTCACCGTTCGCCATCGCCCGGTTATAAGCGCCTGACCCGGGACCGACGGCACGGGTGTTCGAAGCGCTGGTCGACAGTTCGAGCAGGCTGGCCGACTGTCCGTTCATATCCGGACGCAGAGCCACGGTGAAGGACGTATTCAGAGGATCGAGGATTTTGATCTGAACATCAGTGAAGGTCATGTTATCCGCCTCGATCGCGCGCGCCGCTTCCTCGCGCGAGAGCAGCGGAGCGCGTCCGCTCAAGATCCGCTGGCCGTTGTACTTGAGGAATTCAACGATCGAGGAGCGGACCTTATTGGCCTGTTCGCGGCCGGACTGCGTCACGCGGCCTTGCGTGCGGACAGTATGGTTGCCGAAAACGGCATCGGTGACAAAATCGGGGTCGATGGCCAGCGCCTGAAGCAGCGTCAGATTGGTGATCGAGTAGGACAGCGGACTGGTCCGATTGTTCGCGTCAAAGCCGATGACGACCCGGTTATGATTCCCGAGAACGCCCGCGACGCCGAACGGATCCCGGACAAACGTCAGCGAAGACGCGCGGAATGAAACGCTTGCGCTGACCCAGTTGTCCTGCTTGCCGCCCGATGATAGATGCGCCGTCATTTGCGAGCTGTTGACGCCAGCCAAATTGACTTCAACCTCACGCCCATTGATCGTGACCGTCGTCGACTGGCCGGTGGCCAAGGCGCTGGAAATTTTTTCGTACATTTCCGCATTGACGTGCTGAAGGAAGCTTAAAGAGGTATTCGCATTGGCGTTCAAGCTGCCGCCGATACCGGACGAGAAGCTGATCTGCAAATCCTCTGCCCGGTGAATGGCCGACCCGCCGGCATTCAATGCATCCTGAATACCCTGCATGAACCTGCCCGCCCTTGTCCCGAACGCGCTGAATTGAGACCTATCGATATTGCTCATCGAAGTCGAGGCGCTCGTCACAACACTGCTCCCGCCCGTCGACCCGATGCCGACCGAAACATCCCGCAGATTGAAAAACGCTCCCGCGCTGTACGCCTTGGACAAATCCCGCGTCAGGTCGTTGCTCCGCAACAGGCCTGAGCTCTGGAGAACCGCCGCTTCTTCGCCGTTGACCGAGAGTCCTGAAGAGGCCGTCACGCCGAACTGCCCGCCCAGGTCGAAGACATAGTTCAGTCCGACACTGGCGCCCACCGGCCGCCCCAGTACAGCCGAGGCTTTTTCGGCGAAGCGAAGGTTTTCCTTAAACGCCGCCATCGAGCGCCACACATCGCGCGTCGCGGCGCGGCGGATGCTCGCGGGATCAGCGATTTCTTTGGTGAAACGCGTGATGTTGTCATTGAGGGTGTTGATTTGGGTGTTGAGTGCGGCGATCTTCTGATCGAGCTCAGCGACTTGCTGGGTATCCCCGATGGCTGCCGCAAACAAACGCTGCCCCTGCAGCAACGCCACCTCCCCATGCAATGCAATCAGCTTGAGACCGGCTTGGGCCAGTAATTGCGGCGCGGCGGTCGTCCGAAGGTTGATACCTTGTTCGACCAGATACTTGGAAAGCCCCCCGAGATCGACGCCCTGCAGACCGTACGCCACAAACTGCACCTGACGGTCACCCGCCGTCGTCAACGACACCTGTAAAGAGGACGAGCGGTCGAAGAACTTGAGCATATTCTTAAGAGACTCTCTGTCTTCGTTGTTAAGAAGCGGTCGACCGCCGGCTGCTATCCTATTGGTGTCGCTGTCCAGAAGCATCTCCGCCTGATACCGCTCCAGCTGCGTGGAGATCTCAAACGTCCCGAGGTTGCCTTGCGATCCGGTCGGGTTGAGGGATATGTTGACCTGCGCATCAAGGGCGCCGATGGCGGTCATCTGGGCCGCCAATTGATCGAATTTGATTCCAAAATCGATACCCGTCTGGACGTCGGTGATCGCCGCAACCAAGAGGTTTTTGTCAAGATTCGAAAGGCTCGTCGAAATACTTAAGTGCCAGTTGGACCCGTCAAACGAGACAAAGGTCCGAAGTTTGGACAGGTCTTTTGCTCCGCCGTTCAGCAATCCATTGGCAAGATCTATATACTTCCGGTCAATCGGGACCGGCAATCCGCCCGCAATCCTCTCCAGCATCCGGTTGGTCAATTCGACAGCCCCGATGGTCACGTTGCCGGCGAGATCGGATGTCAATGAGATGTTCAGATTCTCCCCTAGAGCCTCCGCCAGCTGGACCGCCGCCGTCAGATGTGAGTTAAAGCCTGCGTTCAGATTTTTGCTCGTTACATTGATTCCGAGATTCGCCTGGCCGTTTGATGCGCCGAGCGAGAATCCGACCTCGCTTAATTTGTGAACCGCGCCGTTCATCACCGCGCTGAGCACGGCTTCTTCGCGCTGGCTCAAGGCGCCGTACTGGCCAAGCCGGATCGCATCCGACAGGGAAATCTGGGTGCTGACTGAGAACGACTTGGCATCCGCGTCCGATTGCATCGTAAACGACCGCGGCACGATCGTCCGCGGCAGGAACGACTCCCGATACGCCGCCTGCTGAAGGGTGGCGAGGCCGGTTTGATAGCGCTGCTCGGCTGAATGAGCGGCGGCTTTCTTCTGCTCGGCGGCTTGAGCGGCGGTGATCTGACCGGCGGCCAGCTGCGCGTCAATCTTGGCGGCGTCTTTCTCGTAGCCGACCATCGCATGGTTATAAGCCAACCCGCGGAAGTTGACGCCGTCCAGCGAGAACGTCACCGCAACGCTGTACTCCTGCTTGATTTGACGGTTCCCCATATTGCTGGTGAAGGTCACGCTCACCAAGGCGGAATTGGCAACACTGCCGTTGCGGATGATGGATTGGATGGCCGAACGCTCCTCGTCAGACAGCAAGTGCTTGCCCGACGCGTCCGTGTAATTGGCAAGCCGGTTAGCGTCGGCGGCGCTGAGACTGCGGACCAATTGACCGTTTTGAACGGCAAAGTCGTGGATTTGACCGTTGGCGTCGCGCAATTGGAAACTGTCTGATATTCCAAGACCCGTGAACAACTTGCCGATGAAGTCGGCCATTGCATGATGACCGCCTCCCAGCGCGTCCCCGTGCTTGGTGTGCACGATCCCGCCGCCGTCGACGTCGAGTCCGAGCGATTGCAGTTGTCTGGAGCTGAGTCCGGAAGCTGCGCCCAGGTCAAATGTCGACGTGACGCGGCCCGCCGCATCGGTTGAGCTCCTGCTGTTACGCTTCATCGAATCCGCATCAACATGCCCGGTGACCCGCCCTGCAGCGTCGTTGAACGTCTGGGAAACGACATGATTGTTGTTGATGTCGTAATTGACGGTCACGCCTGAGCCGTCATTGTTATAAGCGCCCCGGACACGGCCGTGCTGGTCGATGACGTCATGACCGATTTTATTGCCGCTCTTATCATAGCGATCCCGCGAAAACCGGCTGCCGCCGATCCGGTCGGGTACCGACGCGACGTAGCGTCCGTTCTTGTCAGTCCATCCCAAAAGTTCGCCGCGAGGGCCATATTGGGCTTTGCCGCCGGGAGGAGGATCATTCTGGCCTCTCCGCCCCGTCACGAGAACGCGTATCGGCTTATCGTAATCCTCTTCGTAGTAATATCGAACCATATCGACGAGTTCATACTCATCTTCCGCACGCTCAAAGGCCCTCTCGCCTTCCTGGCCTTCTTCCCCGTCATAGCCCGCAAAATCCTCGCCTTGGCTGGCATCGAACAGAAGGCCTCCGCCGGCGGCCTCAGGATGCGCAAAATCCCAGACGTAGGCATCATATCCCGGAGTGCTCGTATCAAATTCATTGATCCCCTTCTTCCGAACAGCCACCGACTGCATGTCCGGAGCCTTGGGATCCCAGGCTTCCCAATAATCCCACCTGACCACCTCGTAGCGCTTGTCCGGCTCATACACTTCGGTCTTGTAAACAGGAACGTAGTACTCCGTTTCGTAAACGGGTTCTTTCGTGTAAGTCTTCTTGACCTCGGCCAGCTGGTACGTCGCCTTGGTCGGCTTGTAATAGGTGACGCCATATTCGGCGGTATAATTCGTGACGGTGTATGCGGGCAGGTAATATTCAACGTCATATTCACCCTTAAAATGCTTCAAATCATATTCTGCCTTGTAATAAGTGACGTCCTTTATTTCGTCAAAATATTTGACGTCTTTGATCTCTTCGTAGTACGTGACGTCCTTCATTTCTTCGTAGTACGTGACGTCCTTCATTTCTTCGTAGTACGTGATGCCCTTCATTTCTTCGTAGTACGTGACGTCCTTGATTTCTTCAAAATGGGTGACGTTCATGAATTCCGCATAATAGGTGATCGAGCTCGAACCGTCGCCGGTATCGACGAGCAGGCACGAACCGTTGCTGCAATCAGGGCATGCTCCTGCTTCGCAGGTTTCCGGTCGTCCGTCGGCGGGCTCCGTTTTGGTCTGATCCCAAGTCCCGGACGGCTCGACTTTGCATTCCCCGTTTGTTTCGCAACTGGTGTCGCAAGCGTCGCCGGAGCACTGTTCCGGAGATCCTGAGGGATTGTTCGGATCGTACTTCCGGGGCTCTTTAGAAGCAACCGTGCATTCGCCGCTGTCGACACATGTCAAAGTACAACCGGAACCGGAACACTCCACGGGCTCGCCACTGACCGGGCCCCTGGTCTTCTGCTGGTCAAACGCTTGGGGATCCTTGGAATCGACGGTGCACGCACCGCTTTCGGCGCAGTCCAGCTCACAGTCGGAACCGGAACATTCGACGGGTTCTCCGGTATTCGGATCGCGGGTCTTTTCCTGATCGTATTCTTGAGGTTCTCTGGAATCCACGGTGCACTCGCCGCTCTCGACGCAGTCCAGCTCACAGTCGGAACCGGAGCATTCAGCGGGTTCTTCGGTATTCGGATCGCGGGTCTTTTCCTGATCGTATTCTTGGGGCTCTTTGGAATCCACGGTGCACTCACCCTGTCCGTCGCTTTGGACGCATTCCAGCTCGCAATCGGAACCTGAGCATTCAGCGGGTTCTTCACCCTGGGGATCACGGGTCGTTTTATGATCGTATTTCTTGGGGCTCTTCGACTCTACCGAACACTCACCCGTATCGATGCAGGCCATTTCGCATTCTGATCCGACACACTCGGCCGGCTCGCCTTTGGCGGGATCACGCTCCGCCTCCGGATCGTACTGCTTGGGTTGTTTGGATTTTACGGAGCATTCACCCGAATCCAGGCAAGCCAACTCATCGCACTCCGGTCCAACGCACGTCGTTGACTTAGAGCTGTCGATTATTTTTTTGCTGTAATCGGGCGTGGTTCCGACTTCGCACCCGCCATCCGCACAAGGAGGGCACTGATCTTCGACGCATGTGGTCGTTTTGCCTGCGTCCACGATCTTCTTGCTATAGTCAGGCGTTGAATCAACCGAGCATTCTCCATCCGGGCAGCTGGGACACTCCCCTTCCAAGCAGGTCGTTGACTTGCTGGGATCGATTTTTTTCCCGCTGTAATCCGGTTCGGCGCTTACGGAACATTCGCCATTGCTGCAGCTGGGGCAGCTTCCCTCGTCGCACGTTCCGGTGCTGGAGACCTTCTTCTTGCTGTAGTCGGGTGTGCCGCTTACCGAACAGCTTCCATCGGAGCAGTCCGGACATGCGCCCTCCGCACAGGTTCCGGTGCTTTGGACTTCGGTCGAATAGCCGGTGATTTTGTCCTCCACCTCGCAAGTTTCGGTTGGACAGGACTTGCCGCATGAATCGCTGCCCGAGCCGCCGTCTACGCAGGAACCGGGCGTCTGATCGGGTATACGCGCCTTCGTGCCCGTCCCTTCGGTCTCACAGGTCTTACTGTCATCGCAAGCCTTGCAGGCATCGCCGATGCATGTACCGGGCTCATCGCTGGTCCGGACATAGCGCAGGACTTTTTCGGTGACTTTACAGCCCGGCTCGACACAATCGTCGGCGCACTTGGAATCCTTGCACTCGCCCTTAACATGCTTACCTAAAGCGTCAAGCTTAGGGGCGTATCGAACGACTTCTGTAGTAACGTCGCAATATTGATCTTCTTCACAGGATGTGCAGTGACCTTCTTTGCATTCCCCGTATTCCTTGAACTTCCTGCCGTAATCGACCCAATCGTAATACGGATCCCAGTATTCGACATGATCGTGGCAGGTCTGAGGGTCGGTGTCGCAGTCCACATCCACTTTTTTATAGTCATAAACGGTCTCGAGCTCCGGCGCTTCCGGAGTCTCCGGCGCCTCAAATGTGGGCTTCTGCACCATTCCCAGGAATTCGCCGCTGAACGAATCGGTCCATGAGGCGGACTGGAAGTGTCTGCCGTTGGTAAACGGGGAGTCGGTCGTCATCGTGACATAGCTGACCGCCAGGTCGACCATTCCGTAGCGGGATCCCGCATAATTGGTCGACAGCTTGAGATCCAAAAAGTCACCGATCCTGTATTCGTCGACCGCGTGATAGGTGATGTTCTCGGTGTGGACGGGTTCACCCTCGTCGTTGATTTCGTCGGATGTTTGGACGGTGTAGTTCAAAATCATCTCGCGTCCCTCGGCGACGTAATAGTCATAGTCCCAGTTGGATGTGCGCGTCCGCTGGGCCGTATGATTCGTGTAGGTCATGCTGCTCGGCAGCACTGCGCGCGGATCGACAGACGCCAAGTTTCTTTCAAATACGGTGGTTTGCGTGAAGTCAGCCACATACGGCGACCCCTGATACTGCTCCTGTGTGGAGCCGGTGGCAGTCTCGCTGACCTTCACCGATACGTTGTGGACGGTATCCTCGACATATGTCGGAATGGACGTCGATTCGGTCTGCAGCAGATATCCGATCGGCACCCAATTGGGAGCGGCGGGAGGCGAATTCGGATCATTTGGATCCTGTTGTGTGCCCGCGTTTGCATCGTTCCAATACCAAGCACTGCGGCTCGTCCTGGTCGTCGTCGACTGGATGCGCACCGCTTCCGGATCCCGGGCAAAGGGGTCTCTTTCGTATTGGATGGTTACTTCATTGGTACCGGGCCTTCCGCTGACCGTCATCGTTTGAGAGACGAGGCGGAAGTTCTCATAGGTCGACGTGGTCGTATGGGTCGTCAGAACGCGCGTACCGGCTATCGCCTTCTCTTCAATATCATTCAGGGGTTCGACATATTCATAGACCCGCCGCTCTTCCTCGACCGCGAGCTCGGATCCCGGCACACCCTCGTAAGTCGTGTTGGCAATGGACTCGAGACCGAGCGAGGCGGGAGAGTCGTCCCGCCCCGGAGTCAACACTGCGCCGGCTTGGGGCGCCGAGTTGTTCCAGGACTCGTCCTCGATCATGCGATTTTCTTCGGTCGAGGAATAGGTGAAGGTCCTGGCCGATGCCAAGGTGCCCAAATAATCGTAGTTATAGGTCACCTTCAGACGCTCGCCGCCCATATCGTAATATGAGGTCGACATCCTCATGTCGGGGTTGGGGTCCGATTCGGTGTTTCCATCGGTCTTGAGATACTCTTCTGTCTTGTCCAGCAGATCAAATTCATCGTAGGTGTTGTACGTCTGGACATCGGTCAAATGGTTCATCGTCCAAAGGGCCAGCTGGCCGTCTTCGTCGTACCGGGTGGTCGACAGGAGTTTTTCCTGCGTCGCACCCCTGTAGGTCTTGATCTTTCGCATCACGGCGCCGTCCGAATGGTCGTCATATTCATATGCGAGATTGCTCGTGACGAAGCTCGAATCGGACCGGCTGTAGTTGATCGTTTTGATCAGGTATTCCGAACCCAGAACACCTTCATACTCGGCGCGCGACCTCAGCACCAGAGAACCGGAATCGTTGACCGCGTACCGCGTTTCGGTGCTCGCAAGGGTCAGGCGGCCGGTTCCGTCGTCCAGATTCGTATAATCGGTGACCTCACGCTCCCGGGATCCATCGGTATACCCGTAATTGACCGACTTCTTGATGCGCTCGTCTCCCTCGCCGCCCTCGTATTCAGTCGTCATTTTGTGCTTGAAGGCGCCGCCCGGAACAACCACATAAGTCTTGGTCATGAGCATATTGCCCTGAGCGGAATATTCGTAATCGGTATACTCGCGGGTGCCCTCCGAGGAATAGGAGGTGGTCTTCAAGGTCTTACCTTCATTATCGGTCCCGTCCATGATGAATTCCGTCTTTGCGATTCGGATACCTCCTCTCGAGGATTCCTGGTAATCAAGGCGGCCGTCATCGTAGGTGTACTCCGTGACGAGCGGTCCGCGGCCAGCTCTCGAATAAGCCTCGGTCCGCGACACAATTTCGTAACCCGGTCCGCGGGAACCGTCATAATCGGTCCGGACGCGGGCCATTCCCCGGGCGTCTTTGGTGATGTCATAAGTCCGGATATCCCCGTCATAAAACGATTCCGTGGTCGTCCGGACCGAAACGCCGTCGCCCTTGTAGCTGACCGTCTGACTGACGAGTTCCTCGCCGCGCGCGTCGCCCTGGTAGAAGGTCTCACTGATTTTTTGATCCATCAAACGCTTGCGCACGGTCACCGTTTTACGCAGGACCGCCTCGTCCAGAATCGAAGCTTCCGCAGCCCCCACGGCGCTTGAATACGAGCTGCTGGGCTCTCCGTAGTAATAAAAAATTGTGGTCGATGGGGTGCTCTTGTCGGTTCCGTAGGTCTCGGTCATCACGCTCAGCTCATCACCGCTCTCGCCTACGTAGGTCGTACGGCTCATCAGCCCGCCGGCCGATCCCCGGTAGGTCTGGGTAAGGGTCATCGGGTCGCCCTGATTCGCCGTCGACGCGGGAGCCTGACCAGCACCGTAGTAGTAACGGGTGGTCTGCGTCACGCGGCCGCTGGGCGCGTGCGTGGTCTGGTAATCGCTGATTTCTTCCCCGGCATCGCCGAAGAAAATTGTGGTTGTGCGGAGCGTGTCGGTCCCGGGCACTCCGTAGATGGAGGAGGCCATATGGTTTTCGGACCTGTTCAATGCATCGTCCGGCGTGACATTGCCGCTGCCGGCCCTCTGACTCCCGGCGCCGTAATAGTTGACAGACACGCTCTTCACCACCGCGCCCGAGCTGTCATAGGCATAAGAATAGTCCGCCATCTCCTCGCTGCCGTCTCCGACCAGGAAGGTCTGGGTCTGCAGCGTTCCGCGCACGCCTCTGCTGTAGCGGTATGTGTCCTGGCGGCGCGTGGCGGCGTCGGGTTCGGCGAACTCGGCCCGCACCAGGCCGCCGGCAGGGTTAGATGACTCGTAAAAGAACACGGTCTCGCTCTTGATCGTGACACCGTCCGGCCTGTAAGAATAGGAATAATCAGATTTTTCCTCGCCGACATCGCCGATAAAAAACGTATTGCTCTTGAGATTGTTTACCGATGAATTGTAATAAATGCCCTTCAGACCGGCGGATCCTTTGTATGTGGAAGTGACTCGAAGCGCGGCATCGGCCGCGGCAAAACGGGCGCGTACGGCGGCCGAGCGCACGCCGGTCCCGGCCGTCTTCGTGAGTGTGATCCGCCGGGCATCTTCAGAAACTTTGGCCTCGATTCCGTCCGGCAGCGATGATCTCAATATCTGCCCGTCCTTCACTTCAACCCATCCAATCATCCCGCCCGACGCAGGATCTTCCACGCTGACGCGGGAGGCGCCTACCGGAATGTTCGCGACTTGGACGTCGAATTTTTTGTAATTGATGCGGACTTCGCCAGATGCGGCGTTATAAACCGGCTGACCGACGACATTCCGCAGCGGATGATCCGACGCGAGGCTCGACGGATCCGGAAGCACGACGGCATTTCCTGAGATCTGGACGCTACCGATGATCTGGCCGGAAGCCGTTTTCAGCGTGGCTGCAGCGGCGGCCTTCGCGTCCGTCGTAACCGCCGTCGAAGCGCCTTTAAGCGAATACACCGTGAGGCGGTTGGATGTGCGGTCGTAGTCGATTTTGAACAACGAGGGGTTCGCAAGATCCTTCGCGGCGTCTCCGGGGAACCTGGACTGGATTCCGCTCGCGCCAATGTAGCCGTTCTCGACGCTGACGCTTCCGATCAACGTACCGTCCGCGAGTCTCACCTCGGCTGTCGAGCCGACGGTGACCGTATGTGTGGCTGTCTGGACAGCCTGCTTGGCCGAATAGACCAACGCCGTCTTTCCGTCGGCCGACAGTACGGCTTTGATATCGGGCCAGGTGTCCGGCACTTGGGACAGAGTCCCGTCAAAATTGGTTTGGAAAAATACAGAGGAGCCGCGCACGTTCGCGTTAAACGTCTGCCCCGGAACTCTTGCATGCTCCGGAACATCAACGATCACAGACGAAAAGTTCATATTGACCGTGTTGCCGGATACCGTGTTATCGCACAGATTGCATCCGCTGTTCGTGGCGACCACCAGCGGTTCAATTTGGCCGGGCGCGGAATAAATGATCTGTGCCCGGCTGTCGGTCAAACCCGCAATCGGCTGCGTTTGTACCGTCACTGAATAAAAAGTGCTTGCGGGAAGGGTGGTTCCAGAGAAGCCTTTGGAGGCGCTGCTGGTCACGGCGCGTTGGACGATACTGACGGAGGAATGGTCCGCTCCGACCGAGTTCGGGTTGACATCGATCTCATAATGGATTCCGCTTTTGACGAAGGAGAAGGGCTTGTTCCAGCTCAAATACTTCGCCGTCTTCATGAAGACCCCGGTCGGCGGAACCAAATCCGTGCAGCACATCGGAACATTCAACTTTGCCTTGGCGGATCGATTGGCCGTTTGTCCGAGGGTGTCGACAATGACGATGTCGTAGTCGACGCTGGAGTTGAACGGATCGCTTTGATCAAAACCACCTCCATTGCTGAGAGCGATTCCCGACGGCAGCGTCCAGCCGGAATACTCGACATTACCGTTTGCATAAACTTTGACGTCTCCGGTATAGGAAGCCCCTGTCAACGGGTCCTTGATCGTAACCCGGGTGGTTTGCGGCGGAACGGTTCGGGTCGTGCTGGACTGAGGCGTTGAGCTCAGCGTGTACTCGACAACATCGATGACACCTGCCCCTTTGTCTACGAAGTAATAATTGCTGAGCAGGTTATTCCCGGTGAGTGACTGATTTTTATAAAATCTGGTGAGCGAGCTGTTATCCAGGAATCCGTTCTTCACATAAGCTGAAGCCAATATGTTCTCTTCGGCTTGCAATATTCCATCCCCGTTAAGATCCAGCGTTATAAGCCTGGAAGAGTACCCCTGGCCCACCGGAATAGAGACCGAATAATTCAGATCAGGGGCTTTCCAAATGCTGATCGAGCCCGAATAGGCGGAAGTCGGGGTGAACTCATTGACGAAGTAGCCGTCGATGAGATTGGGCGTAATGGATCCGTCGGGATTCACCGCAACGGTGCCGATCAGATTGTTGGAAGCGTCAAGAATCCGGCCGGACGGTTGAAGCGTCTGATTGATAAGCGTTGGAGCGATCGAAAGACCGATGAGGCCGCTCTGAGGATCGTAGCTGACGATGTACTGATCGGGCAGCGTATCCGAAACAATTTGCCCTCCTTCGATCACCGCTGTTCCAAGGGTGAGCTTGGACCCCGGGTTGGCGGGATCGTCGATTTGCACGATCGCGCTCATGCCCGATCCCGTCTTGCCGCTTGCTGACAGCTGAACCTCGCTTTTGAGAATCCGGACACGCTGCGCTTCCGCATCATAAACAGCGGTATATCCTGCGGCGAGGGCGCTGGTATCGACGGATCCTTCGGCTCCGATCGATATCTGCCCCAATGAAATAGATTGATTGGTCACAGGATCGATTCCGTTGACGGAAATCGGCGCGCCGTCGATCGGTATCTCCAGCGGCTGCGAAAGCAAGGACGCCGATCCGTCTCCCTCGTAGTAGTTGACCGAGGTCGTTTTGACGGTCGTTCCGTCGTTTCCATAATTTTGGGTGTAGTCGGCCTTCTCTTCTCCCTGGTCTCCGACCAGGAAAGTCTTGGACTGAAGCGTGCCGCGGGTTGTGCCTTCATAGCGGAAGGTGTGCTGTTCGCGGGTGGCGGCATCGGTTTCTGCCGCTTCGGCTCTGACAACGTTCGTTCCGGAGGAGGACTCATACCAGAAGATCGTTTCGTTGCGGACCGTTTGGCCATCGACTTTGAAGTTGAGGGAGTAGTCGGCC